>JBLGAF010000004.1:0-179956 GCA_047612075.1 Oleispira sp.
AAAACAACCCTGAATCCTGGGCTTCAACATCAAAAGAAATTACGTGTAATAGCAATGGCTGCAAAAATAATGCATAACAAGCTGTTAAACAAGGATAAAATACAGTTGGCTTTTTGTTCACTCCGTTTACTTATTTTAGCCAACTATATTTAGCCTGTTAACAGGGCGTTATACGAATGCACAAGGAGGCAAGCTTTGAGCTCTAATTTCAAATTAAATGAACAGATGGTATGCGTACATATTATTGAAGGTGAAAGAGAGGATGGGCATGAAGTCCCAGTTCCTGACATGCGTGCTAACAAGCCTCTAGGAGTGCATGCTCAGGAGGACAATAAGACGGCTTTTTTTCAAAAGCTGATACATGCAAAAATAGACCAAGAAAAAATTGGTATTGCAGCTCCTAATGAGATTTCATTGTCACTTAGTATATCCACTAAATCTAAGAATAATGCTTATATTTTGCGGGAGACTATTAAAAAAAATGCCAAGAATACTGAACAGAAACTGTTTGATACTGACGTAAAGTCCGCCTATGATTTTCTAGAGGAAATTCAAAAGGCTATAGTTTTTGGATACAAAGCCGTAGAGTCTTTTTGCAATGCTAGTATTCCTGATGAGTATATTTATCAGAAGAAAAATAATAAGGGTGTTATTGAGCATTATGGTAAAGAGCAAATTGAACGGTGGATAAATACCTCTGATAAGGTTTCATCAATACTACCTAGCATCCTAAATGTAGAGAGCCCGACTTCTGAGGTGTTCTGGTCCGACTTCAAGAACTTGGAGCGGTTAAGGAATGAAATAATTCACAGTAAATCAAGTAGTACCTCAGATATTCTGTCTGAGTTGTTTTCAGAAAAAACCGATGACTATCTTCTATCCGGCTTAAGGCTTCTTGAATTCTTTATTTCAAAAGATCCATATAATCATATATTTCCATTAGGATTTGGGGTGTCTCAAATAAAGATTATGTCTGTTCCGAATGCTGATGAAATGTTCTCTAAAATCTAATAATCGTATAACAATTAAAGGCATTGGACGCGAAAAAGCCACGCCTATGCTTTAAGCATTAGGTAACAATCATAACAAGGAGTAAATATGAGAATTCAGGCAGATGTAGGGACGATCGATATATTAGGTCATTTAATACTTTGGTTTATTTTAATATTAATAACATTCGGTATAGGAGCGTTCTTTTTCCCCTATTCATTCTCTAAATTCATACTTAATCGTTCACAATTAATTGATGAAAATGGCAGTTCTAGACAAATGGTTTGTCACACTGACATGTTCGGAAATATTGGTCACGTAATTCTTTGGATTATCATTTCTATAATTACTCTCGGCTTAGGTTACGCATTCTATTTTTACAAGGTCTGGAATTACTCATTAAATAATACAACCATTGAGTAATTTGTTACCTAAAAAGTAAATAGACAGTTGGCTTTTGCTCCTTCGACGCTATTTTAGCCAACAATTTTTTGCCTGTTATTTAGGCGTTATACACTTTCATTAAATTAAAATTTTGGTTGAAAATGAAATATCTATTAAAAAAATATATTGATAGTTGGAAGTTTACAATTGAATTTTCAGAGAGCTGGCGGCGGGTATGATTGGTTTACAGGAGTATGGTTTGTTCACCCGCCCTGTAGCATTCATCGCAAGCGGCACGATGGCGACCGCTTGCTGGATGGGGTGCCAGCCTTACTAAAGTATTATGAAATCGAAAGAATTGACGCACCTCCTCATTAAATACAAAAACCTAACAAAACAAGCAAGCCTTCGCCAAGCAAACTAGGGATGTGCAGGTAAGCAGCAACGGCTCTATTTATGAATAATCCTATATCATTCTCTAAGATAAGTGGCATGACAAGGTATAACAAAGTATGACAATGTATGACAATGTTATATTGCCTTAGCTAAGATGCCTCTATAAGCTACTTTTCATTCCCTCATATACAGTGTTGAAAATGAAATATAAGTCGCCTTTAGTATTAGCCATTGTCGCCATACTCTTTCCTTCTGTTACGCTCGCCGCACAGGGCAATGAAATTGAGCTTGCCCCTGTTACGATTACCGATACGCGCGAAGCAGCATTAAAGTCTGAGACATCTGCAAGTACCAGCCAAATTAGCCAAGAAGACATTAACTTTTTGCAGCCTGGCCATCCTTCTGAAGTTTTAAACCGCATGCCGGGTGTACACGTAAATGTTACCGGTGGCGAAGGTCACATGACGGCGATTCGTCAGCCCATTAGCACTAGCGCGGTGTATCTGTATCTAGAGGATGGTATTCCAACACGTTCGACGGGTTTCTTTAATCATAACGCGTTGTATGAAATCAATGTGCCTCAATCTGCGGGCATCGAAGTCAGCAAAGGCCCAGGCAGTGCGTTGCATGGTAGTGATGCGATGGCGGCGGTGATTAACGTGACAACTAAGGCCGCACCGGAAGAGACCGAAGGTGATGTAAATTTAGAGGTGGGTAGTTTTGGCTGGCAGCGTTTGTTAATCGGTGGTGGTACCGCAAGTTTGAATCATGGTATTCGCGCTGATTTGAATCTGACTCATACCGATGGTTGGAGAGACTCTACCGAGTACGATCGTCAAAGTGCTAACGTCCGTTTGGATTCCTTCTTAGGCAGCGGTACTAACGTTAAAACCGTTTTGAACGTATCGAACATTGATCAGCAAACGGCGGGTTCTTCGCGTTTGTTAGAAGACGATTATAAGAATCACCCAACGCGTAACTACACGCCTATCTCTATGCGCAAAGTTGAATCAGTGCGTTTATCCAGTGCTTTCGAAAAAGAAGTTGGGGCCAGCCTCTATAGTGTGACACCTTACTTCCGTTATAACAGCATGGAGTTATTACCGAATTGGTCGTTAAGCTACGATCCGAATACCTATAAAACTGAAAATAAATCAGCCGGTCTGATGTTGAAATATCGTCAAGATTTTGCCCCAATGCGCACGCGTTTGATTGTTGGAACTGACATTGATTACAGTCCTGGTTCGATGGATCAAAATAAAATTGAGGTGATAAAAGAAGGCAATGTTTATACGTCTTACACCAAGGCGGAAAAGCTGTATGACTATGACGTAACCTTTTCATCCATTTCGCCTTATGTGCATTTTGAAACATCGCCTACCCCTAAATTAAGAGTGAACGCAGGTTTACGTTTTGACCACATGCGTTACGACTATAAAGATAATCTGAATACCCCTGATACGGCCGATCACCAACGCCCTGAAGATACCGATGTTGAATACCAACATTTAAGCCCCAAGTTGGGTGCAACGTATGCGATTAATGAACACTTGAATACTTTTGCCTCGTATCGCCATGCGTTCAGAGTGCCGTCGCAAGGGCAGTTATTCCGTCAAGGTAAGTCGATCAATACCGTTAAACTGGAACCAGTAAAAGTAGATAACTATGAAATTGGTTTACGTGGAAATACGGGAGGAAAGACCGAGAGCAGAGTTAATTATGAAATCTCAGTGTATTACATGGTAAAAGAAGACGACATCCTAACCTTCAAGTATGCCGATGGTAGCCGTGAAACAATGAATGCTGGTCAGACGTTACACCAAGGTATTGAAATAGGTTTAAGTGCGCCGCTGCACAGTGATATTGATCTTGCGGTTGCTTATGCTTATACCGAGTTTACCTATGAAGATTGGCAGCCGAATGCGACCACTGATTACAGCGACAACCAACTTGAAGCGGCCCCTAGGGATATCGGTAATATTACTTTGGTTTACCACCCGAGTCAGATGAAGAGTGGCAAGGTGGAGTTAGAATTTGTCCACCTGGGTCAATATTGGATGGATCAAGCGAATACTCAAACTTACAAAGGTCATCAATTATTGAATCTGCGTTTTAACTATCCGGTTACTCCGCAGTTTAAATTGAGTGCCCGTATTCTAAACTTAGAAGATAAAACGTATGCAACCAATGCCAGTTATAAACCTGCAGCTTTCGGTAATGCAGAGAAGTTTGAATATGCGCCGGGTATGCCTCGTACTGTGTATGTATCGGCAGGTTACCAATTCTAATGTATAAAAAATTATAAACAGGTAAGTTGTTCTATATGAAAAACTTTCATTTAGCTTTTATTGTTACTTTAATTTCGTTGTTCAGTTTTAGTCACAGTATTAATGCCATGCCTCACGGTAATCATAATAGTAAAGAAGGCTGTCATATTGCATCGCTTAAATGTGCCAAAGCGCCTTCGGCAAGCTTTGGAACCGATGGTAAACTTTGGCTAGCTTGGGTATTTGCTGGGCATGTTTATGTGCAGCACTCCGTTGATAACGGGCAAGTATTTTCACCACCGCTGAGTGTGAATCAGGTGCCTGAAAATATTATTGCTCGCGCTGAAAATCGAGTAAAGATTCAGTTGGATAAAGCCGGTAATATTTATTTGTCGTGGACGCAAACGTTATCTAAATTGTATACCGGTAATATTCGCTTTAGCCGTTCACTGGACGGTGGTAAAACTTTTAGTCAGCCAATAACTGTGAACGATGATCTGCAAGAAATTAGCCATCGATTTGATGCGCTGGTGGTGAGTGATGATGGTGATGTCTTTATTAGCTGGTTAGATAAGCGCGATGCACAAGCGGCGCATGATCAGGGAAAAGAATATGTGGGTGGCGCTCTGTATTACAGCTACTCAAATAACCAAGGTCAGTCTTTTAGTAAAAATATTAATTTATCAGATAACGCGTGTGTGTGCTGTCGAATTGCTATTGCTTTAGATAAAGATAACTTACCGGTTATTGCATGGCGTGATATTTATGGAAATGATATTAATAATCAAATTAGAGACCATAGTTTATTAACGTTTAAAAGCGTTTTGAAACCTGCTAAAAAAATTCGGTTGAGTAATGAACAATGGCAGATAGATGGTTGTCCGCATCATGGGCCAGCGTTAGCAGTAGATAGCAATAACAGGATCCACTCAACTTGGTTTAATGACACTGATTTAGACTACGTTTTGTTTTACGGAAATAGTGGCGATGATTTTAAAGCGATGGGTTTTGGTCAAGCTGATAGACAGTCTTCTCATCCTTATGTAGAAACATTGGGTGAAACGGTTCTATTAGTGTGGAAAGAATTTGATGGTAAAAAAACTGAAATTTTGATGAAAGTCTCAACAGATGCTGGGATTAACTGGGGCAAAGAAAAAGTAGTGACGTCAACGACGGGTTCTTCTGACCATCCTATTTTGGTTAAAAACGCAACAGAGGCTTCGACAGCGCAGACGAGGGGTTTGTATTTGAGTTGGCATAGTGAGCTTGAAGGCTACTTGTTTATGCCACTGTGGGTCGATAAACGATCGGCTGACGATGTATGAACAGACCTAATAGTATGAAACTTATCGTGTTTACTTATGCCTTTTTATTCATGCAGTTAGCATTCGCCCAGGAAAATCCTGCGGTTAACTTACAGTCTTTTGAATTAAAACGTTTTGAATTGGGTAGTTTTGAAAAAATAGTGAGTGCCAAAAGCACTCAAGATCACCTCGTTATTCTGTGGTCGTTTGATTGTCCACCGTGCATTACTGAATTAGAAAAAATATCGGCACTGCATCTGCAGTATCCTGAATATCAATTAACTCTGATCAATACTGATGTAGTGGATGAGCAAGTGAGAGTTGTAAACATATTGCAGCGTTATGATCTATTGAAACATGACAATTTAGTGAGCTGGGATAGTCTAGAAAACTGGGGTTTCGCTGATGTCGATGAAGAAAAATTACGTTATGACATTGATCCTCGCTGGTTTGGTGATCTGCCTAGAGCTTATTTTCTTCCGTTACAAGGCAAGGTTAAACGCTTACGAGGAGCTTTGACCTCAGCAGAACTGCTGGAGTTATTTCAACCCCGTTAATGTGTTTAACTCTCATCGGAGTATAAAGAATGTTATTTTATAAACACTGGGTAAATAAATATATTCAGCAATAGGGAGACTATGTATACATTATTAGGATCGTTGGCGTTTGTTTTATGGGGTGTAGCCCCGATATACTTTCATCAAATAGGTGAAGCTGATCCTGTGATGATCTTATCTCACCGTATTTTTTGGTCGGCTGTCATCTTAGTTATTATTGCCATTTTAAAACCAAATTTGATTCGCTTTAATGAAATAAATATCAGAAACACGGGCTTAATTTTTATCGCTGGCATTTTGATGAATCTGTCATGGCTTGGCTTTGTTTATGCGACCATTACAGACAATATTATGGCGGCATCACTGGCGTTTTATATTGCCCCTGTCATGGTGTTTTTTATTGGTTATATATTCTTTAGAGAAAAAATCACAGATAAGCAAAAAGTGTCCTTGATACTGATGATTTTAGCCATTGCTGTGTATGTCTATTTTGATAAACAGTTGCCCATTTTAAGTTTGATTATAGCCTCTTTATTTGCTTTTTATTTTGCTGTAAAAAAACTCACTAATATTGGTACATTCGCGGCAATTCTTTTAGAAAACATTTTATTTGCGCCAATCGCCTTGATATACATGAGCTTAAATACTTCTGAAATAGTCTATGCTGAAGTGTTCACATTAATGGGAACCGCACCGTTGCAATTAATATCGACTCTTTTGTTGAGCATCGCGATCGTGAAAATTCCGTTAACCAAGCTCAGTCCTTTGCAGTACATCGAACCGACATTTCATTTGGCATTAGCGGTATGGCTGTATCATGAACCCGTGTCCAGTGGTCAGATGTATGCTTTTATCATCATCATATTGTCTATTATGGTTTCACCACTCAATAAAATAAAAAACACTTTAATGGTTAAGATTAAAAATCACGCTTAAAATTTTAATATTTAAGCGCTTGATTGCTACAAATGGCGATGCATGAAACATCTTGGTAACGTGCTTGGGTCACGAGAGCCCTGTTAGTTTTTCTGCCAACTTAGTTGCTTGCTTGCACGCCATGCCATAAATGGACAGCTGCGGGTTGGCACCAATACTGGTGGGGAAAACCGAACCATCAATGACGTATAGGTTGTCGAGATAATGATATTTACCATTACTATCAACCACACAACGATCTAGATTTTCACCCATCGCCATGCCACCCATTACGTGAGCACTGCCCACTAACGCTCGGCTTGCAGAATAAGAAAGCTTATTGATGGCGGCTTTGGAATCTTCCCAAGACGTTTCCCATTTCGCTTCGGTATGCGCGGGTCGAACTGCTTTTGCCCCGGCGGCGAATTGCAATTCAGACATCGTTAAGTGGCTGCGTTTCATGCCTTCCCAAAGATAATCGTTAATTGGGTAATCGACGATTGCAGAACCGTCACTCGCTAATTCGATAGAGCCACCTTCGCTATCATCGTGAAAGCCATCGCGTAGTAAGGAAATCATAGAGTTCAGATTTGGTAGCTTATTAATCTCGTCAAACTGTTCTTCTCCATGCCCCATCAATAAAACGGATGTTAAACCAGGATGCAGTGGAGGAACTTCCAGCTTATAACCGACCGGACCGCTGACGCTGTCCCACTGGAAATGATCGGAATAAAGCGACTGCGGCGCACCGTAATACGCATTAATGTCTTGTTCAAATGACGCAAACGAGAACGATGTCGGGTGGAGAAAAGTACGCTTACCGATAAGGCCCTTCGGATCAGGAGCACCTGAGCGCAACATCATCGCGGGACCATTGATGCCGCCAGCGGCAAGTACAACGGTGGTCGCCTTAACGGTTAGCTTCACACCCGTTGGACGATAACCTTTATCCAGCGCAGTCACTTCAATGCCGGTGACTTTGTCATTGTCCATGATCAGGCGTTCGGCGCGCGCGCTATATAATAGCTGGCTACCGTCATCCATTGCGCTTGGGATGGTCGTCACAAGCATCGATTGCTTAGCGTTGGTTGGGCAGCCCATTCCGCAAAAACCCAAGTCCCAGCAGCCCTTAACGTTACGAGGAATAATTTGCCAAGGGACGCCTAATTTATCCGCCCCCCGACTTAATACTGCATTGTTTTCGTTAGCCGGAAGTGCCCACAGCGAGATATTTAAACGCTCTTCCATTTTATCAAACCAAGGCGCCATCTCTTCTTTAGATGCGCCCTTAGTATCAAAATTATCCGCCCAATACTGCAGTGTTGGCTCTGGGGTACGGAAGCTGGAAGTCCAGTTAATAACGGTTGTTCCCCCCACGCAGCGACCTTGCAGAATCGACATACTGCCATCTTTATTCATGCGGCCGGCATTTTCTTGGTATAAATCTTTATACGCTTGGCGTTCGTCCATGTTGAAATCGTTGGAGCTTTTTAATGGCCCTTCTTCAATCAAAATAACTTTTAATCCTGCTTTAGCCAGAATCTCAGCGGTCGTGCCGCCGCCCGCGCCCGTGCCAATAATGGCAACATCGGCTTCTAAAGTGGTGTCCTCTGTGTAATCACCCGCATTGAGCGTTAGCCAACCATTATTGATGCCTTCTAAAATAGGGTCAGTAATACCGCGGACTTCTTCATAAACTTTGTTAGCCATTAGCTATTCTCCACAGACATCGAGGTGCTGGTTTTAGACATGATGCTTGTTTTGTTAGCAACAGGTGTCGGGGTTTGGATCGGTGGACCTGGGTAACCAGTACTGACAAATGCCTCCGGTTGAGAGTACCAGCACATACCGATCAATTTACTCATGCCGACATAACCATTGCGCTTGGGTTGGATAATGCTGTCACGCCAACTGATTAAGAAATCGTTGATTTCTTTATCTGACATATCTTTCCATGAAGCCCAAGGAGCACCCGCTACAATACGAATTGCAGGCACTGACATAGCATCAAATAGCTGACGCATTTGATTACGATTGTGATACTGCAAGGTATAAATTAAATCATCTAGGGCTAATAATACGCGCTTCATCGCGACATCATGGCTCAAATCACCCGGGAAGCCTTTGTTTAAAACGACAGGCACGAGAGCCGAAAGAAACTCTCTATCATTGCCATGTAGAAATTTATACTCTGAATTCTGTTCTAACGGAGACGAACACCCTGTTAGTGACGCAACGGCACCGCCTAAGGCAAGTGTTGTTGTGCCCATCAGCCCAAGCTTTAAAAAGCCGCGGCGAGTTGTGGGCATTGCCCGATCTGATTTTGAGTTCATCATAGCTCTCGGTGTCTGTACTTTCTTTCTTTAAAATCTAATGATCAGACCTAACATTGATAGCAGGGCTGATCACAGATTATTAATTAACGAATAAAAAATGTGTAAATCATTCGGCGAATTGATGTGTCGTAGGGAGGAAAAGCAAGGTTGCCCGTCGAAAAGCGACCTTTACGGTGAACGGCTTTGGCTTTCGAGAAAGTAATGAAGCCTTCATGCCCATGATAGTGGCCCATGCCCGAATCGCCCACACCACCAAACGGCATGTCTTCTTGGGCAAGGTGCATCAAGGTATCGTTCACACACACACCACCAGAATGCGTATTGTCTAATACGTGGTTCTGTTCATTTTTATCGTAACCGAAGAAATACAATGCTAAAGGACGTGGACGCTCATTGATGTGTGCAATGGCTTCATCCATTTCATCGTAGGTAATAATTGGCAAGATAGGACCAAACAGCTCTTCTTCAGCAATGGTCATATCATCTTTCATGTTCTGCACGATCACTGGTGCGAGTTTGCGCCCAGCAGAAAGATCTTCTTTGGCAGGGTTAATTTCTGTGAGTTTCGCACCCTTGTCTTTGGCATCTTGAATCCAGCTAGACAGGCGTTGATACTGACGATCGTTGACGATCGAGGTGTAATCGTTATTGTCTTTAATAGTGGGATACATTTTTGTGAAAGCGGCAATGTATGCTTGAATAAATTCTTCTTCTTTTGCTTTTGGTACCAAAATATAATCAGGGGCAACGCAGGTTTGGCCGGCATTCATTGATTTACCAAAGCAGATGCGTTCAGCAGCATCTTTCATCGGTACATTGTTAGAAACGATGGCTGGGGATTTACCACCCAGTTCTAATGTTACGGGTGTTAAGTTTTTAGCGGCGGCGGCCATTACAAAACGACCAACTGACGTTGAACCAGTAAACAAAATATGGTCGAAAGGTTGTTCGGTAAATACGATCGCGGTATCCGCTTCGCCTTCGATTACACACACTTGGTTTTCTTCAAATATTTCAGCAATCATCGTTTTAAACACTTTATTAAGATTCGGGGTAAATTCCGACATCTTAATCATCGCGCGATTACCCGCTGACAATGCAGCGACCAGCGGACCAATTGCTAAGAAAATAGGGTAGTTCCAAGGAACGATAATACCGACAACGCCTAACGGTTGATAACGCACTTCGTTTTTAGCGGGGGCGAATAACATGCCGACGCCACGCTTACTCGGCTTCATCCACTTACGGGTCTTTTTAATCGCCATATTGATGCCTTCAACGCTGGTTAGAATCTCAGCAAGCAAGGTTTCATCTTTTGAGCGGCAACTAAAATCTTCGTTTACTGCCGCCGCTAATGGCTCTTGGTATTTTATTGTGGCATCTTTCAAAGCCTTTAAGTGGCCAATACGCTGTTCTGCTGTCGGCATGGGCGCTTTACCATAAGCACTTTTTTGACGGCTAAAAAGCTCTTTTAAGCGAATGATTTCAGTATCTAAAGTAGTGACTTCAGCAGTATTGGCAACCATAATGGCTCTCCGGAAGAGGTGTTTAAGAAAAATGTTAGTTATTGTAATGTATTATTAGAGTGATTACTCTAAACTGTCAATAGCCGCCGCCATAATAAGCACATGCTTTACAATATAGTGTCTGCAATAAGTCAATTATAAAAGGATATTAAATAAAAATGAAAACTCGTGACCGAATTCTCGCCGCCGCTTTAGAGCTATTCAATCAACGAGGCGAGCGCAAGGTAACGACGAATCATATTGCCGCACATTTAGAGATGTCTCCAGGCAACTTGTATTACCATTTTAAAAATAAACAAGAAATCATCTTCGAACTGTTTCTGAATTACGAAGTAAGTGTCGATAATAATTTGGAAGTTCCCTCAGGCCGAAAGCTAACCATTCAAGATAAACTCGAATATATGCAGAAAGTCTTTCAGGGACTGTGGGAATATCGATTTATCCATCGAGATATGGAGCATCTGCTATCAGGGGAAGAACGTCTGCATGTCCGTTATCGTCATTTTTTTCGCCGTTGTAAGCAAAAAACGGAAGCTATTTATCAGGGACTCAGCGATGCCAATATTATTAATATTGAGCAGCATCATATAGAAGGGTTGGCACTGAATACATGGATTGTAGTGACTAGTTGGTTTTCTTTTTTGCGCTGTAATCTGCTGCTTGACCCCAATGAAAAGATTACGCTGGAAATGGTAAAGGGGGGTATCTATCAAGTTTTTCAACTGGAACGTCCTTATTTGAGCGATGAATATCGCGACCAAGTGCAAGCCATGCAAGAAGCCTTCGTGCCAAAGCCAGATTGGTTATAGGTTTTATTTTATTGATAGAATTGACGACTAATTTTGAACATTTGTTCACTTTTTTTAAAATTACGCACCAAAGATGTGCAATCAGATCTTCCTCCCCCTTGGTGCCCCCCACCTAATTTGCTGATATGTGATGAACATCACACAATTGGCATCAAACCTGCTATTCCCTTTTTAGATATTTAGTGTCCTGTATTTTCGTGTATTCGATAAGCAGGGCAATTCTTTTTTATGTAGTAAGGATTTTCTATGCGACCCTATATGAATATTAAATTGATTCTGCAGGTATTATTGACCGCCAGTTTGTTAACTTCGGTTGCCGCTTGTGGTGGAAGTGGTAGCAGTAGTGGCGATACTGGAACAGGCGATAGCGGAACAGGCGACAGCGGAACAGGCGATAGCGGAACAGGTGATAACGGAACAGGCGATAATGGAACAGGCGATACTGGTGGAGAGACCGGAACGCCACCGAAAGGTTCTCCAGAACGTTTTGATGGCCAATCACCTGATGCTGATACAGAAGGGTCATATGCAATTTCTGGCCCAGTAGATTTTAAATACTTACCTATTTCTACAACGAGAAATATTGATGACAGTACGGGCGTTCGGGTAAGTACTTTTGATGACCCTACCGATGTACTGGGTGTGATCCACTACCCACTGATTGATGATGAGACGGTGGTGCCAGAAGCAGGATTTCCTATTATCTTATTTCAACATGGTCGGCATTCGACTTGCTCGACCACCGGCGCTGACGGGGGAAGTGAGTCTTCGGGGACCGATTGCGAAGCAAATGGCTTAGTACCAATACGCTCAGATAAAGGCTATGACTATATTGCGGATACGATGGCCTCAAATGGCTATGTGGTTATTTCCATTGATGTGAACGACATTAATGCCCAAGACGGAGGCTCCAATGATCAAGGTATTACCGCTCGTGCAGAAGTTATTCTGCACCACTTGGATATTTTTAGAAATATTGCGGAAGATTCTACCTCTCTCTATACCGTAGACGTCAATGGTAATAATTTTAGTTCGTTATTCGGTGCGATGGATTTTTCAAGCATTGGTTTGATGGGTCACTCGCGTGGCGGCAACGGCGTGGCTAAGGCGATTACTTATAATCAGGATGAGCGTTTCCGAAGTACCTCTAGTTTTGATGCTCCTCACGTAATCGACGCAGTATTTTCATTGGCACCCACCGATTTTGATTCTGAGTTACCTTTAAACACCGCTTGGGTAACCTTGTCACCTTACTGTGATGGCGATGTATCGACTCTTCACGGGGTGTGGATGTACGATAATGTTCGTTACGACGCCAATGATATATCGCAGCCACAGTTTATGGTTACTTCGATGGGAGCCAACCATAACTTCTACAATGATTTTTGGTTTAATGATGATGCCACGCTCAATGGCGCTGACCCTTATTGTACTAATGCATCTCCTGTCAGTGGTCGCTATTCACGTGAAGATCAAAAGCGTCATGGTGAATTCCTTATTGCCAGCTTTCTACGTCTGTTCGTGGGTGACGAATCACAGTTTTCTGGCTACTGGAGTGGCTATGAAAGCGCACCTTCAAGTGCTTGCCCTGAAGGAGTAGAGGCCTGTGATGAACGCTTGCATATGTCTTTTCATCAATCTAAGGAAAATCTTATTGTTGTGGATACCACTTTGACAGATGAATCGCTGACTCAGAACGAGTTTGGTCTTCCTAATAGCCTGAGTGGATTTACCGTCACTGGCTGGTGTGAGCCTAACGGTGGCAGTCAATCAGATATTCTTAATACTGATAGATGCCCGTCAATTTCAACCATCTCAAAGGCACCTCAAATTTTTGCTAATTATTTAGGAACATCGGCGACGATTAATTATGAGTTACCTTTTGAAGGACTCGACGTTAGTGATCAGGATTTCTTAACCTTACGCATGGGGGTCAGTGTGACGCCAGAAAATGCGTTGGGGCAAGACTTCACAATGACCTTAACGGATGTCAATGATGTATCCGTCAGCTTATTGGCCAGTGACTTCTCCGATGCTTTGTATTTTCCACCGGGACTGACAGTATCTGCGCGTGACACGGGTGCTAAAACGGTAATTAATATGGTGCCTTTTAGACTCGATGCTGAAGCTTTGTTTGATTCTGAGTTGGACCTAACCAAGCTAAACAACATCAGTGTGGCATTCGATCAACGTAATGCTGGCACCGTGCAAATAACCGATGTGTTATTTCAGAAAATACCTTATTAGGACAAATCTATATTACTCAGTACTGAGTACTGAGTATAAAAAATTACATTATGATTTGTTACTCGAACTTCAGTAATAGGTAAAGAAAAGGGCCTTTACTATTACTGTACTACTGTTAAGCGTATAGTTTGGTCCTTAATTTAGGGCCTTTTTTATGCCGTTACGGATCTGATTTCCCCGCTATCTCTGCATAAAAAAGCCACTGTAACGACAACGTAATATCCGTTGTATTAGCTGTGCTCTTCTCCCTTTTAACACGTGTTTATTGTGAGTAATTCTATGGATCGCCGACTTTTTATTAAGGCTATTACGGCCGCTAGCTTGAGTATCCCTATTTTGACTGCCTGTGGTGGCGCATCAAGTAAAGCGGGAGCGATCGACAACAACTCCCCGTCCACGCCTGATTTAACCTCCCCATTAAGTTCAGGAGTGGAGTTTTTACACGGCGTCGCGTGTGGTGATCCGCTTGATGATCGCATCATTTTTTGGACGCGAGCTACGCCGCCAGAAGGTTTTTTTGATAGTGTCACAGTGCTCTGCGAAATAGCGGAAGATCCGTTATTTGAAAATTTAGTATTGTCAGAATTTTTGACGACGGATAGTGATAGCGACTATACGGTAAAATTTGATGGCATCGGTCTAGCAGCTGATCGACGCTACTGGTATCGCTTTAAATCGGCAGATGCCGAATCAGTTACTGGGCGCGCTCGTACTTTGCCTTCTCCTGGGATCCCTACCGATCGTCTACGTTTTGCGGTGTGTTCTTGCAGCAGTTATCCTCATGGCTATTTTTCAGTGTATCGCATGATTGCTAATCGCAGTGATCTCGATTTTGTTTTGCACCTCGGCGATTATATCTATGAGTACGGGCAAGGCGAATACGGCGATAACCCAGGGCGTTTGGTACCAGAAAATGAAACCGTGACGCTTGCTGATTATCGCAGTCGTTATGCGCTATATCATCTTGATGTTGATTTGCAGGCGGCCCATGCACAACATGCATTTATAACCGTTTGGGATGATCACGAAACTTGTGATAATTCTTACAGAGATGGCGCTCTTAATCATAATGAAGATGAAGGCGAGGGCGATTGGTTCACTCGCAAACAAGAAGCCGTTCAAGCCTACTTTGAGTGGCTGCCGATTCGTCCGCCCACGCTAAGCAAAGATAGTATTTATCGTGCTTTCCAATTTGGCGATCTGGCTGATTTTATAATGCTGGATACTCGCTTAGAAGGACGTGAGCAACAGCTGGAAAATCCTGCGGATCCTGCCCGTACTGAACAGCGAAATTTATTGGGCCAGACGCAAAAAGACTGGTTTAAAAATGAGTTGGATATATCAACGGGTCTGTGGAAGTTCGTCGGCCAGCAAGTGATGATTGCACAGCTGCAGATATTGGAAATTCAGCGCTTGTTGCCCGGCGTTCCTACCAATGACTTTAGTCCTTTGATTGCTGTCAACATGGATCAGTGGGACGGTTACCCGACGGAACGTGAAGAAATTTTAGATTTTATTGAAACCAAAGAAATTAAAAACACGGTTGTTCTCACAGGCGATATCCACAGTAGCTGGGCCAGTGAAGTGTATAAAAGCAGTGCGCTTGTAACCAGTGGGTTATTGGATGAACCCTTGGCGGCTGAATTTGTCACGACCAGTATTACTTCCCCAGGTTTTCCACCCGAGTCGGCTGAGTTATTGTCTGGAGTATTACCGGTCGCCAATCCACACATTAAATATACCGAGCTGTCGAGTCGTGGTTTTATCTTAATGGATGTAACCCGAGAGCGTACGCAAGCTGAGTATTATTATGCGGCCGATATTAGTACAGCGGAGCAATCCGGCGTCGAAAGTGATGATAAAATAAAAACCGTCGAAGTCCGAGACGGCAGTAGCCGCTTGTTTGAAGATGGTGAGGTATCGCAGCCGCGGTCTTGAATCTAACGGGGTTAAGTTGGGATGGTTCTGTTGAGGTGGGTTTATGCCACCTCAAATACCATAAAGCTAAATTCTTTTGCATCTTTGCGCTTGGTTTCTAGCCAGTTGGCCGGAATACACGTTAGGTCAGCACTGGCTTCTACTTCGATATACACCAAGCAACCGCTTTGAGCTTGCTTTGCGATGATCTCTACCGCAGGTTTTAGCAAGTCTCTGCCGAACGGCGGATCGAGAAAAATCACATCAAATTGTTCTAACTGACTGTATTGCGCTAACCACGCAATAGCGTCGGTCTGATGTACTTGCGCATTACTGGCATTGAACGCTGCCAGTGATTCACGGATGCAGCGCACAGCATTGGCATTGAATTCTAAGAAGGTGACTTCTTTCGCACCTCGGCTCAGCGCTTCATAGCCTAGAGCACCACTACCGGCAAAACAATCCAGAATCAGCTTGCCCTCGATATCCCACTGCAACCAGTTAAAGACCGTCTCGCGCACCTTATCCATAGTTGGGCGTAATCCCGGGGCATCAGCAAACTGAATACGACGCGAACGCCAATCACCGCCAATAATGCGCAATTGCTGCGAATCCCTGCGTAAGCTAGTTTTATTGCTGCTGCTTTTTTTCTTCGCCATGGGTGATGCTGCCTAAGTGTTCTGCTTGCTCTGACATCAGGCATTGAGCTAGATAAGTTTCTAACTGTGTTGCATCTAATGCGTTAATGCCCCAATAACCTGCTAACAGGTAGTTTTGCGGCAGGCGATAATAGGCGAGGTCGGCCAGCATGTCGAATTGAGTTGCTGAACTTTGCCAATTTAATTGCCATTGCTGCACAAAGGTTTGCTTCCAAATACGCAGTGATTGTTCGCTGATAGGCGCAAGTTTAGGCCAAGGAGAGACCCACCATTGCTTGTTAAGGATATCTGGGCGACTTTGTTGTGAATTGCCTAATTGATCTTGCAGCCAGTATTGCGCGCTCACGGGCTGCCAAGGACAGGAGTATATTTTGGCCGCTGCACGGTTAGTTAAGTTCATCTTGGTATTGGTTTTCGTATGCAACGCTAACGGTTTCAACTCTAAACTTTTAATTAGGCGGGCACTGGTGAGGCGCGCGATACCTGCACTCCAAGGGCCTTGTAAAATAATAGTTGCGGGCTGGCCTTTTAGCGGCGTAGGAAAATCATGGATCAGTTGGCTGAGCTTTGGCAAACCGAGTTCAAAATCTCCACCCAGATTGATATCCCATTGCCAATAATCATCCTGCCAACTGATTAAAAACGTCTCAAAAGGTTGGCTAACGGCACCATTATTTCTTTGTCCGCGGACACGAATCTGAAAATCGGTATCCAAACGTGTTTGCCAAATAACCTCAACCCCTTCATGGCTCGACCACGTTTGCTGCTTTAAAGGGCTCAATGCCGCAAGGTCTATGGTTTGAGCGGCTAAAGGGTCTATCGTGCGCTTTTTCTTATCATTGGCATCAATACTGGCCCAACCAATTAAAATAATGCAGATAAAAATAATTAAATTGAGAGATGAGCGACTAAAACGTAGCTTCATTCTGTTTCCTTGTATTATTCACAACAGACGATAGGTGGTAGAATAGACTGCAACTAAATCTTATTCGAGCGATAGATTCGAGAACCTACTATGTTGGATATTTTTAAACGTAACAAAAAACCCGCCGATGATCATCAGAACGCGGCAGAAACAACTGAAAATACACCTGTAACTTCAGAATTAAACGAGTCTGAAAGTAATAAAATTACCAGAAAAACTGGTATTCCTGCCAGCGAAGAAGTTGTTTTTTTCCAAGATACGGCGGTCCCAGTAGAAGTCACATCGGTCGAAAAAAAGAATACTTTCTTCAGTCGTTTAGCAACCGGTCTGAGTAAAACTCGATCTGGTTTTAATGATGGTGTTGCCAACCTTCTTTTAGGTAAAAAAGAAATTGATGACGACCTGTTAGAAGATCTAGAAACTCAACTAGTGATGGCCGATGTTGGGGTTGAAGCGACTCGAGAAATCATGGATAAGTTGACTGAGCGTGTTGGCCGCCAAGAATTAACCGATTCAGATGCTTTATTTGAAGCTTTGATTAAAGAGTTACAAGATATATTAGCGCCTTGCGAGCAGCCTTTGGTGATCGATTCTGGCAATAAGCCTTATGTGATCCTCATGGTGGGTATCAATGGGGTAGGTAAAACTACCACTATTGGTAAATTGGCCAAGCAATTCCAAGCCAAAGGTAAATCCGTCATGTTGGCTGCGGGTGATACTTTCCGCGCGGCTGCAGTAGAACAGTTACAAGTGTGGGGTGATCGTAATGACGTCCCTGTTATCGCTCAGCATACTGGCGCTGATAGTGCCTCGGTACTTTATGATGCATTAGAAGCGGCCACTGCGCGGGGTACTGATATCTTAATTGCCGATACCGCAGGTCGTTTACATACTAAAGATAACCTCATGGGCGAGTTGGAAAAAGTTGTTCGTGTCATGAAAAAAATTGACTCTGCAGCGCCGCACGAAGTGATGTTGGTATTGGATGCGGGTACAGGGCAAAATGCGATTAACCAAGCGGTTCATTTTCAAAAGTCGGTGGGCGTAACGGGTTTAACAGTGACTAAACTAGATGGCACTGCAAAAGGCGGTGTCATGTTCGCCTTGGCTAAGCAGCTTGCTTTACCCGTGCGTTTTATTGGCATCGGTGAAGGTATTAATGATTTGCGTCCGTTTGATGCCAATGACTTTACCCGAGCGTTGTTTAATAAAGAGAGCTTAAATAAGGACGCTTAATTTTGCCAATGGTTCGTTTTGATCGTGTCAGTAAGCGTTACCCATCGGGTAATGAAGCGCTGAGTGGGGTTAGTTTTGAGTTAGACCGGGGTGAAATGGCTTTTCTTACAGGTCACTCTGGGGCGGGTAAAAGTACCTTGCTCAAGCTTATGATGCGAATGGAAGTGCCTACTCGTGGCGAAGTTGTCGTTGATGGCAGTAATTTATCTCGCCTGCGTGAAGGTCTCGTACCTTACCATAGACGCAAAGTTGGCGTCGTTTTCCAAAATCACCAACTGTTATTTGATCGCAGCGTCTTTGAAAACGTTGCTTTGCCTTTATTGATAGCGGGTACCTCACTAAAAGAAACTGGCCGTCGAGTGCGCGCCGCGTTAGATAAAGTCGGTTTGTTGGGCAAGGAAAAATTGAACCCTATCCAGTTATCCGGTGGTGAGCAACAGCGAATTGGTATTGCCCGGGCAGTGGTCAATAAACCAGCATTATTAATTGCCGATGAACCTACTGGTAACCTAGACCCAGAGCTCTCTGCTGAAATTATGAATTTATTCAGCCATTTTCAGCAGGTTGGCGTGACTGTTTTAATTGCGACTCACGATATTGCTCTGGTTGAAAGGATGAACAAGCGCCGCTTGATTCTTCAAAATGGCCAAATGATTGCAGGTCATGAGAGCAATCCTGGAGCAGCTCATGTCTGAAAAGTCGACCCATCAGCATGGCGCCTCGACCGCCAAATTAGGTGCGAGTGATAAATTCAGCGCTTACTTTCGTAATCACCAAATGGTGGCGGTCGAGTCTTTAGAGAAATTATTAGCGACCCCTGCCTCAAGCTTATTAACCTGGCTAGTGATTGCCATTGCGCTGACGCTGCCAGGCGCATTATATATGGCGGTGAACAATTTACAGCAGCTGAGTGGTCACTTTGAATCCTCTGGCCAGATGACTGTCTTTTTAGTCGCGGATATTCGTGAGGCTGACAGTAATGCTCTGCGCTTAAGAGTGGCTTCCCTCGATCAAGTGAATAATGTGGTTTATGTTTCGCCTGAGCAAGCTTTAGAAGAATTTACCCAATACGGCGGCATTTCAGAGGCTTTGAGCTTCTTGGATGAAAACCCCCTCCCTGCTGTATTGCTGGTGGAACCTCCTTTAGGCATCAACAAAGAGCAGCTCAACGAACTGGTAACAGAGATTAAATCATTTAGCCATGTTGATAGCTTACAAGTCGATATGGCTTGGGTAGAACGGTTATTAGCTTTATTGGCCTTAGCTCAGCGCTTAGTGGCGGTGGTTGGAGTCTTATTAGCCTTGGCTATTGTGCTGGTGGTGGGCAATACCATACGTTTGTCGATTGCGGCCCGCACAGAAGAAATTCGGGTGATTAAGCTGGTGGGTGGTACAAATGCCTACGTGCGACGTCCTTTTTTATATGCTGGCTTTTGGTATGGTGCAATTGGCGGTATCCTTGCTTGGCTAATGCTTGGATTATGTTGGTTTTTACTGCAAGGGCCGGTAGCAGATATCGCGGATCTTTATGGTGCTGACTTTCATTTACAACCATTGCCGTTCGAACCCACTTGTTGGCTAATACTAAGCGCGGCGTTATTGGGTTTAATAGGCTCTTGGTGGTCTGTACAACGCCATCTGGTGGCGATTGAGCCATAAGTTGATATTGCTTTAATGAAAAGAAAAGTAAAATGACTGTTCCATAAATGAACTTAATATCATCATGGCACTCAATAAATACGAGTGCTACACTTCGTGTAACCTTTATTAATTGAATAGGAAGAATTGATGAACACTGCCTTGCAATCTATTGATGCCCTAAGCCCTGGTGCTAACCTAGAGGCCTATTTGGCTAGGGTTAATTCTGTGCCTGTGCTGAGTATCGCAGAAGAGCGAGAATTAACCACCCTACTTCATTATGAAGAGGACTTAGAGGCTGCGCGTCGTTTAATTATGTCGCACTTGCGCTTTGTTGCCCATATTGCAAAAAGTTACTCGGGTTACGGTTTGAATCAAGGTGATCTAATACAAGAAGGTAACGTAGGTTTAATGAAAGCGGTTAAGCGCTTTGACCCTGCTGTTGGTGTACGTTTGGTCTCCTTTGCTGTGCATTGGATCAAAGCCGAAATGCATGAGTTCATTCTGCGCAATTGGCGCATTGTGAAAGTTGCGACGACAAAAGCGCAACGTAAAATGTTCTTTAACTTACGTAGCTCTAAAAAGAAGCTAGGTTGGTTATCACAAGCCGAAGCAAAAGACATTGCTGAAGCCTTAGGCGTAGAGTCTAAAACTGTATTTGAAATGGAAGGTCGTCTGCAGGCACGCGATGCGGCTTTCGATGCCGGCGCTGATGAAGATGATGAAACAGCGTATAAATCACCGGCTCATTATCTAGAAGATCAGCGCTTTGATCCCGCCGTGGTGGTTGAAAATAGCCGCCATGAGCAACAAGCTAGTAGCAGTCTTCATATGGCACTAGCAAATCTGGATGAACGTAGTCGAGATATTTTACAGCAACGTTGGTTAACTGATGATAAATCAACCTTGCACGAGTTAGCCGCGGAATACGACGTATCAGCAGAACGTATTCGTCAATTAGAAAAGAATGCAATGAAGAAAGTCCGTGACGCCATGGAGGCAGAAGCGGCTTAGCTTTAGCATAAAGATGACAGTCTCAGCACCCTGGCATTGTCTCGTTCGCTTCTCTAATTAGAAATAAATTAAAGAAGCAGACACAAAAAAGCCGCTATTGAAAAATGAGCGGCTTTTTTGTGTCTGGAGCTTGTGTTTAGAAAAGCTCTAGTAAGGGAATACGACTATTTCTTTTTAGCCGCTTTACCGCCACGCATCGAGTCGAAGAACTCATTATTGGTTTCGCTTTGACGCAGCTTATCCAATAAGAATTCAATCGCAGGAACGTCTTCCATTTCTGCCAGTAGACGACGCAAGATCCATAGACGCTGCAGATCAGATTCAGACATCAGTAAGTCTTCGCGACGAGTACCAGAACGACGCACGTTGATCGCTGGATAAATACGCTTCTCAGCGACTTTACGATCAAGGTGGAGCTCTTGGTTACCGGTACCTTTAAACTCTTCGTAGATCACTTCGTCCATCTTAGAGCCAGTATCAACGAGGGCTGTTGCAATGATGGTTAAAGACCCCCCTTCTTCGATGTTACGTGCTGCACCAAAGAAACGTTTTGGCTTTTCTAATGCGTGCGCATCAACACCACCGGTTAGTACCTTACCAGAGGAAGGAACAACGGTATTGTAAGCACGCGCTAGACGAGTAATGGAGTCTAACAAAATGACAACGTCACGCTTATGCTCAACCAAACGCTTAGCTTTCTCGATAACCATTTCGGCTACCTGAACGTGACGAGAGGGTGGTTCATCGAAGGTAGAAGCAACCACTTCTCCGCGTACTGAACGCGTCATTTCAGTTACTTCTTCTGGACGTTCGTCGATCAATAATACGATCAATTCACACTCAGGATTGTTGCGCGAGATCGCCTGAGCAATACTCTGTAGCAACATGGTTTTACCGGCTTTAGGGGGAGCAACGATTAAGCCACGCTGACCCTTACCGATAGGAGCAATTAGATCAATAACACGGGATGATAAGTCATCAGCAGAGCCGTTGCCGACTTCTAGTATCAATGCATCATCTGGAAACAGGGGTGTTAGATTTTCAAAAAGCGTCTTATTTTTAACGTTCTCTGGCTTATCGTTGTTGATTCCATTGACCTTCAACATCGCAAAGTAACGTTCACCTTCTTTTGGTGGACGAATCTTCCCCGCAACCGTATCACCCTTACGCAAATTAAAGCGTCGAATTTGGCTTGGTGATACATAAATGTCATCTGGGCCAGCCAGATAAGAAGAGGTTGCACTACGTAAGAAGCCGAAGCCGTCTTGTAGGATTTCTAAAATGCCATCGCCGTAAATGTCTTCGCCGCTTTTAGCGTGCTTTTTTAAGACTGCGAAAATGATGTCTTGTTTACGAGAGCGACTTACGTGCTCAATGCCCATTTCCTTCGCGATATCGAGTAATTCTGGAACAGATTTTTGCTTTAATTCGGTAAGATTCATAGATAGGATAAGAAGTTTAATGCTTATTTAAGGATAAAATATACACCTTAGAAGTTGGTATACATCAGGGGAATGTCGATTAAGACTAAAGATTTAATAAATTTAATATAGACGGTTTGCCATAAAGTGTCTAGGAAAAGACAGAGATAAAGCTCGATAAATCATGCTTTATCTCTAATGACAGCCAATTAGCCACTGACTGCCAGCAAGTTAGATGCTTTGCTCGATGAAAGCAATGAGCTCAGACTTGCTCAAAGCACCTACTTTAGTTGCTTCAGCGTTGCCGTCTTTAAAGATCATCAACGTTGGAATGCTGCGAATACCAAACTTAGGGGCAGTCGCTTCGTTCTGGTCAATGTTCAGTTTAACAACCTTGATTTTACCAGCGAACTCTTCGGCAATTTCTTCAAGAACAGGAGCAATCATTTTACAAGGACCACACCATTCAGCCCAAAAATCAACCAAAACAGGAAGATCGGAACCTAGTACGTCAGCATCAAAAGAATCGTCAGATACGGTTAGGATATTATCACTCATGGATTATCTCCGGAATTGGGTTAACTAAAATTATAAAGGTGTGCATTGTACGGAGCCAGATTAAGGACGCAAGTATAAATATTGCTTAACTAACACAAAACAGCTATTCCGCAACATTGTCACAATCACGTATGATAAGAATATTATTGTTATATAAGGCCTTCGAGGGGGAATTCAACTATGCCAGACTTTAATCATCAAGAGCCACAAGAATCCAAGCAGATAGCTGCTATTGACCTGGGTTCGAACAGTTTTCATATGATCATTGCTCAGCAATTGCAAGGCGAGCTGCGTACGGTTGAAAAACGCGGAGAAAAAGTACAGCTGGCCGCAGGCTTGAATGAACGAGGCTATCTTAGTGAAGAATCAATGCAGCGAGGGTTACAGTGCCTGCGCGGCTTTGCTAAGCATTTACGCGGTTTCAAAGCCGAAGCCGTGACCGTAGTGGCAACCAACGCATTAAGAGTCGCGCGTAATCGCAGTGAATTCATTACCCGCGCTGAAGATATCTTAGGTTTTCAAATTGAATTGATTGCTGGTCGTGAAGAAGCGCGGCTGATATACCTGGGCGTGAGTCATACCGAGGCTGATGATGATGGTAAGCGCTTGGTCATCGACATCGGTGGCGGTAGCACAGAGCTTATTATTGGTGAACGTTTTGAATCCAAAATTTTAGACAGCCTATTTATGGGTTGTGTCTCTTATTCTCGTCAGTTTTTTCCTAATGGTGAGATCAGTGAGTTGAATTTCCATCGTGCGGTTACTCGTGCTCGCCGTGAGCTATTAGACATTCAGCAGGCTTATAAAGATATTGGTTGGAACGAGGTCATTGGCTCGTCAGGGACGATTCGCGCTACCGAACAGATTCTCATTAGTAAAGGCTGGAGTGAACAGGGCATAAGTCGTGAAGGTTTAAATAAACTTTGTTTGTGGTTAACGTCGCATAAAAGAATTGAGGACATTGAATTGCCGGGATTTAAATCTTTGCGCCAGCAAGTATTTATTGCGGGTGTTGCCATTTTAAAAGGTATTTTTGATTCGTTTAAAATTAATAGTATGCAATATTCTGATGGTGCTCTGCGTGAAGGTGCTTTATGGGATTTAATCGGCCGCTCAGGTCATGAAAATGTACGTCAGCGTACCGTAGATTCTATGCAGCAGAGGTTTCACGTCAATCAAAAGCAGGCAGCTCGAGTCAGAGACTGTGCCCTTGGTTTGTTAGATCAAGTGGAGAAAGATTGGAAGTTGCCAAGTTCTGCAAGAAAGTGGTTATTGTGGGCGGCGGAGCTGCATGAGGTGGGTTTAAGTATTACCCACCATCAATTTCAAAAGCATGGAGCTTATCTCGTTGAACACAGCGATATGGCAGGTTTTACCCGCCAAGGGCAGGAGCTATTAGCAGTCTTACTAAAAGGGCAGCGTCGAAAATTCCCGTTGTCTGGAATAGAAAGTTTAAGTGTGATGGTTCGACAACAAGCGCGTTACCTTTGCATGCTACTGCGTCTTTCTGCCGTACTTAATCACAGCCGGGGTGCGGTTGAATTACCGGCAATAGAAAGCCAAGCTAAGAATGCTTCAATCACTTTGATTTTCCCCAAGGGTTGGTTTAAACAGCACCCGCTGACTCGCGATGATTTAATGGTTGAATCAAATTATCTGAACGCCGCGAGTCTAGAATTGGTGATTGCTGAAGATACCTAACTCGCAGGCTAACGAGCTTGGGAATTAGCCGCGGCGAGTTTTTCTAATAAAATTTGTTGCGCGCAAACAATCACTAGCTCCCCTGTAGTTTCATTTTTTTGTGGCTGAGCCAGTATGTAATGTCCTTCGCTGTCTAAATCCCAGGCTTGGCTATTGTCAGCAAGATAGCACTCAAACTCTTCTTTCATGCGACTCCGCAACTTGTTGCCTTCAATGGGGAAGCAAGTTTCAACACGGTTTAATAGATTGCGCTCCATTAAATCGGCACTGGCTGCGTAAAACTCGTCTTTATCGTTATTACAGAAAGAATAAACCCGAGTATGTTCTAAAAAGCGACCGACGATGGAACGCACCCGAATATTGTCTGAGACACCCGGAATTCCTGGACGTAAACAACACATACCACGAATCACAAGATCAATCTGAACCCCTGCTTGCGATGCCTTATACAGAGCGCGAATGATTTTGTTTTCGGTCAGCCCGTTGGCTTTTATTCGAATATAGGCAGGCTTTCCTTCTTCGGCATTAATGCGTTCGCGATCAATTAGTTCAAGAATTTTCTTATGCAAGGTAAAGGGTGCATGGAAGAGTTTTTGAATGCGTAAGGCTTTACCCATTCCAGTTAACTGTTGAAACACCTTGTGTACGTCTTCGCCAATCGAACGGTCGGCCGTCAAGAAGCTATAATCGGTATACACTCGAGCATTACCGGCGTGATAGTTGCCTGTTCCTAGGTGAACATAGCGACGCAATATATTTTGCTCTTTACGCACGATAAGCATCATTTTAGCGTGAGTTTTGTACCCGACTACGCCATATACCACTACGGCTCCCGCTTCCTGCAGTCGGTTAGCAAGGTAGAGGTTGTCTTCTTCGTCAAAGCGCGCGCGCAACTCGACGACCACAGTGACTTCTTTACCATTGCGTGCAGCATCAACTAGAGCGGTTACAATTTCTGATTTTGCCCCAGTGCGGTATAAGGTTTGTTTGATCGCCAGTACTGAAGGATCTTTTGCCGCCTCGCGCAACATATCAACCACCGGCGTGAAAGACTCAAACGGGTGCAAAAGCAGGGTATCTTTTTCTCGAATGGCTTCGAAGATGCTTTTCTTAAAACTAAGGTGTTTCGGTAAACCGGGGGTAAATGGAGGATAGTGCAGGTCTGGACGATCTATTTGACTCACAACTTCCATCATACGCCCGAGATTTACCGGGCCATGGACTTGATACAGGTCGCTTTCTTTTAAGTCGAATTGAGAGAGTAGAAACTCGACTAGTTCAGGGGGGCAGTTGTCTGCGACTTCTAAACGCATTTCTTCACCGAAATTACGTGAATGCAGCTCGACTTCAAGGGCACTGGCAAGGTCGACAGTATCATCGTGATCAATTTCTAAGTCGGCGTTGCGCGTTACCCGGAACTGGTAGCAGCCTTTAATCGTCATGCCGGGAAAGAGTTCATCGGCAAACTGGTGAATGATGGAGGATAAAAAGACAAAATTATAACCATCTTCGCAGAGTTTGTCGGGCAGGCGAATGATACGTGGCAGTGAACGTGGTGCAGGAATTAGGGCTAAACCTGTTTCACGGCCGAAGGCATCTTTGCCTTCTAGGCTAACAATGAAATTGAGGCTTTTATTAACCAAGCGTGGGAAAGGGTGAGAGGGGTCAAGCCCAATCGGGCTGCAAATAGGCAGCACCTCATTGAAGAAATACTCTTTCACCCAAGCTTGTTGTTCTTCGGTCCAAGTAGCGCGACGTAAAAAGCGGATATTTTCTTGGGCCAAGGCAGGAAAGATGACGTCATTTAAAATATCGTACTGACGTTCTAGAGTATTGGTGCAAATTTCGTTGATTTGCTTGAGTACTTGTCCCGCATGCAAGCCATCAGCGCCGGCGGTTTCACGACCAAACGCCAGTTGTTGCTTTAAACCCGCCACTCGTACTTCAAAGAATTCGTCTAGGTTGCTACTAAAGATACAGAGAAAGAATAGGCGTTCTAATAACGGATGTGTCTCATCCAGCGCTTGTTCTAATACGCGAATATTAAACTGCAGATGGCTAAGTTCCCGATTGATGTAATATTCCGGGTTTAGCAGATCGATCACTGGATCCTCAGTCGCTGACATTGTTCTTCCTTATTAATAAAGTTTTGCCGTTTAAACGTATCGATTTCTATATATTATTTATTTAATTCTTCAGCAAACTGCTTTGCGTAGTAAGTCAAAATCGCATTTGCCCCTGCGCGTTTGATGCAGGTTAACGATTCGTGCATGACAGCGACATCATCTAACCAACCATTTTGTGCCGCTGCTTTGTGCATCGCATATTCGCCACTGACCTGATAAACAAAGGTCGGTACACCAAATTCTTGTTTTACTCGTCGCACAATATCTAAATACGGCATGCCTGGCTTAATCATGATCATATCCGCACCTTCGGCTAGATCCATCGCCACTTCGTGCAGGGCCTCATCGGTATTAGCTGGGTCCATCTGGTAAGTTTTTTTGTCTGCCTTACCTAAATTAGCAGCGGAACCTACCGCATCGCGGAAAGGACCATAATAAGCCGATGCGTATTTAGCAGAATAAGCCAAAATGCGCGTATTCACATGACCCTCTTCTTCTAATATACCTCGTATGTCGCCAATGCGTCCGTCCATCATATCACTCGGTGCCACGACATCCGCCCCGGCTTCTGAGTGAGAGAGTGCTTGGCGTACCAATGTCTCCACGGTACGATCATTTAAAACATAGCCATTGGCATCTAAAATACCGTCTTGACCATGAATAGTAAAAGGATCAAGGGCCACATCGGTTATAACCCCGAGTGTTGGGCAAGCATCTTTAATGGCACGCACGGCGCGTTGAGCCAAACCATTTGGATTAAAAGCTTCTTCAGCGAATTCTGTTTTTGCACCAGCAGGGGTAACGGGGAAAAGCGCGACCGCAGGAATGCCCAGTGTCACTAAGTGCTTGCATTCAGCCACTAACAAATCGATTGATAAACGCTCAATGCCCGGCATTGACGCAACGGCTTCGCGTTGTCCCTGGCCTTCTAATACGAACATAGGGTAAATTAAATCGTCGGTGGTGAGGGTCGTTTCACGCATCAAACGGCGTGAAAAATCATCTCGGCGGTTACGACGAAGACGAGTTTCTGGATAAAAGCGTTGCGCATCATTAAAAGCCAAGGGTATTCTCCAAGCGGAAGGTATGGGTAGGCATTTCTAGATCATTAAAATATAACCACTATTCTAGCCGACAAAGTCTATCAATTCGCTGATTTATAACTAATTTCAATATAAAATTGAACGCAACTGCAGGTTGTCTTATCAATTAGATAGATTGACTCCCACTTTGAAGTGGTAATTATAAGGAAAAAAAATGAAAAAATTATTACTGCTAGGCTTAATTGTTGGTCTAGTATTCGGTTTTTATGTCATGGGTGAGCAATGGCTATTGCCTGAAACTTACCAAGCGCTTTACCAGCAAGACCCACTGCAAACCGCAGGGATATTCTTTATTGTTTACCTTTTGGTAGCAGCGCTTTCTATTCCTGGAGCTGCGTTAATGACGTTAATCTCAGGAGCTATTTTTGGATTGAGCCAAGGCCTGCTTATTGCGTCTTTTGCCAGTTCAATCGGTGCCACACTTGCGTTCATAATGTCACGGTTACTATTAAAAGACTGGGTACAGAGCAAGTTTTCGATGCATTTAAAAACCATTAATGACGGCATCGAGAAGGATGGCCCTTTCTTTCTATTTACCCTTCGACTCATCCCCATTGTGCCTTTTTTCGCCATCAATTTATTGATGGGTTTAATGCCTATATCAGCGTGGCGTTTTTATTGGGTAAGCCAGCTAGGTATGTTGGCTGGAACCGCTGTTTATGTAAATGCTGGTGCTGAGTTTGCCGCTGTTGTTGGACAAGATACTGGGTTTTCTTTGGCTGGCATTATGACTCCCGGTTTATTGGGTGCTTTAATCTTACTGGCCATTTTTCCATGGATAGTTCGGGCGGTGGTTAATCGTATACAGGCCAAAAGAGCGTTAGCGACGAGAGCCAAAGGTCGAACAAAGCCTAAAAAATTCGATGATAACTTAATCGTTATTGGCGGTGGCGCCGCGGGTTTAGTCAGCTCAATTATTGGTTCGGCGGTGAAAGCAAAAGTAACCCTTATTGAGAAGCATAAAATGGGTGGCGATTGCCTGAATACCGGCTGCGTACCCAGTAAGGCGATTATTCATGCGGCTAAAATTGTTCATGAAAACAAAAAAGGCCATAACACAGGTCTGTTACGCGGTAAGCCCGCCAGTATCGACTTTAACAAGGTGATGAGTCACGTTCATGGCTCTATTAAAGCGATTGAACCTCATGATTCGATAGAGCGCTATGAAAGCTTTGGCGTATCGTGCGCGACAGGACAGGCTAAAATAATTTCCCCTTGGGAAGTAGAGATTCAGCATTTCTCAGAGTCAGGCGCAATAACAACCGAAATCCGCAGTGCGGCTAATATTATTATTGCTACCGGTGGCCGTCCACGTATTCCTCAAATTCTAGGTTTAGATAAGGTCACTTATTACACTTCAGATACTCTTTGGCAGGTTACAGAGTTACCTAAGCGTTTATTGATATTAGGTGCCGGGCCCATCGGTTGCGAGTTAGGCCAAGCTTTTGCGCGCTTAGGTTCGCAAGTGACGATGGTCGATAAGGGGCAGTTTCTAATGCCACGAGAAGATGAAGATGTTTCTCAGTTGGTGGCGGCTGCTATGGTGGCGGAAGGTGTTAATCATATTCCGGGTCGTTCCATCAGTCAGCTCAAATCTTCTAAGCGCTGTTATGTGGCGCAGCTCGATAATGGCGATGCTATTGAATTTGATGTGCTGTTATTGGCCATTGGTCGAGAAGGCAATACCGAAAACCTGGGCTTAGATAATGTTGATCTGAAAACTGATAATAATGGTTTCTTAGCGGTGGATGAATATCTACAAACCGAGTGCCCTACTATTTACGCTTGCGGTGATGTGATTGGCGGTTACCAATTTACCCACGTTTCTGCTCATGAGGCTTGGTTTGCTTCAGTGAATAGCTTGTTTGGTCGTATTAAACGCTTTAAAGCTGATTATCGAGTGATTCCTTGGGCAACCTTCACTAGTCCAGAGGTGGCTCGAGTAGGTCTCAGTGAAAAAGACGCTAAGCTGCAGAATATTCCTTACGAAAGTACTCAGTACGGTTTGGATGACTTAGACCGAGCGATTACCGATGATGCGGCGACGGGTTTTGTTCGAGTACTTACTGTGCCAGGTAAAGATAAAATTTTAGGTGCGACGGTTGTAGGTGCGAGAGCAGATGATCTTATTGCAACGTTTGTCATCGGTATGAAACATGGCTTGGGTCTGAACAAGGTGTTGGGTACTATTCATGCTTACCCAACGTATATGGAGGCTAATAAATTCGTTGCGGGGCAGTGGAAACGCAAGCAGGTTTCAGCCAAATTGTTAGCTTTGGTAGCCTGGTATAACCGCAAAAATTTATAAAAAACAATAACAACTGTGAGAAATTGGAGTGACCAAGTTTAAGTCGCTGTTAGCCCTTGAAGATGCCTCTATTGATTTTGAGCTTCGGGTGGAAAGTGACGGTAAATTGAACTTGGTTCTCAGTTTTTAGAGACTGCTTCAATGATAGCAAGCTAGGAGCTAAGCATGAGTGAAGAAAGCCATTTAGATGAGAAAGTGTCTGTGGATACTGAAGGGTTTAATCCCAGCGAATACAATATTGCAATTAACTTTCTTGAGCAAATACCCTTCAATAAAGTATTGGGTCTGCGCCCAACTAAGCTCAGTCAACAATACTGTGAATTTAAGATGAACATGAGGGACGATTTGATTGGTAATTTCTTGCAAGGAATTCTTCATGGGGGGGTGATTTCAACGGCATTGGATGTTACTGGCGGTGCGATGGCTCTTGTAGCCGCATGGCAAAGGTTGAAAGATCGCGATGTGCCTTCTTCAGAGCGCCCCAAAACATTGGCTAAGTTGGGAACCATTGATATGCGAGTCGATTTTTTGCAACCTGGTAAAGGCAAAGAGTTCACTATTGGTGCTACTTTACTGCGTATTGGCAACAAAGTAGCGGTAACACGGATGGAATTTAAGAATGAAAAAAACGATTTAATTGCCGTGGGTACGGGCACTTATTTGTGCGGTTAATTCGGTATTTTTAAATGTTAAAAGCGTGGATATCAGCCAATGTACTATTTGAATTAGGTTGACAAAAACTAAGATCAGCATACAATGCAGTCGTCTGAAAGTTAGTCTTAGTTTTATGTACACCGTTTCGATATCCTGTATTTCGTCCTGTATCCATAGATTATTGGCAGCACTTCCAGCCATAATGGCTCATTAAGAGCCGCAATTTTTTCTGAATTTACAGGATATTATTATGTCTACTACAACTGGTACAGTTAAGTGGTTCAACGAATCTAAAGGTTTTGGTTTTATCGAGCAAGAAAACGGCCCTGACGTTTTTGCTCATTTCCGTGCTATCCAAGGTACTGGCTTCAAAACTCTTGCTGAAGGCCAAAAAGTTGAGTTCACTGTAACTCAAGGTCAAAAAGGCCCACAAGCTGAGAACATCGTTCCTTTATAGTCTAAAGGTAACGGTTTAGATTCTCTTATGAGCATTTAAACAGTTCAAGTTTGAAAAAGGCTAAACCGTAAGGTTTAGCCTTTTTTTATGCCTGTCGTTTAAGTAAAAAAATCAGTAATCACTCTAGAAATTAGGTAGCAAGATCTAGAATAGCAGGCAAAAAAATCCCCAGCATTGGCTAGGGATTTAAATCGATATATCTACTGCTCGTTAGGCGTAAGCAGAAAGTAGTCTTACTTAGCTAGGCTTGTGACGCTGGCCATTACTATTCGACCAAGGGCTATCAGAGTTTCCACCACTCGCTTTATTAGCGGCTGGGTTATGGCTGCGACGAGCTGAGTTATTGCCGGCTCCAGCTTGTTTATGTTGCTTGGTGCTATTAGCTGCATGCTGACCATCGTGATGCTCGCTTTGCGACTGAGGTCTTCTCGGCTTATTGGGCTTAGCTGCGCGAGTATTCAAACGCGATTCAGGTAAGCGACTTACCGGTTCAAATCCTACTAATATTTCACGCTCTAACAATTCACCAATAACACGCTCAATGGCGAACAATTCTTTGGTCTCATCAGCACACACTAAAGAGACGGCCTTGCCTTCAGAACCGGCACGGCCAGTACGACCGATACGGTGTACATAATCCTCGGGGACATTCGGCAAGTCAAAGTTAACAACTTGTGGTAACTGTTGAATATCAATACCACGAGCGGCGATATCGGTGGCGACTAAGATGCGCACAGAGCCAGCTTTAAAATCGGCTAATGCGCGGGTTCGAGCCCCTTGGCTTTTATTACCATGAATAGCGGCTGCTGTTATGCCACGGCCTTCTAAAAATTTGGTGAGTTTGTTTGCACCGTGTTTTGTACGGCTGAAAACGAGCGCCTGTTTCCAATCACCGTCTTCAATTAATTTGGCAAGAGCGGCTGGTTTTTGCTTTTTATCCACAGGATAAATCCACTGCTTAACCAGTTCAGTGGGTACGTTAGGTGGGGCAACAGAAATCTCCACCGGGTTATTCACTAGGCCTTTCGCCAACGCACGAATATCACTAGAGAAGGTCGCTGAAAATAACAAGTTCTGACGGTTTTTCGGCAATACTTTAATGATTTTTTTAATGTCGTGGATAAAGCCCATATCCAACATACGGTCGGCTTCATCTAGAACCAAAAACTCTAACTGCGCAAATTTGATCGCACCTTGGTTCATTAAATCTAATAAGCGGCCAGGCGTTGCAACTAAAACATCCGCCCCTTTACGCATTCGCATCATCTGTGGATTGGCCTTGACGCCACCAAAGATCACACAAGACGTTAAATGAGTATTTTTTGAATACTTCTCAACGTTATCTGCAACCTGGGCTGCTAACTCACGAGTTGGTGTTAACACCAAAGCGCGTACTTGATTGTTCTGTACTCGCGGGCCCTTAGCAAGCATCTCTAAAATGGGTAGCGTGAAACCTGCGGTCTTGCCTGTACCCGTTTGTGCGGCTGCCATGATGTCTTTACCTTCCAATATGGCAGGGATAGCTGCTGCTTGGATAGGTGACGGTACGGTATAGCCTTGTTCGGCTACGGCTTCAAGAATAGCAGGGGAAAGCCCCAAAGAGGCAAAGCTCATAGATATCTCACTTGTTTTAGCGGTGGTGCAGTCTACAGCATAGTGGGTTCTAGGGCCATTGCTCGTTTTCTGCTAAGTCAAGTCAGTACAGGGTTGTAAGGGACTAATTTGCCATAAAGTGATTTAAAAACTTCCTTGGTCAACGGCGGTGCGCTTCAGTGAATTTTGTTTTTTTTTAGTGCATATCGAGTATGGGAACAAGGAAAAATACCGCTGCCAAGCCTCCATAATCAGTCTGTGTGCCTCCATTGATCACACCATCTACTTATTCTTGGCCAATTGGCCAAGTTATTGCTTTAACCCTATGAAACCATTGCAACCGTCTTAGACGTATTCGGAGAATTCGTATGTTAAAAAATAAACCTTGGCAGACTTTGTTGGCTGTCACATCTCTAGCCTTAGGTCTTGGTATAGGACAAACCGCGGTGGCCGATGAGAACCCGTTAAAAGTGGGTTTTGTTTACGTAGGCCCAGTAGGTGATTTCGGCTGGTCTTACGAGCACGACCGCGGTCGCATCGGCGCTCAAGAGCATTTCGGCGATAAAATTATAACCAGCTATGTAGAAAAAGTACCTGAAGGTGCTGATGCTGAACGTGTCATTCGTCAAATGGCGCAAGGAGGTGCAGATCTTATTTTTACCACCTCATTTGGCTTTATGAACCCAACTATTAAAGTAGCCAAACGTTTTCCTGAGGTGAAGTTTGAACATGCGACGGGCTATAAGCGTACCAAAAATGTGTCCACCTATTTATTGAGTACTTACGAAGGCCGATATGTGTCGGGTATTGCTGCCGGTATGGAAACCAAAACCAATACCATCGGTTATATTGCATCATTTCCAATTCCTGAAGTGATTCGTGATATCAATGCGGTTTACATGGCTGCTAAGTCTGTTAACCCTGAAGTTAAAATTAAAATCATGTGGGTAAGCACCTGGTATGACCCAGTTAAGGAAACTGAAGCGGCTAATGCATTAATCGCGCAAGGCGCTGATGTAATTATTCAGCACACAGACAGCCCTGCACCGTTACAGGCCGCCGAAAAGCATGGCGTGAAAGGTATTGGCCAGGCCTCTGATATGAGCAAATTTGCTAAGACTGCACATATGTTCTCTATTCAGGACAAGTGGTCTAATTATTATATTAATAGAATTCAAAAAGTAATGGATGGCACTTGGGTATCGGAAGATTACTGGGGTGGCTTTGCCGATGATTTGCTCATCGTTGCGTCTATTAACGATAATCTGCCAATTAAAACCAAAGATGCGATTACGAGTACCTATGAAGATATTAAATCAGGAAGGTTAAAACCATTTACGGGACCTATTTATGATAACGAAGGCAATCTCGTGGTTAAAAAAGATCACACTCTAACAGAACAAGAGTTAGCTGGTGTTGACTGGTATGTAGAAGGTATCGACGCCAGCATTCCTAAATAGTGTAAAAAATAATCTAATAATAATGCGGCTTTTCATTTTGAAAGTCGCTGAATAGGTAACACCATGCAAACAGTTCCATTAATTGATATTTCGCCACTGAATTCAGGCGACGAGCAAGCTTATTTAGCCGTGGTAAAAGAAATTGATTATGCCTGCCGTGAAATGGGTTTTTTTTATATAACAGGTCATGGAATATCTTCTGATCAAATGAAGAATATGTTTGATTTAGCCCAGTGCTTTTTCGCTCAGCCTGAAGAAGTAAAACAAAAAATTCTAATTACTAATAGCTCAAACCATCGGGGCTGGGGTACCACAGGTTCTGAACAATTAGACCCTGGTCAACCACAAGACTGGAAAGAAACCTTCGACATGGCATTGGACCTTCATGCCGAACATCCAATGGCAAAATCCTGTCCCCGATTATATGGCCCAAACCAATATGGTGAGCTAGAAGGTTTTGCCCAGCAAATGAACCAGCATTACGGCTTGTTAATGGCCGTTGGCAAACGTTTACTCAAAGCCATGGCCATTGCACTTAAACAACCGAATGACTTTTTTACTCAGTATCTTGATGATCACATTAGTGTATTGCGATTACTGCATTATCCTCCCCGTCCAGACAATGTAGCACTTGATGCTCAGACCCAAGTCGCTGGGGCGCATACGGATTACGGCTGCATCACACTATTAGCTCAAGATGAGGTTGGCGGTTTGGAGGTCTGTAATACTCAAGGTGAATGGGTTGCTGCGCCACCGATTAAAGACAGTATTGTAGTGAATATCGGTGACCTAATGCAGCGTTGGACTAATGACCAATATCGCTCAACTGCTCACCGTGTGGCGAGTCCTCCTAGTGATACCCATAGATACTCTATGCCTTTCTTTGTAGAGCCTAGGTTCGACTGTGAAGTTAGCTGCATTTCAAGTTGCTTAAGTGAAGGTGAAAAACCCAAATATGAAATGGTTACCAGTGGTGACTGGATCATGTCTCGTTTTAATGCGACGTATGCCTATCTCACTGAACCTTCATAGCGTGCTAAAATAATATCCTATAATGGTCTCCATTAACGGGCATTACTCGCTAAATTTATACTTGTCACCATCGTCGACCTAGGAGCTGCTATGTTACATTCTCCCAATACTGTGGCCAGTGAAGCGTTTTTACGCGCGCTGCCAAAAGCCGAATTACACTTACATATCGAGGGTTCACTTGAGCCTGAGTTGATGTTTAAACTGGCAGAGCGCAACAACATAAAGTTGCCTTATAGCAACGTTGAAGACGTTAGAAAAGCCTATGATTTTCACAATTTACAGTCGTTCTTAGATATTTATTATCGCTGCGCAGATGTGCTGCGCACTGAGCAAGATTTTTATGATTTAACTTGGGCCTACCTGTTACATTGCCAAGCTGATGGCGTCGTTCATACCGAGCCGTTTTTTGATCCACAGACCCATACTCAGCGTGGCATTGAGATGAGCGTCGTGATTAACGGCATCGCTAACGCTTTAATAGACGGCGAAAAAAAGCTGGGCATTAGCAGCAAGTTAATATTGTGCTTTTTACGTCATTTAAGCGAAGACGATGCCATTGAATGCTTAGCGCAAGCCAAGCCCTTTTTAAAGCACATCGCAGCGGTAGGTTTGGACTCATCGGAACTGGGTCATCCACCAGAAAAATTTGAACGTGTGTTTAAAATGGCAAAGAACTTAGGCTTGAAAGCCGTCGCTCACGCGGGTGAAGAAGGACCACCAGAATACATTGTCCAAGCATTGGACACACTGCATGTCGATCGCATCGATCACGGCGTGCGCTGCAGTGAAGATCAAACACTGATGCAGCGTTTGGCCGCAAACCAAATGCCACTAACTGTGTGCCCGTTATCCAATGTGCGTTTAAAAGTTTATGAGCACATGAGTGAGCATAATATTTTAAAACTTCTGGAGTATGGTTTAAACGTGACAGTTAACTCTGACGACCCCTCTTTCTTCGGCGGTTATTTGTTAGAAAACTTCACCGCACTGGCCGAGCATTTGCACATGAGTGAAGCACAAGCGGCGCAACTTGCCAGGAATAGTATTAACAGCAGCTTTTTATCGGAAAAAGAAAAGCAGGCGTTATTAGCTTAAAACTTAAAAAACGGCGCGTATGGTGGAAACTATATAGATTTTGGTATTTTAGATCAGGTCGCGTCACTGCAGCAAGAAATTGACGGTGAATAACGTGTAATCGGTATCAGAGTAAGTGTATTTAGTAAGCCCGCCTATCCTTAAAATAGGCGAGTAAAGCTTCTATCCTTATAGGAGTTGACCATCGTGGTCAATCGCATTGAGCTGGTGATTATCTGATGCCTCATTGGCTGCGGGAATCCAATCGCTTAAGCAAGCACTGCTTTCTACGCAGGGGTCGGTTAATGCCTGTAAAAAACTCACCAGCTGATTTACTTCCCCATCGTTAAGTTCAATGCGCGGCAAGAGACTCGTGCGTGCTTGCTGCGCTTGGTTTAGCTTCGCTACCGCCAGTAGGCTATTGGTTTCAGCATTGGGATATAAGTTTGCACAGGTAGTCGTTCCACCCTCAATCAGGTTCTCAAATTGTTCAAGCTGGCACATTTCATTACGATTGAAATAGTTTTGCACGGAACCTTCAGGATTAATGTAGTGGCGCACGACTCGTTCTAATGATTGAAAGCTGCCGGAATGACCGTAAGGCGCACTGACTTTTAGGTTTAATAATGATGCCGTCCTGAAATGATAACGGTCGTTGTCATTGCCCGTTTCACGAGCCCGACCGAAGTCATCGTCACCTGCTGAGCCATTAATGCCATCACCTTTGCCCGGACCTATTTGTGGGAAAGCGACTGCGTGATGTTGTTCGTCACTGAACAGTTGTCCGCTGTGGCAAGCTACACAGCCAGCGCCGCCGTCTTCAGGTGTACTAAAGAATAAAACAGCCCCTTCTTTTTGTTGCTCTGTCATGGCGACAAGTTCGCCATCCATATAGTTCTGCCAAGGATGATTAGCGAACTGCATTGAGCGCTCATATTCGCCGATGGCGTGAGCAATATTATTGAAGCTGATTAAGTTCTCGGCAGAATCGTTACGGGCAAAAGCCTGCTGAAATTCAACTAACCAGTCATTCGTGCCTAGCTCTCCTGCGCCTGCGCCGTAATCACCAATGCGAGCAGCGAGGTGGTTACGGACATCTTCATTACTATTCCCAGACTCAAAACTTGATCCGCGCATTTCCTCTGCCGAGGTTACTGGGAAGCGAGCTTGTGCGGCCACCATATTTTGCCCAGCGTTGACATCGGCGGTATTAACCACAGAGTCCGGTGTGCGGATATTGCCATTACTGCCATTCGTACCGGCTACGAAATTGAGTGATTCAACCCGAGAATCATGGAATAAACCCCGATCCCAAAGACCAATATTAAATACGGTGGGGGCATTTCTAGGGACTTCGGGTAGGCCATTATTATGCACACGGCCGCGGCCTAATAAATCAGGATTGTTGGCATCTACCCCCACCGATAGTGATAACTGATCTGCGCCGCCTAATGCGGGGTGGTGACATGTTACACAGGCGCTATCGAAGTCTCCGCCTAGGCCTTTACTGAAGAACAATTTTTTACCTAATTGCGGTAAGGCTTCGCTGATAATAGGCAAGTCTCGCTGCGGATGCTGGTTCAGATTCAGCTGAGTAATAATTTGGCTGAGTTGATTATCTAGCGGGATAGTTTCTTTTTTGGACCCAGTATTACAACCACTTAAAGTAATGGCCATAACTAAACCTAGACTGGTCTTTAAAATTAAACTTGATGAGTTTTTAACGCGATGAATAATCGTTGGCCGTGTCATAAGAATCTCCGTTCTGTTTGACTTGTGATCTTATTTTTTTACTTGAGTCTTAGAATAGGTCATGAATGTGCAAACCGAATGGAGTAAATGTGCAGGCAATGTGTAAGTTGGGCTATTTGCTCTTTAGAGGGCAGTAAATGTGATGGGCTTCTCGTATAGTAAGAAGATCAATTGTTATAGGGCGCTATTGTGCGAGTTCAATACAAGTTATTTGCGATTACCTTATTTGCCTCGCTAATATTAGTGACGGCCATGCTGCTATTAGCGCAGTGGAGTTTTGATCGAGGTCTGTTAGAGCATGTAAATAAGCGTGCCGTGCAGCAATATAATAGCTTGTCAGAGTCACTTGAAAGTCATTATCAGCAGTACGGCCATTGGCAGGCTCTCATTGCCTCGCACTATAGTTGGTTGCAACTGCAGCAGAACGCCGGCATCGATATTGATCCAAGGGCCCTGCAGCGAACTCAGAATGAGGGACGCGATAGTGCTCAAAGAAGTAGAAGACCTGTGAAAGAGTATTTTTCACAAGATAGATTATCAGAAAATAAACCTCCACATCACAAGCGCCCTAAGCATCCTAACAATAGAGATCAGAACGATAGGCCGCTAAATAGGCCGCCTCTAAATCGAGAGCCAAGAGATGAAGGCCCAGAACATAAACAGCCATTAGCATTATTGAATGTTAATAAAGAGCGCATTGTGGGCTTCTTAGTTCAGCCTGACCATCGCCAATATCTACCGTTATATGCCGTCGACAATACACTCATCGGCTATATTGCGTATGCTAATCGTGATCGCTTAATGGATGACTATAACTTAGATTTATCTGCTCAATTAAGCAGTAACCTGTGGTGGATTGCTGCTCTGATGATTCTATTGTCGGCATCATTGGCAATCCCTTTTTCGCGTTTGTTATTACGACCTTTGCGGCCGATTGTGGGCGCTATTCATACTTTGGCAAAAGGTGATTTCTCTCAGCGCATTAATACGGTCAATAATGACGAAATTGGTCGAGTTGCAAAAGATATTAATCTCCTGGCGCAACAGTTAGAAGGCGTTGATAACAGCCGTAAAAGGTGGCTCGCTAATATCTCTCATGAATTACGTACGCCGTTAGCCGTTATGCGCGGCGAGTTAGAAGCGATGCTCGACGGTATTCGTGAACTCAGCAAAGACAATGTGGCGTCGGCTCATCAAGAAGCATTGCACTTGCAACGCCTAGTCGAAGACTTATATCAACTGACCAGTAGTGCGTTAGGGGATGACGATGTTGCGCAGATGAGCTATCAAAAACAGGCATTAGATTTTGGTGCCCTGGTCGAAGATGATTTAGAGCGCTTCCAGCCCTTAATAGATAAGGCAGGGCTTGGTTTTAAGTTTAATAATTATGTCGAAGCGCAGGATGAAGATGTTCTAGTCAGTGGTGATGCTAGCCGCTTATCACAGTTACTTCATAACCTGATGAATAATAGTATTAAATATACTCAGGCTCCGGGCACTATCATCGCCAATTTAAGCATTAAAAGTGAGGTGGTCATATTCACTCTTACTGATTCCGCACCTAGTGTGAAAGAGCGTGAATTGGATAAAATATTTGATCACTTGTATCGCGCTGAACAATCCCGTAACCGCAAGACCGGCGGCTCTGGTTTAGGGTTAGCGATTTGTAGAAAAATAGCACAAAGTCATGGTGGGGAATTAAGCGCTAGTGTGTCGGATTTAGGAGGTATAAGAATGACCCTATGCTTACCTTGCTTAGTGGAATAATTACCGGTGATGTATCGCTTTATAAAATAGGAAAGAAACTGACATGGCAGGCAAGATTTTAATTGTGGAAGATGAGCCTAAGCTAGCCCAGTTGCTGGTCGATTATTTACAAAAAAGTGGTTTTGATACCCAGGTTATCGCTGACGGCCAGCAAGCATTGGCCTGGATTACACAGCATCATCAAGAGATTGATTTCATTATTCTAGATCTCATGCTGCCTAATTTTGATGGTATGGAAATTTGTAAGGCGGTGCGTCAGTTTTCAACCTTGCCGATATTAATAGCGACGGCGAAAGTAGAAGAAATAGATCGTTTAATTGGCTTAGAGCTGGGAGCCGATGATTATCTATGCAAACCTTATAGCCCTAGAGAAGTCGTGGCTCGGGTGAAAGCTATTCTGCGGCGGTGTGTAATAGTGCAGCAACAGGCAAATGCGGGGGCCAAAAATAGTCAGACGGCCGCCGAGCTAATTGCGGGCTTAGTATTAGAAGAGGAGAAATATAAAGCGACATTAAACGGTAAAGCATTAGAATTAACCGCAGTTGAATTTCAAATATTGGTTATTTTAGCCAAAGAACCTGGGCGTATTTTCAGTCGCCAGCAATTGATGGATGGTGGCTATCAAGATCACCGAGTGGTGAGTGATCGCACCATCGATAGCCATATTCGTAAATTGAGAAAGCGCATTCATGAGAAGTGCCCCGAAAGCGAAATTATCCACTCAGTTTACGGGGTCGGCTATAAGTTTGAGTTGCTGTAACTCATTTTAGACATTAGGGACGCCAGTTTCTAAGCAGCTCTTGAATGGCCTTACCACGATGGCTTAAGGTATTCTTCTTATCTTTGCTGAGCTCGGCGGAGCTGCAGCCTTCGCTTGGTACCAAAAATACTGGATCGTAACCAAAACCATCTACACCAGACGGTTTGGTTAAAATCTGGCCTTCCCAACTGCCTTGAAAAACTTGGGGCATAGGATCGTTTTCGTGGCGCATATAAACCAGTACACACTGAAAGCGAGCGCTGCGTTCTTCTAATGGAACATCGTTCAATGCGGTCAATAACTTAATGTAATTATCGTTATCGCTAGCATCAGGACCGGCATAACGGGCACTGTAGATACCGGGTGCTCCTTGAAGAGCATCGACTTCTAAGCCAGAGTCATCGGCTAACGCAGGTAAACCTGAAAACTTGCAGGCATTGCGAGCTTTCAAAATAGCATTTTCAACAAAACTACCGCCAGTTTCTTCCGCTTCAATAGTATCAAATTCATTCTGTGGAATGACTTGAATGCTTTTATTGGCAAAAAGCTGCGTAAATTCACGCAGCTTTCCTGGGTTGCCACTGGCTAGTACGAGTTTTTCAATCATATGACTCTTAATTCAATTTTAGGCGCTAGTCTTAATATTAGCCGTTACTCTTCTGCGTAGAAGCGCTGGCTAAATTTCACATCGAAATTCTTTTGCTTAGCATTACTAGGCACAACACCGAGTTCGAAGTTATACATGTCACCATCATCAAAGCGGAAAGTACTGATGTAATAAATGGACTGGCCTTCACGAATACGACGGAATTCTAACTCACGGCTTTGACCAATTAGGTTGCGAATACTGCCTTTTAATTCAGCATCTAAGGCAGCAGGAAGTTGGTCACCTTTTGATTTTTGTAGTACTGCAATGTTCAAAAACCCCAGTGAACCAGAGCGCGGGATGTCGTACATTTTAGCGACTTCTGGGGTTAAAAAGCTGCTACTTAAGCCCATATAGTGTATTTCATATTCACCAAAGACTAATTTTTGCTCTGCACTGACACTCACAGAAACTAGGCTCAGTAATAGCGCCCCAAGCAAGATGGGAAAGGTAGTAAAAACAGAATTACTTTTAAACGTAAACATAATAGAGCCTCCTAAAGGCTGATATGATAAACCGCAGTTTCGCCAAGCATGGCAGGCCATACGCCAATATGCCAATGTTCGTTATGTTGGTCATCAACAACTGTTTTGTTCAGTATGCGAATGCCTTTATTGTGGCAGAGTTGTTCAAAGTCTTTAAAAGTACATAAGTGGATGTTTGGCGTATCGTACCAATTATAGGGCAGCGATTCGGACATCGGCATACGACCTTTCAATAACAAGTATAGGCGTGTTCGCCAATAACCAAAATTAGGAAATGTAACGATGGCTTGATTACCAATGCGCAACATTTCATCAACCAGTAAGTCTGGGTTTTGTACGGCCTGTAACGCTTGGGCCATAACGACAGTATCGATGCTGTTGTCTTTAAAATTACTTAAGCCAGCATCTAAGTTTTGCTCGATAACATTGATACCATTTTTTATGCAATGAGTAATTTTTTCGGGATTAATCTCTAAACCATAACCGCGAACGCCTTTTTCTGCTTTTAAGTAACTTAATAGTTCGCCTTCACCGCAGCCAAGATCGAGCACCTGGCTATTGGGCTTAACCCAGCGTTGGATAATGGTTAAATCAGGACGCAGATTATTCAGTGCTTGGCTCATGATTGCTCTCCGGCTGCACTTGTTAGAGCACTTGTGGCTGCACCTGCTGTGTCAGCAGGAATATCACCTTCTACTCTTTCCATATAAGCACTAAAAACGTCAAGATAGCGAGGAATCGGCAATAAAAAGGCGTCGTGGCCATTTTCAGATGTAATGCAGGCATAACTCACATCTTTGTCTGCTTGTATGAGCGCGTTGACAATTTCTTCCGAGCGATCGGGAGCAAAGCGCCAATCCGTGGAAAAGGACAGCACAAAGAATTTGCACTGGGCTTGGCTTAAGCATTTTACCAAATCGCCATCGTGATCAATAGTGGGGTCAAAATAATCCAGTGCCTTAGTCATCAACATGTAGGTATTGGCATCAAACTGGGTGCTGAATTTTTGCCCTTGGTAGTGAAGATAACTTTCGACTTGGAACTCTGGGGTAAAGCTGAAGCTGAGTTCACTAGACCTCAGATCGCGGTCGAATTTTGCTTTCATGGCATCCCCCGACATATAGGTTAAATGCCCAAGCATGCGTGCTTGGGATAACCCAGCTTTAGGCACTACGCCATGATCCATATAGCGACCCTTATGAAAGTCAGGATCTTTGCTGATTGCTTGGCGAGCAACTTCGTTAAAAGCGATGTTTTGTGCCGATAGCTTAGGAGCCGAGGCGATGACTAAGGCATGACGAATACGCTCTGGGTATTGAATTGACCAGCGCAGCACTTGCATGCCACCCAATGACCCACCGACGACGGCAGCCCATTGTTGAATATTAAGAAAATCAGCTAATCGCTTTTGACTGCGCACCCAGTCGCGCACCGCGACGATAGGAAAGTCTGGGCCGAAGGCTTTACCGGTTTTTGGGTTAGTACTCATAGGCCCAGTGGAGCCCGAACAGCCGCCGAGGTTATTCAGGCAAACAACAAAAAACTTATTAGTATCAATGGCCTTACCTGGGCCAATGGCAGTATCCCACCAACCAGGGCGCTTATCTTCCATGCTGTGGTAACCCGCCGCATGATGATCACCACTTAAAGCGTGACAAATTAGAATAGCATTACTGGCATCGGCATTGAGTTCGCCGTAAGTTTCGTAAATCAGTTCGTAAGACTCGATAACTCGGCCGCTGCGTAGAATCAGAGGCTCATCAAAGCGTTGAATTTTCGGGCTGATGATACCGACGCTATCGGCTGGAATGTTTACTGGCATGATTGCTAGTTGTCCTAGGAAATGCGATTGCTGCTTAAGTAACTAATCATTAGAAGTCGTTAAGCCAGCTTTAATTGGGGGATTATAGCGACAAATGGGGATAAGTTCAGGAGCAATATACTCCTGAACTTTTTACTCCTAAGCCTAAAGCGGGCATCAGCTTATGCTAGACGCCCATGACCAAGCCCGCAGGCATACCACTCGCTTGAGCTAAGCCTTTCACTACCATTATTTCTAATACTTGAATTGACAGAAACATGATAATGGGCGAGATATCGATACCGCCCATATCTGGCAGTATTTTGCGTAATGGCTTCATTGCGGGTTCAAGAATTTGATTAATTAATATAAGGACAGGGTTATATGAATTAGGGGCAACCCAAGACGCGATCACGGTAATTAACAATCCCCAAAAATACACTTTTAATAATAGGCTCATGATGCCGATGGCAGCCCACATAGCAACTTGTAACGGCGGTGGTTGAACGCCATTCAAGAGCAAAATCAACACAATGGCAGTGGCTTGAACTAATAAAGCGAGTACCAGAGATGCAATATCTATCCCGCCAAACCCTGGGATTACTTTACGCAATGGAATTAACGGCAGATTGGTCGCTTTCACAATAAATTGAGAAATTGGATTGTAGAAATCCGCACGCACTAATTGCAGTAAAAAACGCATTACCACGAGCAGCAGATAGAGGCCAACTAGGGTATTGATTACTAACAAGCCCACCTGGGTAAGAGGGGTCATATACATCTCCGAAAAGGTATTAAAACTATTAGGACTAAGATAGAGCCGATGAGGATGATTTTCTACCTCTATCGGGGGTTCTATGACTTATTTTTACAATTATTGACCGAGTTCTAAGGATTACTTAGCTGGCGGTTCTATTTCACCCAACAACTCAGCCAGTTCACCCGAACGACGATGGGCAGCACTAAGCGCAGATTTCACAATATCGCGCAAGTGAGCACTTTCAAAGGTATTAATCGCTTGTTCTGTCGTGCCGCCTGGAGAGGTTACTCGACGACGCAGTTCAGCAACATCAACATCACTTTCTTTTGCCATGTGAGCCGCACCGATAGCCGTTTGAAGAGTCAGTTGACTAGCGGTTTCACGGTTCAAGCCTAGTTCAACACCCGCATCAATCATCGCTTCCATCAATAAGAAGTAATAAGCTGGGCCACTGCCAGAAACAGCGATGACGGCATCTATTTCTGCTTCACTTTGTACCCACTGCACAATACCCGCAGCTTTTAATACGGTTTCTGCTAAGTTTTTTTGCACGCTACTGGTATATTTATTGGCGAATAAACCACTGGCACCTAGTTGAATTAGAGACGGCGTATTGGGCATGCAGCGTACGATTGCTTGATCTTTCCCCAACCAAGATTGCAGAGAGAATAAATTGATACCCGCGGCGACAGAGACAAACAGCGGCTGTTTGGCTTCTGCTGGGATAGATGAGGCAATATTAACAGCCACTGCCTTCATCATTTGAGGCTTCACCGCGAGTACCACAATATCGGCATTCGCCATGGCAGGGCCACAGTCGGCAAAGGTTTTAATGGAATACTGTTGCTCTAATTCATTGCGTTTCGATTCATTCGGGTCGTTGACGCTAATAGAGTCTGCTGGATGACCTTGGGCGATTAAACCACCGATGAGGCTGGTGGACATATTACCACCACCGATAAAACAAATATTGCTCATGGAAATTCCTTTACTCTTTTTAAAAATGTGCCAATCATGCTTTACATAAATCTAATCACGGCTGCCAAAAATATCGGTACCAATTCTGACTTGGCTGCTACCGTGTTGTATGGCTAACGCTAAGTCGTCCGACATACCCATGGATAATACTGTGCATTGTGGATGATTGTTAGCGAGTTGCCTTAAAAGTTGCTGCATCTCATCAAATTGTGCCGCCAGTATGCCCTCATCATTGGTTGCTTGCGGGATGCACATCAATCCTTGCAACGATAACTGGGGTAACTGTTCAATGAAATCAGCAAAATTTTCAACGTATTCAGGGGCAATGCCACTTTTTTGATCTTCACGGCTGATATTCACTTGGATTAAAACGTTCAGTGGCGCCATTGTACAAGGACGATGATCGTTTAGGCGTTGAGCGATCTTCTCTCTGTCTAAGGTTTCAACCCATTGAAAGTGTTCAGCGATGACGCGAGTTTTATTGGATTGAATCGGGCCGATAAAGTGCCACTCGATATCATTTAAATGTGCCAGTGTGGTTATTTTTTCCACCGCATCCTGCAAATAATTTTCACCAAAGGCTCGTTGTCCAAGTTGGTACAAGGTTTCAACCATGTGAGCAGGTTTGGTTTTACTCACGGCAAGCAGTGTTACTTCTTCTTTAGAACGGTGCTGCTGTTCACAAGCTGAGTAAATATGTGCTTTAACGGTTTGGTATCGATGCTCTAATGTAGACATTATTGATAACTGCTTTAGGATTATTTAGTTGGTATTAGTTGCAATGGTGGATCGTTCTCTATACTGAACGCTAAGTGTCCATAATAAGCGACATAAAATAGTATAAGCGAAATCCCCGTTTAGGTTGAGGAACAAGTATGGATATTACTGAGTTATTGGCATTTAGTGCGAAACAAGGCGCTTCAGATTTACACTTATCCGCTGAGATGCCACCAATGATTCGAGTTGATGGTGATGTGCGTCGCATTAACTTGCCCGCACTGGACCATAAAGAAGTCCATTCTTTAGTTTATGAAATAATGAATGATAAACAGCGTAAGGATTTTGAAGAATTCTTAGAGACTGACTTTTCGTTTGAAGTCCCTGGTGTCGCTCGTTTCCGTGTAAATGCTTTCAACCATAACCGCGGTGCGGGTGCGGTATTTCGTACCATTCCCTCAAAAATTCTTAGTATGGATGATTTGGGCATGGGGCAAATTTTTAAAGATTTGGCCATGACTCCTCGTGGTCTTGTCTTAGTGACGGGGCCAACAGGCTCGGGTAAATCAACCACTTTGGCGGCCATGGTCGATTATATTAACGATACCAAATATGACCATATTTTAACCGTAGAAGATCCGATCGAATTCGTACATGAATCGAAAAAAAGCTTAATTAACCAGCGTGAAGTACATCGCGATACGTTGGGTTTTAGTGAAGCGTTGCGGTCAGCGTTACGAGAAGATCCCGATGTTATTCTGGTGGGGGAGTTGCGCGATTTAGAAACCATTCGCTTGGCGTTATCGGCCGCAGAAACGGGTCACGTCGTATTTGGTACCTTGCACACTAGTTCAGCGGCGAAGACGATTGACCGTATTGTGGATGTATTCCCCGCGGAAGAAAAATCGATGGTGCGTTCTATGTTGTCAGAGTCTCTGCAAGGGGTTGTCTCACAAACGCTGTTGAAGAAGACTGGTGGCGGCCGAATTGCCGCGCACGAGATTATGATTGGCACCCCTGCGATTCGAAATTTAATTCGTGAGTCAAAAATTGCACAGATGTATTCTGCTATTCAAACGGGTGGCTCTCTAGGGATGCAAACCATGGATCAGTGCTTGCAAACCATGTTGAGTAAAGGTTTGATTACACGAGAAGCAGCACGCGATAAAGCGAAGATGCCCGAAAACTTTTAATTATTACCGATACACCCCTTATAATTTTATTTTAGTTACTTAATACGCTCGGAGTGACAATTCATGTCGATGGAAAAATTCTTGCGTGTCATGGTGGAAAAAAACGCCTCTGACTTATTTATAACCGCCGGAGTCCCCGCGTCTATTAAAGTGCATGGTCGTCTGATGCCTTTAACGAAGAGCCCATTGGCCGCTGAGCAGAGTCGAGATATCGTTTTAGGGTTAATGAATCAACGCCAGCGTAATGAATTCGAAGAGCGTAAAGAATGTAACTTTGCGATTAACGCTACGGGTATTGGGCGCTTTCGCGCCAGTGCTTTTTATCAGCGTAATGTCATCGGTATGGTATTGCGTCGTATTGAAACCAAGATTCCCTCGGTTGATGAACTGGGCTTACCGGATGTGGTTAAAGATTTAGCCATGGCTAAGCGTGGCTTGATCTTGTTTGTAGGGGCGACTGGCGCAGGTAAATCGACGTCTTTGGCGGCGATGATTGGTCACCGCAATGGCAATAGTAAAGGCCATATTTTATGCGTTGAAGACCCGATTGAATTTATTCATCAGCATCAAGGTTGTATTGTTACTCAGCGTGAAGTGGGTATGGATACCGAGAGCTTTGAAATCGGTTTGAAAAATGCTCTGCGCCAGGCGCCAGATGTCATTATGATTGGCGAGGTACGCAGCTCGGACGTTATGTCCCATGCGATTACTTTTGCTGAAACTGGGCACTTGGCGTTAGCGACCTTGCATGCCAATAACGCGAACCAAGCGTTGGACCGAGTACTGCACTTTTTCCCACCAGAACGTCATCAGCAAATTTGGATGGACTTGTCGCTTAACTTGCGTGCGATCGTGGCGCAGCAGCTTATTCCTAGCCCTGATGGCAAAGGTCGCAGAGCTGTCGTAGAGGTATTAGTTAATACGCCCTTGGTATCGGATATGATCCGCAAAGGTGAAGTGCATGAGCTAAAAGGTTTAATGAGTCGTCACAACGATGAGGGTATGCAGACGTTTGACCAAGCTTTGTATTCTTTGTATGAGTCCGGCGAAATCACTTATGAAGATGCGATTTCTCACGCAGATTCACCCAATGACCTACGCTTAATGATTAAGCTGGGGTCGGAAACAGATTCAGATCAGCTTGATGCTGCTTCTAAGGGATTAACGTTACAGGACTAGTCGTCTTCATATATTTTTTTTGGGCTAGTCTTAAAAAATATACTCAAGGTTATCCCGCATGAAAAAGACCGTTATATGAGTAGAGAGCAGTTTGATAATGTGGAGCTTAGCGTGGGGTCAGCACAGACAATATTAACAAACCTGGTTCGCAGCTATTCACACTATGGGTGGCTGCCCACCATCGTCGTATTAATGTTAATACCTTTGAGTCTAAACCATTTTTTACTTTTTCATACCTTAGTCGAACTGTTTGCAGTTACGGTCGCGATTATCAGCGCGATTGTTGCGTGGCATACTTTTGCACTAGCAAAAAATCAACTTTTATTACTATTAGGCTGCGGCTATTTCTTTATTGGTGCGTTGGATCTTGTCCATATGATTACTTTTAAGGGCTTGCCATTTGTCGATAATAATACGGGCAATATGAGTCTACAGTTTTGGATTATTGCTCGGCTTTTTGAAGCGTCACTATTGTTAATTGCGCCGTTATTTATCCATGTGGAATTTCGCCCGCGTAATCTTATTATTATTCTCGCCAGCACCGTGCTTTTGCTGTGTTGGGCCGTCGTACAGAATTGGTTGCCGGCTTTTTATATTGAAGGCAAGGGATTAACCCTCACTAAGATTATTCTAGAGTACGTCGTCATCATCCTGCTGATCGGCGCGCTGTTTACCTTTTGGCAAGCGAAGCAAGAAATAGAGACGAGCAATTTAATTCTCATCAGTAGCGCTATCATTTTAACTATTTTTGCTGAGTATTCTTTGACGCTATATAGCGAATTCGATGATGGGATGATTATTTTTGGGCACATGCTAAAACTGCTGTCGTATTGGGCCATCTATGTCGTGCTTATTGAATCCAGCTTACGGCAGCCATTTCTAAGTCTTGCCCGTGATGCAAACACTTATGATGCGGTGCCGGATGAAACCCTCGTCGTTGATAGGGATGGTTATATTCGGCAGGTTAACGAGGCTGTGCGCCGTAATTTAGGCGATCAGAATAATGCAATTGGTAACCGCTGCCATATATTACAACATGATCCTGACATTGCTGAACATAGCTGCCAAATTTGTCAATGTATCGCAGCGGGAGAGGCATTAACCCGTAGTGAATTTTTGATTGAACGCGACCAGCAGTGGTTTGAAGTAATGCTTTCTCCGATAAGTCACGGAGCTAATTCTCTTGCTATGGTTCACGTGCGTCGAAATATTACGGCAGCCAAAGAATCTCAAGCACGCTCAGAGGTTTTTAACCGTCTCTACACGGTATTAAGTCATACCAATAAAGCGATAGCGAGTGCGACCACTCGCCAAATGATGTTTACCGATATCTGTGATATTGCGGTGCGCCATGGTGGTTTCAAAATGTCTTGGATCGGCTTGGTTAAGAATAAAACTAAAACTGTTAAGCCTCAAGCAAATGCTGGAAATGAATCAGGTTATTTAAAAACGATGGAATTTAGAGTGGACGACTCTGCTCTTGCCCGCGGTCCGGTAGGGCAAGCCGCGAAAAGTAATCAGGTACGATGTGTTAATAATATTAAACTAGATCCAGATTTCTCCCCTTGGAGAGATGCTGCTGAACATCGAGGTTATGAAGCTTTAGCGGCGGTACCGCTAAGTATTAATAATAAGGTGGTTGGAATTTATGCTCTCTATTCTGAATTACCGGATGCTTTTGATCATAAAATGTTATCTCTGTTGGCTTCACTCGGACGTGATATTGGCGCGGCGATGCTGCGTTTGCAGGATCGCCAGAAGCGAGAGCAAGTAGAAGCAAAAATTCACCAGCTATCGCAAGTTGTTGAACAAAACGCACATGCTATTTTAATTACTGATATCAATTTTAAAATTGAGTATGCGAATAGAGCCTTTACCGCATTAACTGGATACCCGCAGCAAGAGGTGATTAATAAGACCCCTGCAATATTGCACAGCTATTACGCTAATAGCGATACCTATAGTCATATTATGAGCACACTGAAGTCGGGCCGGGAATGGAGTGGACAGGTACGCAATCAACGCAAAAATGGGTCGCTATATTGGGCCCTTCAATCGATTATCCCGATTAAAAGTGACGAGGGTGAAACTACTCATTATGTTTCGACTTCAGAAGATAATACCGATTTACATAATGCTCAGCAGACCATTGAGCAGCTTGCATTTTATGATCCGTTAACTGATCTGCCTAACCGTCGGCTATTAAACGACCGTTTACAGCAGGCCTTGGAGCATACTAAACGTAATGCGAATGAAATGGTCGCGGTAATGATTTTTGATTTAGATAACTTCAAGACCGTGAACGACTCTCTGGGCCATAATTATGGTGATGATTTATTAAAGCATGTCGCGCAAATATTTCAGTCGCAAATTCGTCGTGAAGATACGGTCTCTCGTCAGGGTGGGGATGAATTTACCATCGTGTTGGCCGGCATGACGCAAGTGGAAAAAATTGCTGACATAGCGGCAACTATTTTGGAAAAACTGTCTCATCCTATCCATCTATCCGGTCATCAGGTGGTTATTGGTGCTAGCATCGGCATTGCGGTTTACCCTAACGATGCGGACAGCTATGACGACTTATTACGAAATGCGGACATGGCGATGTACTACGCAAAAGCGGAAGGGAAAAATAATTTCCAGTTCTTTATGCCTTCCATGAACAAACAAGCGCATAACCGGTTATTGCTCGAAAATAAATTACGTCACGCGATTGAAGAAAATCATTTCGAGCTGTTTTATCAGCCGCAAATCGATTTGAAAACTGGCGATCTGATTGGCACAGAAGCCTTAATACGCTGGTTCGATCCGGAGCAAGGAATGATTCCTCCAGCAGAATTTATTCCTTTGGCAGAAGATACTGGCTTGATTGCTCAGATAGGGGATTGGGTTATTGAAAGGGCTTGTCGCGACATGAAGGCCTTGCAAGATAGAGGTTTTCCTCAAATTAAAGTCGCGATTAATGTTTCAGCGTTTCAGTTTCGCCATGGCCAACATCTAACCGAAGTGATTAGCCAATCCTTAAAAAAATATAACTTCCCCGCTGAGCTATTCGCTTTAGAACTGACAGAAAGCATTTTGATCGACGATGTTAATGAAACTCTAAAGATTCTTACTAGTATGCGTGACTTGGGTATTACCTTGGCGATTGATGACTTTGGTACCGGCTACTCATCGTTAAGTTACTTGAAGCAATTCCCCATCGATGTATTAAAAATCGATCAGTCTTTTATTCGAGATATCACCAACGATGTCAGCGACAAAGCGATTGTAAGTGCCATTATTGCCATGGCGCAGCAGCTTGGTATTGATGTGCTGGCCGAGGGGGTTGAAACCCTAGAGCATCAGCTATTCTTACAAGGCCAAGGTTGTGATTATGTGCAGGGGTATTTGTATTGCAAGCCGATACCTGCAGACGAACTATTCCAGCGCTGGCAGGAAAAAGAGTTTACGCTTAAGTAGGCTCTTTTCCTGCGCGGGTAAAAAATTGCTTACAGCCGCTGAAGCAACAGCATAACTATGCGCGGTAAACCTCGCGTCCCGCACTCAAGGTTAATAGTACCTGTCCCATCAGTGTTTCATCCAATACCGGATTATTTTTCCCAGCTGATGCGATTGACGCCGTGCTATAGACAATTTCAGTATTGTGCTTAACGACTACTAGGTTAGCCAATTGCTTTAATTGCAGGCCTTCTTTCAAACCTAAAATTTTGGCGGGTAAAATTGAGCTAGCGTTAACCATTGCTTCTAATTCTAGTTCTCCTTGATTAACCAGTGTTAGCATCATGGATAACCAAGTATCCAGAATACTCATGCCCGCTTCAGCAGCGGCAAAAGGTGCCTTTTTAGCGTCGATACTTTGCGCTTGATGATTCGAACAAATCGCCAAAGTACCGTCATTGACCCCCGCAAGTAGTGCCAAGCGATCCTGCTCACTGCGCAATGGTGGCTTCACATAAAAAGTGCTATCAAAGCCATTAACGTCTTCATCCGTGAACATAAGGTTAGCAACGGCAACATCCGCGCTGACGGGAAGGCCTTGTGATTGCGCATCGCGAATCATCGACACAGATCGGCCACAACTAAGCTGGCTAAAATGAGTACGACAGCCGGTCAACTCTATTAACAACAGCTGTTGTGCCAGAGCCGTCGTTTCAGCAACCTCGGCGATGCCGGTTAGACCCAGACGGTTTGCCGTAGAGCCTTCATGCATTTTGCCATTAGCGCTTAAAGAAAAATCTTCTGCAGTCAGCATAACAAGCATGTCATGCGTTGTGGCGTATTCCAGAATACGACGCAATACTAAGGCATTTTTAATTGGCGCGCGGGCATTAGACAGTGCGATGCAACCTGCCTGTTTAAGGCTATGCATGTTGGCTAACTGATCGCCTGCTAGATGTTGAGTCAGTGCGCCAATAGGTAATAAACGACTGCTATTGGCTTTTGCTGATGCTTGTTGCAATAAGCTTACATTGGCTGGGGTATCAATAAGCATCTTATTACTGGGTTGCGCGCAAATGTGGGTAACCCCTCCTTTGGCGGCGGCCAAGATCTCGCTAGCCACATTATCAATGTGGGCGCTGAGGTCAATTAACCCAGGCAGTAATAATGAATGTTCGGCGTTGAATTCTGGGTGGGGTGAGCTTGACTCGCCGGTCGGGGTAATTGCTGCAATCATGCCGTATTCGATGACAACATCGCTAAGTTGATTTAAGCCTTGGCTTGGATCGAGCACGTGAGCATGGGTTAAGGTTAAAGTACTCATGCTGTTGCTCCCGGTTCGGAATTTTCATTATGTGGATTTTTCGCCGCTAAAGCTTGCTGCTCAGCTACTTGCCCACTCATCGCCATCGCCATTACTGCCATACGTACAGCTATGCCATAGCTAACTTGATTTAGAATCACTGACTGTTTGCCATCGGCAACGCTAGAGTCAATTTCTACCCCGCGATTGATTGGGCCGGGGTGCATGACGATGGCATCGGGCTTAGCAAGGGCCAACTTGGCTTCCGTAAGGCCATACAAGTTAAAATATTCACCTTCACTGGGCAGCAAGGCATCTGACATACGTTCTTTTTGTAAGCGCAGCATAATAACGACGTCTGCGTCGATTAAGCCCTGCGCCATATCAAAATAAATGTTCGCCCCGAGGTCTTTCATGCCTTCGGGAACCAGCGTTGCTGGGCCAATCACTCTGATCTCTTTGGCGCCCAGAGTTTTTAACGCGTGAATCTGTGAGCGAGCAACACGGGAATGCAAAATGTCACCAACAATCGCGACGATCTGACCTTCAATCGCACCTTTGTGGCGACGAATGGTCAGCATATCTAGCATGGCTTGGGTTGGGTGAGCGTGTCGGCCATCACCGGCATTAATAATGGCAACCCCCGGGGTAACTTGTTCAGCAATGAAATGGGCTGCACCACTGTCGGCATGACGCACGACAAACATGTCGCTGTACATCGCTTCAAGATTCCACAAGGTATCCATTAAGGTTTCACCCTTAGAGGTCGCAGAGCGGGCGATATCCAAGTTAAGTATGTCCGCGCTTAAGCGTTTGGCAGCTAGTTCAAAGGTTGAGCGAGTGCGAGTCGAATTCTCAAAAAAAAGATTCACCACCGTTTTTCCGCGCAACAGAGGCACCTTCTTAACAGCACGCTCTTGGGTGCTAATAAATGAATCGGCGAGATCAAGAATTTCAGTTAATAATGCTTTGCTTAAACCTTCTGTGGTTAAGAAGTGTTTCAGGCGGCCGTCGGCCGTAAGCTGAACTTGGGTTGGGTCGGAATGGCGGGTCATAATTAATAACTCATAATTTCTAAAGCTTCAACGGAAGCGAAATGACTAACGATCAAGGGTCAGTGCTAATGGGTTAGGCCCGGATAGTTTTATTTTTTGCCCTGCTCTCAACTCAAGTGTTGCACCGACTAAGTCTGCTTGAATAGGCAACTGACGCTGGCCAATGTCCAGTAAGCACACGAGGTGAATACTGGTTGGACGACCGTAATCGAAAATTTCGTTCATCGCTGCACGAATTGTGCGGCCACTCATTAATACGTCATCGACTAAAATAATGTCACGGTCTTCAATCGAATCCGGTAATTCTGAGCCTTTTGCTTTCGCGCTTAAGCCGCGTTCGTCAAAGTCATCACGATAAAAACTGATGTCTAAAATACCCAGTTCAGGTAATTCTAAGGCGAGTTGCAAACGCTGTGCTAGCCACGCGCCACCGGTACGAATACCGATCAATAGAGGTTTCTGTAAATTCTTTTCAGCAATAAAATGTTTAATATCAATAGCCAGTTGCCGATATAAGGCTTCTGCATCGGGTAATTCGGAGGCTGATGCCGTCATCTTTCTAAATCCTTATTCGTTTTGCTCAGAAGCATACTGAGTCAGAAAGCTTTCTAAAATGAGTTGTGCGGCGATGCCATCAACGGAATTTTCACCAAAGTTCCGGTTGCCGCCCATTTCAATGACTAGGCCTTTTGCTTCATAGCTGGTGAGCCGTTCGTCGTGGGTAAAAGAAGGGCGATGAAAACGGCCTTCTAAACGATTGGCAAACTTATTGGCGCGACGGCTAAGATCACTGCTAGTACCGTCCATATTCAGGGGTAAGCCGGTTAAAAATGCTTGTGGTTGCCACTCTTTAATGATTTTGCCTAGTTGTTCCCAATTAGGAATACCATCGCGGGCTTTAATCGGGTCGATCGGTGTGGCTTTACCGGTTATACGTTGGCCAACTGCAATGCCGATGCGCTGTGTGCCAAAATCAAAGGCCATCCAGTGGTCATAAACTTGTGCCATTATGCATGACCTGCATCTGAGCTGAGAAACCCTTCATCGATGCCAAGCAGCTTAAGTGCGGCTTTGTACATTTCATTTTCTGGGGTATTAAAAATAATGTCGGTATTGGCTGCGACCGTTATCCAAGAGTTATCCAGTAGCTCTTGCTCTAGTTGACCGGCTTCCCAACCGGCATAACCCAGTGCGACCTTGTACTGTTTAGGTCCCTCGCCTTGAGCTAAAGAAGTCAAAATGTCCTTCGAAGTACTGACATGTATGTCGTCGGTAACCGATAACGTTGAGCGCCAGTCGCCTTTTTCTAAATGAAGAATAAAACCATGGTCTTGGTGTACTGGACCACCTAATAATACTGAATTTTCATGACCATAGGCGCCTTCTATTTCTAACTGCTCTAAGACTTCTTGAAGATTAAGGTCTGTAGACTGGTTAAGGACGATCCCCATGGCACCGTTACTATCATGGCTACATATATAAGTGATGCTGTGTTCAAAAGCAGAGTCTTTGAGTGCGGGCATTGCAATTAAAAAATGATTTTTTAAGCTACCAAGTGCTTGAGTTGATGTCATTAGTTTACTTCCGTCATGTAGCGGTTGCCTTTAAATTGCCAAGTGCGAATAATCTCGAGCAGGTCTATGTCGCGTTTCATTTCTTCGGTAAACGGAGCAAAGGGAGCAGAGCGACGAACGATACGAATGGCTGCATCATCTAAAACTTGTTTGCCAGAAGATTCCAAAATCCGCAAATTATTAATAGTACCATCGGGATTAATAGAAACTAATAAGCGCAATGAACAATTGGTGTAGCAACTCTCTGCTTCCCGAGGATAATTGAGCGTGCCCATTTTTTCTATCTTACGCCGCCAGCTATTCACATAATAAGCATCATTGGCCTTGAGGGTTGACGCGGCGGTAAGGCGTTGGATACGAGGTGCTTTGGCGTAAATTTGACGCATGGTATCGAGTTTGGCTTCTAGGCTGGCCATTTCTAGGCTGCGTTCTAGTAAGCTTTTCTTTGGCCCATTGGGCAAATCGAGTAAATCAACAGCTGCAGGCTTTGGTTTCAGTTGAGTTTTAAAGCGGCTTTCATTGTTACTAGCGACTAAGGTGGCTTGCTCGGGCTTAATTTGTGGCGCACTTGCTTGTTGTTCAAGGGGGGATGTTTGTTGAATGCTGTTTGCATCGAAGTCAGCGTCAACATCCGTCGTAAGCATTTTAGCGTCATCAAGGGTACCGCTGCCTTGCTGGTTTTCTTGCGCAAGAAAGTCGGCTTTTTCGGGGGCCTGTTCACTTTTGTAGCTGGCTAGAGTGACTTCCAAGGTATGTGATGTTGGGTTTGGGTCGGTCGCGGTAAAACTAATACCCAATATGAGGGCCGCATGCAACAGCGCCGCCAAAAAACCCGTAAAGGTTAAGCGGTCAGCGCTGGTAACTATAGCAGAGCTACTCATGGGCGATCTCACAGTAGTATTAAAAGTTACTCTAGTTTAACAGCGGACCTTCTGTAGTAAACAGGTGATTAACTGATCAGCGATATCAATACCAGAATCGCGACTGATTTCACGTACGCAGGTTGGGCTGGTAACGTTAATTTCAGTGACATAATCACCAATAACGTCAAGGCCAACAAAATATAAGCCTTTCTCTTTTAGTTTTGGTCCAATTTTCTCGGCAATGGCCCTTTCTTTGTCTGATAACGCCATGGTAATACCAGATCCTCCGGCCGCGAGGTTGCCTCGGGTTTCACCGTCGGCAGGGATGCGTGCTAAGGTAAAAGGTACGACTTCGCCATCAATGAGTAGAATACGCTTATCACCTTGCGTGATTTCAGGAATAAAACGCTGTGCCATGATCTGTTGCTGACCGTGGTTGGTTAGCGTTTCAATAATAACGCTGACATTAGGGTCGTCTTTCTTTAAGCGAAAGATAGATGAACCACCCATACCATCGAGTGGTTTAAATATCACGTCACCATGCTCAGCATGAAAAGCTTTCAACAAATCCGGTCGACGAGTAACCGTGGTAGGGCTCATCAAATCAGCGAATTCGGTTGCAAACACCTTTTCATTACAATCACGTAAACTTTGCGGTTTATTGGCAATGACCACACCTTGCTGTTCTGCGCGCTCTAGAATATAAGTACTATAAATGAATTCACCATCGAACGGAGGGTCTTTGCGCATTAGAATTAGCTGCAAATCACTTAAAGGTCTATCGATAGCTTCTTTTTTCTCAAACCAACTCTCTGGATCCATGGCCACAGTAATAGGCGCCATTCGACCATAAGCTTCTCCGTTTTGGATGGAGAGGTCTTGCTGCTCCATATAGAACAGTTCGCAGTCATGCTTTTGAGCGGCAAACATCAAAGCGAGAGACGTATCTTTGTGAAAAGAAATTTGTTCAATAGGGTCCATAACAATGCCGACTTTGATGCTCATGACTGCTCCAGAAAGTAAAAACGAATATAATCATTACACTTTACCCTAACTCTTCAGACTTGCAGTGGAATTAATTGTTCCAACCAGTTCTAACTTTGGGTACTTTGCGTTGTTAAGGTCTACAGTTATATGTTACAAAGGTTAGAATCAGCGCCTCTCGGACATCGAAGCCGCTATAACAATAATATTAATATAGATGGTCGAAGGCCTTATATGGACGATAACTTTGATAACCTGAAAGTTATGATTATCGATGATAGTAAAACTATTCGTCGTACCGCCGAAACCCTGTTAAAAAAAGTCGGTTGTGAAGTAATAACGGCAACCGATGGTTTTGATGCTTTGGCAAAAATTGCAGATACGCACCCAAATATTATCTTTGTCGACATTATGATGCCGCGCTTAGATGGTTACCAGACGTGTGCGTTAATTAAAAATAATTCTAAATTTAAAGATACGCCCGTTATCATGCTGTCGAGTAAAGACGGACTTTTTGATAAGGCCAAGGGACGTATAGTTGGTTCTGACCAATATTTAACTAAGCCTTTTAGTAAAGATGAGTTGCTGGGTGCAATTCGAAATTTTGTTAAATAGTTTGTCGAAAGATTTATAAAATCAAAGGTAATTTTAGAATGGCGCGTGTACTTGTAGTTGACGATTCTCCAACGGAAACACATTCGTTTAAAACCATGCTGGAACAGTATGGTCACGAAGTATTAACCGCAGAAAATGGTGCAGATGGTGTAGCTCTTGCTCGCCAAGAAAAGCCTGATGTGGTTTTGATGGATATTGTTATGCCCGGACTTAATGGTTTTCAGGCAACCCGTCAGTTAACTAAAGATCCAGCAACTGAACATATTCCTGTGATTATAGTAACGACTAAAGATCAAGAAACGGATCGTGTTTGGGGAAAGCGACAAGGTGCTCGTGGTTACCTTGTTAAGCCTGTCCCTGTGGCTCGTTTAATAGAAGAAATTGAAATGGTAATGGCTGGTTAATATGTCACCTTTTGACCTGTTAGTAGAGATTGCACAAAAAAGTCGAGATAACGCCAATGAGCTACCACAGAAAACTGAAGCGGTAACGTTCTGGCGTGGTATTGGTTTTATGTTGGCGGGTCAGAAGTTTTTAGCCCCCATGGGTCAGGTCGGTGAAATTTTACAGACTCCTCGAGTGACCAAGGTGCCGGGTGTGAGAAACTGGATGCTGGGTGTTGCCAATATCCGGGGGCGTTTAGTCCCTATTTTAGACTTGGCCGGTTTCTTAGATGTACCCTCCAAGGCTAATTGGAGAACCCGTCGAGTATTGGTTGTCGGAGAAGGACAGCAGCAGCATGGTCTGTTGGTTGATGATGTTCTTGGTATGCAGCAATTTCCTTCTCACGAAATAATTAATCAAATGTACGTTGAAGCTAATTATGCGCCTTATGTTCGTGGTGGCTTTGAGCGGGATGGGTCTAATTGGCCTATTTTTAGTTTTACAGACCTGGTGCAAGCAGATGAATTTCTGCAAGTGGCGGTTTAATAAATAGTTTGTTGCGATTCAGTTAATGAATCGCGCTGAATCATCCATACTAATAAACGTGCAGATAAGTGCGGAGATAACTGAATGAGTAAAGAAACGGGAAGCGTTTGGTCCACAGTATTTGGCAACCCACGAGCAGGTTTCTTTACTGCGATGCTGATTGTTTCAATCCTAGCTTTCTTAGGTGTCACAATTTTTGTTAATACGCAGGCGAACCAGGATAAAGAATATATCAGTCATGCGGGCGAGCTTCGCGTTCTGTCGCAGGAATTGGCTAAGAATGCGGCGGAAGCGGCTGGTGGTAAAGCTGAAGCTTTCGCATTATTACGAAATGCGCGTGATAACTTCCAAGTTCGTTGGGGTTATTTGAATGAGGGTCATGCGGAAACTGGCTTGCCTCCTGCCGAAATTGCCAGCATGAGCAACGTGCAGGATATTTGGAGTAAAGTTTCTAATAACGCTGATCAGATTGTACAAGCCCAAAATATTATTCTTTCTTTGCACGAGGTTGCTGCAACCTTAGCGGAAACGATTCCCCAGCTGCAAGTCGAATACGATGAAATTGTAAATATTTTACTTGATAGTGGCGCCCCTGCTGAGCAAGTTGCTGTTGCTCAGCGTCAGTCATGGTTAGCAGAACGTATTGTCCGCTCGGTCAACAAAGTACTGGGTGGTGGTGAAGATGCGGTAATGGCTGCGGATTCTTTCGGTCGCGACGCCTCTCTTTTCGGTCGCGTATTGAAAGGCATGATCGAAGGTAATGTCGCAATGAATCTGAGTCAGGTAGTGGATGAAGAAGCTATCTTTGCGTTGGCAGAAATTGCTGAGTTATTTGAATTCGTATCAGGTTCGGTAGATGAAATTCTTGAAACCTCACCTGAACTATTTCAAGTACGTGAAGCATCGGATGCCATTTTCGCTGACTCTCAATTATTATTGAATGAAACGTCTTCTTTGACTAACGCTTTTCAGACAAGTACCGAAGGTTTGGGTCTCTTACAGCTCATCGCTTATCTATCGGCTCTATTGGCTGTTGTCGGTATGGTGGGTCTGGGTGTTGTTTCTTACCAAGATACGCGTAAAGATTTATCTGAAACGGCTGATCAAAACGAACAAAACCAAATCGCAATTTTACGTCTATTGGATGAAATTGCCGATCTTGCCGATGGTGATTTAACAACGCAGGCAACGGTAACGGAAGACTTTACCGGTGCAATTGCTGACTCTATTAATTACTCAATCGATCAGATGCGCTCTTTGGTATCAGCGATTAACGAAACAGCGTTACAAGTATCGTCCGCGGCACAAGAAACACAAGCAACGGCTATGCATCTTGCTGAAGCATCAGAGCACCAAGCACAAGAAATTGCTGGGGCATCAGCGGCTATTAATGAAATGGCAGTATCCATTGACCAAGTATCAGCAAACGCCTCTGAATCCTCTGCGGTAGCCGAGCGATCAGTAGCGATCGCCAACAAAGGTGCTGAGGTGGTGCAGGCAACGATTCATGGCATGGATAACATTCGTGAACAGATTCAAGAAACCTCTAAGCGTATTAAGCGCTTGGGTGAATCTTCGCAAGAAATTGGGGATATCGTATCCTTGATTACTGATATTGCTGACCAAACCAACATTCTATCACTTAATGCCGCTATTCAGGCTTCTATGGCGGGTGATGCAGGTCGAGGCTTCGCCGTAGTAGCGGATGAAGTACAGCGACTAGCAGAGCGCTCTGCTGCAGCAACTAAGCAGATTGAAGCTCTGGTAAAAACGATTCAGAACGATACTAACGAAGCGGTTATTTCGATGGAAACGACAACGTCGGAAGTGGTGCGAGGAGCGCGTTTGGCACAAGATGCGGGTGTAGCACTGGAAGAAATCGAAAATGTATCCAAGAACCTAGCTGACTTGATTCAGAATATTTCCAACGCTGCTCGCCAGCAGGCTTCTTCTGCAGGTCATATATCTAATACGATGAACGTTATTCAAGAAATTACATCGCAGACTTCTGCGGGTACGACAGCCACTGCAAAATCGATTGGTAACCTCGCCGATATGGCAAATAAATTACGTGAATCGGTCGCTGGCTTTAAGCTTCCTGAGAGTGAAAAAACTCTATAGGTTGAAGCTTATGAGTAATTTATCAAATTTATTCTTAAATAAACGCTCCGGCTTTGGCATGATGCAAGAGATGGAAGAGGAGCAATTTCTGCTTTGGCAGAGCTTGCTCGAGGAGCGTACAGGTATGTGCTTGTCACCTCAGCGTAAGTCCTTTCTACAAACTAGTTTAGGCATTCGTATGCGCGAGTTAGGTTGTTATGATTATGAAGAATATTTTCAGAAGGTAACGACGGGTTCAGGCGGTATTATTGAATGGTCAATACTTGCAGATCGTTTAACGGTTCAGGAAACTCGGTTTTTTCGTGACCCTGACGCTATGACTTTTGTAAAAAATCATTTGCTTGAAATGGCCAAAACGGCGCCTTTAGGTCGTTCTTTTGATATTTGGAGCATGGGCTGTTCTTCTGGTGAAGAGGTCTATAGTTTGGCGATGCTTGCCGATGAATGTTTATCACCCTTGGGGTTTAAGTTCTCTATAACGGGAACCGATTTATCAACAGTGGTGCTGCGTAAAGCGAGGCAGGGTAAATATTCTATTCGCAAACTAGAAACTCTGCCCATTTCGTATCGTCAACGTTATTGCCTTGGCATTGAAAATAATGAGCACCAGATTATTTCTGGATTACGGGATCGGACATGTTTTTCGCAAGTTAATGCTTTGGATTTAGACACCTTCCCTATTTCAGGATTAAGTATTATCTATTGTCAGAATTTATTAATTTATTTTCGTCGTTGGCGTCGTCATGAAATTCTCAATGCCTTGGCTGACCGTTTAGTTGAGGGTGGGATTTTAGTAACAGGTTTAGGTGAAATGGTAGATTGGCAGCATCCAAATTTAGTACAAGTTGATAGTAATAAATTATCAATTTATGCACGACGTGATAATAACCAGATGGAGGCTGCTAGGCGATGAACCATGATTACATCGCCCTAGAGTGGGTCAAGGGCGAAATTGAAGAGACCCTTCAGCAGGCGCAACAAGCATTAGAAGCCTACGTAGAGAATACGCAGGATCATACTCGTCTCAAATTTTGTTTAAGCTATTTGCATCAAGTGCATGGCACCTTGCAGATGGTCGAATTTTACGGCGCGGCATTACTAGCAGAAGAAATGGAAGCTTTGGCCAAGGTACTGGTTGCAGGGGATGCTGCTAATGAAGAGGATGTACTTGAAGTATTAATGCATGCAATTTTACAGTTGCCAGGCTACCTCGAACATATCAAGGTCGGTCGCAGAGACTTGCCTGTTGTATTATTGCCGATACTAAATGAATTACGGGCCGCTCGCGGAGAAAACCTAATGTCTGAAACGGCATTATTTTCACCTAGCATAGAGGTTCCAGCAGCATTCACTGCCAAGCAATTAAACAAATTTAAGGATCCAGGCTTTGCTCCTTGGTTAAAGAAATTAGGCCAAATGCAGCAAGCCGCTCTTTTGCATATCTTGCGTGGAGAGCAAGAAGTATTAGCAATCGAGTATTTACATAAGGTTTTTTCCCGTCTTCATAAAACTTTAGGAAAAACGCCGCAAGGTTTAGTGTGGCTGCCAGCGTTAGCCTTTGCTGAGTACCTTAAAAAAGAAGACAGTATTCCGAAAAGTGCTAAGCCATTACTGCGCCAATTAGATGAGCAGCTTAAGCATATTGAAGATCAGGGTATCGAAGCATTAAATACCCCTGTACCCAATAAACTTCTCAAAAACCTCCTTTATTATATTGCTAAATCACCCTTGGACCACGGTATTGTCGAAGCTGTTAAAATTCAATTTAACTTAGCTGCAGCGTTGCCGAATGAGCAAGAATTAAAAGATCAACGAGCTGCACTTTCTGGCCCTAATAAAGAGACGGTAGGTAATGTTGTTGGTGCATTAATTGAAGAAATTGCAGTGCTTAAAGAAAGGTTTGATGTTTTAGTTCGAAGTGATGATGATCGCGAAGAAGCACTGATATCATTGCTGCCCCTGTTTAAACAGATTGCCGATACTATGGGAATGCTAGGTCTGGATATGCCGCGGCGAGTATTGCAAGAGCAGCAAGGCAATGTCGTTCGGTTGATCGATCAAGGTGGTGCATCAAATGCTGAGTTGATGGATACAGCGGGCGCCTTGCTTTATGTCGAGGCGACTTTAAACGGGATGCAGCAAGAAGGCACTTTAGTTGAAACGAGTCCAGAAGATGTTTCTATTAGCAATGCACAAAAAGCCGTATTGCATGAAGCGCGTAATGTTTTAGAACAAGTCAAAAATTCAGTTGTTGGCTACATTGCTAAGCAATGGGATGCCACAGAATTAGAAAAAGCACCCCATTGGTTGAGGTCGATCGAAGGCTCAATCAATATGATTCCATTGCCACGAGTAGCAAAAATATTGGAAGGCGCTGCAGATTTTGTTGAAAAACAATTAATTTCTGAAGGCTTGCAGCCGCAGTGGAGTGTTATGGACGACTTTGCTGATATTCTCACTAGTGTTGAGTATTACATTGAACGTTATAGCCATAGTCCGCCAGAAGCGGATGAGCATTTATTGCATAGGGCCGAGGTTGCTTTGTCTAACTTACCTGGCCAAAATAAGGAAGTACTGGCCAAAGAAGTCGAAGAGACTGCGCAGTTAAGCAGTGAGACAGAAGATGATTTCCTCGCTTTATTTGATAGTATTGACTTAACAGCAGATGCTTCATTAAACACAGAAGTAAATTTTTCCGCGATACTTGATGACGTTGTTGCAGCGGAAGATTTAGAGCATGAATCAGTGCCCGTGATTGATTTTGAGAAAGACGAAATTGACGTTGACTCTATCGCTGATAAATCTTTTGCCGAAGACGTTGTTGAAGAAGCTGACCGGGTTGTTGAATTAATAGAAACAGCGGCTGAACAAATAGTAGAAGATGATTTTATTGATGATGAAATCATTGAGATATTTTTAGAAGAAGCCGAAGAAGTATTAGAAACGTTACATGAATTCTGGCCAGAATATCGTGCTGACAGCGCCAATAATAAAGCACAATCTATCGTCCGCCGTGCATTCCATACTTTAAAAGGTAGTGGCCGCATGGTGAAAGCCACCGTTATTGGCGAGTTGGCGTGGTCGATTGAAAATATGCTTAACCGAGTAATAGACCAAGAAATCACTTTAGAGCACAACGCTTGCGCGTTAATTGATCAAGTCATGGTTGATATCCCTGAACTGATTGAAGATTTTCGATCTCGTAGTCCCTCTCGTCTTGATACAGCACCCTTGATAAGTTATGCAGAAGATTTATCCCAGGGTAAAAAACTTAATGACTTTGATAAAGAATTTCCGTCATCTGTGCCCGTTATTGAATCTGAATCTGAATCTTCAGCGACCGATTTAGTTAAAGAAACTGAAGAGAATCTGATAGACGACACATTATTGGAAATATTTCGTGCGGAAGTTGATACCCATCTGGAAGCGGTCAGTGAATTTATTGCAGAGTCGCAAGCGACAGGTTTCAATAATGAACTATCAGATCACCTTCATCGTGCATTACATACCTTAAAGGGTAGTGCCCATATGGCTGGTATTACCCCTATTGCTTTGGTTGCTTCACCTCTCGAGAAACTGGTCAAAGAATTACGTGCTTACCAAATTAAAAATACCCCGGGGTTGGTTGAACTACTGTTAGAGGGACGAGAACTTATTAAACTAGGTATAGAGCAACTGGCCGCAAATCCGGTTGCCCCCTTGCTTAATGAAGGTGGTTTTTTAATAAAAGTGGCTGAAATGGAGCAGTTATTATTAGCCCCTATTTTTTCTGAGAGTCGAGAGCAGACTCTTCCAGATCCTCAGCAGCTGTCGCAGTTTTTAACCCAAGGCATGGAGGTTTTATTAGATGCCGACGATATTGTTAAGCAGTGGGTAAGAAAACCAGAGGAAATAGCCCCTCTAATTAAATTAAGTGATGAGTTAATCGAACTCATTACTAGCGCAAACAAAGCTGAAATTTCTGAGGTGAGTAAGCTTGCCTCTGTTTTGCATGAATTATATCAAACAATATTCGAATTAACGTTTATACCCGATGCATCGATACTTGAAGACTGCTTGCTAGCCGCTCATGAAAGCTTATTGAACATGATGGATTATCTAGCTGCAGGACAAAGTTTGTCGGCTGATAACGAAATATTAGCGCAAGTTAAAAGTACTATTTTGACTCTAGGTGATGTGAAGGTAGAAAATGGCGATGATGATATTGATGCTGAGTTATTAGCAATATTTTTAGAAGAAGCTCAAGAAATAATGGAAGCAGCGGGCATTGCCTTAGAGCACTGGCAAGCAGACCCTGACAATTTAAAGGATGTGGCGGAGTTACAGCGTGAGCTTCATACTTTAAAGGGCGGAGCACGCATGGCCGAAATGGTAGACGTTGCCGATCTTTGTCATGAGTTAGAATCGATATATGAAGGCCTGCATGATGGACGCGTTCAATTAAGCGACGGTTTGATTCCTTTATTAAGCAGCTATCACGATATTTTAGACGATATGCTGGAACATATTCGAATTGGCCAATATTATGAATTAGCCCCCCAGGTTATGGCTGACATTCATTCTGTTGCAAAAGGCACTGATCCTTTAGCGAATAATCTTTTAGCTAATAACAATATTCATGCAACCAGTGCAGCCGATAATGATTTTTTAGAGAGCGTTTTAGACACAGAGTCACTGCCTGAAAGCCTGCCGGCCGATACTATTTATAACGATGCGGATTCATTAGATTTTGATGATAGCGAACGTGAAATTTTAGAAATCTTCCTAGAAGAAGCTCAAGAGTTACAGCAAGAACTAGATGCTGTTTTACAAGAGTGGAAACTAACTCCTGATAATCTAAGAGCAACAGAAGAAGTTCAGCGGATTATGCACACCTTAAAAGGGGGTGCGCGCATGGGAGGGTTAACTGAAGTGGGTGATCTTGCACATGATTTTGAAGCCTGGATGGTTAAAGCACAGCAAGGTAAAATTGAAGTTGATAATGCATTTTTTGATGAGGTTTTTCAACGCCAAGATGGATTATCCGCCAGTGTTGATAAGGTAGCGCGACTATTATCACCATCTGAAAATAATGACGTTATAGCAACTGATATTGAGTTTGTAAGCATCGACTCTACGCAGGCTGATACAGACAGCACTGCTAACGGGAGTGATTTGGTAGAGACTAATGTTGTTCAATTTAAACGTAATATGGTGGATGCTGGGGAAGTAACAACAACGGCGAGCCTTCCCGTTGCGGCTAAGCCGTTAACGCAACTTGATCAAGAAGAGGCTGGGAAGCCTCAGCAGGGAAGCCGTGGTCCGCAAGAAATGGTGAAGGTTTCTGCTAACTTATTAGATAACTTAGTCAATCTGGCGGGTGAAACTTCAATATCCCGTGGTCGCTTAGAGCAGCAAGTCACTGATTTCTCCTATTCATTAGAGGAAATGGATTCAACACTGGCACGTTTACGAGATCAATTACGCCGTTTAGACATTGAAACAGAAGCGCAGGTTTTATTCCGCCAAGAAAGACAAACTCCGAGTTATGAAGATTTTGACCCATTAGAAATGGACCGTTATTCTCAGATGCAACAGCTCGCTCGTTCATTAGTCGAATCGGCATCAGATTTATTGGATATTCGAGAGTCCCTGACTAATAAGACTCGTGATGCAGAGACGTTATTACTGCAGCAAAGTCGAGTGAACACCGAACTGCAAGAAGGTTTGATGCAAACTCGCATGGTACCTTTTCAGCGCTTGGTGCCTCGTTTACGTCGAATCGTTCGTCAAATAGGCCAAGAGCTTGATAAACCGGTTGAATTAAAAATCTTTAATGCTGACGGCGAAATGGATCGAACTATTCTTGAACGTTTAATCTCGCCTCTCGAACATATGCTACGTAATGCTGTTGATCATGGTATTGAGAATAAAATAGAGCGAACTAAAGCAGATAAGCCTGCGCAAGGATTGGTTAGATTAAGTATTTCCCGAGACGGTGGTGATGTACTGGTTATCTTAAAAGATGACGGCCAGGGTATTGATATTGATGCGGTACGTAAAAAAGCGTTAGAGCTCGGTTTAATGACGCAAGAGAGTAAATTAACCGACGTGGAAGTCATGCAATTCATTTTGCATGCTGGCTTTTCTACAGCTCAGAAAGTGACTCAAATTTCAGGCCGTGGTGTTGGCATGGACGTCGTAAATAGTGAAATTAAGCAAATGGGTGGCACGCTATTTATTAACTCCATACCTGGGCAAGGTACAGAGTTTCAAGTACGACTACCATTTACGGTATCGGTAAATCGTGCATTGATGGTGAGGGTTGGAGATGACTTATACGCGGTACCGCTAGACAGTATTCAGGGTATTGTTCGCGTTTCAACGTCTCAATTAAACGTTCTTTATCAACAACCATTAACTGAACGCACGTTTGAATACGGTGGAGAAGATCATCGTTTAGAGTACTTAGGCACCATGCTTGGTACGGAGGCTCAACCTAAGCTCGTCGGGCAAAAAATGCCAACGCCAGTTCTGCTAATTAAAGGTGAAACCCCCTATGCTCTGCAAGTTGATACGTTATTAGGCAGCCGCGAAATTGTGGTGAAAACCTTGGGAACCCAATTCAGTAGTGTTATGGGTGTTTCAGGCGGTACTATCTTAGGTGACGGAAGTGTCGTCATTATTCTTGATTTACCGGCAATGATTCGTAGCCAAAATGATATTGAATATCAACAAGCAATGGCTCTGGATGCGATTGAAGCAGAAAAACGTCATGAGCTGGAAGTTCGAATTAAGCGCATTCTTGTGGTCGATGACTCTGTCACGGTACGAAAAGTAACGACGCGTTTACTTGAACGTAATGGCTTTGAAGTATTTACTGCCAAAGACGGTGTAGATGCTATTGCGACCTTACAAGATCATGTTCCTGACTTAATGTTATTGGATATTGAAATGCCGCGTATGGACGGCTTCGAAGTGGCTTCTATCGTACGTCATGACTCTCGTTTAAAGCATGTTCCGATTATTATGATTACTTCGCGTACTGGGAATAAACACCGTACGCGTGCGTTCTCTATTGGTGTTGACGAATATTTAGGCAAGCCATTCCAAGAAGAAAACTTGCTCGCTAATATTGAAAAATTATTAACAGGTGATGCGGAGAACTAGTATGTCTCACGCGAAGGCTTCAGCGAAGGTCGGTATTATTGCTGATGATTTGTTGCAGCAACACCTGTTAAAAACAGCATTAATGCATTTTGGTTTTAAGGTAATACTGACCACCGATCCTAGTAAGATGAAAGAGAAGTCTGGTCTTACTGCTGATGTCGATGCTTGGGTTGTGGATATTGTTGATGAAGAGACGGAACACTTATGGTTAGATACTTTATTCGATGGCGATGTTCCGGTGTTATTCGGCATGGGAGAAGCTCCACAGCGCAGCAGTGAATATTATCCTCGCTGGGAAAAGCGCCTGTTCGCTAAAATGAAAGAGCTTTTAGCGGATCATTCCTTAGCAATCGCTGATGAAAATACCATTAATGCACTTAAATCGGATGTCACTGAAGATTGTCCGTACCCTCTCCCTATCATGTTTCAAAATATTGAAATTGGCTTGCCCGCAGAATATATTTGGGTACTAGGTGCGAGTTTAGGAGGGCCTGATGCGGTAAAAGAATTTTTAGATGCACTCCCTAAAGGGCTGCCAGTTGGTTTTATTTATGCACAGCATATTGATGCACGTTTCCAACAAGCGTTAATTCAAACTTTGGGTAGGCATTCGAGTATTACCATGGTGCCGTATACAGAAGGCACTCACATTAACACTGGCGAAGTCATGCTGGCGCCGGTTGAACATGAATTCAGCTTTGATTATGAAGGACGAGTGATTAGTAAAGATACAATTTGGCCTGGACCTTATGGCCCCTCGGTGGACCAAGTTATGTTGAATGTTGCTCAGTATTATGGACCCCGTGCATGCTATATTTTATTCAGCGGTATGGGCAATGATGGTGCCGAAGCTGCAGTAAAAATAAGCCATCAGGCGGCCATTATTTGGGCACAAGATAGTGAAAGCTGTGCAAACAGTTCAATGCCAGACAGCGCAGTCGCTACTGGGCATATTTCTTACATAGGCAGCCCGAGACAATTAGCCTCGAAGCTGGTAAATTATCTTCAGGCACAGTGGATTAAGTAACTATGAGAGCAGGATTAGTAACCCAAGATGGAATAAGTGAAGTTTCGAGTCTATTGATTCCTTTGCATGAAAAGCAACTTATTTTGCCTAACGTAACGGTGGCAGAAATTATTCCTTATCGCATGCCGAAAATCATAAGTAATCATACTAGCTGGTTATTGGGCCAACTGGAGTGGCGAAATATTCACATTCCGGTGCTTTCTTACGAGGCTCTTAGTGGTTCTGCGGTGCCTTCTGCCGACGGGGCTCGACTAGCGGTTATAAATGGTACGGGCAAAAATAGAAACTTACCTTTTTATGCTATTTTAATCCAAGGCATTCCAAAGCTTACACACGTAAAAGAAGATGATATTGTGAGCGTAGAAGCGATGCACTCAGGACCTTACGATAAAATGGCTGTTAGTCTATTCGACGAACAAGCTATGATCCCAGATTTAGAGATGATCGAAAATGAATTATTAAGATATCTTGGATGACCTAATGATACGTTTATTTACCCAAGTCGTTATACTTTTTTCTTTTTACACATTCGCGTCTTTTTCTTCAGCAAGCGCAAGTGAAGGTGTAAGCCTCGCGAAAGAAATTATTTTATTAGAAGCTACTAGTTATCGGGTTGTGACTGAGTTCAACGTATATGCGATGCAAAAAGATAAACAATCAGAAAAACGTTTATTTGATGTTTTAGCAACAGGAGATCAGCTCAGCGACCTGTTTGCTGACCATTCAAATGCATTAGCACCGAGCTGGTCTAAATATCGCAATTTTGCTTGGGCAAAACACCAACAAAAAAGTGGTGATACTTATGTATTTAATGACATGCGCATTTTACATAAAGAGTTATTAACCATTATTGTGAGAGTTAAAAAACAAGTTAATAGCGACTTGTTACCCACCAAAGATCTCTACAAAGTTAATGGTATACTACTCATTGAGCAACTAGCATCAGAATACCTTGAGATTTCAGCTGCAACCTTCGGCACTTTTGGATTTGCGGGCAGTGAACAAGCGATTAAAATTGAACAACGCAGCGAAGCTTTTGAACAAGTCCTTGCCGATTTAAATAAACTGCATAGTGAAGATACTATTAAGTTGAAAGCGATTAAAAAATTAGCTTTACGCTGGAGATTCATTAAAAACACTTTATTAGCTTATAATAAACGTTCAGCCCCTTTTGCAGTCTCTAAAACAGTTGGCTATATGCGTAAGCAATTGGCTGAGTTGTAAGCTCCGATAGTCATCAAATATTTTTTTAACCACCTCGTGTAGGCCGCATGATCACAATTGCTATTGTTAATGATACAAGGATAACCAGCCATTATGGCTGTATGTTGGTTATGGAGAACCTACTGGCATTATTAGATAAAAATAATGTTGAAGTAATATGGACTTGGGATGTGAGCGTCGATTGGCGCAATCATAAAAATAAAATTTTAAAGAAGCCTAAAGTAGATGCGATTATAGTTAACGGTGAAGGCACTATTCATCATAGTAAGGATCGTAAATTTGCGAAAGCTTTAGCAGAATTTGCTCAATTCTCTAATGAAACCTTGAATACCCCTAGCTATTTGATTAATGCCACTCTGTATCAAAATGATATTCAAGAATATGACAAGTTAAGAGCATATAGAGCTATATATGTTCGTGATAAAGGAAGTCTGAAAGAGTTAGAAAGTTTTAGTTTGTCTGGTAAATATGTACCCGACCTAACCTTTGCGCATAATGAAAAAAAGTATGCTCAGCGACAGTCTACAAAAGACATTGCTGTAATCGATAGTGCCATCAGAGAAGATAACCTAATATTAAAAGACTTCGCTAAAATACATGCTTTTCCTTTTAAGAGTATGATCGTTGCCCGTCAACGAAATGCAAAATTTCTTAGAAGTCCTAGACCTTATGTTAAGAATATATTGAAATATTTGAGACACGATAGAAAACTTTCTACTGAGCCGAGTGCATATATAAATTATTTACGTAGCTACGGTCTGGTGATTACAGGAAGGTATCATACAGTTTCAATGTGTTTAAAGAATAAAATCCCTTTTATCGCGATCGACTCAAACACGCCTAAAATCAGATATTTATTGGCCGATGCATTAGGTCAGGATGATAGGAATATTAAAATCACTGAACTTGGCGATGTCAATCCCTTTGAAGAAAGAGCATTTAGTGATTTAGAAATTAAAACAGTGAATGTTTTTCTTCGATCAGCTGAAGAGATGATTGACTCAATGATTTTTAGTATCGTTGAAGATATTGAAATTAAACAACTTGATAAGTATAAGTTTTAGTGAAAAAACAAATTCGTCGTTGGTCAAATTGGTATAAAAATCAGCGAAAAAAAAGTCAGCTTGAGACCCTCATCGGGGCTGAATTGATGCCACTCATTAAGTCCTGTGAAAACATCATATCAGACAGTATAGGTGAGCATGTATATACTAAGTTTCGTGATTTAGGTGGTGTTAATAATCTCGGAATGCTCATGCATTATTCTATTGAAAGTCATAGAGCCATAGCCATATCAAAAATTGAAGAATGTCTATTAGCGGAACGTGAGTACCGTTTTTTAACATGGCAGAAAAATTATCGACGTGGTGTTTTATCAGCAGTGCCTATCGGAATTGCCAAAACCCAAAGTTATACTTGCTTTATCTCTTCGGTACTTGAACAGCCTGAAAAATTCTCTTATTTTCAAGCCGAGCATTTATTTGAAGTGATGGGGGAAGATTCACAATTTTTATCTTATTTAGCATTAGATGGGAATAAAGAGAATTTGGCTAATGAGATAGATGGTTCTACAAAAATAAAGTCCGTTTTAGTAAATATAGTTTCTCAGTTTAATACAAATAAGGCTGATGCTTTTTATAAGCAATTTATTTTAGAAAGAAATTCATTATTCTCTTCTGATCAGGAATTATATTTAAAATTCAAAAATGTAATGCATGATATTTATGATTTATTAAAAACACGAGATTTGAAGTCTTTTGAAGGCCTAGTGCATGGAGATTTCAAACCGCAGAATATATTAACGGATAATGATGGTTACAAGGTTATAGATTGTCAATACTATACCTATGGTATTCGATTGTGGGATCTGGCTTTTTTATATTCTAAGGATGTAAATGGTTTTAGTCGTATAATAGATCATATAGATGCACACGATCTACGTGATGAAAAATTGCTATTAGTGTTTTTTTATCTAATAGCAAGTTTAATGAGTGTCAAACAGAAAAGAGCAAAAAAGATTATCGAGATGAAAATAATTCCTGCAGTAGAATATGCCAATAAAATCATCCGTTGTAGTAAATTATAATGAATTATAAATTCCTTTTTTTTTCCGTTAATAGGCATCAGAAATCATATTTTGATAGCCTTTTAAGTGTAATAAGAAAACGCGACAAAAAAATATCGTTACATAACAGGAGTTTGATCTGGTTACTGCCTTCTTTATTGATTAAAAAATCAGATATTTCTTTAGCTTATAGCGCTAGCCTTATTAGGCTGAAATATTTTTACAATAAGACTGGGAAAAGATCTGGTTTTGTTCAAGATTTTGCATTTATGTCACTATATTATTTTACAACACTAGTTTTTTTATTAAAAATAAAAAAACTAGTGTCGGTTAATCACTTCGATATAATCATCCTATGGAATGATATGAAATGGCATCAGTTTGTGATCAAGAATATTGCTAGTCAAAAAAATATTAAAGTTGCATTTTTTGAAAATGGTGCTCTACCTAATACTGTAACGTTTGATACTCTGGGTGTTAATTTCAATAACAGTGTACCTAAGGATAAAGAATTCTATTTAAATAAATATGTCGATAAAAACCTTAGTAGCCCTGAGATCGTAAATCTTTCTGAAATTAATGAAGGTTACATATTTGTGCCATTTCAAGTTGATTATGATACACAAATAATTAGCCACTCCCCTTGGATAAAAGATATGGAGAGCTTTTATGAAGTACTTAATAGTCTAGTTTCTACCCTACACAATGGAATAAATATTATTATAAAAGAGCACCCAAAATCTTCACGAAACTATGAATTTCTTCATCATAGGAATTCTAGAATAAAATTTGACAATCAATCAGATACTGAAGACTTAGTCTTGAACTCAGAGTTAATTATTACTATCAATTCTACCGTAGGTTTGGAAAGTATTATCAAAGACAAGCCTGTGATGGTATTAGGAAGGGCATTTTATGCGATAGAGGGCCTCTGTCAAAAAGCTAGCAGTGAAGCCGAAGTTATTTTCAAGGCACGCTGTGTATCTGCTCCTAATGAAAACATTAAAAACTCTTTCATGAGTTACTTAACAGAATACTATGTTCCAGGTAACTGGCGATCGCCCTCCGTGGAACACTTAGTCGCGATAGAAAAACGCATATATGAGGTAGTTGAAGAAACATGAAAATACTAGAGAAATGGAAGCACTGTTTCGGGCTTATTAATACCTTAGGACTACTGCTAGTATCAATTTGCTTCATATTTATCCATTTTAATTCTAATCCTGCGGAAACGCAGCTTACTTATTTGCCTTTATTACTACCTTTATTTTTTTTACTACCGGTTAAGAAAGAAATTTATCAAGATGAAATAAAGTTTCTTATTCTAATACTCTGTATTTTTTTATCTTCAATTTTAAGTTATGCCGTGCAGGGCGAAATATTCACACATGACTTCCGCAGCCATTGGATTTATTTAATATCCATCGGCATTTTTGTGGTGCTTATTCAATCAAAAATCTCAAAGAACTATCTCTTTATTATATTGATAATGTCGTCTTTTTTGGTCGTCTACGATGTATTCTTAGAGTATTTCGGTAACGGTGTGAGAGGCTACGCAACGCACGGCAAGCCTATATTCTTTGGTAATATTGCACTGACCACGGGTTTAGTCAGTCTCATATTATCGCTGAATAAAGACAATCATTGGTTGGTTAGAAGTTCATTGCTATTATCTGCTGCATTTGGTGTTGCAGGTTCAATATGGTCTCAAACTAGGGGTGGATGGGTGTTCTTGATTTTGTTTATGGTTATCTTTGCCTATAACTATATATTAAACTCTAAGAATAAAAAAAGATCGTTATTATACGGAGTATGCTCCTTTATCATATTGTGTATCATTGCGTTACCGTTTAAAGGAGCTATCGAGTCTCGTGTTAGTAGTGGATACTCTAATATAGAAAATTATTTTTCTGGTGGAAACGCAGGGACTTCGGTTGGTTTACGGTTTGAGTTGTGGCGAGTGGCGGCAGAACAGTTTGTCGACAACCCACTAATAGGTTCTGCTCGTAGTGGGTTTTTAGCTAAGAAAAATCAGATGATCGCAAAAGGTGAGGTAATTCCAGCAACAAAAAGCTTTGAACATGCCCATAGCGATGTATTTTGGACCATGGGAACAAAAGGACTTTTAGGATTACTCAGCCTATACGGTCTCTATCTGTTTTTATTCCGTTTTTATTATATAAACAGCGGGAGGGAAGAGGTGCGTATGTATGCACTTTCTGGCCTCACGGTTGTGAGTGGTTACATGGTGTATGGTCTCAGTGAGAGTTTCTTTTCCATGAAATTAGGAATTGGATATTTCATTATTCTTAATGCGATTCTTATGCGATTAATTTGTACTCATCCCCAACATCGAGAAAAACCTCTCGTTCTATTGCAAGGTAATCATTAGTTTCTTAAATATTGCTTTTTCATCTTGAGATAGCAATATTTTTCCTTCGTACTCGTAGTTAATGTATCGAGTAATCGAATAGTTAAACTTATCCCTGAATTTTTTCTCATTCATTTTGTGGTAGGTAGTGATTCCCGTATCAATCCATGTGATATCACCGACGTTATTGGCAAACACATTGTCGAGATGGAAATCTGAAAAAACAATATGATGATCACGCATGGTTTTAAGTCCTTGGTAGACAGAAAACATTATTTTCTCACGTATAAGATCCTTAAGTTCCCCTTCTATTATCAACTTCGATAGTTCCTGAAAGCCCAAGTGAGAAAGGTTCTCCATAATGTAATAACCAAGATACTCATGTCTCTTGCTGGGAATAATACCGAAGCCTGTCTCATGAATTTTTGGAACTCTAAGGCCAATACTCTTCAATAACTGACTGCCTCTAATTTCTTTTGTTATTCGACTACGGTTCCATAATAATTTTAAATATTCATGCCAGCTCCTAGCTCTAATAAATTTAATAACTAGCTCAGACTCTTGCAAGGTGGCTACTAGAGATGGAGTATGATCTATTAATATAGTCTTAAGAAAAGTTTTTTTGATGCTCTTGTTATATTTTGTTGTAACGAATGGTTGTGATTTGATATTTTTAATTTTAAAAATAGAGATTTTCATTACGTTCACAGTTCTTTTTCAAATGACTTTTCAATACGAACGAGCTTTCTTTCAAGCCCTTTCCAAGCTTTATCTATGGCGGCATTTATTAGAGTGTCTAATCTGATAGTAAGTGGGTTGATATTGGAATTACTAACGCCGTCGATAATCATTAGATTAATACCCGCTAGCGTTTTTTGGCAACTGATGTTTGATGGACTAATATCTTTAATGCAAATTTTATTGTTAATTAAATATTCTTTTAAGTCGGATAACAGAGGGCGAATGTCATCAGTAGTAAAGTCTTTTGATTGCAAGCTTTGAAGTAAGGTTTTAGAAACTTTACCGTCATGATCTCTAATTAATAAGAATGTATAACCCAAACCTTTATTGGTTTTTACACTGTCTAAAAATGTTGAAATCTTTGATAAATCAGTATTTTTTCTTTTTAGAAAACTAAAGTAGCTCATTTCACGCATCGACTGTTTATCATTAGTCTTTGATATTTTAATGCATTGTTCATAGGCAGTCGGGTGCTCATAGCAAATACGGTCTCGCCCTTTGCCTATAATTAAGCTATCTGACAACTGAACTATTTCAAGCATATCGGATCCAGCCTATAAATTATTCAAAGTGCTTATTTCTTGTACATCTACCATTTCGATATTTAGAGATGAATACAGCGAATAAATTTGTTTTGAAACTAAAGATTTGTCTTCTAAAGCCGCAATGACTCTTAGGTCTGGGCGTAACCAGCGCGCATTCAGTAATACACTAGAGAAATCACCAATAATTGTGCGATTTTTAGGGAAAATTAATAATAAAGCTTCAAAATTTACTTGGCTTGGTATTAATTGGCAGCCACTCTTTTTTAGATTTAAGGCGTCTTCCAGCATATCTCGTGGATGATATTTAATAGCAATATTTTTATTCTGTAGTTGCAGTTGATTAATTAAGTTGATTATAGAACTTTTATAATGTCTATTCTGAGCAATAATCGATTCATGTGGTAGGGCAATCAAAACATCCACAGATTTTATGCTGTCTGCTTTTACATCTTTAGTGGCCAGGAGTTGGGAGGAGAATCTATTTAAATCATCAGATTGTAGCCATGTTGATGTTAACTCAACGATATTTTTAGGCTTTAAGAGAGGATGAACAAGGCTTGGGAATGCCGCATACACAGTGTTAACCCATACAGAACCTCCAATTGTCGGTGGATTTTTCCACCAGAAACCATACACTATTTTTTTGATGAAGCTATCAATCATCATATCCCGCATGCCAAGGGATGGCGGTCTACCTAAATAAGTAAACGTCCCTTCATCAATATAATTGCCAGTAGCACCCCCGTATTCGAGGCTTTTATTCATTGAGTATTGAAATTCAATACGACGGTCGTTTCCGGTATAAATTTGAGTAGGTTTATATCTTTCAATAATTTTATCGAGCGCTATAAAAGTATCTTTTCTAGAGTTGCGCTTTTCTAGAAAGCCCTTTATCCGGCCTGGGAAAATATAAATATCTTTGAAAGGAGAGTCTTCCCATTGTTTAACCTGATTATAATAAAAATTGTTATCCACTTCCGCTTGATCAATAAAGATTAAAATATGCACTTTATCTGAGCGTTGTAGAGCGATCGCCGAGCTGAGAAAAAGGTGTAGAGGTGTTGATACTAAATAAAATTCATAGTCAGGCATGGGGGGTTATTAACTCAATATGATTCTGATACACGATTTTGTTTTATATTTAACCAAGATCTAAATAACGAGCCCGCTAATAGCTAATATTAGTCTAGTGTGCAGTTTTGAAGATTACTTACTGTGGATCTGATTACCGATAATAGCTTCCTAGCAAGGCTTCCTTTTAGATCGCATAAATGAAATCTAAGATATTTTAACTAGGTAAATCACTTAGAAGTTGCTTACTCTTCTTATAAAGAAATGTTTTATGCTTCTAATTGTCACACGGTGTACAAGGTAATCTGGTTTAATATTTTTTAAAGTACCATATTCACTGAATCTGAGCCATTTATTCCTGAAATGGAGTTACCCGTTAGCATTAAAACAATATGGGGTAACCGCACGATCAACCACCGCTTAAATTTGCGTTCGAAGTTTTAAATTATCTTAAATTTGTTGATTGTGGGTGCATTTCGGATACGCAGCTACTTCTAAGATGAAATGATTCTCTGTTTCTTGGTGAATAAATTTCTACCCGTTCATTAGCGTAGCGTAAATCGGCTTTGCTACCACCGATACAAGACAGGTGAGGTGCCACAGCAATAACAGACTCTGTTACCATTTCTTATTTGAGTTGGGAAGAATTCGAAACTAATCTTGGTCATAATTGCTCCTTTTGACGTATTGCATGCAAAAAAAAGACAGACCGATAAAATCGATCTGTCTCAATATCTACAATCTCTGTGCCTATTTACAATAGACTTCGACAATACTCATTTAATGAAATATGAGCATGGTAGAGATTTTAGTACTTATAAGTTTCAGACTTATAAGGACCTTCAACCGGAACGTTGATGTAATCAGCCTGTTCTTGGGTGAGCGTCGTCAAAACACCCCCAAAACCAGCAACCATGTCAGCAGCTACCTCTTCGTCTAGTTTTTTCGGAAGTATACGGACGTAAATGTTCTTTGCTTTTTCAGTTTCAGGAAGGTCTGCGAACTTAGCATCCCAAAGGTACATCTGAGCCAATACCTGATTAGCAAATGAACCATCCATAATACGGCTTGGGTGACCGGTTGCGTTGCCTAGGTTTACTAGACGGCCTTCAGAAAGAAGGATTAAATGATCGTTGCCTTCGCCACGAATTACTTTATGAACCTGTGGTTTAACTTCTAACCATTCCCAGTTTTTACGCATGAAAGCTGTATCGATTTCGTTATCGAAGTGACCAATATTACTAACCACTGCGCCAGATTTAAGTGCCTGTAGCATGTGCTTATCACAGACGTTTGCGTTACCCGTTGTCGTTACGATTAGATCTGTTTTTGATAAAAGATCTTTGTTGATGCCTTCCGCTGTACCGGTATTGATACCGTCAATGTAAGGAGAAACAATTTCAAAACCATCCATGCACGCTTGCATCGCACAGATTGGATCGATCTCAGAAACACGAACAATCATGCCTTCTTGGTTTAGCGATTGAGCTGAACCTTTACCTACGTCACCATAACCGATAACTAAAGCTTTCTTGCCCGCTAGCAAGTGATCAGTGCCACGCTTGATGGCATCATTCAAAGAATGACGACAGCCATACTTGTTATCATTTTTAGCTTTAGTAACCGCATCGTTTACATTGATAGCAGGAACTTTAAGCTCACCTTTTTCGATCATTTCTAATAAGCGATGGACACCGGTTGTGGTTTCTTCAGAAATACCATGAATGAGAGAAAGCATCTGCGGGAACCTGCTATGCACCATATCAGTCAGGTCACCACCATCATCAAGAATCATGTTGGCATCCCACACTTTATCAGAACCGGTTCCGGCTAAGACAGTCTGTTCAATACACCATAAAAACTCTTCATCTGTTTCGCCTTTCCAAGCAAAAACAGGTACGCCAACAGCAGCTAAGGCAGCGGCAGCATGATCTTGGGTAGAGAAAATGTTGCAAGAGGACCAACGAACCTCAGCGCCAAGGTCTATTAATGTTTCAATTAGAACAGCCGTTTGAATTGTCATGTGGATACACCCCATGATCTTCGCGCCCGCTAAAGGTTGAGCCGCTTTATATTTAGCACGCAACGCCATCAATGCTGGCATTTCACCTTCTGCGATATCAATTTCCATTCGGCCCCAAGCGGCATCAGCAGCGAAGGCTTCAGCGGTTTTGGCGGCAACACTATAATCTGTAAAGGTAGTCATATTCTTTCTCTCAAGTTCGATGGCTATTAATTCGATTGCTATCTGATACGGCATTCAAGCTAATACGGTTTCTATTAATTCGGACTATACGTTTGCTGCGGTTTTAAGCGCATCAATTTTATCGGTACGTTCCCATGTGAACGCAGTGAAGGTTTTAGACTTCTTCTCACCACGATCTTCGTATTCATAAGTATGTTCAAACGGTTCGCGACCAAAGTGACCGTAAGCGGCGGTTATCTGATACATAGGGTTTAATAATTCAAGTTGGTTCTGAATGGCGTAAGGGCGTAGATCAAATACCTCGCGAATCACTTTCGCTAGCTCGATATCCGAAAGCTTACCTGTACCAAATGTGTTTACCGAAATCGATGTAGGTTGTGCAACACCAATGGCATACGACACTTGAATCTCACAGCGCTCAGCCAATTCAGCGGCCACTATATTTTTCGCCACATAACGACCCATGTAAGCCGCAGAGCGATCTACTTTTGATGGATCTTTACCTGAAAAAGCACCACCACCGTGACGCGCCATGCCGCCATAAGTATCAACAATTATTTTACGTCCAGTAAGGCCAGCATCACCCACAGGGCCACCGATCACGAAGTTACCGGTTGGGTTAATGTGGTACAGCGTATCTTCGGTTAACCATTCAGCCGGAAAAATAGGCTTAATGATATTTTCTAGCACGGCTTCACGTAAATCATCGAGTGAAATACTTGGATCATGCTGAGTCGAAAGAACAACCGCATCTACTTTAGGCTGCCCTCCATTCGAGACGCCTTCATAGTTTATTGTCACTTGTGATTTAGCATCTGGACGCAACCAAGGCAGCGTGTCGTTACGACGTAATTCAGCTTGGCGTTGAACCAATAAGTGCGCGTAATAAACAGGAGCAGGCATCAACGATTCTGTTTCGTTAGTCGCATAGCCAAACATTAAACCTTGGTCACCAGCGCCTTGATCTTCTGGTTTAGCACGGTCGACGCCTTGGTTAATATCAACAGACTGCTTACCAATACCGTTAAGTACCGCACAAGTTGCGCCGTCAAAACCAACATCAGAACTGTTATAGCCGATGCCGGTAATGACCTTACGGACGATGTCTTCAAGGTCTACATAACAAGACGTTGTTACTTCGCCAGCAATAATTGCCATGCCGGTTTTAACCATGGTTTCCACGGCAACACGGGCATGTGGGTCGCGGGCAATAATGGCATCCAAAACCGCATCAGAAATCTGATCGGCTACTTTGTCTGGGTGTCCTTCTGAAACGGACTCAGAAGTGAAAATCGAATATTCGCTCATAGTGTCTCCTATTTTTCTTTATATAGTAGCTGCAGCGTCATGCCACAGCGCGACGGAATGTTCTGAACTGGATTTGGAATCCATTTCGTAAAGCTAAAAACTGTGTTTGCTCTTCAGTTAACTGAGCTTCTTTGGCCCAGCTTGTTAAGTCTTCAGGAGCAAACCCTAACCACAGATCACCACAGGATTCACGGGCCCATACTTGATCGTGGGCACACAAATCGGTAATTAATAAACAGCCACCAGGCTTCAATAATTCAGCACTGTGGTTGAAAATCTCCTTTGGCGCAGGCACATGGTGCAGCACCATATTGCACGTCACTAAGTCGGCCTGAACTTTTTGTGCTAACGCTAGCTTGCAGTCGCCGTGTAGTAACTCAATATTATTAAGTTGTTGCTCAGAGACCTTTAACTTTGCTTTATCCAACATAGCGGGTGAAACATCTAAGCCTATTACTTGCTCGAAGCGTTTACTTAAAGCCGGTAGCAGAGCACCTTCACCAGGGCCAATCTCTAAAGCGACACTCGTGTTTTGTAAATTCAGCGTCGCCACCAAATCTTCTAAGGTGTCACCGTATTGTTCATGAGAGGCAATTAAATCTTGTTTCTCATGAAATTCGCTCGCGTGCTTAGTAAAAAATTCTTGTGAGTTTAGTGCACGTTCTTGATACAAACCCTGTAAACGCTGAGTAATTATTTGCGACGGATCTAATTTATCCAAAGTCAAAAATAAAACTTTCGTTAGATCAAGCCAAGCAGCAGCTGTTGTTAGAGTATAGCGACTGCCTTTATTTAAACTGAGTGGTGAGCGGCGGTAAAAAATTGAATTACCTTCGCGCCTTGTCGTCACTAAGCCTGCATTCGCCAAAATCTTTAGATGATGACTCATGCTGCTTTGTTTGATTTCAAACAATTGGCAAAGTTCTAAAACCCCGAACGAGCCTTCTCCAAGAATACGTAAGACATTCAGGCGAAGTGGGTCGGCGCTGGCTTTTGAATGAGCCGCTAAGGCCTCAATATTGGAAATTTTTGTGTCTGGCATGCAAAACATTGTAGCAGAAAGAAAATCTATATCAATTTATTTTGATATAGGTTTATTGGTAAAGAGCTGACCCAAGTAAAAAATTCTGTCATATCCGCGAGCTTTCTTGCTCCAGCTGGCCAATTAAGCGACAATAGCGCGCCATTTTTATCCGCTTGATCAATCTGTTTGCACTAGCGAAAACAGCGCTAGCAAAATCAGTTAGATCAGGCGCTGACTGCTAATCTTAGACGTTAGCATCAATATCCTATTTAAAACCGTAATAGCCGGAGAGTCATTTCATGACATCACGTACAGAGCTTGCCAATGCAATTCGTGCACTGAGTATGGACGCCGTTCAGAAAGCCAAGTCAGGTCACCCGGGCGCGCCAATGGGTATGGCTGATATTGCCGAAGTTCTGTGGAATGACTTTTTAAAGCATAACCCGGAAAATCCAGATTGGGCTGATCGCGACCGTTTCATTTTATCGAATGGTCACGGTTCCATGTTGATCTACTCGCTATTGCACTTGTCGGGTTACGCACTTTCTATCGATGATTTAAAAAGTTTCCGTCAGATGGATTCGAAAACTCCGGGGCACCCAGAGTATGGCTACGCACCAGGCATCGAAACGACGACGGGCCCATTAGGCCAAGGTTTAGCAAACGGTGTGGGTATGGCGGTTGCTGAAAAGGTGTTAGCCGCTCAGTTCAATAAGCCAGGCCACGAGATCGTTGACCACAATACTTATGTATTTATGGGTGATGGCTGCATGATGGAAGGTATTTCCCATGAGTCTTGTTCTTTAGCGGGTACATTAGGTTTAGGCAAACTGATTGCTTTCTATGACGATAACGGCATCTCGATTGATGGTGAAGTTGAAGGTTGGTTTACTGATGATACCGTTCAACGTTTCCAGTCTTATGGCTGGCAGGTCATCTCGAAAGTAAATGGTCATGATCCAGAAGAAATCAAAGCAGCGATTGAAAACGCGAAAGAAAATACTGATCAACCGACTTTAATTTGCTGCAAGACTATTATCGGTTTTGGTTCGCCAAACAAAGAAGGCAAAGAAGATTGTCATGGTGCTCCATTAGGTGACGACGAAATTGCTTTAACTCGTGAACGTTTAGGCTGGAAGCACGGTGCTTTCGAGATTCCTGAAAACGTTTATGAGGGTTGGAATGCTAAAGCTTCTGGTGCTAAAAAAGAAAGCAGCTGGAACGATAAATTCGCTGCTTATTCTGCTGCATTCCCAGAGCTAGCCGCTGAATATAAGCGTCGTATTACCGGTGATCTGCCTGCTGATTTCTCTGCCTATGCCGATGCTTACATCGCTGAGTGCCAAGAGAAAGGTGAAAGCATTGCTAGCCGTAAAGCGTCACAGAATACATTGAACGCTTTTGGTCCAAAACTGCCTGAATTCTTAGGGGGCTCTGCTGACTTAGCGGGTTCTAATCTGACCTTATGGAAAGGCTGTGAAGGCATAAGTGCAGAAGATGCTTCGGGTAATTACCTGTTTTATGGCGTACGTGAATTTGCCATGAGCGCGATGATGAACGGTATGGCTTTGCACAAAGGTTTTGTGCCTTATGGCGCAACTTTCTTAATGTTTATGGAATACGCGCGTAACGCGGTTCGCATGGCAGCATTAATGAGGCAGCGTTCTATCTTTGTTTATACGCACGACTCTATCGGTTTGGGTGAAGACGGCCCAACGCACCAACCTGTTGAGCAGGTTGCGAGCTTACGCAACACCCCTAACATGCATGCATGGCGTCCATGTGATGCGGTTGAGTCTGCAGTGTCTTGGAAATCAGCGATCGAGCGTTTTGATGGCCCCAGTGCTTTGATCTTCTCGCGTCAGGGTTTACCCCATCAAGACCGCAGCGCAGCTCAGGTTGCTGACATTGCGAAAGGTGCTTATATCCTGAAAGATTCTGTTGGTACGCCAGAAGCTATCTTGATTGCAACTGGTTCTGAAGTCGGTCTAGCAATGGACGCAGCGCAAGCACTAGCAGCGAAAGGCAAAAACATCCGTGTTGTTTCTATGCCCTGTGCTGAAATCTTCTGTGCACAAGATGCTGCGTATATCGAATCGGTATTGCCAGCCTCTGTTGTTGCACGTGTTGCGGTTGAAGCTTTGCATAAAGATTACTGGTACAAATTTGTTGGTCTAAACGGCGCAATCGTCGGTATGGACACGTTCGGTGAGTCGGCACCTATCTCTGATCTAATGAAACATTTTGGTTTTACTGTAGACAAGGTTGTTGCAGCTGTTGAAGGCGTACTTTAAGCCTTATGATACGTATTGCAATTAATGGGTTTGGTCGTATAGGTCGCAGTATCTTACGTGCATTATACGAGCGCAACTTGCAGGATCAACTGCAAGTGGTTGCCATTAATGAGCTAGCCGATCTTGAGTCGGTTAGCTATATGCTGCGCTATGACAGTACCCATGGTCGTTTTTCTGGCTCGGTTGAAACTAAGGAGAACGGGCTGATTGTCAATGGTGATGCTATTCAGGTATTCCATGAATCTGAAGTTTCCAGTTTGCCTTGGCAATCTCTCGGAATTGATCTGGTATTAGAGTGTACTGGTGTTATTACCAATCGTGATCATGCCGAATTGCATTTAGTACAAGGGGCAAAACGTGTATTAATTTCGCATCCGGCTGAATCCAGTGTCGATGCCACGGTTATCCAAGGTTTCAATCAGCACACATTACGGGCCGACAACAAAATCATTTCTAATGGATCCTGTTCTACTAACTGCTTAATTCCAGTGTTACAGCTATTAAATACCGAGTTTGGTATCAAGCGGGGCATGACCACCACCATCCACTCGGCTATGAACGACCAGCCGGTGATTGATGCTTACCATTCGGATTTGCGTCGAACCCGCGCCGCCGTGCAAAGTATCATTCCTGTGGAAACAGGCTTGGCTATAGGTATTGCTCGCTTAATGCCTGAGTTAGCGAATAAATTCGAAAGCTTGCATATGCGTGTACCAACATTGAATGTATCCGTGTTGGATGTGACGCTGCAGCTTGAGCAGAATGTGACTGTTGAGCAGGTCAATAGCGTATTAAAACAGGCTACAGAGAGCCAGTTGGCAGGCATATTAGCTTTCACTCAAGAGCCTCATGCGTCGGTAGATTTTAACCATGACCCCCATTCTGGGGTTGTTGATGCGACACAAACCCGGGTCAGTGATGGGTCATTAGTAAAATTGATGATCTGGTTCGATAACGAGTGGGGTTTCGCAAACCGTATGTTAGATACGGCGCTGCAGTTAAAGAATTTAAACCCTGTTAAGTAAGATTGAATAGTTAAGCAAGACTAAATAGTGAAGCAAGACTAAATAGTTAAGCAAGATTGAACAAAAAATATAATAAGGACGAGATATGATGACGGTAATCAAGATGACTGACCTGATCGCTTCAGGTGAACTTAAAGGTAAGCGCGTATTAATCCGTGAAGACCTGAACGTACCTGTTAAAGATGGCAAGGTAACATCCGATGCGCGTATTCGTGCGTCTTTGCCAACGATTCAGCAAGCGCTTGAAGCGGGTGCTAAAGTCATTGTGATGTCTCACCTAGGCCGTCCTACTGAAGGCGAGTTTGAAGAAAAGTACTCTATGCAGCCGGTCGCTGATCATTTGGCAGGTATGCTGGGCCGCCCAGTTGAGTTGATTAGAGAGTTTGATGCTGACTTTACCGTTGCCGAAGGTGAACTCGTGTTACTAGAAAATGTTCGTTTCAATAAAGGCGAAAAGAAAGACGAAGATCAGCTAGCTCAAGCCTATGCTGATCTGTGTGATGTTTTCGTTATGGATGCTTTTGGTACGGCTCACCGTGCACAGGCATCAACTCATGGTGTGGCTAAATTTGCTCCAGTGGCTTGTGCAGGTCCGTTATTAGCCAATGAATTAGAAGCATTGGGCAAAGCATTAGATAATCCAGCGCGTCCCTTAGTTGCTATCGTTGGTGGTTCGAAGGTTTCGACTAAGTTAGATGTGTTAGAAAGCTTATCGGTTATTTGTGATCAAATTATCGTCGGCGGTGGCATCGCCAATACTTTCTTGGCCGCCGCTGGCAAGCCAGTGGGTAAGTCTCTTTATGAACAAGACTTAGTGCCAAAAGCAAAAGCTTTGATGGATAAAGTTTCTATCCCAGTGCCGACTGACGTTGTCTGTGCCAAAGAGTTCGCTGAAACAGCTGTCGCAACATTAAAAGATGCTAGCGAAGTAACCGCTGATGATATGATCTTTGATATTGGCCCAGATTCAGCGAAAGCACTTGCAGGTCAGCTAAAGAAAGCAAAGACTATCATTTGGAATGGCCCAGTAGGGATCTTTGAATTCGACCATTTTGGTGAAGGTACCAAAGCGTTAGCGTTGGCCATTGCAGAGTCAGATGCTTTTTCCATCGCGGGCGGCGGCGATACATTGGCCGCTGTGGATAAGTACGGTATTGCTGATAAAGTATCGTATATTTCTACCGGTGGTGGTGCTTTCTTAGAATTTGTAGAAGGTAAGGTTCTACCCGCGGTTGCCATATTAGAAGCCCGCGCTGCTAAATAAACTTGAGTTTATGAGTTTTAGCCATACGACGTTAAATCTTTGTAAAACTGAACAATTAACGTGCGGTTATTTCTCTTAACCGCAGAAGCCGCTAGAATAGTGGAAAATATTATTTAAAAATTAATAAGGTAATTTAACATGGCATTAATTAGCATGCGCCAATTGTTGGATCACGCAGCCGAGTTCGGTTATGGCGTTCCATCTTTTAACGTAAACAACCTAGAACAAATACGCGCCATCATGCAAGCTGCTGATCTGACTAATTCTCCAGTGATCGTGCAGGCTTCTGCTGGTGCGCGTACTTATGCGGGTGCACCTTTCTTGCGTCACATGATTCAAGCGGCGATTGAAGAATTTCCACATATTCCTGTGTGTATGCATCAGGATCATGGCTCTTCGCCAACGGTATGTCAGCGTTCTATCCAGTTGGGCTTTAGCTCAGTAATGATGGATGGTTCTTTGGGTGAGGACGGTAAGACCCCAATGAGCTACGACTACAATGTTGCAGTGACTAAGCGTACGGTTGAAATGGCACACGGTTGTGGTGTTTCGGTTGAGGGTGAGTTGGGTATTCTGGGTTCTCTTGAAACAGGTCAGGCCGGCGAAGAAGATGGCGTTGGCGCTGAAGGTATTCTAACTCACGATCAAATGTTGACGGATCCTGAAGAAGCGGCTGACTTCGTTAAGCAAACCGGTGTTGATGCATTAGCAATTGCTTGTGGTACTTCCCACGGTGCTTATAAGTTTACGCGTCCACCCACGGATGACATTTTAGCCGTAGACCGCATTAAAGAAATCCATAAGCGTATCCCAGATACTCACTTGGTCATGCATGGTTCTTCTTCTGTGCCGCAGGATTGGTTAGCTATCATTAATGAGTTCGGTGGCGAAATACCTGAAACTTATGGTGTACCGGTTGAGCAGATCGTCGAAGGTATTAAGCATGGCGTTCGTAAAGTAAATATCGATACGGATTTACGCCTGGCTTCTACCGGTGCGATTCGTCGTTTCCTCGCGCAGAATCCTGCAGAATTCGATCCACGTAAATACTTCAAAGCTTCTATGCAAGCGATGCAGGACATTTGCGTCGCACGTTACGAATCATTTGGTACGGCCGGCAATGCATCTAAGATGACAGCACTTTCATTGGATGCGATGTTTGATCGCTACCAGTCTGGCGAATTAGATCCAAAGATTAAATAATCTTTGTTTCTAATTTAAAAAGCCCAAGTTAAGCAATTAGCTTGGGCTTTTTTGTGTCTGCAAAGAGGTATTCGCTATCCAAGATAGATTTGTTAATCTACTTGGTAAATCTAGGCACTAGGAGTTGTGATGAAAAAGGAATTTGAGATACGGGGAGATGAGCTTTACCTTTCTATATTAGGCACATCATCAGTACTTACCGTAATGGGGGCGTTGTTTGCTTTACCTGGAATAATTGCTTGGTTGATGGGGATTTGGTCTGTGCTTTTCAGTCATGATCCTATATCGATAGCCGATTTTTTCAAGCTGTTTTTTGCTGGAGGGCTTTTTGTTTTAATGGGCTCTGCTCTGGCGAGTTATAGAATGTTAAAGTCTATTAATAAAAATGCGACGCACATCAAAGATTACTCCAGCGTATTAGGTTTTCAGAGTGCTAAAACATTACCTATTTCAAAAGTCTCAGGATTAAAGTTAAGCCAAGAATGGCGTTCTAGTAGTTCAAGTAATGGCGGCTCGAGTTACTTGGTATATCCTATTAAGATTGTCACTAAAATTGCAACACATGACTTGAACGATAACGCTGAGTTTGCGGTATCTCGCAGGCAGGCAGAAGCGTTAGCAAAGTTTCTTAATATCTCTTTGCAAGATTCTAGCAGTGGCGAGGGTTTTGAGAGAAAGCCTTCAGAACTCGATGATAAAATTATAGATTCAATTACAGAACGTATTGAAGCGCCGATATTACCTGCGGATTCTAGAATTCAGGTATTTAAAGGTCAAAACAATATCACTTTGAAGCTGTCTGCTAGAAGAGGTGTTGTTGCATCGGGATTATTTAGACTGCTTTTTCTTGCGCCTGCATTTTGGTTTATATCTGAAATGCTTGATGGCTTTTCTATTGATGGGAGAAATTGGCTGATCCCTGTCATTGTAGGCACTGTTTTTTTTATGATCCTTTTATTCAATATCATTAAGCATCTATCACCGTTAGTCAGTCTTCCGGAATTAACTCTCACGCCTCAAAAAATAACCTATCGCGTTATTTGGTATAAAAAAGCAGTCAGTATGGACTGCGCGGATATCGAAGAAATAAACTCAGATGATAGTCAGTGCATACAAATAGTTTCCGATCATGGAAAGATTGATTTATGGATGTATAAATCTGAGTCCGATAAAGACTTTGTTAACAGTATGCTGATGTATTGCCTGCAATTTACTAAGAAAAATAGAGTGATGTAACAAATGTTATATCAAGGGAAGAAGATGGCTTCTTCCTTTTTTTTCCAAGGCTTGTATTTCTCCATAATTGAAGCGAATAATTCGGATTTCAATAATATATCCAGCCATTGAATTAATCTAGGATAAGAGCTCTGCTCAAACCATTGTTTATCCACATGAGCGAACTGGCGAACAAAAGGAAATATCGAGATATCAGCAATGCTCATCTCAGGTGTAAATAAATAGCCGGTTTTCTCTAGCCTCAGCTCAAGTTTGGCTAAAAAAACTTCTCCTAGCTTCCTATAGTGTTCTTCGCTTTCTTCAAAGCGATCCGAATACTTGTATCGATCTAAAGCCCATTTGAAAGAGCCATCATTTTCATCAATCAGTTCTTCGATCTCTAATTGCAGGTGCAAAGGTAGGTATTGTGTTTTGAGTACCTCAGCAGCCTGATCTAATGCCCATATCATTATGTCGCGACTTTCATCTACGAGTATTGGATCTGCTAGCGACCCTCCCTGTGCAAGTAAGACCGGCACCGTGGCTTTCGGGCTAACAACCAATAGTTCCTGCGGTTTATTCCTTAAAATCACCTCTCTTAGCTCCAAACTTTGCGCCGGTAAAAATAAAGTGCACGCTAATCGTGCACGCATAGCATAAGGACAGCGACGAAAAGAATACAAAATGCCTAATTTAGTATCAGTTACAGAAGGAGGAGAATAAATAGGCTGAAAATCTGACATAGGTAACATCTAACAAAGAAGAGTGTGGGGGATTATAAAGCTAAATAGCAGGCAAAAAAAATCCCAGCATGAATTAAATCAAACTGGGATCTTTTACTAGCGATCAACTTATGAGTAATAAGCTGATATCAGTAGAAGCTTAGTCTTTCTTAACTTTCTTCTTACCGAAACGCTTACGATCAGTCTCTGTAAGATGCTTCTTACGTAGACGGATGCTTAGCGGTGTTACTTCAACCAACTCATCATCTTCGATGAATTCAAGTGCTTGTTCAAGCGTATGTCGAATAGCAGGTACTAGGTTGATCGCTTCATCCGTACCAGAGGCACGTACGTTAGTAAGCTGCTTACCTTTAGTTGGGTTAACACAAAGATCGTTATCACGTGCGTGTAAACCAACGATCTGGCCTTCATAAACTTCAGCAGCTGGCTCCATGAACATGCGTCCACGATCCTGCAAACCAAACAATGAGAAGCCAAGCACTTTACCTGCAACCATAGAGACCATTACGCCGTTATGGCGAGTAGAACCTAGGGTCTTATGAACAGGACCGTAATGATCAAATGTATTGGTTAAGATGCCCGATCCAGACGTCAGGGTTAGGAAGTCAGAACGGAAGCCGATCAGGCCACGTGCTGGCATGATGAACTCAAGGCGTGTTCGGCCTTTGCCATCTGGAACCATGTTGGTCATTTCAGCTTTACGGGTACCCATCTCACTCATGATGGCACCAGAGTGCTCTTCTTCAATGTCGATCATAACCTGTTCGTAGGGTTCTTGAAGTTCACCATCAACCATTTTCTGAACAACTTCAGGCTTACCAATCGCCATTTCGAAGCCTTCGCGACGCATGGATTCGATCAATACAGAAAGGTGTAATTCACCACGACCAGAAACTTTAAATTTCTCTGGAGACTCGCCTGGTTCAACGCGCAAAGCAACGTTGTGGATCAATTCTTTTTCCAAGCGATCTTTAATATTACGCGAGGTTACGAACTTGCCTTCTTTACCTGCAAACGGAGAGTTGTTTACTTGGAAAGTCATGCTTACCGTTGGCTCATCAACGCTTAATGGCGGTAATGCTTCAACATTGTTCATGTCACAGATGGTGTCAGAAATGCACAGATTATCGATACCTGAGATGCAAATAATGTCGCCAGCTTCTGCGTCGTTAGTAGAAACACGGTCAAGACCTTTAAAGCCTTTCACTTCTTGAACGCGAGCTTTACGAGTTGAACCATCTTTAGAAACAACTTGAACGTCTGTACCAGGCTTCAACTTACCACGAGTGATACGGCCAACACCGATAACACCTACAAAGCTATCGTAATCCAGTGCAGAGATTTGCATTTGCAGAGGACCGCCAGCGTCTACTTTAGGCGCTTCAACGTGATCAACAATCATCTGGAACAATGGCGTCATATCTTCAGCCATTTCATCAGGATCAGTACCGGCAATACCATTGATTGCAGAGCAGTAGATAATTGGGAAATCTAGCTGCTCATCAGTACCACCTAAACGATCGAAAAGATCGAAAACTTGGTCAGCAACCCATTCTGGACGAGACCCAGGACGGTCAATCTTGTTAATCACAACGATTGGGCGTAAACCTTGCTCGAAGGCTTTTTGCGTTACGAAGCGTGTTTGTGGCATAGGGCCATCAATTGCATCAACGATAAGGCAAACAGAATCAACCATCGACATAACACGTTCCACTTCACCACCGAAGTCGGCGTGTCCTGGAGTATCGATGATGTTAATGCGGTAGTCGTTCCATTCGATTGCAGTGTTTTTTGCAAGTATGGTAATACCACGCTCTTTCTCTTGGTCGTTGGAGTCCATGACTCGCTCGCCAGCTTGGTTGCGCTCAAGTGAACCTGATTGTTCAAGCAACTTGTCAACTAAGGTAGTTTTACCATGGTCAACGTGAGCAATGATGGCGATATTACGTAAGTTCTCGATCACAATAGGGGACCCTGAGTTATGGCCCAGCGGGCTTAGCAAAAATGCTAGCTTGAATGGGCTTGGCTATAAAAGGCCGCGATTATACATTAGCTGGGTATAGATTGCTGATTAAATTGCAGTAGTCTGATCAGTTTTTGTACGAATAGCGTTAAATATTAAAAAAGCCCTGTTTTTGTGCTAATAAAGTTTTATCTTGGGGCATAGATGAACCTATAATAAGCCGATCCACAGTGTCTTTGTCTGTTATTTGCATATGTGCACCACTTTAATGCTACATTATTTTTAATGCTCTTTTTTGGTGCGTTAAGTGTGGCTATTTCAGACTGCAGCCTTTGCGTTATCGGCTTAGTGGTGAATTTATTAAATGGCATAATAGTTGCTGTTTGATTGTTAAACTTAGGTGGTGGCCATTTTTGCGTGGACCGCTGAATTAGATAAAAATACATCTGGAGACTATATATGTCTGTAAATACTCTGAACATGATCAAAGAGAATGACGTTAAGTGGGTTGACTTACGTTTCACCGATACTAAGGGTAAAGAACAACATCTTTCTATTCCTTCTAAGTATGTTGACGAAGAATTTTTTGAAGTAGGTCAGATGTTTGATGGCTCTTCTATTGCTGGTTGGAAAGGTATTAACGAGTCAGACATGATTCTTCTTCCAGATGATTCTACTTGCTATCTTGATCCGTTTACTGAAGATTCTACCTTGGTCTTACGTTGTGACATTATTGAGCCTTCTACTATGCAAGGCTACGAACGTGATCCTCGTTCTGTTGCTAAGCGTGCCGAAGCGTTCTTAAAAGCTACGGGTCTTGGCGATACCGCTTTCTTCGGTCCTGAGCCAGAATTCTTCATCTTTGATGATGTACGTTGGGGCGCAGACATGTCTGGCAACTTCTACAAAATCAACTCTGAGGAAGCAGCTTGGAATTCTGGTACTAAGATGGAAGGTGGCAACATGGGTCACCGTCCAACCGTTAAAGGTGGTTATTTTCCAGTGCCACCCGTAGACAGCTCGCATGATATGCGTGCTGCTATGTGTAATACGATGATGGCAATCGGTCTTGATGTTGAAGTACATCACCACGAAGTGGCAACGGCTAACCAAAACGAAATTGGTGTTCGTTTTAATACGCTTGTTAAGAAAGCTGATGAAGTTCAAATGTATAAGTACGTTGTTCATAACGTTGCTGCTGCTTATGGCAAAACAGCTACTTTCATGCCTAAGCCAGTTATCGGTGATAACGGTTCTGGTATGCACGTACACCAGTCTTTCTGGAAAGATGGCGAAAACCAATTCGCGGGTGACGGCTATGCTGGATTGAGCGAAATGGCTCTTTTCTACATCGGCGGTATCATCAAGCACGCTAAGGCGTTGAATGCGTTCACTAACCCATCAACGAATTCTTACAAGCGTTTGATTCCTGGTTTTGAAGCACCTGTAATGCTTGCATACTCTGCCCGTAATCGTTCTGCTTCTATCCGTATTCCTTACGTTGCGTCTCCTAAAGGCAAGCGTGTTGAAGCTCGTTTTCCTGATCCAATGGCTAATCCATACCTAGCATTTTCTGCTATGTTGATGGCTGGTATTGATGGTATCAAAAACAAGATTCACCCTGGCGATGCGGCTGACAAAGATCTTTATGACTTGCCTGCTGAAGAAGCAGCTGCAATTCCACAGGTTGCTGGTAGCTTGCGTGAAGCGATCGATTGTTTGAAAGCAGACATGGGTTTCTTGACTGAAGGTGGTGTTTTCACTGAAGACATGATTGAAGCTTACATCGAACTAGCGATGGAAGACGTTTACCGTGTTGAGCAAACGACTCACCCAGTAGAATTTGACATGTACTACTCTCGATAAGCTTTTGGCTTTAACGCCTAAAACGAAAGAGTAAGAAAAGCCGTTACTTAGCAATAAGGAACGGCTTTTTTTTATCTTTAAAACCTATTCCCTTGATTTATATACGCAAAATCTGACTAAAGTCAGTCAGCTTGCGCTGTACTCTGTGGTTAGACTTGCTACTCTTAAAGCAGATAAACATTTGACTTAAGAGATGTGGCCTTTGAAAGCAATTAATTGGGATGTGGATGAGTTGCAGCATGCGTTAAAGCCTTTAGATTGGCAGGATCTACCCGAGATCTCACCCGCCCAGCAGCGTTACGTCCATTATTATAAAATTGATTTTTCTAATCGTTACGAGGGCCTTAAGCATCATATCGGTAGCTTTTCTGCGGCAGGCTACCAGCTTGCTGCTCAGGTTTTTTATCAGGATAATGCGAAAGGTACTGCGATATTAATGCATGGTTATTATGATCATATCGGTATTTATGGCAGTCTAATTGAATTTTGTTTACAGCAAGGCTGGAACGTCTTTGCTTGTGATTTGCCAGGGCATGGTTTATCCACCGGTGATCGCGCGGCGATTAGCGACTTTGATGAATACGATCAGGTGTTCAGTGCTGCGCTTGAGCAAACTTATGCGTTACAAAAACATACGGAGAGGGAATCCTTGCCTTTGCATGTTTTTGGTCAGAGTACAGGTGGCGCGATTATTATTAATTACTTGCTCACCCGTCAGATTCAGCAACAGAGCTCCCCCTTTGCTAGTATCAATTTATTGGCGCCTTTAGTCCGTCCCTGCCATTGGACTAGTGCTAAAGTATTACACTCATTGCTGCGTCCTTTTATTAAGCAAATTAGACGTACTTTTGCTATAAACTCAAATGATATAGAGTTTTTACGTTTTATTGCTGAAAAAGATCCTTTACAGCCGTTAGCCTTATCCGTTCTTTGGGTCGGGGCGTTAAAAAAGTGGGTTAAAATGATCGAAGAGTGTGAGGCCTCTGATCTTGAAATTAACATTGTTCAGGGTGATCAAGATGATACTGTTGAATGGCGCCATAATATGCCGTTGTTACGAGAGAAGTTTCCTCGCCGAAAACTGTTAATGGTTGCGGGGGGGCGCCATCATGTAGTAAACGATGAGGTATCTAAACGTCAACAGATTTACCAATGGCTAAATCAAACAATTATGAACTAACGTGTGCTTTTGTTGTAAATAATTTCAAACTCACTCGCGCAAGTTTTTTTGCAGTTAGTGTTAATTTATAGGGGGTATTAAAGACCACATATGATACATATCAAAATCACGTTGTTAGCTTTTTTCTGTGCACTGATTATGCAACTTTCTGGTTGTGCGACTTATGGCACCGGGGTAGAGAAAGCCTTACAGTATGCCCAAAAAGGGCAATATTTAGAAGCCGAGCAGAGTATGGCTTCGGCATTAAAGTCAACGGGCAGTGACCGACTACTCTACTATATGGAATTAGCCGTATTAAAACATCTTCAAGGCCAGTATTTAGAAAGTAACCAGTTATTAGACACCGCTGAAAAGATTGCTGAACGTTTAGAGGTAACCAGTGTCAGTAATAGTATTGCGGCATTTATGACCAATCCTCGCAATGGTGATTACAACGGTGCTGATTTTGAAAAAGTGTTTATTAACTATTATAAAACATTGAATTACATGGCGATTAGTAATGGCGCGGCCACGCCTAATAAACGTTTAGACGCGATTGAAAATGCGCGTATTGAATCTCGCCGTTTGGGCATTCGTTTGAACGCACTGAATTCAGATAAAGGCACGTACACTGAACAACAGAATGAAGACGATCAACTGTTTTCACAGATATTGGATGTGTTCCGTACGTTGCGGGGAAATCAAATTGATGATGACGCATTAGCATATCGCGATGATGCGATGGCGCATTATTTAACCGGTATTACTTATGAAACCAATGGTGAATACGATAATGCCCGTATTAGTTATCAAAAAGCCGCCACCTCCTATGAGCAGGGCTATGCGGAACAGTTTGATCTAGGTTCAGCAATGACTTCTCAAGCATGGTTCGATACTGTGCGCATGATGCGCTTGGCAGGGGGTTACAATAATGAATGGCTAAGGTTGGCCAAAGATAAGCTATCGTTATCGCAGCGCCAGCAGCTAGCAGAATACGATGATAAATCTCAGCTAGTGGTGATTGAGCACTTGGGTATGGTGCCTCAGCGCAAAGAAATGAATGTGCAATTGTTTGCCGATGCGGCTCACCGCTCATTGATATTGCGCCCCTATTACAGTTCACTAAAAAGCCATAGAGAAAAGCTGGCTTGGTTTTATCTGGTGTATGCTGATAAAAGCCTCGCTAACTTGATGATTCATTATAGAAACTATGATTTTACGAATTTTATTCTGAATGACTTCCAGCAAACGATTTATTTAGCAGGCGCTTGGGATGCCATAACTGAACTAGGTTTTGTAAAAGCTATCGGCGAAGGGTTAAGAATAACCGTTCCTTATTACTCACCGCCTAAAAACAAACCAGGTGCTTCTTTCGTAACCGTCGCTGGTAAGAAATATCCAATGAAATCCGCGGCTAGTCCTGCCATTATGGGGCTCAATGAGCAGCTCTTAAATGCCAATAAAGATATAAAATTGGCCTTAGCTCGGGGTGTTTTTAAAGCACTGGCTGCACAAAAGGCAGCAGAATTAATCAGTGGTGATGCGGGCAGCGAGCTGACAAGCCTTTTGGCCACTGTGGGTAAAGTAACGAGTCAATTATCAGATGCTGCGGAAACCAGAAATTGGTTAATGCTACCTCATGAAGTACGTATTACTCGTATTCCATTAGAAGCGGGTAGTTATGAAATTGAAATGAACTCAGCCGTACTAGCGGGTAAACCTTGGGTGACCCAGCGTCAGCAGATTATTTTGCAAGAAAATGAGTTGCAGGTCGTGCAGGTCAGATCAATGCCTTATATAAAGAAAGTGACGGTATTACCGACAGAGAATAAAACGAAAAAGTCGATTGCTTTAATCGAACAATAATTTAACGTAACTGTACTAAATATTTAATTAGGATTTAAAGGAAGACTTCCATGATCAACAAAATGAAATTGTTATTAATAGCGGCCTTGGTAGTGTCTGTCGTAGGGTGTGCAACTCGTGTTACTCGCATCGATAGCGATCAGGAAATTGCCTTATCGGATCGTTGGAATAGCAAAGATTCACAGCTTGTCGCAGAAGAAATGATTACGGATATGTTGTCATTCCCTTGGGCGCGAGATTTCGAATTAGCAAACAGTAACCGTCCCACCATTATTATTCAGCGTATTGCTAACAAATCTCATGAACATATTGCGATTGATACGTTTGTAAATGATATCAAACGTTCAATTATTCGTTCAGGTCGCGCTGATTTTGTTGCTGGTGGAGAAGAGCGTAAAGCCATCCGTAATGAACGCCAAGATCAAGAATTGAATGCGGCAGAAGCGAAAGAGCAAGGTCAGGAGTTGGCTGCAGATTTTGTTATTTCGGGTAGCTTGAATTCTATTGTTGATCAGGTCGGTGACGACCGCGTGACTTTTTACCAAGTGGATATGAAGCTCATTGATATGGCAAATAACCGCGAAGTTTGGAATGGTCAAAAGAAAATTAAGAAGCTACAAGAAAAAGGCGGCTTCGGTTTTTAAATGAAAACCTCTCTTAAACTATTAACCAGTCTCTTTGTTATCGGCAGTTTAGCGGCTTGTGTCGCTAATGTGCCTAAGCAAGGTGCTGAAACAAGACGCGCAGACACTCAAGCAAATTTTGATACCCCTGATTGGGTTAATAACCCACCTCAGCGTTCAGGCTTTGCCTATGGTACTGGCTCAGGCGATCTTTGGGGTGATAAGGCCGATGCAGCTCGACGAGCAGGAGATGCGGCGCGAGTGAATTTGGTGAGTCAATTGCGAGTAACTGTGAGTAGTGATTTTTCCAGTACTGTTCAAGAGCGCAAGGCCACAGGTAAGCAAACTGATCTCGTGCAAACGGTACAAAATACAATCCGCAGTAAAGTGCCTACAGTCGAACTCGATGAAGTTAAAGTGACAGAGACTTTTTTCGAGAACAAGTTTGCTTATGCACTCGCAGAACTTGATCGGGTGAAAGCGGCCAGTCGTTTGGGTGCTCAGATAAAGGGTTTAGAAGAGCAGGTCATAGCGATCAATACCCAACCTCGATCTGGAACGACATTGCAAAAGCTAAGAGTCGTATTGCCTGCATTAACCCTGTTTGCTCAGCGTGATCGTTTAGCCGATCAGTTAGCCTTAGTCGGAACGCTGCGTCAGAGGCCAGTATTAAGTGTTGAGTTGCAGCAGATAGAAGACACTATTTATGGCTTGTTTAATCAACTGCAAGTTCGTATCAGTATGACGGATGCTGGCGCACAAGAGATTGCTGCTGGCGTCATGGAAGCTTTAACAGAACAAGGTATGCGTATCAGTGATCGTGGTGAGTATGATTTGATGATTCAAATATCAGCAAAATTACGCCCTGTGGAGAAAAATGGATCTCATTTTGTTTTTGCCGATAGTAGGGTAACGATTAAAGACGCGAATGATCGTACGCTGAGCACTTTCAGCAAACAAGCTAAAGGGGTATCAGCTTACGCGGGTCTTGCGAAAGCAAAGGCAGAACGCAGCGTCGCTAAGGTGCTAGCAGCAGAACTCGCTTCAGCCCTGGTTGATAAAATTAATTAGCCAAGGTCTCTCACAAGTTAAAATCATTAAAAAGCACCCGCTATTGTGGGTGCTTTTTTATATCTGCTTTGTTAACAGCAGGCGAACATTTGCTACATTTGTGAACCTTTTGTTACATTTGTGCTTGATAATAGTGCGCGAATCATCATAATAGTAATTAATCATCAGGACATTAACGTAATATCAATAATAAAAACTGTTTAATGTCCAACGAATATCCAGAAAACACCTAAAATCGAAGCTTGGCTCATACCTTGCTATATCTATCTGAATATTAGATATGAAGTTGATTTTTCAATTTAATAACAATAAAAGAATTAGGCTGGCATTAGTCTAAATTATAGACAATTTGTCTAATTGGGGAAAAAAATGAAAAGCAAGCCTGATACCTTATTACTATTGGCCGGTGTGGTTGCAATAGGTGCTTTATTAACAGGATTCATGACGCCAGATATGGCTCAAGCCAGCATGATGATTGTAAGTGAGAATTTGATCCGCTAGAAATATCAAGTTAGACAGTCGCTTTTAAACAGAAATAATTTCTTTAAGCTGTATGTCCCATCTTTCCAAAGGAAGGCTATCCACTTGCTGACAATGATGGGCTAAGCCAAATAGTTTAGGCTTAATCCCTGCTTGGCGGCAAAATTCGAAACTGCGATCATAAAACCCTCCTCCCATACCCAAGCGGTTTCCACTTAAGTCAAAGCCCACTAATGGCATGCCAATAGCGTGCAAAAATCTTGCCTTGATGCGTTTGTTAAATCTAGGATCGGGTTCTGCTATACCAAAACGGTTAGTGCGCATGCGGCTGTTAGGTTTGTATTCTACAAACCATAAAAAACCTTTTCGTACTGGGTCTAAGACCGGTAGGTAGACATGTTGACCATTCTGCCAAGCTTGTTCGATTGCAGACTGAGTATTCACTTCACCGTCATTGGCTAAATAGAGTCCAATACGTTGAGCATATTTGAAACTTGGGTTTTGGTTGAGTCTTTGCTTCAGCGATCGTGCCGCCTGCTGCTGTTCCATAGGCGTTAGATTACGTCTAATAGCGCGTATTTTTACCCGCAGTTGACGTTTATGTTGTTGATTAGATAAGGGGCTTATAGAAGAAATAAAATGGAGCTCCCCATTGTGCCGCTGTCAAAGTAAAGGCCTTGAACCCAAGGTTCAAGGGTGGTGGGCTAGGTACTATATTAGGTTTTCCGACGAGCGGACATACGCACAATAATACGATAACCCTCCGGAGATATAAGCATCGGCTCGAGGTCTTTATAGACTGGCTAACACCCCAGGGAGCAATTTTTAGTATAACAATTTTAATCCTGAAAAAACGTTAAATTTTTTTTTTGTTGTTCTAAGTTTAAAGTTCGAGCTGAACATCTTGCATTAAAGCTTCATCAAGACGTTCATCAATGCGTTCAATCTCTTCTGTTAATTGAGTCTGTTTGTTTTGCAATTGCTGTAATTGATGCGCAATATTTAAGGCGGCAATCACGGCAATACGATCTGTGCCAAGGGCCTTACCTGAGTGATTACTGGCATTACGAATTTCACGCATCTTATCGTCCAATAACTTGGCAGCACAGGAAAGCTCATCTTGGCTTTCCACAGGGCAGTTAACCCGGAACTCTCGCTCTAGAATCGAAACCGTTAGAGTATTGGTTGTATTAGCCACTATTTCGCTCCAGAAGTTGCAAACGTTCAATCATTTCGTTGACTTTACGACGAGCAATATCGTTTTGCTGCATCAACTTACCACGTTCGGCTTGCCAGCGTGCTTCTGATACCCTCATTGCGGTCGTTTGCTGTCGCAATTCGGTATTTACTGAGATTAGCTTATCAATGTTACGTTGTAAGCGAGTTAGGTCGAATTCTTTCATGTGTCAGTATCTTTATATTACCTTGTCGTAAAAGAGTAGAGAAACCGAGGCATTAGAGGGGATTAATACGCCCATCTTTCATGCTAAACTCTGAACAATACTATTATTGGTAAATAAGATACCTCATGCAGAAAAATATATCGATTCCCTTTCATCAATTCGCTAATGCCATGGTCACGATTAGTGCACTTGGTTCTCCTTCAGGGCTTCATGGTTGGCTAACAGGTTACCTGAGTACCGGTGCTCGCTTAGCCGATGCCCAGTGGCAAACAGAGGCAGAAAACTATCTTGAAACTCCAGAAGCTTTACCTAAACCCGTACAGAGTTTAATGACAGTTTTTTATGGTTGGGTTTTGCAAGGGTTAGAAAACGAAAGCATGAACTTTACCTTATTCTTACCAGAAAGTGATGATGCTGAATTAAGTCAGCAAGTTGATGCGATGGCGCAGTGGTGCAAAGGCTTTTTAGATGGTTTTGGCGCAGCGGGTAAAGTCAGCGGCAAGCTGGATGTTGAGACAAGAGAAGTTTTACAGCATTTTGATGCATTTAGCCAAGTAGAGCTGACAGCAGACGATAGCCCTGAAGACAGTGAAGACTTACTGCACGAACTGGTAGAGCATGCTCGAGTTGCCGCACTGACAGTGTTTTTAGCTTTTAACGAGCCTGAAGTTGCAGAACCTAAGATTATTGATGAAAATGAGTCTTCTAGCCCTAATCAGTTGCACTAATTTTTTGGCATCTTGATATAGGTAGTCGGCATATTGATACAGATATTGTCTATTTTGATACAGAAAATCCGTTAAGGAAATTCAATGAAACTTGCTCAAACAGAATACAGTCAACGTCGCCAACAACTGATGGCGAAGATGTCGAAAAATAGTATTGCCATCGTGCCGACCGCGGTTGAAAGTCTGCGTAATCGGGACGTTGAACATCCCTTCCGCCAAGACAGTGACTTCTATTATTTGTCGGGATTTTCCGAAGCTAATGCCTGTTTAATATTGATACCTGGCCGCGAGCAAGGGGAATATATTTTATTCTGTGAAGAGAAAGACCCTGCGTTGGAAACTTGGACGGGCCGTCGTACTGGCCCTGAAGGGGCCGCGCGCGATTTCTTCGCCGACGAAGCTTATCCGATCGAGGCCTTAGATTCGGTGCTGCCTGATCTACTCGAAGGCAAAGACCGTATCTATACCGAGATGGGTGCTAATAGTAAATTTGATAGCCAGCTTTTACATTGGGTTAATAAAGTCAAATCGATGGTACGCAAGGGGGCTGAAGTTCCTCATGAATTTTCGGTGCTCGGGCATGTGCTACATGAGATGCGTTTGATAAAATCCTTTGCAGAAATTGAGATGATGCAAAAAGCTGCAGACATTTCTGCCGCTGCCCATTGTCGAGCGATGAAAAATGCCAAGCCTGGTTGTTTTGAGTATCAGTTAGAAGCCGATATTGTGCACGAATTTATGCACGCAGGCAGTCGTAGGGCAGCTTACCCTTCTATCGTTGGCGGTGGCGATAATGCTTGTATTTTGCACTACACCAATAATGATATGGCGATTGCAGACGGTAGCCTCATTCTAATTGATGCTGGTTGTGAGCTGGATTATTATGCTTCTGATATTACCCGCACCTTTCCGGTGAACGGTAAATTCAGCCCAGAACAAAAAGCTTTATATGAACTGGTATTAAAAGCTCAGTTAGCGGCAATAGAACAAATTAAACCGGGTAACAGTTGGAATGCAGCGCATGAAGTCGCCGTTGTTGAACTAGTCAAAGGATTGGTTGAATTAGGATTATTAACCGGTGATGTTGAGCAACTGATAGAAGATGGAAGTTACCGCACATTTTATATGCACCGCACTGGCCATTGGCTGGGAATGGATGTGCATGATGTCGGTAAATATCGAATTAATAAAGAGTGGCGTCCATTAGAGCCTGGTATGGTGATGACTGTTGAGCCTGGCTTATACATTGCTCCCGATTGTGAAAGCGTCGACGTGCGCTGGCGTGGTATTGGCATTCGCATTGAAGATGACGTGGTTGTGACTGAAGACGGCTATCATGTACTTAGTCACAAAGTGCCTAAAACGGTGGCTGATATTGAAGCTTTAATGAGATAACGAATCAATCAAAGCAGCTTGAAGAGCAGGGGCAGGTATGATCACAAATCCAATGCAAAAATACCAAGTAGTTATTGTCGGTGGGGGAATGGTCGGTAATGCTCTAGCCGCTGGTCTGGCAAATAGCCATATTTCTGTTGCCTTGATTGAGCCCAAGATTACTCAGCAGCCACCGTCTGCTGTTGTTAATTGTGCTGATTTCGATACCCGTGTCAGTGCACTTACAGCTGAAAGTCAAGCTTTACTAACCAAGCTAGGGGTGTGGTCATTAATTCCTGATAACCGTAAATCACCCTATCAAGGGATGACCGTTTGGGATGCAGAAGGTACGGGTGAAATAAATTTTAAGGCTAACGAGCTGCATGTACCTTGCTTAGGCACCATTGTTGAAAATCGAGAAGTCGGTTGGGCTTTACAGCAGGTGATAAAGCAGGCGGATAACATCGACATCATTCGTGATACTGTCAGTCATATCGATAATCAAGATCCGCAAGGGTTAACCCCCGTCTTTTTATCCTCAGGCAAGGCGCTTAATACTCAATTGTTGGTGGGCGCTGATGGCGCATTATCTCAAATTAAACAATGGGGTGAGTTTGCCAGTTGCGAGTGGGATTATCAGCATCAAGCTATTGTGGCAACGATTGAGCTAGAACAATCACACCAAGAGACAGCGTGGCAGCGTTTTCGTCCAGAAGGGCCATTAGCAGTGCTACCGTTAGCGGACAGCAAGGATACAAGGTGCTCTATCGTCTGGTCGACCCACGATGAAGAATGCCAGCAGCTATTACAACTAAACGATGAAGAGTTTTGCCTGCAGTTAGGTCTAGCGTTTGAAAATCGATTAGGCAAGGTTGTGAGTGTTGGACCTCGTGCTGCTTTTCCATTACGTCAGCGTCATGTTAAAAATTATGTCGTGGCGGGAATTGCTTTGGTTGGGGATGCTGCGCATACGATTCATCCGTTAGCAGGCCAAGGGGTTAACTTAGGGTTTAAAGATGTCGCGGCTTTAAGTGAAGAATTATTACGCGCTCATAAACTAGGCTTAGGTCTGGGTGAATTGTCTATATTGAAGCGCTATCAACGTCGCCGCCAAGCGGATAATTTATTAATGATGGCGGCGATGGAGGGTTTTAAGCGTTTATTCTCCGCTGAACAGCCCATTATTCGATTATTACGTAATCAAGGAATGCGTTTATTTAATCGTGCGGCGGCGTTAAAGCATCACGTAGTGATGCAAGCGATGGGGCTCAAATAAATGAGCTAGAACCCATAGTTCCTCACACTAATACCCATTTCATCTAAATTAGCTTCAAGTTGATCCACATCATACTCACCTAGCCCTAGGTGAGTTAAAACCTCGTTACCGATTAGCTCCCATTCAAAATCAACCGCTTGATTGCCTAAGATTTTATAGCTTCCGCACACATGCTCGGCGAGTTTCAAAATGGCGAGTAGGGTTTTTGCATCACTCTCAGAGTGCTGCTTTCCTAGGAAGTGGCGCTCGCAATTATGATGTTCTGCAATGGCCTCACATAAAAGCTTGGGTAAACTCCAAGACTTAGCAATGTAGTACCCTACAACGGCATGATTCGTCTTTAATAAGTCATTTTCAATATCAATGATGCGGTCGCTATTATTACCATAGGACTGTTCTAGGACGTCTAAATAATTATCAAACCGCTTCATTAACAGAGGTACCCCCACGTTGTGAAATAATCCCAACAGGTACGCAAGATCTGGTTTTGGAAAGCCAACCATCTTGGCAATATTGGTCGCTATCATCGCAATATCGTTGGCAGTATCCCAAAAACGATTCATGTGAGTAATCGTTTCATCACTCATCTCGCTCTTAATGGAGACGCCATTAATTATATTGATGATGCTATCTAAGCCTATGAGTGACACTGCTTGGTCTATCGAGGTTATTTTATTGCTAAGACCATAAAAAGAAGAGTTGACCACTTTTAAAATAGTACCTGCCAGTCCTACATCACGTCTAATTAATGCAGCAATCCGCTTAAGGTCGGGGTCTGGCATGATTTGTTCAATCTGCAAGTCCACCATTATTTGCGGTTGTGGAGGTATTTTGATGCCCATTAGAACATTATTGATCTGCTCTTGGGTTAATGTCTCAGCCATGGAAATGGGATTCCTAATAAATATAAATTTACTCATTTAGTTTAGTCGAAAATTTTCATTTTAGGGCTAATCTAAATCAGGTAATTCAACCAACAGCGTTACGGCAGCCCTTCGTAAACTGGATAAAAGTCCGATGGTATCCTGTCTACATTGATCGATGTCAGCGGGTTCAGTTGTCATTTTTTTAATACAGCTTGTGCTTTTTTGTAAGGCGGCAGAAAACTCATCGGCTACTGCCGTATCGGCTTGTTGCATTAAGAAGAATAGGCTGGCTGCTTGTAATTCAGTTTCTGCCGGCATAAACCAATGTTCTAGACCGGCTAATAAGGCCAGTAAGTCGGCACGACTGGTTTGGCTGAATTCAGAACTGGTAAGCTGAAAGCGCTTATTAAGCAGTTCTTCGATAATCAAATTTTGGGCGGCGATAAACGCCGCTTGTAAGGTATTTTCAGCATTACTTTTTTGCAGTAGTTGGGCGTAATAGCCACTACTAGGTTCCCAGCGCTGCTGGATACGGTGTAAATCTTTTTGTAATAATTCACTTAGTAGCTGAGTATATTGGCGTCGACGGTTATGATTCTGAGGTTTGAAATCCCGTATTTCTGTATGTTCTATTGTCTCGATATTTGCTGTTTCTGATGTGTGTTCTGCATCATTCATCAGCACCGGAGCAGTGTTTTCTTGTGGAAAAAAATCATGAGCTGAACGCTGACTAGCATCACCCCACAGCATAAACTCGATAGCATGATAGCCTAAGCTGGCGTTGGTTGGATCGGTAAAACCATGCTGCGATCGAAGAGTTTCTGCATTAATCTCTAAAGTGAGATCATTGACGATACCACTGAAAGGATAGCCCTTAATGTAATCAATATAGCCGCCTTCGATGGGCCAGCTATCGAGTTGAATTAATAGGTGTTTGTAATCTATTTTTTGACTATACCAATCGGGTGGATCTTGAATGGGTAGGTATGAAAAAATAACACTGCTTAAAAAACGGTCATAAGCTAAGCGCCAAGCCTGTTGTGCTTTAGCCTGGCTCATCGGGTTGGGATGATACATAAACGAAGCGAGCTTACTATCGAAAGTCTGAGCAGCCTGATTAGCATCAGACAGGCTGGTGTAAGCGACAATACCCACCTGAGCGGCAAAATCACCACTATCAACAAGCTTTGTGGTTTGTGGGCTATGGGTGGGTTCATCTTTAGGGCTGCAAGCAACCAAAAAGATGAGGCTCACAGTTAGGGCTAAGCGGATCACTGGCGACTCCTTTCGTATTTTCAAAGTCTAAATATCTCGCAGGCTGATTATAGGCCAACCATTACGAGTAGCAGTGTCAGTCAAAATTTCATCCGCGTCTACCGCGATGGGATGATCAACGAGGTTCAATAGCGGCAGATCGTTATGGGAGTCACTGTAAAAGAAAGCACCGTCTAGCGTCATGTTTTTTTCGGTTAGCCACATATTTAAGCGGGTCACCTTGCCTTGATGGAAACTAGGAATACCAGTTATGCCACCGCTGTATTGACCATCGATTATTTCCGGTTCTGGGGCGATAAGTTCATTAAATCCTAACAGGGTAGCGATAGGACGTGTAATAAAGGCATTGGTCGCGGTGATAATTAATAAGTCATCACCGGCATGCTCATGTTTCGCCACTAGATTCCGCGCTTTTTGTGTAATTAAAGGCTTGATGCGCTGTTCAACAAATCTTTCACGCAAGGCCAGCATGGTGGCTAATGGATTTTCTGTCAGAGGTTTAAGTGCAAAGGTTAGATATTCATTAATATCTAAGCCGCCTGCTTTATATTGTTCGTAGAAATGATTGTTCTGTCTTTTGTAATGACTAGGATCAACAATCTTGTTATCGACTAAAAATTGCCCCCAAGTATGGTCACTATCGCCAGATAAAAGAGTATGGTCCAAATCAAAAATTGCCAATGCCACTGTGAAAATCCTCAAAATCAATATTAATCATTATTCTAATGGCTAGCGCGCTGACTGTCGTCAGTTTAATGAGTTAGTGGATAGAACGGTTGAGATATGATCAGCCGGTGGCTAAATCGTTACGATATACAGGTATTACTTGACCTTTGGCACAAAATACGCAAATTTGGTGACATTAGATTTTATCAGGATGGCATTGTGATTGATGAGGACGGCTACCGTCCCAATGTGGGTATTATCCTGTGTAATAAACAGGGTAATGTGCTCTGGGCGCGGAGAATAGGTCAAGATGCCTGGCAGTTTCCTCAAGGGGGGATTAAAGAAGGTGAATCACCTGAAAATGCCTTGTTTCGTGAACTTGCGGAAGAAGTTGGTTTAAAGAGACAAGACGTTGAAGTGCTAGGCAGCACTCGGGGCTGGTTGCGTTATCGTTTGCCTCGGCGAATGATTCGTCACAACAGTAAACCTGTGTGTGTGGGCCAAAAACAAAAATGGTATTTATTACAACTAATCAGTGATGATGAGCAAATCAATGTTAATGCAACCGATAAGCCTGAATTTGATGGCTGGTGTTGGTCGAGCTATTGGTTTCCTTTAGGTCAGGTCGTATCTTTTAAGCGCGATGTTTATAGACGGGCATTAAAAGAACTATTGCCGAAGATTGTTCGGCTGCAAAGACAAGCAGAGTCATAACGGTGCACCATAAAAACGAAAACTTAACAGCGGTAAGATAAGAGATGTTGGATACACTCAGAAGCATTGTGCAGGAAGTAAGCGCAGCGACGGACTTAAGAAGTGCACTTGAGGTCGTGGTAACGCGTATTCGTAATGCCATGCGTACTGAAGTGAGCTCGGTATATCTTTATGATTCAGAGACTAAACGCTATTTATTGATGGCGACAAAAGGTCTGAATCAAGATGCAGTTGGCAAGGTGAGCTTAGGTTCATCGCAGGGCTTGGTAGGTTTAGTCGGCTCTCGTGAAGAGCTTATTAATACCGAAAATGCGCCTGCACATCCGCGTTATCACTATCTATCGGAAACCGGGGAAGAGAAGTATTATTCTTTCCTTGGAGTGCCCATTATTCATCACCGACGTTTGATGGGGGTTTTAGTTGTTCAGCAACAAGAACGTCGTAAGTTTGATGAAAGTGAAGAAGCATTTCTAGTCACTATGTCGGCCCAATTAGCCGGTGTTATTGCCCATGCTGAAGCCACAGGGAATATTGCGGCAGCCGCAAAAGCCACGGAAACATCCAAGGAAGCGCGTTTCAGTGGAGTGCCCGGGGCGCCGGGTGTTGCTATTGGCACCGCAGTAGTTCTCTATCCAGCGGCAGATCTTGCGAGTGTGCCTGATAAACTGGCGGAGGATGTAGAGCAGGAAATTGAGCGCTTTGAAACGGCACTTATTGCGGTACGACGTGACATTCGTTCCGTCGGTCAAAAATTATCGAATGAGTTACGGCCAGAAGAAATGGCCTTATTTGATGTGTATCTAAATATGCTAGATGACCGTGCGCTAGGCGCAGAGGTTATTATTAAAATTCGTGAAGGTGCTTGGGCGCAGGGTGCTTTACGTCAAGTTGTACAAAAATATATTGGTCACTTTGAATTGATGGACGATACGTACTTACGTGAACGTGCCTCCGATATTCGTGATCTTGGGGTACGCATTTTATCCTACCTACAAGAAACTGAAGGCCTCGGCCAAGCCACCAAATATCATGAAAATACCATTTTGGTGAGTGAGGAGTTAACTCCTGCAATGTTGGGAGAAATTCCGACAGATAAACTGAAAGGCCTCGTCTCAGTAAAAGGCTCCTCCAACTCCCACGTTGCCATTTTAGCGCGAGCGATGGGTATTCCCACCATCATGGGTGTGGTCGACGTGCCTTATGCTCAGCTTGATGGATTAGAGCTGGTGGTTGATGGCTATCGTGGTCGAATTTATTCACAACCATCAGATCAGTTGCGTGAGCAGTATCAAAGAATTTATCTGGAAGAGCAGGAACTTAATAAAAATTTAGAATGCTTACGTGATGAGCCCGCCATAACTCAAGATGGTTATCGAGTGCCTTTATGGGTCAATACTGGGTTGATTACTGACGCGCTACGCAGTCGTGATAGGGGTGCTGAAGGAGTAGGTTTATACCGCACCGAAGTGCCTTTCATGATGAGGGATCGCTTTCCCAGTGAAAAAGAACAAACAGAGATTTATCGTCAGCAGTTAGAAACCTTTGCGCCTAATCCTGTGACCATGCGTACTTTGGATATTGGTGGCGATAAATCGTTACCTTATTTTCCGATCAAAGAAGATAACCCTTTTTTGGGCTGGCGTGGAATTCGAGTTACTCTCGATCATCCTGAGCTTTTTTTATCGCAAATAAAGTCGATGTTAAAGGCAAGTATTGGCCTAAATAACTTGCGAATTATGTTACCGATGATTACCAGTGTGGGCGAAGTTGATGAGGCTTTGCATTTAATCTATCGTGCCCACGCTGAAGTTGAAGAAGAAGGGCATAAAGTTGAGATGCCCCAAGTAGGTGTCATGGTTGAAGTTCCTGCTGCGGTTTATCAAATAAGAGATCTTGGCCAACGAGTAGATTTTCTATCGGTGGGCAGTAATGATCTTACTCAGTATCTGTTAGCGGTTGATCGAAATAACCCAAGAGTTGCTGATTTATATCACTCTTTTCATCCGGCAGTATTAACCGCTCTGTATAAAATTGCACAAGATGCGAAAGCGATTAATAAGCCAGTGAGCATTTGTGGCGAGCTAGCGGGAAATCCTGCAGGCGCTATCATTTTGATGGCAATGGGTTATGAGATGCTGTCGATGAACGCCTCAAATTTACCTAAAGTTAAGTCAGTCATTCGGGGTGTAACCCTCGTATGGGCAGAGGAATTATTAGCTGAAATTATGCAGCTAGAAGATGCCCAGGTGATTGCTGCCACCGTTGAGCTAGCGCTTGAAAAAGTAGGCCTAGGGCGCATGATTGGCTTAGGTCGCAACTAGTACTTATTGCATGGCGTTGCTCATGCTTGCTATCAGACTTGTATGATATGTCGTTGGTACGAGTCTTCTTGGCCATTTTCAAGCCAGGTTATTTCTTCGATGCAAAGGCTCGTGTTTCCAATAGTAAGCCCTGTGCTACAGCGGGTGCCATAGTTTGGGGTGATGATTTTTTCGCAGGAGAGAATGCGTTCCATTTCTGCGCCAATACCGGTATCGGGCAATAAGTGATCTTCCGCAATGTGGGTGGAAGATAATAAATGGCAAAGAGAAGCTTGATCATTAGGATGCTTGTTCAACCAAGTGGTAAGTGAGCGTTTAGCGCTTTCTACTTTTGGCCACGGCGTATCTAATAGACCATTGCTTAAACCGTATAATCCTGGTGCTAGGATGCGTGCAGGCTCAGCTGATTTATTAGAGTAATAGCCTAGTTCATACTGGTCAGCAACGAGTAAGTTGTAGCCGGCATAAAGCTTTGAATTTTCCTCGAGTATTGCTAGGTACTCTAATGTCGAAACATTTGAGGCTAAAAAATCGACCACTAGATTGCCTCTTGAAATAGGGTTTTTAGGCTCTTGAGAACGCATATCTCTGTGGTTGGTAAGCGCTGCAAAACGACCATTTTTATGAACTCCTAACCAGCTACCCCCTTGGCTTAAATCTTTGCCTGCATAAATACCTGCGGCGTCTGGCCAAGGATGCAGTGGCTGTGCAGGACGATGCAGAAATTCATCACGATTAGCACTGAGTATTAACCGCTGGTCAGCATCAGGTTGCCATTGAAAAGTTATTAAACACATACACTCACTAATACACTCAATAAATAGTAACAGTAGTTTATCCCAGCTTCGGCCATAATGTCGGCGCTTGTGGTAATTATTTAAGGTCTGGATCAGTATGACATTTTTAGTGTATCTCTTAGTAGGATCTGCCGCGGGTTTATTAGCCGGTCTCTTTGGCATTGGGGGTGGGCTAATAATAGTACCTGTGTTGGTTGTTACTTTTGGGCTGATGGGAATCAGTGAGCAAGTATTAACTCACATGGCGTTAGCCACCTCGTTAACCACTATTATCTTCACGTCACTGAGTTCGGTAAAAGAACATCATAAATACGGAGCGGTTGATTGGACACTGGTACGCTGGATTGGCTCGGGTATCATCATAGGAACCGCTATAGGGGTTTTTCTATTAGCCGATGTCGCAGGTGATACCTTGCAACTGGCGATTGGTATTTTTGCGCTGCTGATGGCGGCAAAGATGGCTTTTGATATTAATCCAGGATCTAAGCGTCAGGTGCCAAAGGTCCCAGGTTTAATCGCTTCGGGCGGTATCATAGGTTTTGGTTCGGCTTGGTTTGGTATCGGTGGTGGCTCTTTTACTGTGCCGTTTTTGACCTGGGTTAATGTGCCGATGAAGCGCGCCGTCGCAACCGCCGCAGCCTGTGGTTTACCCATAGCAATAACGGGAGCTGTGAGTAATATCTTTACCGGTTGGGAACATGTCGATTTACCAGAGTGGACCACGGGTTTTGTTTATTGGCCCGCGGTATTAGGCATCGCCTTGACCAGTGTGCCGTGCGCTAAAGTTGGGGCGAGGTTGGCGCATAAGTTAGATGCGAAATTGCTAAAGCGTGGTTTTGCGTTACTACTGTTAATTGTGGGTTTAAAATTCTTATTTCTGTAGTATTTACTTTTTTAAATAGTGCCAATGAATGACGGCTGAACATTCGAGCGTATTCAAGTACACATTTAGGCACACATTCTAGTACAATCATCGCGTTAAAATAAGGAAACTACAGATGCTAACATATCCAAATATTGATCCTGTTGCCTTGTCCATTGGGCCGATTGCAGGAATAGGGCCTTTAGAGATTCACTGGTACGGTCTGATGTACTTGATTGGTTTTGCGGCGGCGATTCTGTTGGCTAATTACCGCGCTAGAAAACCCGGTTCCAATTGGACCAGCGATCAGGTCAGCGATTTGATTTTTTATGGTGCCATGGGCGTCATTTTAGGTGGCCGTGCGGGCTACGTTTTGTTTTATAATTTTGGACAGTTTCTTGATAACCCAGTTTGGCTGTTTCAAATCTGGACCGGTGGAATGTCGTTCCACGGCGGTTTGCTTGGGGTGCTGGTGGCATTATGGTTATTTGGCCGTAAGTATAAAAAAGGCTTTTTTGAAGTCGCTGATTTTACCGCACCATTAGTGCCAATTGGTCTTATGACAGGTCGTATTGGTAATTTTATAGGTGGTGAGCTCTGGGGTAGAGTGACCGATGGCCCTTGGGGAATGGTATTTCCGGGTGGAGGTCCTGATCCGCGTCATCCCTCTCAGTTATATCAAGCTGCGTTAGAAGGTTTAGCGTTGTTCTTAATTGTATGGTGGTTCTCTAGCAGGCCTAGACCGCAGAAGGCGGTGGGTGCGGTATTTATGATAGGTTATGGTTGTTTCCGTTTCATTGTCGAATTTGTGCGTCAGCCAGATTCACACATCGGCTTTGATTTGTTTGGCTGGATGAGTCGTGGTCAGTTACTTTCTATACCCATGGTCTTGTTTGGTATTGCTTTGTTGTGGTGGTCGTATAAACAACAAGATCAAACCGTAGCGGCGGCTAAAAAAAGCGCTAAGTAATCGTTTTAATCGATCTATGACGGGTCGAATTGATAGAAAACTTTAAAGGTTAATTGCATGAAGCAGTATTTAGATTTATGTCAGCGTATTGTTGATCATGGGGAATGGGTTGAAAATAAGCGTACGGGTACTCGTTGTTTAACCGTTATCAATGCTGATCTAGAATACGACATAGCTAACAATCAGTTTCCTTTGATTACTACGCGTAAAAGTTTTTATAAATCTGCGATTGCTGAATTATTAGGCTATATCCGTGGCTACGATAATGCAGCTCAGTTTCGTGAGGTTGGTTGTAATACTTGGAATGCCAATGCCAATGAAAACCAAGCTTGGCTGGATAATTCATACCGTAAAGGCGAAGACGACATGGGTCGTGTTTACGGTGTGCAAGGGCGTTCTTGGATGCGTCCAGACGGAAGTCAGTTAGATCAATTAAAGAAAGTAATCGATAACCTTACTAACGGTATTGATGATCGCAGCGAAATTATTACTTTTTATAATCCTGGTGAATTTGAAATGGGTTGTTTGCGTCCTTGCATGCATACCCATACGTTTTCGTTATTGGGTGATACCTTGTACCTAACCAGTTATCAGCGTTCTTGCGATGTGCCACTAGGGCTCAACTTTAATCAAGTTCAGGTGTATGTGCTGTTAGCATTGGTGGCGCAGATTACCGGTCATAAGCCTGGCAAGGCGTATCACAAGATAGTTAACGCTCATATTTACGAGAACCAGCTAGCGCTTATGACAGACGTGCAGCTAAAGCGAGCACCTTTCCCATCACCTCAATTGCGTATTAACCCTAAAATTAAGACCTTAAAAGACATCGAAGACTGGGTAAGTACAGACGATTTTGAACTAGATGGCTACCAATGCCATGAGCCAATTAAATACCCTTTTTCAGTCTAATATTTTAGTCTTAAATTACACTCAGATGGCCAGTTTATTGGCACCGAGGTTCTTTCATGAAATGTGCATTAATAGTTGCGATGTCCGAAAATCAGACCATTGGCACCGACAATACCCTTCCTTGGCATTTGCCTAATGACCTCAAGTATTTTAAACAGGTCACCATGGCAAAGCCAATCATTATGGGACGTAAAACCTACGAATCCATTGGCCGGCCTTTACCTGGTCGCACCAATATTGTGATTACTCGCCAAAATGATTATCAAGCGGAAGGTATCGTTGTGGTGAACAGTTTGCAGCAAGCGTTGGATAAAGCAGAAGACATTAGTTTTGTTGCAGGCCATGAAGAAGTAATGGTGATTGGAGGGGCTGAAATTTATCAGCAAGCGTTGTTACAAGTAGACCGCTTATACATTACTCATGTACATGCTGAAATTGCAGGTGATGCTTTTTTCCCGACAGTTGATTGGAACGACTGGCAAGAATGTAAGCGTGAAGAACATGCCGCTGATCCGGTTGGGGATGAGCAAAAGAATCCTTACGATTACAGTTTTGTCGTCTATGACCGAGTCAAATAATAGGCTAAACCTGTGGTCTGAAAGCGTTTAAAATTCATTTTGCAAACGCTTATCCATCGCTGCTATTTTAGTTTTCATCAGTTCATGACATTCAAGCGCTAAGCGTTCAGCATCTTTGGCTTTCAAGCCTTCCGTAGTTATAGGTGCTAAGAATTCCACTAACCCCGGCTTCGGTGATAGATCGGTTAATGTCACATTTTTGGTCGAGCTGACGCATAACGGAACGATCGGAACTCCGGCTTTAATTGCGGTTAAAAAAGCGCCTTTTTTAAAGGGTAACAAGCCTTTGCCGCGGCTGCGCGTTCCTTCTGGCATAATAAAAATAGAACGATTAAGTGAAGTGATTTTCTCAGCCATTTGATCAACCACGGCATGGGCTTTATCTTTATCGCCACGATTAATGAAAATATTACCCGCCAGCCAAAAAGCCGTGCCAAAAATAGGTATCCAAGCCAGTTCTTGCTTGCCGACTCCTGAGCAATTTTTTGGCCATACTTTGGCAAAGTAAAAAACATCTAATAAGTCTTGGTGATTAACGACATAGACTACAGGGTAATCTATTTTTGGTTTATTAATGGCAATGACTTTTAAGTTCATTATCCAATAGGTAGGCAGTAAAAACTTTAATACCGTACGGGTATTATTGCCGTGAAAAGGGCGAAGGCAGCAGTAAACTAATGCCATAACAGAAAACAAGAAAAAATAGGCACAGACAGCAACCAGTCGGGCGTAATAGAGCATAGGCAGTCACACAATAAAAAGAAACGAAGAATCAAACAAGTGATGAGTATACTCACCTAACTCCCTTGGTGTAACCGAAAGTTTGGTTTGAAATCATGCCAGAAGAACCTGCAAGTAGACCGGTATTATCTAGCCAGTGTTTCTTTTAGACAGTAGGAAGGTGTCCTACTTTAACTAATATAAGGGTATCTTGCTCCACAAAAGGACTATGCTTGCTCATCGGTGGGCTTCGCAGCCAGCTACCGGCAGGATAACGTCCATATTCATCCATAAATTCACCACTGATGACTAAAATTTCTTCGCCGTTGAAATGAGTATGAGGTTGAAAATGCTCGCCAGCAGGCCAAAATACCAACGCCGTAGATTCATTCACCCTATTATTATTGAACTGATGCAGGGTCATTACTTTCAAGTTGCCAATGCCGGGTTGCCAATCAGTATTGCGTGTATCGATACGTACTTGCTTATGATCTTCTTTTTGAAACTGATGCAGTTTCACAAATAAAGTGCAGCCATTTTTACTGAAAGGTGCATGTTCAAAACCTTCAGCATTACGAATATAACTGCCTGCAGGATAATCTCCGGTCTCATCAGAAAAGACACCCTCCAACACAAAGATTTCTTCACCTAATGGGTGAGGGTGGGATTTAAAATGGGCACCCGCATCGTATCTTACGATACTCGTTGCGTGGCCTTTTTCAGCGTCTTCTCTGGCTAAGCGTTTGCGCCAAACACCGGTCATTGGACTGGCCTGCCAGTTTTCTAAATTACTATCGATAAAAACGTGCTGCTTGAAATCCAGATTTAACATAATAGAAACTTTTTAGGCACTTAAATAATGGGCTATCTATTTGAGTCAATCGCTCTGTTAGCTAGCGACGAGTTGAATAAAGATAACGACTAAACAATAACCAGAAGTATAGGCAATAAATAACTGTGGGAAAAATCTTAAGTAACGCATGAAGGTTAGCTCAGGAATTTTACTCATTGCGACCACGCCTGCAGCGGAACCAATGGCCAATAATGCACCCCCTACACCGACAGAAAAGGTTAAGGCTAACCATTCGTTATCGGCCATATTAATACCTGATTTTAGAATCGCAGACGTTAACGGTACATTATCAAATAAGGCTGAGGTGATGCCGACTACGTAGTTGGCGACCAGTGTTGGAGACTGCTTATAAGCTCCTAAAAATAAATCCAGCACACCGACTTCTTTAAGCATACCTACCAATAACAAGACCCCTAAAAAGAACAGTAGGGTATCAAATTCAATTTTACGCACATAATCTAAAATAGGGTCATCGCGGTTCAGTGCTCTGGCGACCATAAACATTAAACTTAAACCGAATAAAAAAGATAAGACCGGTGGAATGGCAAAGAGAACATTACCAAAAATAACACCAACAATGGTCAAGAAAAACAGTAAGGCGATCAATGAATCTACGGGAGCTAAGGTATGTTTTTTGATTTTTACTTCAATGTTACCGTTCATTCCATAAGACATCAGCAGGCATAAAATAAATACAGAAGTAAAAGACGGTAATACAAGCATTAACAAATCAGATATATTGACTTTATCGGCGAGGAAAATCATTAACGTAGTCACGTCACCAGTAATTAATGAAACGCCCCCAGCATTAACGCCATAAACCACCACAATGGCGTATTTAACCAGTTTATCTCGCTCTATATTTAAGCCGAGTAAGATAGTTAAACAAACTAAAGTTGCAGTGATGTTGTCTGCGAGGGAAGAAAATATAAAGGAGAAGGCACCGATAAAAAACAACAAACCTTTTTCACTGAGTTGCTTGGGCAGTAGGTAGCTTGCAATGATTTCGATGACTCCTTTCTCCGATAAATACGCCACGAAGGTCATGGCTGAAAATAAAAATAACCAGAGAGTCGCAATATCTAATAAATTTTCATTGAGCGCTACTGAAGCGGCTTCCGTATGGCCTGTCATACTGGATGAAATAAAATAAACAATCCATGCTAAGGTTCCCCAAAATAAAGTCGATTTGGCTTTGTTTATCTTGATCAAATCTTCAGCGATAATTGACAGGAAACCAACGGACACAATAATGATTAAAACAATTGAAACAGTACTCATCTTGATTATCTCAGATAAAAAATTTAAACAAAAAAACAGTTATACGGAAAAAACAACAAAAAAAAGGAGAAGCCGTTAAGCATCCCCTCTATCAACAACAGTCAAAGACTAAATCTTTTCCAACCAGCCGTACTTGTCTTCAGACTTACCCCACTGAATATCATTCAACGCCTGACGCAATTTCAATGTTGTCTCCCCAGGCTCACCTGAGCCAACAGTAAACTCTTGCCCATTATGGATCAAGGTACCAACCGGTGTTAAGACGGCTGCCGTGCCAGAAAGTGCTGCTTCAGTACCGGGTTTCTTAGCACGTTCTAGCAGTTCGCTGACTGTGAAGTCTCGTTCAGTTACTGTCATGCCAGCATCTCGTGCGATGGTTAATATAGAGTTTCGAGTAACTCCGTGTAAGAAAGAGCTGTCTAATGCCTTGGTGATGATTTCATTACCATCAATCAGAATAAAGTTTGCTGCGCCGGTTTCTTGAACATCGCCGTTAGGGCAAAACAGAATTTGATCTGCATTACATTCTTTTCGTGCTCTAGAAATAGGGCCTAATGCACTGGCATAATTGCCACCGCTTTTAATCATGCCCATATGAGGTGAGCAACGCATTCCATCTTCTTCTAATAAAAGTCTTAATGGTTTTGCTCCGCCGGTAAAATAATCACCTACCGGAGATAGCAGTACATATAAAAGAGACGACGCTGAAGGTGCGGCTGCTTTTCCTATGGCTGGCTCTGTACCAATATGGGTTGGACGAATATACATAGAACCGGGAGGGCTAGGTACTTCATCTGCATACAGCCCGATAACGTCTTTAATCATTTGGGCAAGCTGAATTTTATTGATTTCTGGCAGGCTTAATAGCTCACTGCTTTGTGACATGCGTTCGATATTGGCATTCATGCGAAAAATATTCACACTGCCATCTTCATGTTTAAACGCTTTCAGACCTTCAAAACACGTGCTTGAATAATGCAAGACATGTGCACCAGGATGAAGTTCTAATTTGTCGGATGGAACGATGTTTGAAGCTGTCCAAAAATCATTATCGAAAGATGCCAATGCCATTTTCGGCATGAAAACTGTTCCAAATGCGGCCATTTCTATTCCTAACGTTAGGTACGGAAACCTAAGAAAGGCTTCCTTACTCAATATTGTATTATGCAATGTTAATGCGTAGTTTAAAGTATCAAGTGCTTATATTAACAATCCGCATTGGTCGCGAGCCAAGATGACCAAAGTGAAATGACATTGTTGATTTTGATATCAAAGCTTAATTGTCCCAATTCGTTCTGGGTCATTAGTAAGTTTTGTTTTTGCAGTGCGCGTTTATGGGTTTCAACGCGATAGGCCAGGTAGGTTTCCTGGAGGGTCTGACAGTCTTGTGAACTCATCAGGCCGCAATGAACAAAGGCGTCCAATAACCGCATGTTATCGGTTACGTGCATAAGTTCGGGGTATTGGTGTGACCAAGCGAGCACACCGTACTGCACCATAAATTCGATATCAACAATGCCACCGGCATCTTGTTTTAGCTGAAAACGCACATCGGTAGTATTTTTCGAGCCAAGATTATCCCTCATTTTCTGTCGCATGGCTTGCACTTCTTCACTCAAGACTGGCTTTTCTCGCGTTATGGTGAGTATTTGTTCACGAATCTGTTCAAATTTAGCTTGTACTGCATCACTGCCGGAAACCTTACGAGCACGAACCAAGGCTTGGTGCTCCCAAGTCCAGGCATTTTCTCGCTGATATTTCTCAAAACCGGCAAGTGACGTTGCGATCATGCCCGACGCGCCAGAAGGTCGTAAACGCATATCAATGTCGTATAATTCACCAGCCCGAGTACGGGTGCTGAGAATATGGATCATGCGCTGGCCCATACGAGTATATAATACGCAGTTATCCAATTCGCGCGCCCCAGAGGTTGATTTTCCTTTGGCGGTATCGTAAAGAAAAACCAGATCTAAATCTGAACCGTAGCTGAGTTCAAGACCGCCCATCTTGCCGTAACCGACGACGATGAATTCTGGCTCTAATACCTCTTCACCTTCAGCATCACGAGGGTAGCCGTATTTTGCGACGACTTGCTGCCAAGCCAGGTGGCTGACTTTATCGAGTAACACTTCGGCTAAATTAGTCAGGTAATCACTTACCTGCATCAAGGTTAGTGCTCCTTGCACTTCATTCGCTGCAGCACGTAATTTATGGGCATTAGCGAAGTGACGTAGCTGATCCATTTGCTGTTCAAGATCCCCTTCGTCGATGCGCAGTAATCTTAGGTGCAGCTCAGTGGCAAGGTCTTGTTTGCTTACGGGGCTATAGAACTGCTGTGGGTTGAGTAATTCATCTAATAGAATCGGCGCTTGCGCAATATAGTCGGCAACCCAAGGGCTGATTGAGCACAGCTTAACAAGGTGTTTAAGTGCCGGAGGATTTTCACTTAATAACACCAAATAAACGGTACGTCGCACGATCGCGCTGATAATGGGAAGTATACGTTCTAGGGTGTCGACCGGATGATCACTTTGCCAAACCTTCTTTAATAATAACGGCATTAAGGTATCAAGACGTTCACGGCCAATGGCTTGCATGGATTTTACTGCGCGTGAGTTGCGGAATTTGGTGATATGTTCAATAACTTCGTCGCTTTGGGAGCAAGGGAATTGCTGTAAAAAGATTTTTTCATCTCCCCCATGGTCTTGGTCATCAGCGCTATCGTCATCAAAGTTGCCATGCCACAAGTCTTGCCAAGCTTGTTTGGCGATTTTAGAGTCTGGATCTTCATTCGCTGATTCATCCTCCGTCGGCGCGACAATCTGAGAGAAGTGATGACTTACTTTTTCTCGTTGATTATCCAGTTCAGCTAAGAACTCTTGCCAAGAAGCAAAGCCCATCGCAAAGGCCATACGTGTTTGTGCTTGGTCTGAATGTTGATATTCATCACTGGGCAGTAGCTGAGTTTGTTCGTCGTTAAGCGCCTGAATAATATGTTCAGCATCGCGTAAAAATAAATAGGCTTGGCGCAATTCTTTACAGGCTTGTGGGGGTAAATAACCTTCACCGTCTAAAATATTAAGCACAATTAACAGTTCGCGGGTTTGTAATTCTTTTTCTTGACCACCTCTTATTAACTGAAAAGCTTGCACTACAAATTCAATTTCACGAATGCCACCCGAGCCCAGTTTTACATTGGCTTGCAAACCACGGCGTCTTACTTCGGTATTAATCATCGCTTTCATAGAGCGTAAAGATTCAAATGCACTGTAGTCGACGTACTGGCGATAAATAAAAGGACGTAATATAGACAGTAGATCTTGCCCAGCCGTACTGCTTTCAGCTTCAACAGAAGGTAAGCCTTCACTAGTAATAATACGCGCTTTTACCATCGCGAATCGTTCCCAGTCACGGCCTTGGTCTTGGTAATATTCTGCAATCGATGCGAAATTCATTACCAATGGGCCACTTTCACCATAAGGGCGCAAGCGCATATCAGTGCGGAAAACAAAACCATCAATGGTGGTATTGTCGAGGGCTTGAATAAGTTTTTGCCCAACCTTGATAAAGAACTCTTGATTCGATAGTTCGCGACGGCCTTCAGCATTGCCTGTTGTCATGCCTGATTCAGGGTAAGCAAAAATCAAATCAATATCGGAACTGAGGTTTAACTCATGCGCGCCTAGCTTACCCATACCAAGCACTAACAAATGCTGTTCGTACTTACTGCTCTTGCCAATCGGCTGGCCATGTTTTTCTACCAGCATGGTATGAACATGATTAAGCCCTTGGCCAATACACACATCCGCCATATCCGATAACATACGCGTGGTATCCATCGTCTTGGCAAGGCGTAATACATCGCGCCAAATAATATGGATTTGAGTGCGGCGACGAAAAACACGCAGCGCTTTAAAGAGCTGTTCTTCATTGGGCAGCTCGGTATTAGCCTGCTCTTTATTAAACGAGTCACCAATAAGAGCGAGCAATTTTTGCTCTAACTGCTGGATATTTAAGGGTTGATAAATATTCCCAGAAGAAACCTGTTGAAAAAAGTATTCACCCTCAATCGCCATGTTATCGGCGACAAAGGCACTGATACTACAGACTTTCTTTAAATCAGTTTGCTGTGCGGTTGAGAGCGAGCTAAATAACGGCTGCCAATGTAAATCACGGAATTCAAACGCAGTTGCGAGTTTGTTTTGTATTGTCTTCCAATAGTCATTGAGCTGTTCTGGATAGGCAATCTGAGGGTATGATGTAAGGCTCATAAGTCGTCCTAAATTGGGCATTCCGAATGGGTGTAAATCGGATTAATGATGTCGCTAAAAATGATTATCAGTGTAGAGGAAAATAGCAGAGGGGAGTAGTGATAGCGTTCATTATGAGTGCTGTGAAAACAATGCGCGCAATGACTCATTAAGGCTAAGAAACCATTATTATCGTTATTTAGAGTTAGTTTTGATGAGGACAGGCAAGATTAATTTGCCTTAAGGATACAGTGCAATAGAATGCATTCTAATCAGTGTCGGTATTAGTAGTAAGGGAATTTAGAGGCATCAAATGGATAGAAACGACAGTACAAAAAAAGTAGCATTACATATTGTTGAAAAGCAGTTACCTGTTGATCAGCTAATCATGATCTTGTATAACTCCCCAGCGCCAGCTACCTACAATCACTTTAAATCGGTTAACTCTCACTTAAAAGACGGTATTGCTCGAGTAGGGCAGGTTGTTTTACTTTCTCCAGAAAATCCGCAGGAATGCACCCTTGAAGAGGTGGAGTTTTTAAACGTAGCCGAAGCCGTTGATCAGGAATTGCTCAAATTGAGCAATGCTGAAAAAGAAATACTTGCCAAGCGATATGAGTTTTTATCAAGCGTTGCTAGTTACAACGGCCTTCTTTTAGGTGTTAGTAATACAACGTGGAAAGCTCATGCAAGCCAAGTTGAAAATATTCTGAAAGAGCTTGAGAGAACGTATGTTTCTAGTTACAGAAGCACAGGCAATCTCAAGAATTCCAGCTTCTTTGCGCAAAGAAAAGTATTATTTAATCGATTAAATACAGCGCTTAATCGTTTTGGACAACCAATATTAGGTGGCAATCTATTTGCTGGTGATGTACTAAGTAACTTAGGGTTGAGTAGTAAAAGTATCATTCATCAATGGAATAAAAACCCTGGTAGTGTTTCTACCATTCCAGATTTTAAAAAGAATTATACAACAGTCGCTGGAATGGCGAAGAATTTAAACCGTGTGGGTTATGTTGGAATAGCATTAACGGGCCTTGATGCCGCGGCAAACATTCAGAAGGCTTGTACTGTTGGTGATGATGCTGCTTGTAGTAAATCTAAACATACACAAACGGGCAAGGCTACTGGCAGTATTATAGGTGGAGCCCTATCTGGGGGTCTTAGTTCTTGGGCAGTATGCACTTTAGCCTTTGGCTTGCAATCAGGCGGGACAAGTGCATTTTGGTGTGCTGTTGCAGTTGGAGCAAGCGGAGGATATGTCGGTGGTTCAGTAGGTGGCAAGATTGGAGAAAGTACTGGAGAATTCATCTATCAGGCAAATCCTAGAGGCTAGTATGATATTTACAGAGTATTTATTTGTGGGTCTTTCTTCAGCCGGAATGTCGCTTGGTTTAATATGGATCTTATTGGTTATTTATTTAAAGCATAAATGGCTATTGATTCTGGAAGATATTCTTGAAGAAGGCAGAAGGTATTATTCACTGAATATTTTTCTATCAGGTCCGGGCACATTACATTATGCAACAATATTTTTAAACAGCTTTCAGGCAAAGCGTTATGGCTTGCTTGAAAAAAGAAACAATGTACCGAAGTCTATTCAAAAATTATTCATAAGCTCTTTGATAATATGCTTACTCTCTTTTGTATTGATGGTATCAAGCTATATTATTTTGGAATTTGTACTTAATAGGTAGGACCGAAAATTAGACTTTAAGTGCTGATGCTAGAGTAGCTGATCATGCTGTAATTTTTTGAATAAAAGTACGGTAGGGATATTTATCTAGATAGAACAGTCATTTATTTAAAAAATATAATTACTGTTTATACACATTGATGATGTTAGGTTTTATTCTAAAAACATTTATCATGCAGTGGAATAAAAACCCCAGGGAACGTTTCTACGATCCCTGATTTTAAAAAGAATTATACAACAGTCGCTGGAATGGCGAAGAATTTAAACCGTGTGGGTTATGTTGGAATAGCATTAACGGGCCTTGATGCCGCGGCAAACATTCAGAAGGCTTGTACAGTTGGTAATGATGCTGCCTGTAGTAAATCTAAATACCCGCAAGCTCGGCAAAACCAACACAGTGCATGCCTCCTTGAATAATTAGGTGCTCTATGCCAATAATTCTGTGATACGAGTTTTCATAGTTTTCCTATAAAAGTAGTAATGACTGTGTGGCCATTTAATTAGCGACTTCCACTACGACGCAGTTCAGTGGTGGTGAAGTCTTTGCGTTTAAATTGAGCGCCAAACACAAAGGCGTTTCTTTCTTCGTTGTTTAGCTCTGCCATGTAACGGCCAGATAGCAAGTCATAATTGGTTTGTGCTATGTACCATGGGGCATTTACATTCACAAATTGCATGGAGTGTCCTTCTGCCATGCGCCATAGTTGACCGCGGCCATCATAGTGATCGGCCACGGCAATTTGCCAGGAATCTTCATCCACATAAAAGTCCCGTTTGGCATAAATATGACGAGTACCTTGTTTTAATGTGGCTTGTACATGCCATGTCCTGTGTAACTCGTAGCGGGTGTACTGCTGGTTAATGTGGCCCGGTTTAATGATGTCTTTGTATTTTGCGTTCTGGTCCATTAACTTGTAAGAGTTATAAGGGATATAAATTTCTTTTTTCCCTATCAGCTTCCAGTTATAACGATCCGGCGCACCGTTGTACATGTCTACCTGATCAACAGTCCGCAAGTCACCATTATCCGGTGCATCATAGGCCACTTGAGGTGCGCGACGCACTCGGCGTTGACCGGCATTGTATTGCCATGCTTTTCTGGGTTCTTTTACCTGGTCAATTGTTTCATGTATCAACAAAATATTACCGGTTAGGCGCGCTGGGGACTTGGTAACAGCGGTCATATAAAACAGGATGTTGCTATCTTCCTGTTTGTCATAGCCGTCTACTAGATATTGCGGCGGACTAAATTTCTGGCGTAGCTTTATCGGGCTGAAATCACCATTGCGTTCCACCGAAATTATTGCCTGATTGAGTTCCACGCTGCCACCACGAAAGCGGGTTTGATGATTCCAGATGACTTCCACTCCATTTTTAGGAATGACGAATGGCATTGTTTCATCAAAGTTAGTTAAGCCGTCGCCCCCTTGCAGCAGGGTAGAAGACGTGGCATTTCTCTTGGCCTTGGCCAGGATGTTAGCCGGATAGTTTGCGGTTCTGTGTGTCGGATAAATGGGCATGGTATAAGTATCGGGATACTTTTCAAACATGGCCACCTGCCCAGAAGTTAGATTACTTTTATATTGCGCCAGGTTTATTTTGCTAATAATAAACAAGGGCAATTCGTTGGCATAAATATCCTTATATGGATCGACATTCGTATCTTGTGCCAAACCACCTGTGTAGGCGGGAATGGATTTATTGGCATTGGCTTTTTGCTCTGCGCCCACCGCCGTTAATAGCTTGCCAATTTGCAAGGCTTCTTGGGCGCTTACTTTAGCGTAAGCGGAACTTGCAGCCATGGATATGGCCAGAAGTGATGCACTAAACGAGATAAATTTCATAAGGGTACCTTGGTTAAACACCAGCTCGCAGGCTGGTGTTTCTATTTTTTGTATTAATACTGGTGGTGTTGAATTAAAACTGCATGCCCATGCTGATGGAGGCATAATCGCGGTCTCTAAGCAGGTTGTTTTCGCCACCGGACAGGCGGGTGTAAGAAACCGATGCATTATAGGTATTGAGGTAATTAGCATTTAAAGTCAGTCCCAGACGCTCGTTCCCTTCAACAAATGCACTGCCGCCGGCAGAAGAAACACCCTTTACATCCTGGCTCCAATAAATTTCCGGGGTGAGGTTTACCCCAGCAAAGACGTCGGTGTAATCGGCACTGACCAGTGCGCGGTAGCCCCATGAACTTTCGGTAACAGTGTCAGCCATCGACTCAAATGTGGTGCCGTCAAATTTGATATCACCATATTGATCGAAGTCATGTAGGTAGGTGTAACCGGCTTCTGCCACCAGAGCAATTTGGCTGGCACCCAGCACCTGATCGAATAGCTGAATGGCCGTCAGTTGAACCTGGGTCACATCAAATAAACGGAAGCCACTAAGCACTTGGCCGTCGCCGGTTGCGACTACTATGGTACCCAGGGAACCCAGTTCGCTCGCCACTGCAGCATCGGCTGCGGCCAAGGCTTGTTGTTCGGTTACTCCTTGTTGCAAGGCCCCTGCTAGTGTGGCGCTGTGAATTGCATCGGCCAACAACGGCGCACTCGTCAATTGATAAGAATTAATTTGTATGGGTATATCTGTGCTGTGGCTAATTTCACCCGACAGGGCCAGAGTGTTCACATTGGTGGTAAAACTTAAACCGGCAATTTTAATGTCTTCCGGGTATTCGATGTAAAAGGAAACACCGTCTATCCCTAGGGCCGGTTCTCCAGTGGTTAAGCTGGCCAGCACACCTACAGTTGCTTCACCCAAAACCGTTGCCTGCGTTTGTGCATCCAGGCTATCGAAGATAGTTGGGTCAGTAGACTGTGAACCATTTACCAACTGGTAGGCCAGCCCCTGAATATCAGCATTGATAATACCGCTGTTGAGCGTAGCTAGTTCATCAAAGTTGGCCTTTGTGGCGCTTACACTTGGGTTACGACTGTGGATGTTCATGGCATAGAAGCCAAATTCGGTGTCGAGTTCTTCTGATATATATCGAAAGGCTATACCAAATTGCCCATCGCTATCTGGGCGACGTACGCCATCAGAATTGCGAGACACGGTGCCCAGTTCTGTTTTAATGTTAGCGCAACCATCGGCCGCATAGTCGTTCATACTAAAATAGGTACCACAGCCATCCAGCACGGTTTCACGGTATTCCAATTGATAAAAGGCTTCGGCACTGAGGTTATCGGTAAGACCAACGCTGGCAAAGGCCATGTTAACCGGAATCACCGCTTCCTTAATTTTGGCACCCGGGCGATTAAACGCACTCATATCAAAAGAATTAATAGAGTCGAGACTGCCCAATATAAGGGTGCTTTCACCCCAGCTCACCACCTGCTTACCCAAACGCAGATTGATAGACATGTCCATTACTTCAAAATTGCCATAAACAAATGCATCAAATATTTCAGCACCTGAGTACTTGGCCAGGTCATGATTGTTGGAGTCGTCCAGGTTATCATCGTTTTCCAGGGCTGCATCGTGCCAGTATTTAGCTCGCACAAAGGCTCCGTAGTTCTCATACGTTAATTCAAGGTCGTTACTGCCCTTAAAAATTAGCGAAAAGGTATCGTCTTTTTGATAGTTTCTATTGCCATCATCGGCGTTCACATCGTTCAAAACAGCGGCGTTCTGTTTTTCCACACGCCAACTGGAACCCATGGATATATAGGTGTCTAATTTTGCCTCCAGACCACCGGCATAAAACTCAAACCCTTGAGCCTGTGCGGCCATGAAGAGCCCAATAGCGCATGCAAGCGGTATCTTGCCACTAGTTAATTTATTTTTTGTGTGCTTTTGAATGTTTTTTATAATCATAATCAGATCTTTATTCGGCATTATCCAATAAGCTTAAAGAGTGAGGCTGTAAATTAATTGACATTTAAAGACGAAGTTTCACGAATATAAAATTCTTATTAATTGTCCGGTTTAGACCGTTAATTATTAGACTGTTGATTTATAGTAATCATTAAAGGGCGATATTATTGGATATTCCACAACAAGCATTGAAAAACTATCTTGGTAACCATGTGATGGGGAATACCCTCTCTACACATGGAGGATTATTTAAAACTGACGGTCTGTAGTGCCCAAGCCTTCGCATAATTCATTCTTATTTGAACATTGTCCGGCTTATTTTGATAAACCGCATACAGAAATTGTCATGGATAGGAAACTAGGAAATGTACCGATGCACCATTGGAATTCACATGCATCAACTCGGTGCGCGTAGCAATATGTAAAAATTCTGCCGCGCTTAAATATGGGACAATATTTCTAATCAGGTGCCAGAAAGACTGGCGAAAAAACCTTTTGATAAGCGCAAGTCAGAAATGGTAGAAGAACGTATGCAGAAAATTCTAGGCACTTACGGCGCAAACTCAATGAAGAAAACACACCTTTCAAACCTACTGGGCGAAGTTCGATGTGAGCTGGGGGTCAATGCTCATGGACTTTGCTGTTGCGCGAAAGGTGGTACCAAGTATTGCCCACCCGTATGGCAATCTCGCCTACAAATGTTCGTTCATCTAGATTCACCACGCTAATGGAAGTGGCTGGCGTTAGGTTAACGATCAATAAAAATTTTTCATCATCAGACAAGGCGGTGGTGCCCTGTGGTTTCACCGGTGTCATACGTTTACTGAGAATTTCCACTTCACCTGTGGATTGCAAGGTAATAGGGTCGTAAAAGGTCACCACATCGGTGCGCGTGCCGCGGGTACCCCGGAAAAAATAACTTTCTGGCGAGATGATTTCGTTAGGTGTTTTAGACAAGACCACGCCCCCGTATCAGTAGCCTGTGTTGAGCATGCCCAGATAGCGATTATTCTCGGCATCGATAAAATGCACGCGGCCCTCCATAGTAAAGGGCATGGAAGGGTCCGGCAGTGTTAATTCAGCCTCTTTCAAGGTGAGTATGGAAAGACTATGGACAGTCTAAAGGGTTGAATTGGAAACTTAATGACATTTAAAGACAGTATTTGAGCAGTATGCTTTTCTGCTGAGCTGGGCGATATGTTGCAGTTTATTGACTTCTAAAGACAATTATTTAACATTAAAAGACGTTAATGTTAAATATTACACAATTTAATGAGATGGCTGGGGTGTTATGAATGAGTGGGGCTTGCAGGTTGAGTGGTTATATAAGGGCCTAATCGCAATGGGTTTGCCACCACAGGCATTGGAGCATTATCTGGGCTCACATGTGCAAGGCAATACCCGCTTTTTACCCATGGAAGATTACTTAAAACTCATGGCCTGGAGTGCGCAAACCCTAGACGATCCCCATACCGGCTTGAAAATCGCTACCCATATTACGCCAGGTGACTTTGGCATATTGGGGGAGTTGGGTCGTCACTCTGCTACCTTGGGAGACTTGTGTCACGCCATGGTGCGCTACCAGAGTATCTTTATGAAGGGCATGTATTTTAGTCTTAAAACGCAGGATGCCCGTTGTGAACTTCGTTACCAGGTGTTGCATACCTTTGATGAAAGTGTGCGTCATGACGTTGAGTTCACCATAGGCGCTCTGGTGCGGAGAATGCCGGGTTTGTTGCAAAAAGGCGTGCAAAAAAAAACGGCGGTCAATCGCGTGAATTTTGCCCATGCACAGATGGGTAAGCTGGAAGATTATGAATCTATATTGGGAACACAGGTATTTTTTAATCAACCCCATAGCAGTATAGTTTTTGATGAACATTGGTTGCCAATGTCCATCAACGACAGCGACCCTCAGCTACTAAAACTCTTTTATCAACAGGCGGATGATTTACTCACCGAAGTGGAAGATAAAAAGGATTTTGTGCAGCAGGTGCGCCTGTTAATTGCCAGTCGCCTGGGGGACGAGAATTACCACATAAAAGAGCTGTGCCAACAGTTAAATATCACCACACGCACCCTGCATCGGCGCCTTAAGAAATATAACCTCACCTATCAGTTGCTAAGAGAGCAGATCGTACTGAAATTGGCCAAAGAGGCACTGATTAAAACCCGTGCCAGCGTCACTGAGATAGCGTTTAAGTTGGGATATTCCGAGGCCAGTTCTTTTGTGCGCGCCTTTAAAAGGCAATGTGCAGTGAGCCCGTTGAGATATCGTAATCAAAACATTGTTTGATAAATGAAGCTAAATTTAGCGTACCATAATCTTCTGCGCCCATTCGTGTAAATATAGCGTTCATAAAGTATAAAGCCAGCGCGCTATTTGAGCCTAAAGTTACATTAGGAGGCAAAATTCCTAGATAGATAAATCTAAAACGCTATTATTTAAAGAGTAAAAAGTATTATCAAGCTTTTGATGCAACATATAATGATGAAAAATTCTTTGAGCATTATGTCTTTACTGGTTTAAGCGCTGATGTATTTACTGATATAGATATACAATCTAAGTATTTGCAGCGTATCGATACTGCCATTGATGTATTTATGCGGCAAAGCTCTCTATATCAGAGGAGTGGCAGTACTTACAGGCAAAAGTAGAAAGAGGAAGCTTAAAGACTACTCATGCTTTTGAATTAATAAAAATTGATTTTAAATATTATGGTGAAGTTACTTCATCTGAAGATGCGATAAAAAACTTTGCTCAAGGCTAGGAGCAAACGCCATAGCGAGTGACGTTTGCTTGGTTATAAAATACTCTCTATCGGCATAACAGCACTGCGGGCTCCATCTTTTTCTAGTGCCGCATGCAGATCATCAACCAGTCGATTGGTCGCTTCCAGTACCGTATTCCAATACGTTTCTCGGTCTTCATTTGACAGGTCTTCAAAATCCTTTCTATCAGGAATTTTCCCGTAAGGCAGATTAGCAATAAAAGATTCCGACGGTGCGAGCATGACCACATTGTCATAGTTTTTTGCTTTAGCTTTACGCCAAGGAATGCTTTTGTCCAACCAGCCTGGAGTGATTTTAGGAAAGAAATGTGGGTAAAAAACCAATCCATCTTCTGCATTAAAAGGTCCAGAGAAATGATAGTCGACTAAACCTCCATCCCAATGCCAACGATCTTTCCCACCCATGACTTTTGTTGGTTCCATTACCATAGGGATAGCGCCAGAAGCCACTAAGGATTGGGATAAGTTTTCGGGATTTAAGGCAATGGTCTCAGGTTTAAAAAAATACGGTAGCGTACTTTCTTCAGGGCTAATAATGACCCTAGGATATAATGCTTCCACTATTTTTGATGAAAACAAATTTCCTGTGGCGGCGGTTAATAAACCAAAGCCTTGGGCTAGTCTTGAACGGCCATTTAATAGTCTACGATTTCTTACCGCGACGATATGTAATTTTCTTAAAGGGTTAGAAACAATGTATTTAGCTCGGTTCGGTGAAAACAGCTGAGATAAGACTTTGTCAATATAGGTAGTTATTTCAGTGGGGATTAATGTGTCACTGTAACGTTGATTAATATACAGCTGTTCGAATTCTTTAAAGCTCGCCAGAGGATCTTGCTGCGCGTAGCAGGCCATTCGCCAAGAGCCAATACTGGAGCCCAATAGTGAAATAGGTTGAGTGGTCTGAGGGAAAAAGTGCTCACTCAGGTATTGATCCAAGCGGCTTAACATAAGCCACTTTGGGCCGCCACTCGCGCCAATCATCAGCTTAATACGTTCTGGCCTCAATCCGTGCTGTTTAATTTCAGCTAATGCTTTTTTACCCGCTAATATCTGTAAATTCATTACTCTATCCCTAATCCATAGCTATAAAAATCAGCAGGGCTATATAGTGCCGAAGTTAATAATTATCGCAATAACTTCATAGTTTTTTCGGGTAAACAGTGTCTTTCTTATGCGGACCTAGTGATTATAAAATAGTGAATTATTAAACGCTAAACAACCGATTGCAACCTGCCTATATTACTTTGAATAAAGTCTAAAAAGGTTTTTGTCTTTCTTGGCATCATTCGCGTCGGGTATAAAACCGAAACGGTTTGTGCCTCTAAAGGATGAGGTGTTAATACTTGTTTCAGCGCGCCTAAACGTAATTGTTGATCGGCGATATAGCGTGGCAGTTTAATCATCCCCATGCCGCGTATTGCGCCAATTAATCTCATTTCCGCACTGTTCATATTGAGTCGCCCAGTCACGGCAATACTCACAATTTCAACTCGCTTGCTACGTCGTTTACTATGATCGTTACTCTCTCGTTTATCTGGCCGTTTTATAAACTGCCAATTGCTTTCGTTATTCTCTCGAATGACCTGATAGTTAGATAAGTCGCTGAGTTCATCAATCGTAATGTGTGTCGCACAGTGTGGGCTGCAATAGATCCCTTGTGGTAAACTCATGAGTTCGCGAGCGATTAAATCTGAGGCGGGTAAAGGACCATCATGCACCACGAAGGTCAGATCATAATCTCGATTATTACTGGGTAACTCACCGCTGTAATGATTGATCGTCAGGCATATTTCTTTGTATTGGCTCATGAACTCTATGGCGAGTTGGCCTATTTGTTGATTAAAAAATTCTTGCGGTAGCAGTATTTTGAGCGAGCCTCTGGGGTTTTCACGCCAGCCTTCCATAAATTGCGATACGTCGTCTAAGCCTTCCATTAATGGGGCCGCTTGGTTATACAGCAGCTGGCCGGCTTCGGTCGCGGCTAGATTGCGTGGCCTGCGGTCTAATAAACGGATATTAAATTCGGTTTCTAACTCGGTTAAATGACGCGACAAACTGGATTTAGGCATGCCCAGATCTTTTGCCGCCTGAGTAACAGAGCCTGCTTGCAGGGTTTTAACGAAGAGTTTCAAATTATCGAGCTTCATCTTAAACCTTAAGTTGTTGGGTTATCACGCAAGTATTCACCCCTATAAGGAAAGTTTGTTCCAAATATGGAATCTCCATTTCTATTTATGATGGCTAGTTCTATATCTGAGGTCAATTACAATGTCTCTAGATTAATTAAACATTTAATTAAGTCATGCAATAAGCATGTAATAAGCATGTAATAAATAGAAGACGAACGAGGAAATAACTATGTCTACAACGGATATTAACTTAGTACCTATGATTAATGCCGCTCAATTTGAATCAGATGTCGAAGGTGGAGTTGGCGTTACTCTTGTCGATTTTTACGCCGATTGGTGTGGTCCTTGTAAGATGATTGCTCCGGTATTAGAACAATTGGCAGAAGAGTACGAAGGTCAATTAAAAATCGTAAAAATTGATGCCGATGAAGAACCCGAAGTACTGGCCAAATATGCGGTGCGTGGTTTACCCACCATGATGGTTTTCAAAGACGGCCAGTCTGTTGGTGTGACCGTCGGTGCGCAGCCTTATCCGGCAATTAAGGCGATGTTAGAAACGCATCTCTAAAGAGATGCTTGAAAGCCTATAAATCCGATAAAGCCAATCCAGCTTAAGATTAATAAACCCCAAGGAAGATAGACCCTGAAATGGCTACCTTCATTGTTTTCTACTGCTTCTTCAATACGCTCAGTATCGGCTTTTTGCTTAGCTTTAAGAGCTTGCTTACGCGCTTTGTCAGCGTCTCTTGCTTTAGCTTTCTGCTGTTTTTTATATTCAGCAATGCCTTTTTCTATGCCCTGACTAATCAGTTTAGTTTGTTCTTTTATCTGTCCAGGTTTTTGAATGCCTTTGGCAATCTTAACGGCTTTGACTTTGCTTTGTTCTGATATTGAATTAGCCATTATTTTTATCCTATTACTGATCATCACTATTCTGAGTCATCATACTAGCATGCCCTAGACTGGTTCAAAGCCTTAACAATGGGTACAATGCAGCTAACATTAGCAATTATAAAGAATGAACACGATGGGTAGAGCGTATCAGAACCGTAAATTGTCGATGGCTAAAACGGCTTCAGCAAAAACCAAAGTTTATTCCAGGTATGGCCGTGAAATTTATGTTTGCGCTAAAGCGGGGGGGGCCGATCCTACTGCTAATTTGTCGTTGCGTGGACTGATCGAGCGTGCCAAGAAAGATCAAGTTCCTAGTCACGTTATTGATAAAGCTCTGACAAAAGCGACTTCTGGTGTGGGTGAAAATTATGTGCCGGCGTTATACGAAGGTATTGGCCCAGGTGGCTGTATGGTACTTATCGGTTGTTTAACGGATAATGGTAATCGTACCTTCGGTGATATTCGTGGTGTTTTCACCAAGTGTAAAGTGAAAGTCGGAAGCCAAGGCTCGGTTTCTCACATGTTCGACCATCGCGCTATGTTTGTCTTTGCGGGCGATGACGAAGATGTAGCATTGGAAGCGTTGATGGAAGCGGATGTTGATGTGAGTGACATCGACTGTGAAGATGGCATGGTGACGGTGTTAACACCGCCCAATGAATACTTTAAAACCCAAACAGCATTGACTGAAATGAATGCTGATATTGATTTTGAAGTGCAAGAAATTACTTATTTACCGCAGATGGACAACCCAGTGACGGGCGATGCCGTGGCTATGTTTGAGCGTTTTCTTGATATGTTGAACGAATTAGAAGACGTACAAGAAATTTATCATAACGGTACGTTTGAAGATTAAAACAGTGTCGGCAAGGGACAATAATATTTATCGATTGAATGTCCCTTGCACTCATCTCCCGCCCTTCCTTATTCATAATTCTATTAAATAGTGTACAAAGATTAAAATTGGCTTACTGTAATAGCCCAATCTATTGTTAGGAAGCGCCATGCGAATTTTACCCCGTCTGCCCCTTATATTACTGTCTGCTTCACTTATCGGCTGTGCTGGCCAGATGCCTAGTGATTTGGGTACTGTTAAGGGTTCTGAATTACGTGATTGTCCCGATAAACCGAACTGTATACAAACTTACGATCAGCTTGATACCTCTCATTTCCAGTTGCCTTTAAGGTTCAAACAAGACGAGGAGCAAACAAAGATTGCGATTATGTCTGCCATTAAAGAAACCGGTGGCGCAATCATCAGCGAAACAGCATTGTCGCCTACAGGATATTATCTGCACGCAGTCTATGAAAGCGATTGGCTTAAATTTGTCGATGATGTTGAAGTTGTAATTACTGATGGGCTCATTCATATTCGTTCAGCATCGCGATTAGGGACTTCTGATTTTGGTGTAAATGCTGAACGGTTTGATAAAATTAAAGCGGCTTATGCAAAGTAAGAAGGTAAAGGATAGAAAATCAGCCACTGAAGTAGTGAGCGATGGCGAAACCATTAGCTTGTCGGCATGGCAAGCGGGTGGTGACTTTTTTCAATATCGCCGCTTTGACGTTTACTATAATATTTTCTATCGAGACAGCGCGGAACATTCAGCAGAAGCGCTTGCTAAACCAACTCTGTTATTAATCCATGGTTTTCCGACGGCTAGTATTGACTGGCAAGGTGTTTGGCCTGCGCTCAATAAGCATTTTCGATTAATTACTCTGGACATGATGGGGTTTGGTTTATCAGACAAACCGAAAGACTATCAATATGGTATCCATGACCAAGCAGACATTTTTCAGAGCTTACTTAATATATTAGGGGTTACTGATTATCATCTTTTCGCGCATGATTATGGTGATACGGTTGCGCAAGAGTTATTAGCGCGCCAGTCTGAGCGGAAAAAAGTAATCTCTGATACGGCCGATGAGGGTCGAATACTGAGTACTATTTTATTGAATGGCGGCTTATTTCCTGAGACTCATCGTCCTGTACTGATGCAAAAACTATTGGCTTCTAGCGTTGGTGCTTTGCTTATTAAGTTTTATTCATTTACTAAATTTCAAAAAACTTTCAAACATATTTGCGCCCAACCGATCAGTAAAAATGAGTTAAGTATTTATTGGCAACTTTTGCAGCATAATGAGGGTACCGCCGTCATGCCTAAGCTGATTTGTTATATGCAAGAACGTAGGAAATTTCGATCGCGCTGGGTCGGTGCGTTAGAGAACAATCGCTTACCCATGCGCTTGATTGATGGTATTGCTGATCCTATTTCTGGCGCGCATATGGTAGAGCGCTATAAATACTTAATCGACCAGCCTGATGTGATTGAGCTGGAGAATGTCGGACATTACCCGCAAGTAGAGGCACCGCAGCAAGTGATATCCGCGGCGCTGGCTTTTTGGCAAAAGCACGCTATTATCGAGCAGTGAGCTGCTGCTAAGGCATTGCTACCAAGGTGTTTTTACACCAAGTTGATTCGCAACATGCAATGATGATTGTACCCCGGCTTCTAATAAAGGAATGCCGCCCCCCAAGTAAGATCCGCAAAACCAAATACGATTATCCGATTTTTGCATTGAGTCTTTAATATCCTTTATATGTCGTAATGTCTCAAAGTTCATCACTGGGCGTTCGAAGGTAACACGGGCCAAAATCTTGTCAGACTCAATGGCGGTAGTGGGGTGCCACGTCTGAAAAACCGGTAAGCAATGCTTCACTGACGACATCGATTTATTCAAGCACACCGTTGCCATCGGTCTTTGTTGATTCTTATCGACAGAATAACAAACTGGGGATAGGTCTTGCCAAGGGCGAGGATAAATACTGCTATCGCGATGTACCACCATTTCACTGGTTGCAAATTTAATTTGATGAAAGTGGTGAGCAAGCTTTGGCTGAGTTGCCGCCATCATAGAGCCCGCATGTTGGGGCTGGGTAGCAATGACCACGTGATCAAAGTCGTACTTTTCACCAGAGGTTAATGATAATTTAACAGAGTCGTCGGTTGATGAAATCTCAGCAATTTGGCTATGGGTTTTAATCTCATAGCCTTGGGTTATTCTTGCAATAATATCGGCAACGCCATGAGTCGCTTTCCAAATCCCTTCTTCGGCGACACCACAGGCGAGATAATTAATAATAATATTCGCTGGGTATTGTTTAATACTGTCGTAATCACAAGTACATATAGTGGCTAGCATAGGAAGTAACACTTGATCGACAAAAGAAGGTTTGGCGTACGGAAATTTTACTAAAAACTCGCCAAACGTTAGGTCGTACATCTGTGTTGTATCAATCTTTTTTATGGCATGAAAAAACTTAATCGCGGCCATACCCTGCATTAAATTGGTTCGTGATAAGCGCTTTGGGCTGTTTAAAAAAGAGAAACCGTATTTCCCAATACGATAGTTTTTGTAATGAAAAACATCACCGCCAGTATGGGTAAAAAAAGCCCCCGCGTGATCAGTTCTTTCGATTTTTACGCCTAAGGTTTGATAAAGTTTGAATAGCTCATGATAATAGCCGGCGGTAATCACACGCAATGGGATATCAATTTCAACCTTGTTGCCATTATCACCCACATCGACAGCATAAGCCCCCATGCCGGGTGCCGGGTGGCGTTCAAATAAGGTAACTTGATACTTGTCTTTTAACAGCCACGCAGCCGATAAGCCTGCAATGCCACTACCTATGACGGCTAACGTTGGTTTAATCATTGTTTACCTATACCGATATTATTTAATCAAATTCTATCACTAATTATGCTGAAATATTGTTCTAATTATGGCTTTAATTTGGGTGTTTCTGCTTCATCACGACGACGTTAAGATCATGCTATAGTCTTTCCATGTTATAAGTTTATGGTCTATCTTCTAAAGGATTACACTTGATTAAATTCACCCGCTTTATTCGTCATCAGCAACGTGTTCGTCATGCTGTTTATCAAACGGATAAAACCATTAAACGTGCAGTAAGGCGCACGGTTGCAGTTATGGCCATTTTGGTTGCCACACATGTGTGCTTGATGGTTTACTTAGAAGGTATGACACTTTGGCAGGGTATTTGGCTAACATTAACCACTTTATCGACGGTGGGTTATGGGGACTTAACCCCCGTCACCGCCATTGGTCAAGCTGCAACGATTGGTTTAATGTATTTTTGTGGTATCACCTTGATGACGTTTTTAATCAGCGACTACGTTGATTTTCGTATTGCGCGTCGTGAAAAAATTCGCAGCGGACATTGGAATTGGAATATGGAAGAGCACATCCTAATTATTAACGCGCCCAAAAATAACCGTGAGAATTACTTTACTCGTTTGATTATTCAAATCCGTGAAAATACCGATTATCAAAATATTCCTGTGCAGCTTTTAAATACCGATTTTCCTGATGGTCTGCCTGACTCTTTACGTGAACTTGGTGCGGTGCATGTGCATGGTACGCCGAGTAATTTTGCCGACTTAAAGCGCGCAGGCGCAGATCGAGCAAAGCACATTGTGGTATTAGCGCGCAACGAATACGCCAGTGATAGTGATAGTTTTACTTTTGATGTTGCTCACCGTTTAAATGAATTACACGTTTGTCATAAAGCCATTATTGAATGCGTAATTGACGATAACCGAGCTCGTATGAAAGGGCTGGGAGTTAAATCGGTATTGAGGCCAATTCGCTCGTACCCTGAAATTGTCGTGCGTTCAATGGATGCTCCAGGTTCAGAAGTGATTATTGAAGATATGTTTACCCGGGCGAACGACCATCCTCATCGCTATCCTGTGTGGTTAGAGGGTGAACCTTGGGCCGATGTAGTGAATGCTTTGATTCAAGCTAACTTAGGGACTGCGTTGGGTTATGTGACAAAGGAGGGGGATGTGGTTGCTCATCCTAGGGGAGATGAACATATTCATGCGCAATCTTTGCTGGTATTAGTGAAAACAGAATTTCAGCCAACAGAAAAAGCTGTTATTCAAGCGTTGGAAGATTATTTTCAGAAGCAAATTTCTGTTAACCGAGTTCAGGCTCAAGCAGATGCGGAAGCAAAACAAAAAAAAGAACAAAATTAGAAGCTCATGCTGAAAATAAGCAAAAACATACTAAGTCAGTAACTGAGACTAAAAATTAGGCTTGCGAGTATTTTGTAGGTGCCGTTTACTGGAGTAACAGGCTGACACTGGCTTTTGATCTCCGTTATAATGGCGCAGCCTTTTTATATTGTTCGTCTTTTATTCATTGTCTTTTACAGGTAGCTATTGTGACTCAGTTTCGTCCGTGCATCGATTTACACCAAGGCCAAGTTAAGCAAATTGTGGGGGGCAGCTTGAATGATCAAGGTGCTGACACCAATTTTGTGAGTCAGTATGACGCGGCCTATTATGCCACGCTATATCGACAGCATGATTTGCAAGGCGGGCACGTCATTGCGCTAGGCCCTGGCAATAAAGAAGAGGCTTTAAAAGCCTTAGCTGCTTGGCCAAACGCTTTGCAGTTTGGTGGTGGGGTGAATAAAAGCAACGCCGCTGAGTTTTTACAAGCGGGCGCGAGTCATGTCATCGTAACTTCTTATTTATTTGAAAACGGTCAGTTTTCTTGGGATCGCTTAGCTGCGCTGAAAGCTGAAACAGGTAAGGAACGGCTAGTTTTAGACCTCAGCTGTCGTCGTACAGATCTCGGTTGGCATATCGCGACTGATCGCTGGCAGACCGTGACGCAAACCGCTGTTGATAGTAAAACCTTATCGGAGCTGGCAAATCACTGTGATGAATTTTTAATTCATGCGGCGGATGTAGAAGGCTTGCAAGCAGGCATCGATGAAGAGCTTGTTACTTTATTAGGTCTTAATGCCAGTATTCCGGTGACCTACGCTGGCGGCGCTCGTTCTTTGCAAGACTTAAGGCGCGTTGACGAATTGTCGAAAGGTAAAGTCGATCTTACCATTGGCAGTGCCTTAGATATTTTTGGTGGTAAGGGCATAACGTTAGAAGAATGCCTTACTTGGAATCGTCGTTAGCATTTTCTAGCTTTAGCTATTTTAAATTTCTACTTTTAACGAAAAATTCCTAAGACGTTCTTATTAGTAAGGCTAAGTCAGTTTGTCATTTAAAACTTGAAAAGGACTTTATCTCGAGTTAATGTGTCGAAATGAAACTCCAACTCCGTCAAATATTACGCAAGCATAATGGCTTTATAGCCCAGTTACTGTTTTTGGTCATAGTGATCAGCGGCAGCCTGCAGCTTTTGCATGACCAATTGTTGGATCATAAGCATACTGTTGACTGTCCCATGTTTGTATTGGATGGCAGTGCAGCAGTACCTGAAACCACTTCCCAGTGTTTCAGTGCTAAGAAAATTATCGAAGAACAATCCTACCACCCAATAGCTTTAGTGCTATCTCAATTTAATACGCAACAAGCACGCGCTCCCCCAACACTCGTTTAATCTTAACTTATACATCATTTAATGAAGGGTGCAGTTTAAGCTGAGCCTAAATCTATGTGTATTGCCATTTATTGGTGCTGCACTGTATCGCCGTATTTTATATTCACTGTTGTCAGTGAGGCGTTACTGTATTCAAAATTAAGAATAGAGAGTTGGAAAATGAGAAAGTTTAATCAAAAGTTAATCTGTGTAAGTATTGCAACCCTTGCACTGACCGCTTGTGGTGGTGGAAGTAGTAGTAATAACAACAGCAATAGCAGCGATAGCGACGAGCATGATCATGAATCATCTGTTTTAGTTTCACAAAGCAATACCACTACGCTTTCATTATTAGAAGAGGGTGAACTTGAAGCATTAGAAGACGCTGCCGCAGGAAATGGCGCAAGGTTAGTGCTCAGCGAAACTGCCGCCTTTGCTGCGGTATTAAGCAGTGGCACGGTTAATTTTGTGCATGGCTTGCATGACGACGATGAAGAAGAGGCCAGCAGTGCTGAGGGTGATGAAGGGCACGAAGAAGAAGCCAGTGTACTGGATTTTTCTTTAACGGGTAGCAATGTCATTACCACCAGTGGTCACTTTGCGGTTCTTGCTGAGGGTTCAACGACATTCATCGAATATGATGAACTTGAAAACGATATGCCTAATACTGAAGACACAACTAATTTGGGCGTAAACCAAACTTACCCAGCGCTAATCTTAGATGAAGAGCACGACCTTAAACTGTTGTTTGATGGGGTTGATGCACTTGTTTATGAAGGGCAAGAACAAGAGAAAAGCTTTACATGTGCAACCCCAACAAGTATTGGACAAACCTCTGAGCTAGTTGTTGTTTCTTGTGGCGCTAACGTAGCAGCTTTAGTGGTGACTGAAGATTCAGCAGGCGAGCATACTCTTACTGACTCCATATTGGATCTAGATGGTACCGATGAAAACTACGTATGGCGCGCCGAAGGCCATGTGATTGTAGGCTTTGAACCTAACACAACAAACTACGCCGTGATTGAATTGAATGATAGCGCTGACACAGTGGAAGTCGTGAAGGGTTCAGATAGCGATACATTTGAATTTACACAAAACATTTGCGAAATAAAACTTGATAGCGCTGAACAAGAAATTCTAGCGATTAGTGAATTCGGTATATTCGTAGCCTTAGACCATGAAGGTAGTGAACTAAAGTCTATTGAATTGGATTTTTCAACCGAGTCTAGCTGTGACGCTTTTGTTATGGCATCAGCAGCTAAAACGGCTTTACTGGTAGATAACAATGCACAAAAAGGTTATGAGATAGATGTGGACGATCTTGTTAATAACCCTAATGAATACCACGTACATGAAGATTTTGATATTGGTGTGAGTGACATTGCGGACATGGTTCTTTTTCATGAAAAGGATAAAGTTGAAGATGAACATGACCATTAATAGAATTACGCTAACCACTGCCAGCCTTGTGCTGGGGGTGGTTCTTAATGCCAACGCAGTGGATGAAGTGTCGCTTGATAAAGTTCAAGTGACGGCTTCTGGGCAGTTACTTAACGATGTGGCGCAGCCTATTCGGGTATTAAGTAAGGAAGAGTTGCAAGAACAAAATGGCAATACCATGGGCGAACTACTGTCGAGTTTACCCGGTATCGCCAATGCGAGTTTCGGAGCGGGTGTTGGGCGTCCCATTATTCGTGGGCTTGGTGGAAATCGTGTAAAGATGACCATTAATGGCACTGACAGTGCGGATGTATCCGCTATGAGTAGTGATCACGCACCTATGGTTGATGCCGCTAATGCCGATCAGATCGAAGTGATTTACGGTCCTAACACCTTACGCTTTGGCAGTGGTGCTATGGGCGGGGTGGTCAATATGGTGGACTCTCGTTTTCACGAAATCCCCTTGCATGGTATTCAGGGGCACGTTCAAAGTTCGGTTAGTAGTGCAAACGATGGCACCAACGTAAGTGCGGATTTAGATGCCGGTAATGGTCAGTGGGTTATGCACCTAGATGGATTTAGTCGCAGTAGCGACAATTTCCGGGCGGGTAATGGCAAAAGCATCAATAATACAGCCAGCGATAGTCAAGGTGTTAGCGCGGGTTTGAATTACATTCAAAAGAATGGCAATGCACATGGCATCGCGCTCTCTATGCTGAAGTACAATTATGGTGTGCCTAACCCAGATGATGTAGAAGCCACTGTGGACCCTAGCCAGCTGAGGTTTGATGCACAAAGTATTGTGTACTCACTTCCGCGTGGTTTTGATCAAATTAAAACACAATTTACGTTTATTGATTATGAACATGGGGAAAACTTTGGCGACACGGTGGTGGGGTTATACGACAAAACATCCAGTGAGTTCAAAACCACACTAAGTTTGAGTAGTATAGCGGGTTGGCAATCTGATTTAGGATTGCAATTGTCCAATCAGGATTTGGAATTGTGTCATGACCACGGAGGCTGTCCAGAAATCCCCAATTATAGCAATTTAAGCTGGGATGGAGAACAAGGCAGCAACCTAAGCAACAATACGTTTGGCGGCATTATGTTTGCGCATGATACGCCAATGCCTATTACTAACACTCAAGACTTGGGTTTGTTTTTAGTGATGGAGCGTGATTGGGCATTAGGGCTGTTGGAGTTAGGGGCGCGATATGACCAGCGAGTAATTGAAGCGGACCCAGTTTCTATACTGCCATCCTATCGCCAAGCATCTGATTATTATAACGATAAAACGTTTGATTCAGCATCGCTAAGTGCGGCTTTAACCTGGCGTTTTGATCAGCAAAAGTTGGGTGTTAGTGTATCGCGTTCTCAGCGCGCGCCGGCTGCAGACGAGTTGTATTGGAATGGCGACCACCATGCTACGTTTAGCTTCCAGCTAGACAACCCAGACCTAGAGATTGAAACGGCTTATAGCCTAGATTTAACGTGGATGTATGACGGGTTAGATTATCAATTACAAGGTGCGGTTTATTACTATGATTTTGATGGTTATATCTATAATGACCTTAAAAGCATTATTGACCCCTTTCACGGTAACCCTGTGTATCGCAACGAGCAAAGAGATGCCTGGTTTACCGGCACAGAATGGCAACTTGATTACAACGTGAGTATGAATTGGCAATGGTTTATACGCGCTGACTTTGTTCAGGCTCGCTTAAAGAAGGGTGTTAATAAAAACTTACCTCGAACGCCACCACTTACCACAAGCAGTGGTGTTAAATGGTATTCAAATAACTGGCAGGTTAATACCGACGTAAAATATTACGCTGAACAAACCGCGACGGCTAATAACGAAACCGTTTCTTCAGATTACGTCGTGATTAATTTTTACGCAGCTTATACTCAACAATTGGCTAAATCTTCTGTGAAGTATTATCTTAAAGCACATAATTTAGCGGATGAATTTGGGCGTAACCACGTGAGTTACTTGAAAGAGTTCAGTCCTGTTGTTGGACGGAATGTGAGTTTAGGTGTGGCTTATTCTTTTTAGACTTGTAATTATTCAGACGATTTTATAAATCGACTCATCACTGGGTATTTGTTCTACAAGGCAATACAAATACCTTAATGATTCGCGGTTGTTCGAGGGCAGCCTCTTATGATCCTCAGAGATTGCTAAGGGGTGAACTCGATCAAGTGCAGCTTTGTTTAGATTTAGTATTTCATCTGAATAGTTATTTAGATTTGTTAGAGGTAAACGCCACTAACCAATAATTAAGGTATCTACAGTTAGACGTTATAATTAGTGCCTATCCAGAAATAGGCATTTTTTACAAAAATACCATACTTTCGAATGAATCACCCCGGAAAGATATGCAAGTCAGGTTTAACTCTAACCAATCGCACCAAGTTATTAGTGATCACAGCTTTGACTAAGGTCAAAAAGGTACGGCTTAGCCTAGGACTTTTTTGATTTATCAACCAGTAATAAACTGCAATGGCGTTTATCTGCCAGTTATCCTCGCAGTGACTTATCGGAAAGTATTACCCATTAGTAAAAACCGCATTGATTTATATATGGAAAAGCGTATATTCGAATTTCCATATATAAAGATCAAGGGTCAATATGCTTCCCCTCGAATTATTTAAAGCCCTCAGCGATATCACGCGTTTGCAGTGCATTCTGCTGATTCAGCAAGAACAAGAATTGTGTGTTTGTGAGCTGATGGCCGCGTTGGAGTTAAGCCAGCCTAAAGTCTCCCGTCATCTGGCGCTATTACGTGAAGCTAATTTATTAGCTGCTGAGCGTCGAGGTCAGTGGATTTATTACCGTTTATCCTCAGCCCTTGAACCTTGGGTGTTGATTATTCTTGAACAAACTTCTCAGCAGCAAAACCTGGCAGAATTAACCCATCGTTTATCGATAATAGGTGATCGTCCAGAGCGAGTTGCTCAGTGTTGCTAGCGGGAGAAGTGATTTCTTCTGTCTTTGTTATTTATTGAAATTGTAAATTATTAGGAAAAATTATGGGATTATTTGAACGTTATTTATCAGTCTGGGTGCTATTGAGTATTCTTGCGGGTATATTTTTGGGTACTCAGTTTACGGCAGTATTTGCGATTATTGCCGGCATCGAATTCGCCCACGTTAATATTGTTGTAGCCATTCTAATTTGGTTAATGATTTATCCTATGATGATTCAAGTGGATTTTTCGGCGCTAAAAAACGTAGGGAAAAAACCGAAAGGCCTAATAATGACCTTGGTCATTAATTGGTTGATTAAACCTTTTACTATGGCCACTTTAGGTTGGTTATTTTTTGAGGGTTTATTTGCGGATTGGGTATCTCCAGAAGATGCACAGCAATATATTGCGGGTATGATTTTACTGGGAGTTGCGCCTTGTACAGCAATGGTTTTTATTTGGAGTCAGCTGACTAAAGGTGATGCGAATTATACCTTGGTTCAAGTGTCGGTGAACGACGTTATTATGATCTTTGCATTCGCGCCTATTGCGGGTTGGTTATTGGGTGTGAGTAATATTGAAGTGCCATGGACAACCTTGCTACTGTCCACCCTATTATATGTTGTCTTGCCCCTGGTTGCTGGCATCCTCACACGCTTAATAATATTTGCCCGTTGTGCCGGTCAAGAGACACAAGGAAATCACTTAGGTGAACAGAAACTGGCTGCTTTCGTGGGAACGCTGAAACCGTGGTCTATTATCGGTTTATTAGCGACGGTTATTTTATTATTCGGCTTTCAAGCACACACCATTCTTCAGCAGCCACAAACCATCTTCTTGATTGCTATTCCTTTATTGATCCAAACCTATGGGATTTTTGCCATTGCTTATGGTTGGGCCTATTTATGGCGCTTGCCTCATTCTATCGCGGCGCCAGCGTGTATGATTTCAACGTCGAATTTTTTTGAGCTGGCGGTTGCCGTTGCAATCAGTGTGTTTGGTTTACATTCTGGCGCTGCCTTAGCGACAGTGGTGGGGGTCTTGGTTGAAGTGCCGGTGATGCTGTCATTGGTCGCATTGGTGAATAGAACACGGCCCTTATTTGATAAGCGTGCGGCTTAGCGCCTTAATTGATCCTCTTAAATTAAATCAGGAAATTATGAAAAAAGTCATATTTGTATGCATTGAAAATTCTTGCCGTAGCCAAATGGCAGAAGCTTTTGGCAAGATTCATGGCGCTGGCGCTTTTGCAGTCTATAGCTCTGGCAGTAAGCCTTCAGGGAAGGTCAACCCAAGGGCTATCGAGTTTATGGAAGAGCTAGGTTATGATTTATCTTTGCACGACTCAAAACCATTGTCTGAGTTTGACGGTATGCATTTTGATTATGCGATTACTATGGGTTGCGGTGATGAATGCCCTATGATTATCGCGGATAAACGAGAGGACTGGGGCATCCCTGATCCTAAGCATGAAGAGCCCAAACGTTTTCGTGAGATACGCTCAATGATTGAGGACAAGGTTAAGGCCCTATTTCAAGGCTAGCGTCTCACTCTCCTGCCCACTTACAATTCTTACTATCGCATCCACTCAGCTGACCTACACTAAAAGTAATGGTCTGCTGAATGTATTGGTGAGAAACCCCTATGAAAAATAAAGTCCTCATTGTCGAAGACAGCTCAGTTATTTTAAAAGTGCTTAAGCATCTAGCTAAGCAATCGCTGGAACTAGAGCCTATTTATGCAAGCTCTATGGCGGAAGCAAAGGCAGTCTATGAACAATATAAAGATGAGCTTTTTGTGGGGATCATCGATCTAGCCTTACCCGATGCGCCTAATGGCGAGATGGTCGATTTCTTATTGAAGGAAGGTTTTCCAGTGATCGTGTTAACTGGAAGTTATGACGACAAACGACGTGAGGCATTGGTTAAACAAGGTGTTGTTGATTACGTGGTGAAAGAGAGCCGCTACTCATATCGTTATGCGATCAACATGATTAATCGCTTATATAAGAACCAAACTATTCAGGTTCTCGTGGTTGAGGATTCCAAGCCCTATCGCAAGCATATCGTACGTTTATTAGTGGCACATAAATATCAAGTACTGGAAGCTGAAAATGGTGTTGAGGCAATGGTTCAGCTGAAAGAACATCCTGACATTAAAATGGTGATAACTGATTACAATATGCCTGAAATGAATGGTTTTGAATTGGTACAGGCCATTCGTCGCCAATACGAAAAAGCTCACATGATTATTATTGGTTTATCAGGTGAAGATGGGGGTTTGTTAGCGATTAAATTTATTAAAAATGGTGCCGATGACTTTCTTAACAAACCGTTCCAGCAAGAAGAGTTTTATTGTCGTATAACCAATAATATTGAGTCGTTTGAGCAGTTGAATAGAATTCAAGAGCTGGCCAATCGTGATTATTTAACCTCACTGTTTAATCGCCGTTATTTTTGTGAAGAAGGCGAAAAACTATTAAAGCAGGCGGTAAAGAACAACACGGAAATTGCATTGGTTGCGATTGATCTCGACTATTTCAAATCAGTTAATGACGAATACGGTCATGAGGCCGGTGATGAAGTGCTTAAATATTTCTCGCGAGAGCTGGAAAATATCTTAGGTCGCTTTCTTATCGCTCGCATCAACGGCGAAGAGTTTAGTATTATTGTTCCTGGGTTAAGCAATAATAAGGTAGTGAACTTAATTAATGGCTTTAAACAACATTTAGCATCGCAGATTATTGATGTGAATGACGATGAATTTATACGTCTTAATTTCAGTGCAGGAGTGACTAATATTAAATTCGACACGATTACGGCTTTGTTACATCAGGCGGATGAGTATTTACATCGCGCTAAAGAAGCGGGTCGAAATATGGTGATTGGTGATGATTGACTCTGCTAATGTGGGTTATGAATCAGAAGAGATTGGGAGCTTTGGTATCTCAATAGTCTGACTGGATTTCTTTAGTTGTCTTTCTAATACAGAAATGCGTTTTTGAAGGGGTGCTATTAATCGGCTAGCATGAGTTTCTGCGCTTTGAGCTAAAGCGGTTGCTTGGTCTTGCAGTGCCATGTGACGAACGTCTTTAGCTTTTAAGGTCGCCCCTATTTGAGCTAATAAAGATTCGAGCCTTAAGACCGCTTCTTCAGCACTTTTATTATTTAGTGTTAACAATTGTTCGGCATCGCGAGCTACGTATAGGGCATGTTGTGATGCTCGTAAAGCTGTCAGACCTTTTTCAGCGACCAATGCGCGGTCCGCATAATTGGCTTGAATATATTTTTTTGTCTGTTCAACCAATGTCTCTGCGGAGGAAAAGCTTTTGGGCGCGTTATTATCAGCATTTTCATTTTTTGCTTTAGTAAGCGTATTTTTTGCAGGTTGCCAATGAATTTCGAGCAGTGTGTTTAGCTCAAGATTTTTCAGACCGACCATGGTGAGTTCTATTTCTTGGGCAGAGATGCTGTCAGCTCCTTCTTCGATCTTGTTGATCAAACTTTTAATGTTTTCTAATCGACCTTTAAATTCGATGGGTAAAACTCTAGGGCTGTTGAGCTGCTCAAGAACTTGTTTCTGCTGCAATAACGGCAGTAATAGAGTATTAACTTTTTGCTTATTTTGCTCAGCAACTACTAATAAATCAATTACTTTTGCAGAGGCAATAATACTGTCGCTGGGTAGACCTTTAATTTCTGCTTCACGAGCTAAAGCCAATGCATCATCGGCTTGTGCCATACGAAGAGGTGCATAAAAATTAAGTTTAGCCTCAGTAGCAGTTTCATATCGGGCTTCAGCCCCTGCGAGTGCTCGCTCAGAGTCACTTGAGAAAGTTACCGTTTGTTCAACTGTGATGTTGTCGAGTTGTTGATCTTGTATGCGCTGGCTACTTGAGCAGCCTGATAGCGCTAGCAGTGAGAAAAACAGTAAAGTTAATAAGATAGGGGAAAACATAATAGCTCCTTGCAAGGACAACTCAATAACGGCATTCAATCTAATATCAAGCACCTTTATCGGCACTGGTCGCAAACTTAGCATAGATTGTTAAGTCAGTACAAAGCTGAGGGAAGACTATACGTCGTTATCCGAGAAGTTATAAGACATCTCTGATTGGGGCGCTTGTACGTAATAACCTTGAATGAAGTGAGTACCCAGTTGCCATAAAGAGGCAACGGCAGAAGCTGATTCGACCAGAGGGACAATGGTTCTCAGTTCTTGTGCGTGTAGCCCAGCCAATATTGCTTTTAGAGTTGCTAACGATTCAGGCTTATTGAGTTCGTGAGTAAAAGACCCATCCACTTTAACGTAGTCTAGGGTTAGGTGCTTGAGGGTTTGGAAAGGCTTTAATGAACAGCCAAAGCGCGATAACGAGCAAGCGTAATCATGGATTCTTAGATTCGCCGTAAATTCTTGTGCTTGAACTAAGAACTTGGTGGCATCTTCTTCATTGAATTGAAAAATGACTGAGTCTTTATTTAGCTTGGCAGCATTTAAGGCGACACCAATCCAGCTCACTAGGGTTTCGTCCATCAAAGAAGCAGCACTTAAGTTAACGAATAATCGAGTTTTTAAGTTTTTTTTGCGATGCTCACTGAGCAACTTGGTAGCATGCAATATCACCCAGCGGTCTATCTTGCGTTTTAGGTCACCACTGATATTTAAACCATTTAAGACGTCGGCAGAAACGTCTTTACCATCACTTTGTGGCATACGAAACAACGTCTCGTAATGCTCTTGTTCGTCGCCTTTTAAGTTAATCAGTGGCTGGAACAATAAATTGAAAGTTCCTTCTTTTAGCGCGACTAAAACTTGTTGCTCAATGCCATGTTCGCTATTATCTGGCGCAATTTCCTCTGCCACGAATAAGTGAGCGCCATTGCCCTTTTCATGACCTTCATCATATCGTACCGAGTCGGATGCTTGATGTGAGCGCTGTAATATATCACGCGGGTCACTGCAACTATCATTAATCAAAGCAATCCCAATGCTTGCAGTAATCGTAACAGTTTGAGAGTTGGCATCTATGACTAAATGCTCGATACCATCGCGAAAATTTTCTGCGGCGATAAGGGCTTCTTCAGCATTAATATTGGGTCGAATCCAGGCAAATACGTCTTCCCCAATGCGAGCTAAGGTATCTTCTTTATTTATAGCAGATTTTAAATAGTTGGCAACACTGCAAAGTACAGTATCGGTATTATTAATACCGACTTGCGATTTTACTTTTCCATACTTATCAAGATTGATGTATAGGGCAGCGCTGTTGTTGCCTTTTAATACGGCGCGATCAACAGCAGAGGCTAAGCTGTCCATAAAATACGGTTTATTGTAAAGGCCGGTTAATAAATCACGGCTGCTAATTTCTTTTAGTTTCGCTTCTAAGTCTGAGTTATTAGATTTTGCGCGAATTACAATTTGAGTACAGGATTCATCGGCGTAAATAGCCGACGATAGCGACATAGTGATAGGGAAGTTAGATTCATCGGTTTTTAGACCGCTGTATTTTAAGTCAACATGACCCCCAGTGGTTAAAAAACTTTTTAAGGACTGCTTGAGGTTCTCTTGGTCACTAGTGACGACCATATCCATGACAGGCATGCCTTCCAGGTCGTCAACATTGTCATAGCCAAATAAATCGAGATAGGATTGGTTTGCATAAATGTGCATGCCATCTTGAATATAAGTGATGGCATCTTTTGAACTTTCTAAAAGTCCCTGGCTACGCTTTTCTGCATCGCGCAATTTGACTTGGGTCGTGCGGAGGGTTCTGCGGCTATTAAGGTTGGAAATTTCTCGCTGGATGACCATCGACAGTAAATTACTTTCATCTTCCGGAACGACATCACAAGCCCCAAGTTTTAAATAAAACTCAAGTTGCATGGGATCAATATCTTCAGCAAGTATAATAACGGGAAGGTCTTTATCAAGGCGCTTGATTTTTTTAAAGAGTTCTTTAGGTTCTATATTTTGAGCTTTGGGTTCAGCCAAAACTAGATCCCAAGTTTTTTCTTGAATTTGCGTACTGAAATCTTCTAAGGAAGAAACCATATGAGCTCGAGTTGCTTTTCCCGAATTTCGCAATAAACTGATTAAGTCTTCTGCGTTATTCTGATTGTGGGTCAATAGCAATAAATGAAGCGTATCTCGACTATTACTCGCATGCATGTAGTGAAACTCTTGGTACGGTGAGTGCTAATTATAAGGTCAGCAGACTTAAATTATAGGGGAAGTGCGAAAAAACGTCTCACATATTGGCGCTGAATGTCATAAGTTTTTCCATAAAGAGTCAAAGTCATTATCCTTCAAATCGCTATCTTGCAGCAAAGCTTGAGAGTTGGGTTTAATACCCGCGCTGCGAAATTGAAATTGGCTGAAGCTATTGGTCGAAGTGATGCGGCTTGTAAGTTGCTGACGCCCATTGCTATCGTGATGGAGAATATTAACTTTATTTCCCGTTCTAAATGGCATCCGGGGTAAAATGAGGGTCGCGGGTTGAGCAATGGCTTTAATACAAGGCAATAGTAGCGAACGAACGTAATCGCCGTTCTGACCCGTTTTTTGTAATAATTTAGCAGCACCCGATTCAGCCTTAGGCGCTAATAGTTCAATCCCCAGCTGTGTTCCTGATTTTCCTAAGTGACGAATCCAACAAATAACACCAATGGCCCAGTGTTGCACCCCCGCTTCTTGAATACCTAAAATTTCACCGGCCTGAATACTTGCCGGTAATTCATCCAGCCAATGCAAGCAATAGCCCCCAGGACTGGTATTAATCAAGGTGACCTCATGGGCAGGATATTTAATACTGGTATCAGGAGCTTCTTCCTCTCCTTTATGCTTGTTAATGAAGTCAATAGTATCAATATTCATCTTGCTGTTTTCGGGTATGACCGAGCCACCCACGTCAAATGCAGATGACCAAACATCATTATTGGAACGACTGCCTATATCGATAGCATGTTGATGAGGCTTATCCATTTCTTTTGGGCTCAACTCATCCTGCAGTGTTTTAAAGTCTTTTTTGCCCGCGATATAATAATGAGTAGCACTTAATCCTATGCACAGTCGCAGTTTACCTTCTGTTGGCATGCGACGGAATGAGCGCTGCCAATGAATGGCCCAAGCTTGAATGGCGTGGGTTAATAAATTATCACTCATTTTTCCCGGTACGGTAACACTACTAGGCCCTTGGGGGTTTGCCGCATAAGACTTTAGCTCTTGTACCAGCGCGGCAGTATTTAAACTACGGAATAAGGGTTTTTGCTCATCCCGTAAATGTTGTCGATACTGTGCAACACTATCTCGGTGTAAGTTAATAATGAACAATGCTGACTCATCATCACCGTCCGTAATGGCCACTCTATCCGCCCAAAGTTCGGTAGCATCATAAAGCTGAAGTAAATCTTGTTGGCGCAGATTGCTGGGTTTTGCAGTACCCAGTAGGTGAGCTCGAATAAAAGCGGCGCCAATATTAGAGGTACTTAGATAACGGTTCTGTGTGTCGCTAACCTTCTGTTTTTCCAGTCCACGTATCTCTGCCAATAAAAATAGCTGATTTATCTCTGACCAGGAACGCTCAGGAGGATGGCAATAGAGCTGAAAAGCCCTCAATATTGTATTCGTAGTATCGGTAATCGCTCGATGTATTGATATGGCCACAATTTTTGAATGCTTATCTTTACTTGATAGCGTTGCAATACTATTGGCAACTACTATTTTATAACCCGTTGCTAAATGTGTCTGTAATGATTGACTTAAATTGGCGATTTTAAGCTGTCGCTCATTCAAAGATACGGACGTTTGTAAAAAATGCTTGGCCAGTAAAGTACCGATAGAATAAATATAAGGTCGCATAACTTCAAGCAGCTTGAAGCGCAGCAAGGGATCGGCCTGTAATTTATTTAATTCACGAATAGCCTGATACAACTGCCTTGCGGCTTCCCCTGTATTGGCCATGGGAAGGTTGTTCGTCCAGTTAGTCATACCCTCAACATTTGCTTGGCAAAAAGATAGTTGATGCTGAGTCGGGCTGGGTATGTGAAGTTTTATCGGTGCTCTATTGCTTTCCATTCCTTCCTTATTATCAACTCATGTCAAATAACTAGGTCTATAGCATTGATTATAGTTGATTTTTTTCTTATTAACTGAAAACAATACACTAACCTTTTTCATTACAGGTCGCTAGTATTTGCTTACACTTTACAGTATTGAGGGTACGGGTGTTTTACTTCCCTTGCCCGCTTCTTCTCGGACTAATTTAGGCACTAAGTATCCTGACAGTTCTAATAATAGCTGTTGATGTAATTGTTGCGCATCGCTTTCGCTTACTTCAAAGTGATGCGCTCCTTTTACCTTGTCTAGTAGGTGAAGGTAATAGGGTAATATTCCTGCTTTAAATAACGTCTTGCTTAAACCCACTTGAGCTTCAATATTATCATTCACTCCACGCAATAAAACGGCTTGATTCAGTAATGCGATACCGGCATGCCTCAGTTTTTTCAAGCCGGCGCTTAATTTACTGTCTAACTCTTGGTGGTGGTTAATATGTAATACTATGACACAGTCGAAACGGCAGGAGTGTAAAATTTCTACAAGTTTGTCAGTAATGCGCTGTGGAATAACGACAGGTAAGCGGGTGTGGATGCGTAAGCGTTGTAAGTGTGGAATAGCTTCGGCTTGCTTAACAAACTTTTCGAGTTGCTGGTCGTTTAGCATTAAGGGATCACCGCCGCTTAAAATTAGTTCTTCAATCGACGTATCTTGAGCCACATAATCCAAAATAGCCTGCCAATCATTCTTACCTACTCTGTTCTCTTGATAAGGAAAGTGACGACGGAAGCAGTAACGACAGTTGACCGCGCAACCTGTACTGAGTAGCACCAGTACACGGCCATGATACTTGTGGATAAGCCCTTTCTGTAAGTTGCTATTCTGCTCCGCTAGTGGATCATTAATAAAACCGTCTACGGATTCTAGTTCAGCACTTTGCGGCAATACTTGTAACAGTAGAGGGTCGTTGACATCGCCTTTTACCATCTTATCGATGAAAGGCTGAGGAACCAGTAGTGGAAAATCGAGGCATGCTTGCTGACGCTGAGGGAGTTCAGACGGTGAAATATGGAGTTGAGTTAATAGATATTTAACATCTTTAGTTGCCCCCGCGAGTACTTGATTCCAGCTATCTTCGACTGGAGTCTGATTAATATCGGTTAAAGGTTCGATCACTAACAGGGTTTCGGTTATCATAGCTCTTTTTTCTGGGGCAAATGTACTGAACCCCATCAATATTTTGTCGAGGTCACATGGCTAATTATTCTACCAGCGAATTCAAATCAGGTCTTAAAGTAATGCTGGATGGCGATCCTTGTGCCATCGTAGAAAACGAATTCGTTAAGCCGGGTAAGGGCCAAGCTTTTAGCCGTGTAAAGTTGAAAAATCTGAAGAATGGTCGTAGCTGGGAACGTACCTTTAAGTCGGGTGAGAAATTAGAAAGTGCCGACGTGATGGACGTCGAAATGGAATACCTCTACACCGACGGCGAATTCTGGTACTTCATGATGACCGACGGCACGTTCGAACAGTATCCTGCCGCGCAAGAGGCGATCAGCGAAAACAAAAACTGGTTGAAAGAGCAGCAAGTGTACGAAGTAACCTTGTATAATGATGGCATTTTAAGCATCACCCCGCCTAACTTCATTGATCTTGAAGTAACTGAGACGGATCCGGGTCTTAAAGGCGATACCGCTCAAGGGGGTTCCAAGCCTGCCTATCTACAAACAGGCGCTATGGTTCGTGTCCCTTTATTCATCGAAATTGGTGAGCTATTACGCATCGATACCCGTGTCGGTGAATACGTGAGCCGTGCTAAATAGTCGAATACGTTAGCCACTTATAAAAAAAAGGAAGCTTAGGCTTCCTTTTTTTATGTGTAATCGCCAGTAAACTTTCTTAATATTAGTTGTTTGAGTCGTGGAAAAGGCATCTCCTTATGAATTGGAAACCCAGTGCAACCCTTTCAGCATTGCACGCACGCGCTGCGCTCAACCGAAGCATTCGCGACTTTTTTATTGAAACCCATGCATTAGAAGTTGAATTGCCGATTCTCAATCATGCGCCTGTGGCCGATATGAATATCGAACCGATAGTCGTGTCTACCAAGAGCACTTTGCTTGAGAGTGATGTAATACCAAAACTGTATTTGCATACCTCCCCTGAATATTCGATGAAACGTTTATTGTGTGCGGGCAGTGGCGATATTTATGCATTGGGTAAGGTCTTTCGTGCGGGTGAAGCAGGTGGCCGCCATAACCCAGAATTCACTATGTTGGAATGGTATCGCTTGGGTATAGATCACCAAGAACTTATGCATGAAGTTGCTGACTTATTAGCAGAAGTATTCAGTGATTCGAACATTGAATTAATCGCCGCGCCGCTATTCCTCACCTACCAACAAGCCGTTATTCAGTACGCAGGATTAGATCCATTTTCCGCTAGCGAGGATACTATCAAGCAGCTAGGCATTGAATTGGCGGCGTGTGATCTAGAACTGAATCGTGATGGCTGGCTCGATATGATTATGAGCCACAAGGTGGAAAAAGCCTTACCCCAAAACCAATTAGTCTTTATCTATAATTACCCAGAAAGCCAAGCCGCATTAGCTAAGTTAAATCATGATGAGCATGGCCAGCTGATTGCCGAGCGTTTTGAGGTGTATCTCAATAGTTTAGAGCTGGCTAATGGTTACCACGAACTGACCGATAGCCAACAGCAAAGACAACGTTTCGAAAAAGAATTAGCGGCAACCGATAGACCCCTTGACGAAAAACTATTAGCGGCCATGGGCCATGAGGCCGGCTTACCCGATTGCTCAGGTGTTGCCATCGGGGTTGATAGAATATTAATGTTGCAGCTGGGAGTAAAAACGATAGCGGAAGTGATTAGTTTTTCGGCGGAAAGTTGTTAGCTGCAGAGTCTTAGACAAAATTTCTATATCTCTGCACGCTATGATTGATGAGATCAATAAAACATAAGCCCCATAAAAATGGGGCTTATGTCAGTTTAGCGGATAAAGTCTTCTTGGCTATGGCGTTCTGCTAGTTGGTCTTCAGGTGCGCCCCAAGTGCAGTTCACTTTCTTGCCCCGCTTAACCGCAGGACGCTGTGCAATATCTTCAGCCCAGCGCATCACATTTTTATAAGACTTAACTTCTAAGAATTCAGCGGCACTGTAAAGCCCACCTAAAACCAGTACTCCATACCAAGGCCAGATGGCCATATCAGCAATGGTATAATCATCGCCACAGAGGTAAGTTTTGCCCGCGAGTTGTTTATCTAAGACATCAAGCTGGCGTTTAACTTCCATGGTGTAGCGGTTTATTGGATATTCGTATTTTTCCGGAGCATAGGCATAGAAATGACCAAAACCACCGCCTAAAAAGGGTGCACTACCCATTTGCCAGAACAGCCAAGATAAGCATTCTGCTTTTGCGGCGCCTTGTGGTAAAAAGCTATCAAACTTTTCCGCAAGGTGCATCAAAATAGCACCGGATTCAAAGATACGAACAGGCTTCTCGCCCGAATCAACACCGGAATTATCAATTAAGGCAGGAATTTTAGAGTTCGGGTTGATAGCCACAAAGCCCGAGCTGAATTGGTCTCCTTCCATAATATTAATGGTATAGGCATCGTACTCGGCTTTATCGATGCCTTTTTCTAGCAATTCTTCCAGCATGATGGTGACTTTCACACCGTTAGGCGTGGCTAAGGAATGCAGCTGAAAAGGGTGCTTACCGGCGGGTAATACTTTTTCGTGAGTCGCTCCAGAGACCGGACGGTTAATATTAGCGAATTGACCACCTGACTCTTCGGCTTGCCAAACGGAGGGAGGTACGTACTCTGATGAATTGCTCATGACGTTTTATCCTAATGTGGGTGGTCTGAATAGATAGCAGTTAAAAAGATTAGATTTAAATAGACTAGCTTAGAATATGTATCGTTGAACAGAGAGCGCAGTGGATTTAACTATTTCATAGGTGGAACGCTATCTTCGTGGCGCAACATTATTATTTGCAATACTTTGCCAAATAACGATCGAGTGCATTGGCAAAAATTTGCTTGTCTTTTGCATTCATCGCCGCTTGACCAGCACTATGCTCACCCGAGCTGCGCATGGTATCCATAAAATCGCGCATATTGAGTTTTTGTTTGATATTAGTTTTGTCAAAGATATCACCGCGAGCAGTAATAACATGGGCACCTTTTTCGATAATTTCAGCGGCTAAAGGAATGTCGGAGGTAATGGCAAGATCATCTTTATTGATCTTGGCGACGATATAATCATCGGCAACATCAAACCCTGACTCAACCTGGATACTGCTAATCCATTTTGACGGTGGGACTTTAATATAATGATTGGCGACCAAAATTAACGGAATCTCTTTGCGATTAGCCGCTTTAAATAACGTTTCTTTGATTGGATTGGGGCAGGCATCGGCGTCTACCCAAACAGTATTTTTTGTCATGATGCAGTTCTTTCCATTCATGCGGTTTTGACTTGGCTATCTTGCTCTAATAACTGCAGGCTTTCTTCGGCGAAACCGGTACCCGCTTCTACGAAATAGTTAAATACTTTATCCACACCGATTCCTAGGAGCATGTCACGTTCGTCTTCGTAGCGCGCAATCGCGGCAATATGACCTTTATAACCGCAAAGTTTTAATTGCTTAGTAATATCGCTGATGTCGGTAACCGATGGCATTGCGAGCATAATCAGTTTGATGTGCCAAAGCTCACTTGTTTCCCAAAAGTCGGCATCTTCTGCATCGCCCAAAATAATATGGCGACCTTCATCTCGGTGACTGCGAACTTTATCGATATCCGACTCGACCCCCCAAACCTTATCGTCCATTCGAGCATGGAGTACGTCGTAAGAACTGCGACCAACTCGGCCCATGCCAACGATTAAAACCTCGGCGCTCTTCATTTGGTGTTGGTATATGGGTATCGGTTGCTGACGTTCAAAATACTTTACCCAGTTTCTAGCATAGGCATAGGCCGTATGGGCATAGTCATAAAAAATACTGGTGAAAACGAAAGACATACTGACGGCTAACGCGATGATGACTAACCAATCTTTACCTAACCAGCCATTTTGCACACACAGTGCGGCGACGATTAAACCAAATTCGCTGTAGTTGGTTAATACCATGCTGCCTAAAAACATGTTACGCCCAGCCACTCCGATTGCGGCCAGTATGTGGAACAGTAATACACCTTTTACAATGAGAATAAAGCTGACCACGGCCAATGCGGGAATCATGTCAACGGTGGGTAACGCGGTAAAACCAATCGATAAGAAAAAACCGATAAGGAATAGGTCCTTAAAGCTTAACAGTGACTTTGCCAACTCTGTTGATTTGAAATGCGGGCTTAATAATAAACCCACCACGAGAGCGCCTAAGTCTCCCTTCATATTGAGCAGTTCGAATAGTTCATATCCACCCATGGCGAGAAAGAAACCGACTAACGGCAGCAGCTCACCGTGCCCCGCGTGATTCAAAATACGGTTTAATAATGGCCGGGCTGGCCACAGTAAGAGTAAGCCGAGTGCGTACAAAGACGGTACCTTGCCCGTCGCAATGACTAAGAACATTACTGCAACAATATCTTGCATAACCAAAATGCCCACAGCGAGTTTACCGTGGCGGGCTTTCATTTCATTTTTTTCTTCCAGCAGTTTAACGATACACACCGTACTGCTAAAGCTCAGAGCAAAACTGATAAGCATCAGAGCGTACCAGTCTAGGTCAACAAAATAATGGATGCCTAGTAGCGCAATGCCTTTCAATATTAACGTAGCGACGATGACCCAAATGATCATGTGCAAGCTAGTGCCTGCCCATACAGAGGTTTTTAATAACGTATGAACGTTGACCTTTAAACCAATAGTGAACAGCATCAAGGTAATGCCAATGTTGGCAAGGGTTGCTAAATTCTCATGGGGCTGTACGCCATAAGCGTGAAGACCAAAGCCTGCGGCTAAATAACCAATTAAAGGGGGGAGGTTGATTTGCTTCGCGGCGAAACCGCAGATGAACGCAATAAGGATCCAGAGAAAATCCATTAACAAAAGACTCTACTAAAAGGGTTATAGTAAGAAAGAGTGTAGCACGTTAGCGGTTAATCCTTGATAGTCTCAAGTCAAGTTATCCAAGGTTAAGATATGACAATTCCGCAGGTAAGACAGGGTGCTTTATTGTCATACGTTGTTCGTTTTATTAAGGAATGTAACTTCTCTGATGCAAAGCCTTTTATAGCCCTGTATTATGCGCGCCATTAATTACAAATGACCATCAATCATTAACGCAGACTTGAAACATGACGAATCCAGCCAAGCCGAATACTAACCGCCTATTGCAGCAGTCTCATACCAATATGCCCATGGGTGTTGCTGATAGCTATCGCTATTGGGGAGAAGATAATACAGTTTTCGTTAAAACCACTGAAGGCTGTACGATTACCGATGTCGATGATCAGGTGTTTGTCGACTTTCGTTTGGCTTATGGGCCGATTATTTTGGGCTATCGTGATACTCGGGTTGATCAAGAAGTGATTAAAGCGATTACGGAGCGTGGCACGATTTCAGGTTTTTCGACGGATCTAGATTCTGAGGTGATTGAGCTGGTTAAGCAGATGTGTCCCAGTATTGAGAAGATGCGTTTTGCTAACTCAGGCACAGAAGCGGTGATTGGGGCTGTTCGGACTGCCCGTGGTTTTACTGGTCGTAATAAAATCGTAGTAGTCGAAGGAGGTTTCCATGGCCTTTACGACGAGATGATGTGGAAGTCCGATGTCGACAGTTGGGATAACGAGTCGGGTAAAGACCCTGAAATTGCTTCTTTTGGTATTGGCATTCCAGAAGCCAGCCGTGAGCATTTAGAAACGGTGCCGTTAAATAGCTTTGCCGCCATCGATGAAGTATTCGCCCGTGTTGGCGACGATCTCGCAGCCATCGTCATAGAGCCTATTATGGGTAACTGCGGCAGTATCGCCTCAACGCAAGAATATATGCAGAAATTACGTGATCTGTGCAGCGCTAATGGCACCTTGTTGATTATGGATGAAGTGAAAACTGGCTTTCGGGTGGCGAAAGGTGGGGCGCAAGAGTTATATGACATTAAGGCTGACTTAACCACTTACGCAAAAGCGATGGGTAATGGTTATCCAGTTGCCGCTTTTGGTGGTCGTGGTGATGTAATGGATATCATTAGTGGCAGTGGTAAAGGCGTCACGCATGGTGGAACCTATACGGCCAATATAATTGCACTCAGCGCGGCTAAAGCAACACTGACGATACTGAACGAAACTGATGCTTATGAAAGCATCAATAAAGCCGGTGCTGATATTCAACAGGTACTAAGTCGTGTATTCACAAAGCAGGGCATAGAACATCGCTTTGCGGGCCCTGATTCTATGTTTGGCATTCATTTTGGTGCTCTTGTACCCAGCAACTATCGTGACTGGAAGCAGACGAATAGCGAGTTGTATACTGAGTTTGCAATGAATCTTATTAAATACGGCGTCATGCTAGAACCCGACTCTCGCGAACCTTGGTTTATCTGTGAAGCGCATAAAAATATTGATTTGGTTTGGCTGGAAAAAATTGCCGATCGCGCGATGGCAGAGGCTATTGCCGCTAAATAGACTGCTCAATCAGTTGCTGATTCATCGCGGTGATCTGTCGGCCTAAATTCTCTATCAGGTTAACTGCGGCCTTCGGTTGCGCCTCAATCAGGTTAACGAACTCGTTTTGTGGCACGGCCATAATGGTACAGGCGCAGCGGGCTATAACCGTTGCCGAACGTTTACCGTGAGTAAAAACGGCCATTGCTCCGAATACTTCATCTTCCTTTATTTCGCCTACTTGTAAGCCATTGGCAAAGACGTCAGCTGCGCCAGTGATGAGGGTATAAACATGTTCGGCTTCATCACCTTCTTTGATGATAATATCTCCTGCGTGATAGTTTTTATAGCCGGTGATGATTTGCTTTTGTCCTTTGCTTATATTTGCTAGTTGATTAATGAATAGGCTGTTCTGGCAGATCAATAAGTTGCTCCAGCAGAGCTGACGGTGCTGATCACTGTAGATATGTTGCAAGAGCGTATCACGATCAATTAAGTGTACTTCAACGAACTCATCAGCTCGTATTGTCGGGCTAGGTAAATTGAAAGCACGCGCGAAGCCGACAAGGTCACCTTCATCAAAGCTAACGATGGTTTGCCCGTGGTGAGTGACATGCATCATGCCGTCGGTGATTAAAAACAGTTGGTTAGCATCAAAGTGCTGGTACAGATCGTCAATATTTTCAAGAGTGAGTGGCCGTTGGTCTAAAGGGAAGCTTGCTAATAGACTTTTCGTCAGCTGCTGCATGCGCGTACATATTGCTTCCATGTCTGCCTGGGATTTGCCTGGTAGATACATAAAGAACTCCAATATTTATATTATCTAAATAGTAATAAAAGAAATTTATAGTAACCTTATTCTTGCATCGTGAGTCTAACTTTTATCATAAGTGTGACGTAATCTTGTTCCCATATTGACAGAAAGTTGAATCTCTTCTGAGGATAGTTCAGCAGGAAAATAACAACCACTAATTCTAGCCCCCGCTAAGGAAGCCCCATCTAGGTTACAGCCACGGAAATCGATACCGCGTAAGTCCGCCCCACGAAAATACGCATTTTCTAACGTCATGCCACTAATAATTAGGCGACGTAGATCTAAACCTCTTAAATCACAGCCCGATAGATTGCAGGATTTCCCCTCAGATCTTGCTTGATTAAAGCCAGTAATATCATCATTTCTTAACAGTTGATAAAGTGGATCATCACTGATTATTGGACCAGTCATTACTATATCCTTTAAGCTTGTTATATTGCGGTGTATTAAAATTTTAGTATAGACCTTAAAACAGAATGTAATTAATGAACATGCGTACACAACAAGGTTTTTTATTAACCAGCCGTTGGTCTGAAGGAGAACGCAGTACTGAACTGGAATTTTGGTTTGCGAGTGCAGTTGGGCCCTTGTGCGTATGCATTGAACAACCCTCGGTCTGTTTTATTCCTGTGACTGAGCAAGATAAGGCTGAGCGTTTAGCTCATGCTGAGGGTATTGAGCTGACTACCCGTTCAGTTCAACTGCAAGCCTTTAATCAACAGCCTTTAATTGCTTGCTATTTACGCCAAGAAGACATTTATCGCTTTAACTATTTATTGAGTGATTGGGATATCACCGTTTGGGAATATGATTTGCGCCCGACTGACCGTTACTTAATGGAGCGTTTTATTCGTGGCGGTGTAGAAATTGAAGGTCACTGGCAGGATAAAAAAGGCTATTTACTCTGCCAACAAGGGCGGATGAAACCGAGTACAGCAGCGGTTAACACTGCTGCATTAACGGTGCTTTCGGTGGATATTGAAACGACGTTTCCAAAAGAGGGGAAAAGGGATCAACTCTATTCGATTGCTTGTCATGGCGATGTGATGGTGAATGGCCGTAGAGAGACGGTTAATCATATTTGGATGATTGGCGCGGCTGATAGCCCAGCCGCAAAGTATTGTGAATACCTGTTAGATGAAACAGCGCTGTTAGAAATATTTTTTGCTGAAATGCAACGCTTAGACCCAGACGTGATTATTGGCTGGAATTTCATTCAGTTTGATATGGAATTCATGCAACGCAAGTGTGAAGAGTTGAATGTCCCTTTCATCTTAGGGCGTAACCAACAAGCTGTGAGTTGGCGCCATGATCAAAGCCGCGTGAGTCGAAGCTATGTTCATGTGCCGGGACGTTGCATTATCGACGGCATTGAAATGCTGCGCCAAGCTCAGTATCACTTTGACAGTTTTGCTCTCGACGCCGTGGCCGCAGAACTATTAGAGCGCCATAAATTGATCACCGGTGAGATCAATGTATACGCTGGCTATGACCACGAAATTGAATATTTATTTGATCAGGATAAACCCGCATTAGCCGCGTATAATTTAGAAGATTGCATTTTAGTGGCAGATATTTTTCAACATACTAAACTGATGGATTTTGCGATTCAGCGTTGTAGTCTCACCGGACTATTATTGGATCGGATGGGTGGCTCAGTGGCCGGTTTTGAAAATCTATACCTCCCCTTATTGCATCGTAATGGCTATGTAGCCCCCAATTATAATGAAGGCTTTAGTGATATTAAAAGTCCTGGGGGGTTTGTTATGGATTCTCGCCCGGGCTTGTACGACAGTATTTTAGTGTTGGATTTTAAAAGTTTGTACCCGTCGATTATGCGTACCTTCAAGATTGATCCTATGGGGTTAATAGAAGGTTTGAAGCAACCAGATGATGCCATTGCAGGTTTCAATGGTGGCTGTTTTGATCGTGACAAACATTGCTTACCTGATTTGATTACCACGCTGGGTCAACAAAGAGATCAAGCAAAAAAAGACAATAACCATCCCCTTGCTCAGGCGATAAAAATCATCATGAGTTCGTTCTATGGCGTTTTGGGCAGTGACGGCTGTCGTTTTTTTGATGTGCGTTTGTCGAGTTCGATTACTCAGCGCAGTCACGAAATTATTCAACGCTCTGCGCAATGGATCGAAACTCAAGGGTATGACGTTATCTATGGTGACACTGATTCGGTATTCGTCTGGTTGAAAGAAAAGAAAACACAGTCCCAAGCTGATGTCATCGGTAAGCAATTGAGTACTGATTTAAATGGCTGGTGGCAAGAAACCATTCAGCGCGAACATCAGCTCGAAAGCCTGCTAGAAATCGAATACGAAACCCACTATCAGCGTTTCTTTATGCCCTCTATTCGTGGTGCAGAAACGGGCAGTAAAAAACGTTATGCCGGCACAGTACAAAAGGTACTGCCTAGTGGAGAGATTAATACTGAAACTATTTTTAAAGGTCTAGAAGCGGTACGCAGTGATTGGACGCCCTTGGCCCGTGAATTTCAGCGGCAACTTTTTCAGCGTATTTTTTCTGAGCAATCTTTTAAACAGTGGATGAAAACAGAAGTTGCTGATTTGATGGCAGGGCATAAAAATCAACAGCTCATTTATCGTAAACGTTTACGCCAGCCACTGGGTGAGTATCAGCGCAATGTTCCTCCGCACGCGAAAGCTGCAGCGGTATTAGAGTTATGGCGACAGCGCCAAGGTTTATCGCCCCTGTATCAAGACCACGGAGGCTGGGTTCAATACTTAATAACCACCAGCGGGCCGCAACCGATAGAAGTGTATAACAGCGCCGAAGGGACTTTGAAAATAGATTATCAGCACTACCTTGAAAAACAGTTAGCGCCAGTATGTGATGGTTTACTGGCTTTATACGATACCAGTTTTGCTAAAGTATGCGGCCAGCAGATGAGTTTGTTTTGAAAAAATTATTAAGGTGCATAGGAAGACAGGTTAATAATGCTGTTACTGTAATGTAATTAAATTGTAACTTTGCGAAGGCATTGCTTAAATGATTGTCACTAAACTTATCTATTCGTAATAATTACAAGGATTTTTTATAAAACTCTCCCGTACTGCCTTATTTATCATTTGTTGCATGGCTGCTGCTTTCTCAAACACTGGTATTCAATTGCCCCTCGCTTTGTCTTCTTCTTTAACTGCTGAGCAGATCAATGAAAACTTAGTTGCTCTAATCAGCCGCTGCAAATACAGCTGTTGCTGATATTGAAGAGCTGAAGCAAGTTACAACGACTAAGGTTTTTGAACGCATGACCGCAGGTGATGAAGTTACATTGTTATTCCAAGGTGATTTAAGCGTCAAAGCTTCTTGTGTCTTTAACAACGGAGCTGATACTTCTTTAGGAATGACGTTAGAACTATGGACAGAGTCTAGAATACTAGGGGCGATTCAGACATCGACATAAGATATATCCCATAAGGATAAATAAATAAGATACTCTTCAGTCATCTATCCTTATATATTTGCCTGTTTTATTATGAAAAAAATCGCCATTTTTGCTGACGTACAAAATATTTATTACACCACTCGTGATGTTTATGGACGTTCATTTAACTACCGTAAGCTGTGGCAAAAAATTACTCAGCAAGGTGAAATAGTTGCTGCCACAGCATATGCGATAAATAAGGGCGACGACCAGCAAATAAAATTTCAAGATGCGCTCAAGCACATTGGTTTTGAGGTCAAGCTAAAACCCTACATTCAGCGCAGTGATGGCAGTGCTAAAGGTGACTGGGATGTGGGAATTGCGATTGATGTGATGGAAGCCGCCGCCTCAGGTGAGGTAGATACTATTATCCTATTGTCAGGAGATGGTGACTTTGATCTTTTATTGAAGAAAATTAAGCAAACGTACGGCATCACGACCGAAGCTTTCGGCGTGCCTAAACTAACCGCAGGTTCTTTGATCGAAGCCGCGGATGAGTTTCACCCGATTCGCCAAGACTTATTAATGTAAAGAACAGCAGATAATGTAAAGAACAGTAGGTAATGTGAAAGGTGTCAAGTTTCAGCGAGTGATTACTGCTAACCTCTGGGTTATGCCAGCTTAGCTACTCGATTACTATCAGAACCATGCAGAATTGAATTCCCTGAGCGCCATAATTATTTGTATCAGTTATAAGGATATCGGTATATGCGATCTAGAAGCTCACTTTTCATTTTTATTATTTGCTTCGTTCTAGTCGGCTGCAACTTGTATAAAGAACGCTATGACTTGCAAGGCAAGGCAGGTGGTATAGGGGATGCGATGGAGCATTGTCGTGCTTTTATTGAATACACATTACACGATGAAGCTTATGTTTATATCGATTCAAGGTCCAGTCGTGAGACCAAAGAGTATTTTGATATCTTTCTAACGGTACAAGATAGTGACCAAGAAGGGCATGCCCAGTGTCGAGTGAATAAGCAGGGTTTAATTACTTACCACTCTATCCGTAATTTCAATGTAAAAGGTCGTTCGTTTATAGGGAGTTAATATTGCACCCTATTTCCGACGATTACTTTTTGAATTTATAGCAGCGCTTTTAATGGTTCATGTTGCTCTGCCTCTAAGCGCGGACCAAATTGGCTAACGACTTGAGCAGAGGCGGCACTGGCTAAACGCCCAGCAGCCGCGAAATCATGACCATGAGTAATGGCATACATAAAGGCACCGGCAAACAAATCACCTGCCCCATTCGAATCTATCGCGGTCACTTCGTGCGCTGCAATCACGTGAGTCGTGTTGCCATCAAAAGCAATAGCGCCCTTATTACCTAAGGTGATAGCAAAGGCTTTTGCTTGAGTTTTCATAAAGCTAATAGCGTCTTCTAGCGTATTGGAGTCGGCAAATAGCATCGCTTCTTCTTCGTTACAGAATAATAAATCAACACCATCACCGATCATTTCTTTTAGGCCGTCTTTAAAGAACTGAACCATGGCAGGGTCGGAAAAAGTCATGGCTGTCTTGACATTATTTTTTTCCGCCAGCTGACGCACTTCAATTGCCGCGGTGCGGGAAAGATCAGACGTCACTAAATACCCTTCGATATAGACGTATTCAGAATCCGCTAAGGCAGCTTCATCAATATGTTTTTTTTCTAAATTAGCGGTAATGCCTAGGTAGGTATTCATCGTGCGTTCAGCATCAGGGGTAACCATGACTAAGCATTTTCCGGTTACGCCTTCATCACGGTCTTCGCCTAAATTGGTATCAACGCCTGCGGTTTCCATATCATTCATATAGAAGTCACCGGCTTCATCATTAGCTACATTACAGCTATAAAAGGTCTTCGCGCCAAAGTAGCTAGCACCAATAATGGTATTCGCTGCGCTGCCACCGCAGGCACGCTTTTTAAGGCCAAAGCGATCTTTTAATAGGGCCAGGCGTTCAGCCAGTTGATCTTCTTCGATTAAGGTCATCATGCCTTTTTCAATATTTAGATCAGAAAAGAAACTGTCTTCAACTTCAAACTCTTTATCAACCAGTGCGTTGCCGATGCCATAAATGTGATACTTAGCCATGTGTCATGTCTCTATAAGTTGGGATAATGAATATTGCTTGCGGGCAGTTTAACAGAACTCGCGCATATGACTAAGCCAGTCTGTGTTAGCATACGCGTCCTATGACGACTGCTAAAAAGCCAACTAGGGCAAATAAATCTAGTACTAACAAAACGCTTACAAAAAAAGCGACTGCCACGCAAAAGAAGCCGCCCAAACCCGCTCAGCCGCCGAAAAATAAGCGTAATTTGAAACAGCGAACTTGGTCCTGGCTATGGCGCTTATCCATTCTTGTGATACTTGGGCTTGGGGTTTGGTTAGTGTATCTAGATGCTCAGGTACGCTCACAGTTTGATGGTAATAAATGGACCCTACCGGCAAAGGTCTATGCACGACCGTTATCACTGTATCCGGGACTTTTATTATCCACTCAGCAGTTAACAGCTGAATTGCAATGGAATGATTACAAAGCCGTCAGCCATGTTGTGATGCCTGGTACTTATGGTCGTGATGGCGGTGATTGGATCATTTACCGGCGTGGTTTTTCCTTTGCCGATCGCCATGAAGATGCGGTGAAAATTCGTTTGTCTTTTTTGGCAGGGCGTATTGATCAACTGTCCATTGGAGGTAATGCTGAAGGTTTAGTGCGCATCGAGCCGCAGTATATTGGTGGTATCTTTCCCGCCCATAATGAAGATCGTGAATTGATTACTTTAGATGATGTGCCGCCAGCACTCGTCGCCGCCTTAATCGCCGTAGAAGATCGTGCTTATTTTGATCATTATGGTATTTCAATCCGTGGCATTGTCCGCGCGATGAAAGCCAATATTGCTGCGGGAAGAACCGTTCAAGGTGGCTCAACTCTGACGCAGCAGTTGGTAAAAAACTTTTTCCTTACCAATGAGCGATCATTACAGCGCAAAGTAAAAGAAGCTTTCATGGCTTTATTATTAGAGTTGCATTACAGCAAAGAAGAAATTTTACAGGCTTATCTCAATGAGGTGTATCTAGGGCAAGCTGGTCGTCGTTCGATTCACGGCATCGCCTTAGCCAGTCGCTTCTATTTTGCTAAAAATGTTCAACAACTCGATTTGTCTGAAATTGCTCTATTAGTCGGCATGATAAAGGGCCCTTCTTATTACAATCCATTTCGTAAGGCTGAGCGTGCTCGAACCAGGCGTGATCTGGTGCTTAACGCCATGGCAGAACTTAATATTATTTCTGCAGCTGAGCGCATTAATGCACAAGGTAAACCGGTTTTAGTGGCTAAATCTGGGCGAGCAGGGCAGCGCGAATACCCCGCGTTTATTCAGTTGGTTAAGCGCCAACTGCAAGCGGATTATCGCTTACAAGACTTGCAAAATACCGGTTTAAGGATTTTTACCACGTTAGACCCATGGTTGCAGCATGCTACGGAAAAATCGGTACAGCAGCATGTTGCAAGATTAGAAAAACGCGCAGGGTTCACTAAGCCTACTTTAGAAGCGGCTGCGGTGGTGACCAGTGTTGATGGAGCAGAAGTGCGCGCTATTGTAGGTTCTCGTCGAGTTCAATATTTTGGTTTTAATCGCGCTTTAGATGCACAACGGTCGATTGGTTCGTTGGCAAAACCCGCGGTTTATTTAACGGCACTGGCCTCAGGTCGATATAACTGGTCGAGCATTATTGATGATAAAGCGGTCAGCGTCGCAGGGCAGGACGGCAGTTTATGGCAGCCACAAAATTACGATAAAAAAGACCATGGTAAAGTTTTTATGGTTGATGCGATGGCAAAATCATTGAACCAAGCAACTGCGCGTTTGGGGATGAAGATTGGCATTAGTCAGGTAGTGGAAACCTTTGGGCGCTTGGGGGTAGAGAAGCTTATCCCACCATATCCGTCAATATTATTGGGTTCGTTATCAATGTCACCACTGGAGGTCACGCAAATGTTTCAGACCTATGCGTCGGGTGGCTTTGCGATGAAGCCTCGAGTGATTCAGGCCTTAACCACCCGAGAGAATAAAGTGTTAACGTCTTATGCGGTGCAAGGTCGACAAGCTTTTTCTCCTGAGCTAATCGAGATTTTACGCTATGGGCTGCAACAAGTTGTAGTGCAAGGCACCGGGAAACGTTTAGCTAAAACGTTTAATACCACTAAGATAGCGGCAAAAACAGGCACCAGTGATGATCAGAGAGACGCCTGGTTTGCAGGCTTCGATGATCGTCATCTTGGTGTCGTCTGGGTCGGCCGTGATGATAATAAGCCCATGCCTTTTACCGGCGCGAGTGGAGCCTTACCCATTTGGCAAAGTATCTTTGAGCAAGCGGGGGTAGAACCATTAACACCGTTAGTCGATTTGGATTGGGCTTGGGTAAATGCCTATGGTCAGCCAGTGGAGAAAAATTGTGGCGGGATTAGGGAAATGCCCTTTAAATCTGGGTCTTTATTGGGGCGTAAGATATCCTGTGGGAAAAATGAGGGCTTTTCGGGTCCACCATTAGATTCTGAAGAAAAAGAAAATCAAGGAGGTAGCTCGTGGTTCGATTGGTTGTTTTAATTCTTTTTATTAGCTTTTTAAGTGCCTGTAGCAGTGTGCCTAATAGCGTGAAACATAACCCACGAAATCAGCAAAGCTATGAAGCTGATGCAAGTAGAGGCTTTGTTAAGCAAGATGACATCTTGCGCTTGGATGAAGGACAGCATCATCCGGCGGTGCAGGTATTATTAACTCAGGCAGAAGATGCTCGCCAGCAAGGTCAGAATCAACAAGCCTTATCGTATATTGACCGCGCTCGTCAAATACAGCCCCGTAATTCGGCTATTTTTTATCGTCAGGCTTGGTTGAATTATCAGCTCGGAGAATTACAGCAAACGCAGCAACTATTGCAGCGTGCGCGGTTGTTTTTACGCAGTTCAAATGCCAGTTATGCTATTTTGCAGCGTCGTATTAAAACTCTGCAAAATAAGGTAGATGCTAGGCAGGGGCTTTAGCATGAAGTTTTAGATAAAAAGCGCGATTTATCGCCACCAGCAACAACCCTAATGCGAGCTCTAATGGCCATTTTTCGGCTAGGTCATAGGCAAAAGCATTGTCCTCTAAGCTATGTGCAATCATGATTAAAGTGGCCAGCGCAGAAATAGAGAGCGCCCAGTGAGCTTGAGTTGCACAAACCCCTGCGGCCTTGCCCAATAATAATTTAGCGATAGCGAAACTACTTATTAAAGCACTGGCGGCGAGCAGATAGCCTAAAGCTTGTGTCTGTTGGCAAACCCAATAAATACCACAAACCCCCAGTAATATTCTTCCCCAAGCCTCCTTTGGCCAATCGATCTTGAAGACTAAAGCCAGTAAAACAAAACTTAGTAATGGGAACGCCGCATAGAATGCCAGCTGTTTAAACCAGACGATAGGTGTGAGTTCTATGATATGAGTCAGCAGGCTGGACGCCGCGAAAGAGAAAATCAATAAACCACTGCAAAATGCCGCAGAAAACCAACCGAGGGCTCCATCTTTGGGTGGCCATGCCTTCAGCATCCAGAGAGAGGCAAGCAGCATAAGTAGCTGCCCAACAATTGTTAGTATGTATAACATTTTATTTAGCGGCCATTTGAGTGAATACGGCATCGGCTGCAGCAATGGTTTCATTTATATCATCGACGCTATGAGCCGCTGACATAAAGCCTGCCTCAAACGCAGACGGTGCTAAATAAACCCCGTGCTCTAACATGCCGTGAAAGAACGCTTTAAACACTTCCTGATCACATTCACACACTTGCGCGAAAGTGCTGACTTTTTTTGCGGAGGTGAAGAAAAAACCGAACATAGAGCCTGCGCTATTAGTGGTGAACGCAATACCGTGTTTATCCGCTGCTGCTTGAAGACCGCTGCATAGTTGTTCAACACGAGCCGTCAGTTGTTCATACAATCCTTCTTGCTGAACGGATTTCATCATAGCCAAACCAGCGGCCATCGCCAGTGGGTTCCCAGAAAGTGTGCCGGCTTGGTAAACTGGGCCGTTGGGTGCTAGATACTCCATAATTTCACGTTTACCACCAAAAGCACCCACGGGTAGGCCGCCACCGATGACCTTGCCTAACGTCGTTAGATCGGGCTGCACATTATAATAACCTTGAGCGCCGGTTAACGATATGCGGAAACCCGTCATTACTTCGTCAAATATTAATATCGTGCCATATTGATTACAGACTTCCCGTAGACCTTGTAAGAATTCTTTACTAGGAGGTATGCAGTTCATGTTGCCAGCAACGGCTTCAACTATGATGCAGGCAATCTGCTCACCTTGCTTAGCGAAGCAGGTTTTTACATTTTCAATATCGTTATAGTCTAGGGTGATGGTATCGTTGACTGCGCCAGCGGGAACACCCGGAGAAGATGGGACTCCCAAGGTCAAAGCACCAGAACCTGCCTTTACTAATAGCGCATCAGAGTGTCCATGGTAACACCCTTCAAATTTGACTAACTTATCGCGACCGGTAAAACCGCGGGCTAAACGAATCGCACTCATGGTCGCTTCAGTGCCTGAGTTCACCATACGCACCATATCCATACCCGGCATAATGCCACATACAGTTTGTGCCATATCGATCTCAATTTCAGTCGGCGCACCAAAGCTTAAGCCTTGATCTAAGCGTGCTTTAACCGCTTCAATGACATCACCACGAGCGTGACCCATAATCATCGGGCCCCAAGAACCGATGTAATCAATGTAGCGGTTACCGTCGGCATCAAACAAACAAGAACCTTCACCGCGTTCAAAAAATATAGGGGTACCACCGACTCCTTTAAAGGCACGTACGGGTGAATTAACGCCACCTGGAATAAATTTTTGAGCGCGATCAAAAAGGTCTTGTGATTTGTCGATTGCATAAGTCATAAAGAAAACTCGTGTTCGTTAAAATTTGAATTGCTTAAAAAGGTCTAACAACGACCAGTATAATAATGGCTATTAAAAATAAAACCGGTACTTCGTTAAACCAACGATAAAATACGTGACCTTTATCATTAATGTCCTGCGTAAACTTTTTCAGTAATGAGCCGCACATAAAGTGATAACCCACTAACAAAGCTACTAGAGCTAATTTTGCTAACATCCAGTGCTGGCTAAAATAATATGCGGAGTTTAGTGAAAACATCCAAACTCCAAGTGCGACTACGATAACCATAGAAGGCGTCATTATCCCCCGATACAATTTACGTTCCATTATTTTAAAGCGATCTTTGCTGACCTGATCTTCCGCCATTGCGTGATAAACAAATAACCGTGGCAAATAAAACAAGGCGGCAAACCAAGTAACCACGGCAATGATGTGAAAGGCTTTTAGCCAAAGCATAATTTTCTCTCTTGCACTATTTTAAATATGTATTTCAACGCTTCTATTTTACAGTATCGAACCCTTGTGGTTGATAGCGATAATACTGTTCAATCATTTCACGACTAATAATACCAACAACGTTATTGAATTGTTCATCGCGATGAACCACTAACCATTCTATGTGATGCTGCTGCATTAGGTCTAAAGCATTTTGCAAATTGGCCATTAAAGAAATCGATTTTACCATTTCTCGATTTCCAGGAAGTAATAAACAGTCAATTTCAAAATGATTCGAGTCGGTAGAATGAGCTTTTTCATCGTTGATCGTTTCAATATGATTTTCAATAAACCGCGCTAAGTCAGTTGACGATAAAAGTTGCTGTTCGCTTTCAATGTAGATCCAAGCAGGCTTTTGGCGAAGCATGAGTTGGGCACTTTCGAGGTTAATTAAGCGTGAAGTGGTATTAACGTTTTGGGTCATGACCTGACCTACCCAAGTATTACGTAATAATTGGCAAACAGGATTATGATTAACTGCGAGGTTAGTTTGAATTCGGAAAATAGAAGGCAGGTGAAAAATCTCACTCACCGTTAAACTGGCAATCACAATAGCCAGCATGCCGGGTAAGATAATATTGGGGTTGGCGGTGAGTTCTAACAGTGCCATCAGTGCCGCTAGCGGCGCACGTAATACCGACGCCATCATAGCGCCCATACCGAGCATGGCATAAAAACCGATATTAATAGGATAGTTGGGAATAAAATAGGAGGACAGCTGTCCCATAATAACCCCGATAGCCGCACCCATAAATAAACTCGGGCCAATTAAGCCGCCAGGGAAGCCCATTGCCGCCGCCCAGCCAGAAAGAAACAGTTTGGCGAATAATAAGGTTAAGGCTAAACCAAATACCACCTCCCCTTGCAGCCAAGCATTCACACTGTCGTAACCAATGCCCATAATTTCGGGTAAATAAATACTGGTGATCGATGTGCAAACTCCTAAAAGTCCCCATGTTTGCCAAAGAGGACGAGTATTCCAGCGCTGCATATATTTTACCGACGCGATAAATAGACTGCCGAGAACGCCGCAAATCAATGCTAGCAATAAAATATAAGGGACTTCTAATAGTGAACCCATTTCAAGAGAAGGAACGATAAAAGCAGTTTCGTTGCCAAACACCGCTCGGCTAACAATTGCGCCGGCGACCGAGGCGAGAATAATGGGAATAAAACCCTTGATGCTGTACTCAAGTAGCACAACTTCCATAGCGAAAATAACCCCAGCCATAGGGGTGTTAAACGATGCCGAGATAGCACTGGCGACACCGCACGCGGCAAGAATTCTTAATCTATGATGAGGGATTTTTAATAGTTGGCCAAATTGACTGGCAGTACCTGCACCGATATGAACTGCAGGTCCTTCACGACCCACACTGTGTCCGCCAATGAGCGCGATAATAGCACCAAAGAATTGTGCGATTAGATTGGTTTTAGGTAAATAACCCTGATGCTGCTCAATACGCTGTAATACATGGCCCACACCAATTTTGCGTTGTTGAGGTTTTAGGCGGCTAAAAATTAATATTAATAGAGCCGTAGAGCTTAATAACAGAATGATTCGAGCGTGAGTGGATAATGATTCAAATCCTTCATGACTGCCATTAGGTAGCCAGTGTTCTAAAGGAACTTCGTAGGCTAAGCGAAATAAAGTAATCATACCTGCACTTATCAGGCCGACAACGGTTGCGAGTAAGGCGAGTGATATTTGGCTTTCTTTTACCTTCATAGGGTACCTTCATGCCTCCTCATTATTGCTGTAGGGTGTTAAATTTGGTCGATCGCGGCAAATTATACGAATTTTTTCTTCCACTGATCTAACAATTCTTTCTATAAAGCTTATTATAAGCATCTTTATATGTCCTGTATCTTAGATTAGAGGAACACACGTGATTAAAGTAGGCATTGTTGGTGGCACAGGCTATACCGGCGTTGAGTTATTAAGGCTGTTAAGTCAGCATCCTGAAGTTGAATTGACGGTAATTACCTCTCGTAGTGAGAAAGGTATTCCCGTGGCACAGATGTTTCCTAATTTGCGCGGCCACGTTGATTTATGTTTTTCTGAGCCGAGCGCAGACAACCTATCCTCTTGTGACGTGGTTTTTTTTGCTACACCGCACGGCGTTGCTCATGCATTAGCTCAGCAAGTATTAGATCAAGGTATTAAGGTCATAGACTTAAGCGCTGATTTTCGCTTACAAGATGCAGACGAGTGGGAGCACTGGTATAACCAGCCACATGGCGCTAAGTCATTATTGCCGGAAGCAGTCTATGGATTACCCGAAGTTAATCGTGAGCAGATAAAAAAAGCACGTTTAATTGCAGTGCCAGGTTGTTATCCTACCTCGGTTCAGTTGGCCTTGCTGCCTTTATTAGAGCAAGGGCTGATCGAAACGACTGGCATTATTGCTGACTGTAAATCAGGTGTCAGTGGTGCTGGCCGTCAGGCAAAAATGGGCGCGCTCTTCTGCGAAGCTGGTGAGTCTATGAAGGCCTATGCGGTATCTGGGCACCGTCATTTACCTGAAATTCGTCAAGGGTTAACCCGAGCGGCGGGTCGCCCAGTGAGCTTAACCTTTGTTCCTCACTTAACGCCGATGATTCGGGGTATTCATTCGACAATTTATGCACCGAGCAAAACCGCTAAAGTTGAAGCGTTAGGTGTTGATGGTTTGCAGACGTTATTTGAACAGTATTATGCCGATGAGCCGTTTGTAGATATCATGCCTGCAGGCAGTCACCCTGAAACGCGCTCGGTAAAAGGTAGTAATATGTGCCGAATCGCCATTCATCAGCATAAAGATACTGGCTTAATCGTTATCCTTTCGGTGATTGATAACCTTGTAAAAGGTGCATCAGGGCAAGCAGTACAGAATATGAATATCGTATTTGATTTGCCGGAGCAGATGGGTTTACGGATTGTAGGCTTACTTCCTTAACGGGCAGATTAAAAATAAGAAACAGCAAAGGATTATTGAATGGCCGTTGTAAAAGGCAGTAAGCAAGAACGTTTAAGTCTGGTTCGTTATGACCCATGGCATCAATTTTGGCGTCGCGTATACTTTTTGCTTTTCACCACGCTGGTGGCAGCGGGTTGTTTCTTTGGCGGTCAGTACGCTAGCCTAGAGCAAGTATATGCTCTAGGCGCGGAGCGTGATCAGTTGCAGGCACAAATTATGTCAGCTGATCAAAAAATCCTTGGCTTTCGTCAGCGAGTCGCTGTTTTGGAAAAAGGCGGAGAGGTTGATCGTCAATCGGCCGAGGGTATTCGACAAACGGTTAAAGAACTTAAAGTTCAAATTGCTACGCTAGAAGAAGAAGTTTCATTCTATAAAGGAATTATGGCACCCAGCGGACAAGATAAGGGGTTGCGTATTAGTAAAGTAGATATTCAACCACTTGATCAGCCAAATACTTTTCGTTATCGCATTATGATGACTCAGGTGGCCGATAATACCAGTTATATTAAAGGTTTGACGGCAGTCAACTTTGTCGGTTTAGAAAATGGCAAACGCAAAATTATTCCGTTGCGTGATTTAGACAGCAAGGTTGATGACTTGGGACTGAAATTTAGTTTCCGTTACTTTCAAGAATTGGGTGGTGAAATTTCTGTACCCGCTAATTTTAACATTGAACAAGTGCAGGTTGTTTTACAATCAACTGGTAGTAAAGCCCAACGTGTAGAAGAAACCATTGAATGGTTATAAAAAGGACGCATAATGTTTAGTAGTAAAGATAAAACAGCCGCTCGTCATTACGATACTTTAATTTCACCAAAAACTGAGATAGACGGTGATGTGAAATTTAAAGGAGGACTGCAAGTAGAAGGCACGATTAAGGGAAACCTTATTGCTGAAGCGGGTAGTGGTGCAGTCGTACGCATTGCGGATAACGGCCGCGTGGAAGGCCAGATCCGTGTTCCTAATGTCGTCGTCAATGGTACGGTTTTGGGTGATATATATGCAGGTGAGTATATTGAGCTGGCAAAAAAAGCGCGTATTCAGGGGGACGTTTATTACCATATGATGGAGATGGTTTTAGGCGCGGAAGTGAATGGTAAGTTGATTCATCAAGGTAAAGATCAATCAAAGAAAGTCAACAAGCCCGTATCCATAGTAGAAGCTCAGGCAGTTCCAGAAAAAAAAGCTGACAAAACAGGCGATAAAGTTGACTAAATTGGTTGGTTAATTCGATAATGGCCACGTCAGTATTTGTGAGGTGAAAAATGAACACAGTAGTATCAGCCGAGCCGATTGGGTTAACCCCCGCGGCCGAAGAGAAAATTAGGACTTTATTGGTGGAAGAAGCTGATGATGAGTTATGTTTGCGCGTCTTTGTGACGGGTGGGGGTTGCTCTGGTTTTCAGTATGGTTTTACCTTTGATGACGAACACAATGAAGATGACTGTGTCATTTTGAAAGACGGTGCTCGCGTACTGGTGGATTCATTGAGTTATCAGTATTTGGTAGGCTCAAATGTTGATTACCAAGAAGGCCTCGAAGGCTCTCGCTTTATGGTTAATAACCCGGGTGCCAGCTCAACCTGTGGTTGCGGGTCTTCTTTCGCTATCTAACTCAATACCCGTTTCCGGTTTAGGAGCATCATATGTTGGATAAACTGGTTTTTATAGGCGTATGTGTGTTGAGCTTATTGTCGGTGAGTATGGCCTCAGCCCAAGATGAGACCTTTCAGTCCGCGCTTCAGGTGCAGACGATTGCGACGATATCAGCGCCAGCGCCGGTCGTGAATGAGAAGGCCGACGAATTGCAAAAGCTGCAAGCTAATGTTGCGTTGCATACTTTGGCTGAGTTAAGGCAGTTATTGGAGCAGGCAGAAAAAATAGCCAACGATGATACTGAGTACCATACTGAAGAGCCTATTTCAGTGGTCTTGCATGGCGAAGAAATTAAAGCGTTTGTACGCAGTAATTATCGCATGAATAAGTCTCTCGTAGATTTAGCCGCTAGGTTAGATGCTTTTAAGATTATTGACGTTAAGGTCTGTAAAGGTTGGATGGGCGAAAATGGCATAATGGAAAGTCAGCTACCGCCTTTTATCGAACCCGTCCCATTTGGTGCTGGCGAGCGTGATCGTTTAGAAAAAGCCGGTTACGCTTACTTCTAAGTCTTGTTAAGATGGATAAATAGCGCCCAAAATTCTTGGGTATTTTGCTCCGGTGGTATTTGGCAAGTTGCCTGTTAGGCCATTCATCGTGCGGTATGCTAGCCAAGCAAAAGCGCAAGCTTCCACCATATCAACAGGAATACCCAGCTCATCAGTACGACTTATATGGATATCACTTAGGTGATGCTGGAGTCGCTCAACCAGATAGGTATTATGAGCACCTCCTCCGCAAAGAAATAACTCACCCTCGGTATAGCCCCACTGTTCTAATCCACGGCTGACCGAAATAGCCGTTAATTCGATCAAGCTGGCCAGTACATCTTCTTTTTTCAGATGACACATTTCAGGTGTTCGTTGTTCAAATTGAGCCAGATTGAATAATTCCCGTCCCGTGCTTTTAGGGGGTGTTTTGTGGAAATATGCTATCGCGAGCCATTGTTCTATTAAACTAGCCTGAATTTTGCCAGAACGGGCAAGCTTACCGCCTTCATCAAAATTTAACTGCCAGTGTTTTTCAACCCACTCATTCGATAGCGCATTAGCAGGGCCAAGGTCAAAACCGAAGGTATTCTCTTGATCTTGAGAGAGCACGGTAATGTTGGCAATTCCTCCTAAGTTCAGAATCTGACGCGGGTTGAGGTAATCAAAAAAGGTATGTTGATGAAAAGCAGGAACAAGAGGAGCCCCTTCTCCGCCAGCAGCGATATCTCGTCGACGAAAATCCGCGACGGTGGTTATACCCGTGAGTTCAGCAATTACGTTGGCATCACCAATCTGTACACTGAAAGCATTAGGCCGCGGCTTATGACGGATCGTTTGGCCGTGGCAGCCAATCGCGTGAATGTCGCTGGCCTGATAATCGCTAGTATCTAATAGCGTTAAACAGCAGTCTGCATAGAGTTGACCCAGCGTTTGGTCAAGGGCTGCTAGATGTTCAAGCTTAATATCAGCGGCTTGGCTGAGTTGAAATAAACGTGTTTGCAGTAGCTTATCGTAGGGCTGATAGTGACTTGCTAATAAATTAGTCATGCCTAACGAATCGATTTCTACTAGAGCAGCATCGATACCATCTAAGCTTGTGCCTGACATGAGACCTATGTAAAGCACGGCCGCTTCCTTATTAGTTATCAGTTATTTATAAATGATCTAAGCTATTTATGATTGTGTGCTGAGGCCTAAGTCTAAAGACTCATCCGTGGCTACTTGGGTGATTTTTTGGCTATTCAGCCATTCTATCATGCGTTCTGCGGTCGCCTTATAATCTTCTTTTTGATCTTTGTTGATCGGTCGGGACTTAGGCAGCTTAACGCGCAACGAATCTCTGTGGACACCATCAACTCTAAATTCAAAGTGTAGATGAGGACCTGTAGCAAGGCCTGTACTGCCGACGTAGCCAATAACCTGCCCTTGTTTTACCCGCCGACCTTTACGTGCCTTGCGATTAAACTTACTTAAATGAGCGTATAAGGTTTGATAGCGACTGCCGTGCTGCACGATAACGCAATTGCCAAAACCTCCTTTACGGCCTGCAAAAATCACCTTGCCATCACCGGTTGTTTTAATCGGTGTACCTGTTCTGGCGGCGTAATCCGTTCCTCTGTGGGCTCTGATTGTGTTCAGCACAGGGTGTTTACGACTTAAATTAAAACGCGAGCTAATACGGGCAAAATCGATGGGGTTGCGTAAAAACTCTTTGCGCATGCTGTGACCAGATGGATCATAGTATTGAGCGTTGCCTTTGTCGTCTTCATAGCGGATTGCGGTTATATCACGCCCACGATTAACGAAGTTGGCAATTAATATATTGCCAAAACCGATACGCTTGCCATCTAAAAATAATTCTTCGTAAATAAGACTGAATTCGTCACCAGGTCGAATATCCAAGGCGAAGTCGATGTCCCAGCCAAACAACCCCGCAAGTTCGATCAGGGTAGATTGTGGGATATCTTGTCGAGCGCCGTCTAAGAATAAAGACGACTGAATCGTCGCTTGAGCAAATATAGGTCGTCGATCCGCAACTTTCTCATCCAGAATATAGTCATATTGGCCTTCAATCGTTCGGCTAAAGTCATGAACGATTAGTGGAGATGTTTCAATACGCATACGAGTAACGTGGTTATCATCGGTACGCTGCCACTTAAGGATTTGTCCAGGTTGTAGGTTTAATGCGGCTCGAGGCGCATTGTGAGCAATGGCTAGAGCATCCGCTGCACTCAACGAAAAACGAGTGAATATACTTGATAAGTTATCACCGGGTTTCAATTCAGTTTGTTGCCAACGCTCGACTTCTTCGAGTTGAGGCATAACTTCAGTCTTTTCACTACTCACCACGAGGGTTTGTATTTCGCGCTTTTGCTTTGAAATTGAATGCTCACCCGCTACGAAAATAACGATGAATACTGTCAAGCTTATTGCTGCGATGTGGGCTTTTGGAAAATACCGCCACTGGCCAAGAACTGCCATAGTTATTAATGTTCCTAAAAATGAATCTTTTTTATCGAGCACAGTGTACAACAAAGTTCTCTAATTAGGTGCCATTCACAGTATCTCTATTGCTTTTATTAGCTGATTCGGTATTGTGACGACCGCTTATTTTCTTACTTTAGACTGACAAGAGAACGTCATGACGGCAGCATTGATCGAAGATTTAAAGGCCAGAGGCCTTATTAGCCAGACAACGGCAGACGCAGAATTCATTGAGCATCTACAAGATGGCTGTCGCACACTTTATTGTGGTTTTGACCCAACTGCCGATAGCTTACACATTGGCAGTCTTGTTCCTTTACTGGCGTTAAAGCGTTTTCAGGAAGCGGGCCATAAGCCGATGGCATTGGTTGGTGGCGCTACAGGCCTTATTGGTGATCCAAGTTTTAAGGCTCAAGAGAGAAAGCTTAATACTCCAGAAGTAGTCGGGGATTGGGTTAATAAATTAAAAGCGCAGGTCAGTCGTTTTATTGATTTTGATGCTGGCGAAAAAAGTGCGGCAGTAGTTAATAATTTAGATTGGGTGGGTCAGCTGAGTATTCTCGATTTTTTACGAGATGTAGGCAAGCATTTCTCAGTCAACAATATGATTCAGAAAGAGTCGGTTAAGCAGCGTATCGATCGCGAAGGCGCGGGTATCTCTTTTACTGAGTTCACTTATATGCTGCTGCAGTCTTACGACTTTGCTGAATTAGCGGAGCGTGAAAATTGTACTATTCAAATTGGTGGCTCTGATCAATGGGGTAATATCGTCGGTGGTGTTGATTTAGCACGGCGTATGTATGGTAAGAAAACGTTTGGTTTAACGCTGCCGTTAGTGACCAAGTCTGATGGCACTAAATTTGGAAAAACTGAAAGCGGTACGATCTGGTTGGACCCGACTAAGACTTCCCCTTACGCCTTTTATCAATTCTGGATGAATACTGCGGATGAGGATGCCTATAAGTTCATGCGCTATTTCACTTTTCTATCGATTGAGCGTATTGAAGAAATAGAAAATCACGATGCTGAAATTCAGGGGCGTAAAACAGGTCAAGGTATCTTAGCTGAAGAGGTTACTCGTTTAATTCATGGCGAGAATGCACTGCAGTCGGCTAGGCGCATTACTGAAGCTTTATTCTCTGGTGATCTGGCGATGCTTTCTGAACAAGAGCTCGAGCAAATTAAACTGGATGGTCTGCCATCAAGTGATCTAGTGTTAGCGAATATTACTGAAACACCGTTAACATCACTCTTTACCGAGTGCGGTATGGCGAAGGCTGGACGTGAAGTTAAAGATGCTTTGGGCCGCAATGCAGTATTGATAAATGGTGAGGCTAAAGGTGCTGCGGATAATATGAGCACAGCTGAAAGCTTTACGGTTGATAAAGCTTTGTATGGGCGCTTCTTTTTAGTGAAATTGGGCAAGAAGAAACACCACTTGTTTGAAATCACAGAAAGCTAAAGAAAACAGTTGACGGCCATTGTAAATTCCCTATAATCGCCCGCTCACTTGTTAAAGCAGTTGTTTGAAAGAGCCGCTCAAAAACAAGCGAGAATAAGGGTTGACTATTTAAAACGTTTGTTTAGAATACGCCCTCCTTTGAAGAGAAGCCGGTAAGGCTTTGAAAACAAAGGAAAAAGAGGTTGACATCGTCATTAAGCAATATATAATGCGCCTCACTCTTTACAGCGACTTAAGTCAGTTGAAAAGAAAGTTTTAAAAAGCTGTTGACCTGATGAGTTAAATCATTAGAATACGCAGCCCGCTTAAGGTGAAAGCCTAAGCAATGTTCTTTAACAATATATTTAGATAATTCGTGTGGGTGCTTACCTTGATTGAGTGGAGACAGTCACTAACCAATCTTTTATTAGATTAGTTAGCTGACATCAAAGCATAAAACAAAGTAAGAACTTACGAACTCTCCATTAATTTGG
>JBLGAF010000005.1:0-140106 GCA_047612075.1 Oleispira sp.
CCGCACTGCTGTATCTTATTTGCCTGAGCGGATCCATTGCCGTTTTCTTTGAAGAGTTTGAACGCTTAGAACAACCCAATATTAGCGAATACTCAAATTTTCCTTTTGAAAATATTCAACCTGCCATAGATGAATACATTCAACGCTTAGGTCAAACCCCTGTAGCGACTTACATTGTACTGCCTACCGACGACTTTCCACGTACACATATTACGAATGGCCCTGATGAGTTTTACTTAAACCAAGATGGCAGTTTCTCTGACTCAGTATCGAGCCCATGGACCGGTATGCTAAAAGAACTTCATACGAGTTTGCACCTACCTCATATTATTGGCATGACACTCGTTGGCTTCTTTGGCATCGTTTTATTTTCACTCATAATTTCGGGAGTGTTAGCTCATCCAAAACTCTTTAAAGATATTTTTTTATTGCGCCGCACTCGCTCAAGTCAGTTAAAAAATACAGATTGGCATAACCGATTATCGGTATGGGGCCTGCCATTTCATTTAATGACCGCTATTACAGGATCTTTCATCGGCTTAAGTTCTGTATTAATTTCTATTACAGCGTTGAGCTTTTTTAATAATGATACTCAAGCAGTGGTGAATGCGATTTATGGTGATGAACCGATTTCAGAAGGTACTGGCAACAAAATTGATTACCCTGAAGCCTTTCGCCAGCTTCAACTAGAAGCGCCGCTCGCCAAACCCATTTATTTGGTTGTACATAACATGGGAGATAAAAATCAACTTCTAGAGATTGCAGCCACCTTGCCCAATCGATTAATTTATTCTGAGATGTACGCTTTTAAAGAGACTGGAGAGTTTATAGAAAAACAAGGTATGTCAGATGGGCCTGCGGGTCGACAAATTTCTTATTCAACCTACCGCCTTCACTTTGGTCATTTTGATAACTTTTGGATTAAACCGTTTTATTTTTTAATGGGAGTAATGCTGAGTTTAATGGCTGTTTTTGGAATGAATATTTGGTTTAGTCGCCGCGCTCATAGGAGTTGGATTAATCATGCATGGCAAGGCTGGGTTTGGGGCATTCCCATTGCGTTAATGGTTTCGGCGATCACGAGTTTGGTCTCACTGAATCCTTACAACATTTTCTACCTCTCACTTACTCTAATATTAATATTCAATATCTTATTCGGAGAAAAGTTTAACTGTTTGAAAGCGATGCTCACCCTATTCATTAGCTTGATCCCCATACTTATAATTATGTATGTTGCGATCAAGCTATTCTAAGAGCCTATGTGTTTCTATTACGAGCCCGTTATTCATCACGCTCGTAATAGGTATAACCCTGCATGCTGGCATTGTAAGTGTTCAGCATATGTTGACGTTCGCGTGCAGTAATACGCCCTTCTTTTACTGCTCGCTCGGCCGTATTTCTATAACGTAACGCCATTTCTTTTGGCTCATACTCGACATAGCTTAAAACATCAGCAATGGTATCACCGTGTATTTCTTTAACAAAATCAAACGTCGAATCGTCGTTTAAGCGAACACTAACGACATTGGTATCCCCAAAAAGATTATGTAAGTCGCCTAAGGTTTCTTGATACGCGCCTACCAAGAAAACACCGACATAATATTCTTCGTCGTCTTTCGTCTCATGTAGCGATAACGTATTCGAGACTTCGTATTGACCAATAAATTTATCGATTTTGCCATCACAGTCACAGGTAATGTCAGCAATAATCGCGTTACGCTTGGGCTCTTCATCTAATCGATGAATGGGCATAATAGGAAACATTTGGTCAATAGCCCAAATATCTGGTAACGATTGAAACAGGCTAAAGTTACCGTAGTAGATGTCTGCTAATGATTCTTTCAACCCTTCAAGGTCAACGGGAATACGCTCCATGGTGTCTAGTATGCTATTTATTTGCTGCAAAATTTCTAAAAATAAATTTTCTGCGGCTGAACGCGCTCTTAAATCAACCTGCCCACGCTTAAACAACTCTCGTATTTCATCACGGTAAAAATGCGCGTCGTTATAACACTCTTGTACTTTATGAGGTTTGAGATAGGTTAGAACTTCGCGCATATCTTGCATCAACTGATGTTCATCATCACTGACTTTGGGTAACTCGATCGGTTCAAATTTTGTTACATCAAGAATATTGAAGATTAATATCGAAGAGTATGCCACGGTTGCTCGGCCTGACTCGGTTACAATCGTTGGGTGCTTGAGATTGTATTCATCTAACGTGTTTTTTAACGTATCAACAATGTCTTCACAGTATTCCTCAAGGGTGTAATTACGACTTTGCGAATCACTCGAACACATACCCGTATAATCAACCGCAAGCCCACCACCAAAATCGATGTGAGTTAACGTTGCACCTTCGCCACAAAGATCAGCGTAATAACGACACGCTTCAACCACACCACCCCGAATTTCACGAATATTAGGGATTTGTGAACCCAAGTGACAGTGTAATAACTGCAGACAATGCAGCATATCAGCTTCTTTTAAACGATCGACCAGCTGAATTAATTGGCTGGTTGAAAGACCGAAGACACTGCGATCGCCCGTCGTTGAATTCCAATGACCACTCACCTTAGAAGTCATTTTGATGCGCACGCCAATGAGCGGTTCTATATTAAGCTGCTTGCTGCGCTCAATAATAATCGGTAATTCAGAAGGTGTTTCAATCACGAAGAAACAACGAAAACCTAGTTTAATGGCTTGCAGGCCCAGCTCAACAAATTCTTTGTCTTTATAACCGTTACAAATAATTAGACTATCGGGTTCAGTTAACGTTGATAGTGCGGCTATCATTTCTGGTTTGCTGCCCACTTCAAGTCCATGCTGAAAACGTGCGCCAAAAGCGGCTATTTCTTCAACGACTTGTGCTTGCTGATTGACCTTAATAGGGTAAACGCCGCGATAGGGGGCTTGGTAATCTAACTTTTTAATCGCATCGCGAAAGGCATTATTCAAGCGATAAATCTGCGCGTCTAGAATGTTTTCAATTCGCAGTAGCACTGGCATTTGTAAATCACGTTCTGCCATACCCTGAACAATGTCCATTAAGGGGACTTGCGCTGTCAGTGTTTTAGCCGTAACGAGACCCTGATCAGACAAACCAAAATAGTCATTACCCCAGCGATCAATGCCATACAAGTCAGCAGAATCTTGGGGGGTCCAGGTAGCATCAGAAGGATTACGGTTCAATAGTGGGCTCCAGAGAAATTGATATCAGAAAATGAATTGTTTTGGTCTCTGCACAAGACTAATTTTAATGCATCTCGACATCTAAAAGATGGGCGATTTTGCCTGAGTAAAGAGCTGAAATCTAGAGAAATCTGCCCCTTATTATAAATAAATTTAGGGACGAATATCACTGTTAAATATAGGCATTAATAGCGGTATTAAATACGGGTATTAATGCCCCCTTTCAGCGCATATTACCGAGTCATCTCAGGATCACTTAGAGAAAAATAATCGTGCCTAGAGGCAGGGTGTATTTTTATTTTATGAAAAATGACGGTTTATTTTACCTATACACATCGCATACCTTGGTTAATTAACCGTAAGGTTTCATCTGCGGGACGTGCTTTTCCAAAGAAAAAACCTTGAATTTTGTGACAGCCCAGCTGCTTCAGGTATTCAAGTTGAGCCAAGGTTTCAACGCCCTCGGCCACAATATTAAGCTTCAATCCATGAGCCATTGATATAATTGCATTAACGATACAGGCATCGTTACTGGAGTTCTGTATACCATGCACGAAAGACTGATCGACTTTTAATGTGTGGATAGGCAGTTTGTGTAAATAATTAAGTGAAGAGTAACCTGTACCAAAATCATCAATAGCAATGGTGATACCACTGTCGGCTAGCTTACTTAGTTTTTGAATCATGTATTTGAGATCATTCATAATGACATTTTCTGTCAGTTCTATCTCAAGGTTTTCCGGTGGGAAATTACACTCTTTCAATTGTTTAAATAGCATATTTACAAAGCGAGGGTGCTCAACTTGTGTCGGTGAGAAGTTAACAGCCAGACGAATATCGCTATGGCCGGCATCAATCCATTTTTTGACTTCATTGCAGGCCGTTTTAAGTACCCACTCACTAAGTTCGACAATTAGTTTTGTCTCTTCCGCTAGTGGAAGAAAATCAGATGGGTAGATTATTCCACGTTTGGGGTGGTGCCATCTGATGAGCGCTTCAACACCAATGATGTCATTTGTTTTAGCATTGATCTGAGGTTGGTAATAAACATGAAACTCTTTATTCTCCAACGCATTGCGCATGTCTCGTTCTAGTTGCAAACGGTTAGAGCTTGTTACGTTCATTGAGTCTGAGAAGAACTGATACCCATCTTTACCGCGACCTTTAACGTGGTACATGGCAATGTCTGCATTTTGAATCAGCTGTTCTACGCTAGTACACGTTTCTTGATACATGGCTATGCCGACGCTTACGCCAATAAATACTTCATGCTCTCCAAGAATAAAGGGTTCCTTTAGAACATTTATAACTTTACGAGCAATATTTCGTGCATTTTCTTTTGATGAAATATCAGGTAAGAGTAACGTAAATTCGTCACCACCGAAGCGTGAAAGAGTATCGCCCTCTCGTAAACAGTTTTCTAACCGTATTGATACCGACTGCAATAATCGGTCACCCACTGCATGTCCGAGTGTATCATTAACCACTTTGAAGCGGTCCAGATCAAGAAACATAACGGCTAAATCTTGCTTATTTCGTCTCGCATGGGTTATTGCCAGATTTAATCGATCTTTAAAAAGCGCACGATTGGGTAGCCGAGTTAACAGGTCGTGGTAAGCCTGAAAATTAATAAAATCTTCTGCTTCTTTGCGCTCTGTGACATCTCGGGCGGTGCCATAGGTTCCTATTAATTTTTTAATACCGTTGTTGGAGACGCTTTTTATGCCAAGGGCATTGCTTTCTATTGGAAATACAGTGACTTCGAAATAACGAGATGTTCGATTATCATCTTGGGTTTTTAAATGCAACTCGATGGTGCGAGCCGATCGACTGTTGTGCTTGTTGTCTTTAAAAGTATACCTAGCTCGCTCAGCATCTTCATCGTTAATGATACTTCTATAGTTTTTTCCTAATAGATCTTGCTTTTTGTACCCTAAAACAGAGTCGACCCTATTGTTTACGAATGTAAAGCGTCCTTCACGGTCGAGCATAAATACGATATCAGGTGAGCTATTAACAATATATCGGTGCAGTTCTTCTGATTTTTGCAGACGCATCTGCATAGAATTATGTGATTTTTCAAGTCGTTTTTGTTGAAGGGCATTTTCTACGGTCGCGATGAGCTCTTCTGGTACGTAAGGTTTTTTCAGGTAGTCGTAGGCACCGCGGCGAAGCGCTTTACTGACAGCAGAGAATGAAGATTCGCCACTAACAACGATAGTTGCGGCATCGATTTCATGCTCAGACATAAAGTCCATGACTTGATGGCCGCTAAAGTCACCCATTCGCAAATCAAGTAGAACAAGGTCATATTGCTGTTTTAATAATTGAGAACAGGCATTTTTACCGCCTAAAGCAGTATCGGCCTGATAATCGTTAGCAATTAACAGTTCTTGCAAACTCGTTAAAAGTCGTTGTTCATCATCAACGACTAGAAGACGTGGTTTGTGAGTGTTTATAGACGTATTAAAGTCTGTATTATCCGCTTTCATGACTATTAGGCACTACTCAAATTACAATATGTAATATTCCTTAATGATTCCTTTTGGCTCCTGCCAAACTAGCCGTTGTGTTATATATTACAGGACTAGCAGTTACTAAAATTGCGCTTCTTATTTGTCTTAAATCATTGTTTTTACGGGTATGAGAATTTGCATTGCCACACCTTGGCTGCTGTTTCGACAGCTTATTGTTCCGCCCATTTCGTTAATGAGATTTTTACTAATACTTAACCCAAGGCCTGAATGTCCACTTCCTTTGGTTGATGTTGTTGGTTGAAATAGGTTGCTGAGTACTTCTGGTGAAAATCCCGGACCTTTATCTGATACAACAATCTCAACAAAATCGTGACCATTTACATTAACACTATGAGTACTACTGACTCTAATTTCCCCACCGTCGTCCATTGATTCGGCCGCGTTTTTGATTAGGTTTATGAGTACTTGTCTCAAAGTGTTTCTGTTACCTTGCTGTCGGGCTAATTTATTATCTAAATCAAGCTTACAGTTTACGGCGTGACTTAAAAATAATGAACCTTGAAAGAGTTTGGTTAAGTCATTGATTTCCCTATTTATATCAACTCCGGGCTCGTCGTCTTCTGGGTTTTTATCTAAATCACTTAACCTGAGAATGATTTGCCCTGTTCGATCGATCTCTTCTCTTAATATATCAATTTCAGACTGAGCGTCATGCTCGTCACCTAACTTGGCCGCGAGTGTTTCAAGATAGTTACGTACGATACTGAGAGGGTTGTTCGCTTCATGTGCGACTTCTCGTATTTGAAATTGTAACTCTTGCTCTGAATGCGAAGTTGCTGGTGTTTTATTGGCTTCAATTAGTGTGCTACAGGCACGTGCAGCTTCTACCGAAAAGTAGTCGAGCAGTTGTAGGGTGCTTGCGGTTATATCTGTTCTTTTGTGGGCTCCCATTACTAATGCACCCACGGTTTTATTTTCAAATATCATAGGCAGGCAAATAATATTTTCACTGTTGCTTAGCCGCATAAAATGTTGGTCTATTACCGGTAGCGTGCCAGCGAATAGTGTTTGATTTGCTGAACTCAATATTGTTCGATTAACGACTGCGTTAGCGATGATACTTCGCTCAGACTGTAACGGAATTGATAGTTCTATGGCCGTTAAGGTATCGCCAGTGGTATTGGGCTGGCGGTATTTTAGGTGGCCGTCAAGGTCATCAATAAGCAGTACTTTTGTATTTCGATAACCGAAGAGTAATTTGATAGCCTCTTGAATACCTTGAAATAATTGTGGAAGTGAATGTGATTGTGACAGATGATTGTTAGTGGTTTGCAGAAGCCCTATATTTTTGATCTGTACCGCGAGTTCATTCTTCTTTTGCTTGTCAATGTCAGTTTCCTCCTCACTTTCTGCCTCTATGCTTTCTATGTCTATGTTAAGCGAGTGAGCGACATTAACGACTTCTCTTTGGATCTGAATGACTATTTCTCGAGTTAATGCAGCGGAAAGGTTGAACATACCTTCTGCAATTTCGAAACTGGCAGGGTCTTCTAATGCATTAACTTTACTGAGTTGGCTAGATAGAAACACTAGTTTCACTAAATGGTGAGCATCAAGTACCGTATTGAGTGGTGCATGATGAAAACGAACAGCGTCTGATGCAAATTCACCCAGATGCCACTCATCAGTTAACCAAGCACCTACCTCACTATGATTCGTCAAGAAGCGTTCATTTTCTAATTCTTGCTTATCGGTTTCATTAGACGACGTTTTCGCTACCTCTCTATAGTCTTCGGGATGATTGGTTTCTAATACTAACTCACCAATGTTATGTAATAATCCGGTTAAATAGGCTTGCTGAGTTTGAGGGTAGCTGGTTAATGTCGCTAAAGACTTTGCTAGCAAAGCGCAGGTGAGAGAGCGTTTCCAAAATAACTTCAGGTATTGAGTATGTGTGTTGTTAAATCCTGAGAAAAACTGCTGAACAGCGGATGTGATAACGATCGTTTTGATCGTTTCTGTGCCCAGTACGGGCAAAGCCCGTTCAAGGGAGTTGATTTTGCTGCCGCTAGAGTAAAAGGAAGAGTTTGCGAGAGAGATTACTCGTGCAGTAACGGCCGCGTCGCGACTAATAATGTCAGATATATGCTGGAAATTAGCGGAACTGCTTTGACAAGCATCAAGCATTTCTACCAGCACATGAGGCAACGAAGGCAGTTCGTTTACCTTGAGTTCCTCAAAAATGATATTAGATTTATTTGTCATTGTTTAACTGCAACTTTTAAATCACCCCTTAAAAGGATTCTTGTGTCGAAATGACTAAATTAAAATCTAATATTCAGAATCTGTTACAACGCGCTTTTATGTTAGATGAATGACAGAATGTTTGTAAATTGAACAAAAGTATATAAAGATAGTAGTTAATATTTATTCAGAATTAAAGGTTTGTTGGGGTTTTTTTATACTCACCATAGTAAAGTAAGTGTCAGTAGCGGTATAAAGATGACAATGCGGTCATTTTTTTTGTGTTTGATGGTTACAAATCGCTGTAGAGTAAAACTGTATTAAAGCTGTGTAAATACCATGAAACCTACGGACGGCTAGAAAGATTTTTAATATAAGGTCTTTTTGAAATAACCATAATTCAACCCCGGCAGTATTCATTGATGGTTACCGAAAATAATTTAATGCCCTCAACATTGGATGTGGCTGCCAAAAAGCCTCGTGTTATCGCCTTTACCAGCGGTAAGGGTGGGGTAGGAAAGACCAGTCTCTCTGTTAACTTAGCGATTGCGTTAGCTCGATCAGGTTCAAAAGTGTGTTTGTTTGATGCTGATATGGGAATGGCTAACGTAAATATCATGCTGGGTATTGCGCCAGCGTATACTTTGGAACATCTTTTTACCAACGAACGTACTATTCAAGATATTGTATTAACCGGCCCAGCAGGGCTTGATTTAGTACCCGGTGCATCTGGCTTTTCGAAATGTGTTGATCTTGATGATGCCCAGCAGCAGCGATTGGTGGATGCCTTGGAATATCTTGAGCCAAGATATGATTATTTAATTATTGATACGTCAGCAGGCATTTCTTCAACCGTTCTGCACTTTGTTGCCGCTGCTCAAATGGCTGCGGTAGTGATTACACCTGAACCAACGTCACTGACTGACGCATTTTCATTGTTAAAAGTACTCCGTCGACGTGGATATAAACGATCTCCTCAAGTGATTGTAAACATGGTTCAGAATACGTCGAAAGCCAAAATGATTTATGGCAGATTTGAAGCTGCAGTGAAAAAATATATTGGTCTCAATACTGAATTTCTTGGGGCTGTGTGGATGGATGAAAGCATTCGCTTATCTATCTCATTGCAAAGACCTGTCGCACTGTTTGCTGAGTCAGATCCTTCCTGTAAAAGTTTTTATCGTTTGGCTGATCAACTGGATACTGTTTTTAACCGGGGTACTGTTCCTAAATTATCGTTTACGACGTATTGGAAAAAAATTGTTGAACGCTCGAATAAGCGAAGAATTAGCGCGGCAATAGAAGCTCAGGCAAAAGTATCTGCATTAGAAAATCAGTCGATGATAGAAAGACCATCGACGGCCTCAGTGTCGGAGCAGAATAAGGGTGAATCGGTAAGAGATGAATTAGTTAAGGCAGAGTTTGTTAACGTTGAACCGCTAGATTCCTCATCAGAAGATCGCTGGGTTGATCTTAAAGTAAAACTAAATCAATTTTTGCAAAGCGATGATACGACTCCCGAACAAGTAACAACGTTGCTATCGAGCTGTATTTTCACATACGGTGATAGACTAGGAGGCGCGGCCAATGATCTACTGCATTGTCTTCTTCAAATTATTGATCCGTCCGAGTTAAGTGATGAACATCGTGAGTTGATGGTACAAAACCTTGAACGGTTAAAGTTAGCGCCTAAAGCGAGTATTGTTGTTAGTCCTGCACAAACACTTGTTCAAAAACATCGCTATGATGAAAAGGAATTTGGTAGCCAGGCTGGACTTGTAGAAAAAATAAAACAGTCGTCAGGGCAAATGTCTTTGGATCGTTTACTTGAGACAGTTAAATACGCGTCATTAATCGACACGTGCAGTGACTCGTCGTATTAGATAAGGCTAATAGCGTATTACCAAGTCACTCCAGGATCACTTATAGAAAAATAATCGTGCCTAAACCCAAGAAAATTGTAAAACCAATGACGTCTGTCACTGTCGTTAATACCACCGCTGAAGCAATCGCCGGATCAACCTTCATTTTCTCCAGTATAAAAGGAATGTATGTGCCTGAAGCCGCCGCCGCAAAGCTGTTAACAACAATCGCACATAAAATGATAAGCCCTAGCTGTACCGAGTCAAACCAATAAGTAACCACCAATGCAATAAGAGCACCAATCAAGAGACCGTTAAGCATCGCAATCTTCATTTCTTTACGATACAACAGTTTAATATTGGCATTGGTAATGTGCTTCAACGCAAGCCCTCTTACCGTAACAGCCAGTGTCTGGCTGCCTGCAATACCGCCCATACTGGCAACTACAGGCATTAATATAGCCAACGCAACCACTTGCTGTATAGCCCCTTCAAAAAAGCCAATAACCCAGGAGGCCAGAAAAGCCGTGGCTAGGTTAATACACAACCATATGCCGCGACCGCGCATGGCGACATTAACAGGGCCAAACAAATCCTCATCAGGCGCTGGAGCCTCACTAATTGGGTTATTAGTCAGTGTCGTTTGCACTTCATGCAAAATCTTCGAAATAGAAATAGCCGCGGTTAACTTTCCATGATCAACAACCGGCAAGTAGTCCATACCTTCTTCAAACTGACATGTAGTCGCAACCACACTCACCCGTGAATCATGCTCAACACTTTGCACGGGTCGTGCAACTTGATCAACAAGATCATTTTCATCATTATTAAACAACGCAGCAATAGGAATATACCCTAATAGAGTGCGCTCGCTATCAACCATAAATACCGCTGAAATAAAGTCTTTTCGTTTTAAGCGGTCAATCACCGAAGCAATAGAAATGCCTTTTCTTACGCGTAAAATATTACGGTGAGCAAAGCGCCCAACCTGATCATCGGAATAAGTTAATGCTTGCTGAAATTCGAGCGCCGATTTTTCATCCTGATCAAGCATAATCGCATCGATCATTGACTTGGGTAACTTGTCCGCTAATGCTAAAACATCAGCGGCTACCGCAACCTTTTGCAGCTTTATACGCTCTTCCAAAGGCAGAGAGCGAATAACACTCTTACTCGTTTCTGCTTGCAGGTAGCCAATAACAGACCACCAATTCAATGAATCTATGCAATGCCATATGTTTAATCTGTTGTCAGCAGGCAAAGACTCTATTAATTGTACTTGTTGAAATATAGTTAGCTGCTTTACGGTATCGAAATATTCTTCAGGTTGCTTATTAAGCAATATTTGCGCTACTAGCTCTTCCATATTGACATCTAATACAACGTCTTCAACCTTCATCATCATGACCCTCTATGTCCCTTCAGACACTAAAAATGTCTGGGATGGATCAACTAAAAAGTCTTTCCCCATACCTTCTCTACCTAACAGCATTAAATAACTCATATCTGAGCGATCGGTTAGGGTGATTTCAATTTCTTTTTTAACCGTATGGATCACCAGCGCTGTTTTAATAACCAAACGCTGCTCTACCCCACCATTAGAAGATTTAATTCGGCGCACATCACTTATCGGTGCCCAACAAGACGTTACCTTGTCAATATCGTAGATGTCTGGATGAAGCGTAAAACTGACGCCTAAACGACCATCGCGACGCTCTCTTTTAATGTCATCTACATGAAGTGATGATGTTTTAGCCCCTGTATCAATTCTGATTTGTAAATCAGTGATATTAAAATCAGGTAAGCTACACGTTTCCAGCACACCTATTATTATTTTTTTCATAACATCTTCGCACCTTTATCTTTGGTGATCACTACCGCTCTTTGAAATACCAGTGAGTTAGGGTAGGTGATGTGTGTTTCTTCAAATTTTAAAATCACATGAAATAATGTTATTTCAAGAATAATACCTTCAATGGTATTGTCGCCATCAATGACTTTCACATGATCCCCTACATGATAAGGGAAAAAGAAAAATACAATTACGCTGGCCGTCACATTGCTTAATATTGACCATTGAGCAAATAAAGCAACACCTAACACTGCAAATATTGACGTAAATATTAAACCCACATCTTTATAACTAAAGCCTGTAATAACACCCAATATTGCGAGGGTTACGATGGTCCAGAAGCCGGTTAAAATAAACTGTACGTACTGCACCCTTCTCATCGCTATTCTTTTTTCTTGGCCTATTTTGCGCACTAGACGCTTTATCATAGACTTCACAACAAAATAGCTTACTGCGGTTATCAGTAATGCGATAGATAAGGGTATTTTTATATATTCAAACAAATCCACAGCTCACCTCTTTATTGTATTGTGTTTTATTCTATACGTTGTCTAATAAATTATCGGCTAGGTCTTCTATATTACCGGCAACGTCATCACTTTCTTTAAAGTAAGCAATGTGGAACATCGCATCGCCTTCTTGTACTAAAGGAATGTTTTGTTTGCCAATAATAATACCTTCACGACCGGCTAATACTTTACTTTGCACTTCACCAAACGAATCACCAATTTCAGCTAATACCTGGCCTTTAGTTACTTGGTCACCGTTGTCAACTTTGTTGTCGACAAAGCCACTGGTATCAGCTCTCACCCAAGAACTGCTATACGCAATAAAGGGGGTAATTTTTTTATTGGGTAATTTACGTTCTGCGATCATGCCTAAGTGACCTAGTACATTAAGTACGCCTTTTTCTCCCGCACGAATCGATAACTCATCAAATCGTAACGCTTCACCTGCTTCATACAGCAATATTTTCACGCCATGCTCTACTGCAGATTCTCGTAAAGAGCCATCACGCAAGTTAGAGTTAAGCAATACTGGTACGCCAAACTTTTCCGCCATTTCACGGGTTTCAGCATCATCTAGGTTGGCTCTTACCTGCGGTAAGTTACTGCGGTGAATCGCTCCAGTATGAAGGTCGATACCGTAGTCACACTTACTTACAATTTCACTCAGAAATATGTGCGCTAAACGCCCTGCTAATGAGCCGCGCGCCGAACCTGGAAATACTCTGTTTAGATCGCGGCGATCAGGCATATAGCGACTTTGATTTAAGACGCCATAAACATTAACCATAGGGACGAAGATCAACGTACCTTTTTTCAGTTTTAACGAGCGACGACGAATCAAGCGACGAATGATTTCAACACCATTCAACTCATCCCCATGCACGGCGGCACTGACAAAAATCGCAGGCCCGTCTTTGCGCGCACGCTTGACGTAAACCGGCATTTTTATCTCGGTATCGGTATACAAGCGCACCACAGGAAGATCAATTTTTTTACTCTCCCCTGGCAGTATAGCGACTCCGCCTATGGTTAATCCCTTCATTCTTTCTAACCCTCTCCGCGAGTTTTAGTCTTATGCGGCTTAGCTTTTTTTTCAATAAAATCGTAGATCAACGCTGCTACATTTTTACCCGTAGCCGTTTCAATTCCTTCAAGCCCTGGCGATGAATTAACTTCCATCACAACAGGTCCATTATTGGATCGCAAAATATCAACACCACAGACATTCAAGCCCATCGCTTTTGCGGCATTCACCGCCGTCGCACGCTCAGCAGGAGACAGCTTAATAATTTCTGCTGTACCACCACGATGTAAGTTAGAACGGAATTCACCTTCCGCACCTTGACGCTTCATTGCAGCAACGACTTTATCGCCAACCACCAAACAGCGAATATCAGCACCGCCGGCTTCTTTAATAAATTCTTGCACCAATATATTGGCTTTAAGACCCATGAAGGCTTCAATAATGCTTTCGGCCGCTTTGTTTGTATCAGCCAATACCACCCCAATACCTTGAGTACCTTCTAATAGCTTAACGACTAGCGGTGCACCACCCACATTTTTGATCAAATCTTTAATGTTATCAGGGCGATTAGCAAAACCCGTACGCGGTAAACCAATTCCTTTACGTGATAACAACTGCAAAGAACGCAATTTATCGCGAGAGCGACTGATCGCTACCGATTCATTCACTGCAAATGTTCCGGTCATTTCAAACTGACGCACTACCGCTGTGCCATAAAACGTAATAGAAGCACCAATGCGAGGAATAACAGCGTCATACTGCTTCAAAGGCTCACCATGGTAACGCACCACTGGGTTGTTAGAGGTAATATCCATATAGCAGTGCAAAGTATCGATAATATCCACTTCGTGACCTCTGGCCTCAGCTTCTTCTTTTAAGCGACGCGTAGAGTACAGTTTTTCATTTCTCGATAAAATTGCAATTTTCATCTTTGTATCCTTAATCAATATGTTCGGTTTTAACATCATTCATATCGTGCCAGTACGATATGGATAAGCTGCTGGTGACTTGCTTTACGGCGGCTAAATAAGCAAGCCATGTTCTTTCTATTTCACTCTCGGCGGCTAGATTTCCCTGGCACACCTTTACAAAATTCTTTTCAACTGTATTTTTAGGCACAACCTCTTCAGTCCACAACTCTCTTAAGTGTCGACCATAAGATGTTAATATTTCAGCCTGTTTTTTCGTAAAGTAACCACTGCGTGCAAACCCATACGGGAAATGCATATCATCGTAATAAGGAAAGAACTCTGTGTTGTTAAGACCTACTAAAGTTTCCATGATAATCACCTTTGCCTACCAGAAACGCGAGTATGTATTTATAGTAATATGGGGTAAATCAATATATATTTATCGTTAAGATAAGCACTTATATAAAAAACAATTAGAAGAAAATTAGAAGATAAATGGACAGTGAATTATTAAGAACTTTTCTAGAAGTCAGCCATACCAAGCACTTCGGAAAAGCGGCAGAAAATCTGTATTTAACCCAAGCAGCGGTTAGTACTCGTATTCGTCAGCTGGAAAGTCAGCTAGGTGTTCAGCTATTCACCCGTCTGAGGAATAATATTCGTTTGACCCCAGCCGGAGAAAAACTTCGCCCTTTAGCCAATGCCAACTTAACCTTGGTTCAACGCATACGTCAAGAAGTTGCCATTGCCAATAACCAAGAACAGCAAATATCGATCGGCGCCACACCCAATCTTTGGGATGCGTTTTTACAGCACGAGTTAAGTAAATTATTCGGTCAGTTTCCAGACATTGCCATGCGCGCTGAGGCGCATACTGCAACCACACTAGCCCGGCAACTGCTGGAACGAACGCTGGATGTTGCTATCACTTTTGATGCGCCTAAGATTGATGAAGTCAGCACTGAAGAAATTGTTCAAGTCCCGCTATTTTTAGCCAGTTCTGTTAATACCCATGATTGGCAAGTTGCCATGCAAAAGCACTACGTTATGGTTGATTGGGGAACCGCTTTTAATGTGCAGCATGCTCAGCAATTTGCAGGGGCACCGCCGGCGGTTTTACAAACCAATACTGGCCGCATTGCATTGGATTTTTTATTAACCAACGGCGGTTCTGCTTTCTTACCCGAGAGCTTACTCATGCCTTATGTTGAATCGGGTCAGCTGCATATAGTGACAGGGACATCGAGCATCTCACGCTCTGTGTACGCCAGCTACATTTCCGAATCAGATCGATTGAATAGCTTTAAGAGGATCATTAATGCCATTAAAGGTGAACAACCGATACCAGCAGAATCGTTAACCCCCATCGAAGATGCTTAGATAGCAGACATAAAAAAAGGCCGTATGCGAAGCAATACGACCTTTTTTATATTGAAGCTAAAACAACTAAATATGTTCTACCTTATCAATTTCATACTCCACATCACCTGCGGGTACTTTAACAACAACCACATCACCTTCCTCTTTACCAATTAACGCACGCGCTATGGGTGAGGAAACAGAGATAAGGCCGCTTTTAATATCAGCTTGATCATCACCAACAATACGGTAGGTTACCGTCGCGTCAGTATCAAGGTTGATAATAGTAACTGTGGTACCGAAGAAAATCTTACCTGAGAAAGGAATCGTAAGTACATCGATAACTTGGCTAGTTGAAAGCTTACCTTCGATATCTTGAATGCGACCTTCGATAAAACCTTGCTGTTCACGGGCAGCATGGTATTCAGCATTTTCTTTCAAATCACCGTGCTCACGTGCAATGGCGATTTCCTTAATCACCGCAGGACGTTGAACAGTTTTTAACTCTTTCAATTCTACTTGAAGGGCATTTTCACCTTCAACAGTCATGGGATACTTTTGCATAAATTTATTCCTACTTTTCAGCCTGAGCCAAATTGGACAGGCAGCTCACTAATAATTAGATCGCTGCGTGAATATCCTGTAAACGACGAACAACATCCAAGCCTTCAGCGTTTAAGCCTTCGACAACCGCTTCTGCACCGGCCAAGGTCGTTGTGTAATAAACCTTATGCTGCAATGCATTGCGACGAATATCGGCAGAGTCGGCAATCGCAACAGGACCTTCAGTCGTATTTACAATTAACGCAATTTCATCGTTCTTAATACCATCAACGATATTAGGACGTGCTTCGTTTACCTTGTTAACGCGTTCAACCGTAAGACCTGCTTCTGTTAGTTTTTTGAACGTTCCGCCAGTAGCGACCAGTTCAAATCCCAACTTAGCAAAGCCTTGTGCTACTGCAACAACGCCCTCTTTATCGGCATCACGAACAGAGATAAATACTTTACCTTCTGTTGGTAATTTTTCGCCAGCGCCTAGCTGAGCTTTATAAAAAGCTTCACCGAACGTTGTGCCTGCACCCATTACTTCACCGGTCGACTTCATTTCAGGGCCTAGAATTGGATCTACGCCTTGAAACTTATTGAACGGGAAAACGGCTTCTTTAACGAAGAAGTTTTCAGGAATTATTTCTTTAGTAAAACCAAGCTCTGCAAGGGTTTTACCCATCATAACTTTCGCAGCTATCGAGGCCAATGAAGTACCGATACACTTAGAAACGAATGGCACAGTACGTGATGCACGAGGGTTGACCTCAATCACATAAATTTCACCATCTTGATACGCTAACTGAGTATTCATCAGACCAACAACACCCAATTCTAATGCCATCGCTTTAACTTGTTCACGCATTTTATCTTGAACATCAGCAGCCAAATTGTAAGGAGGCAATGAACACGCCGAATCACCTGAGTGAATACCTGCTTGTTCAATGTGCTGCATAATAGCGCCAATAACAACCTGCTCACCATCGCAAACCGCATCGATATCAACTTCAATTGCACGGTTTAAGAAGTAATCAAGCAATACAGGGGAATCGTTAGAAACTTGAACTGCTTCGCGCATATAACGGCGCAGAGATGTTTCGTTATTAACGATTTCCATCGCACGACCACCCAGTACATAGGAAGGACGAACGACTAGCGGATAACCAATTTCGGATGCTTTCGTTACGGCTTCTTCAGTTGAGCGAACTGTCGCGTTTACTGGCTGTTTTAAACCTAAGCGTTGAATCATTTGCTGGAAACGTTCACGGTCTTCAGCACGGTCAATCGCTTCTGGCGAGGTACCAATAATCGGTACGCCAGCGGCTTCTAATTCTTCAGCAAGTTTCAGTGGCGTTTGGCCACCGTATTGAACGATAACGCCTTTTGGCTGCTCTTTATCGACAATTTCCAATACATCTTCAAGCGTTACTGGCTCGAAGTATAAGCGATCAGACGTATCGTAATCGGTAGAAACTGTTTCAGGATTACAGTTCACCATAATGGCTTCGTAACCTAATTCTTTCGCTGCTAATGCCGCGTGAACACAGCAGTAATCAAATTCGATACCTTGGCCAATACGGTTAGGACCACCACCCAAAACGATTATTTTTTCGTTATCCGTTGGGTTAGCCTCGCACTCTTCTTCATAAGTAGAATACATATAAGCCGTATCCGTCGCGAATTCAGCCGCACACGTATCAACACGCTTATAAACTGGGCGAACTCCTAATTTCTGACGGGTCTTACGGAATGCTTTCTCAGACACACCCAGCAATTCAGCTAAACGCGCATCGGCAAAACCTTTACGCTTTAGACGGTAGATGCGATCGGCATCCATCGACGTTAGGCTGCTTTGAGCAACATTTGCTTCGTCTTTAATAAGATCTTCAATCTGCACTAAGAACCAAGGATCTACATGGGAATACTGATAAATCTCATCAACGCTTAAACCAGCGCGGAAAGCATCACCAATGTACCAGATACGATCTGCACCCGGGGTTTTAAGCTCAGAAACGATTTTATCCATCGCGCCTTCAGAGGTAATATCGATGATTGGATCAAAACCGTTCACTCCTACTTCAAGACCACGCAAGGCTTTCTGTAGCGATTCTTGCTGCGTACGACCCATTGCCATCACTTCACCCACAGACTTCATCTGTGTCGTTAAACGACCATCTGCATTCGGGAATTTCTCGAAGGTGAAACGAGGAATTTTAGTAACAACATAATCGATTGAAGGCTCAAACGAAGCCGGTGTTGCGCCGCCGGTAATTTCGTTTTGGAGCTCATCAAGGGTATAACCAATCGCTAATTTAGCGGCGATGCGTGCAATCGGGAAACCGGTTGCTTTAGACGCCAATGCTGATGAACGAGAAACACGAGGGTTCATCTCGATCACAACCATACGGCCATCTTTTGGATTGATACCAAACTGAACGTTAGAACCACCGGTTTCTACGCCGATCTCACGCAGAACAGCCAAAGAGGCGTCACGCATGATTTGTAATTCTTTATCTGATAACGTTTGTGCAGGTGCCACAGTGATCGAGTCACCGGTGTGAACACCCATCGCATCAAAGTTTTCGATAGAGCAGATAATGATGCAGTTGTCTTTCTTGTCGCGAACAACTTCCATCTCATATTCTTTCCAACCGATTAATGACTCGTCGATAAGAATTTCACTGGTAGGCGATAAATCGATACCCCGGGTACAAATTTCTTCGAACTCTTCTTTGTTATACGCGATGCCACCACCGGTACCCCCCATAGTAAAAGAAGGACGAATAATACACGGGAAACCTAAGTCTTTTTGAACTTCAATTGCTTCAGCCATTGTGTGCGCAAAACCTGCACGCGGACACTCAAGACCAATCGCTTTCATCGCTTTATCAAAGCGGCCACGGTCTTCGGCTTTGTCAATCACATCGGCGTTAGCACCGATCATTTCGACATTGTATTTTTCTAGTACGCCTGCAGCTTCTAAACCTAATGCGCAATTAAGAGCGGTTTGGCCGCCCATGGTTGGCAATAATGCATCTGGACGTTCTTTTTCAATGATGCGCGTAACGGTATCAATCGTAATCGGTTCGATATACGTTGCGTCGGCCATTGATGGATCGGTCATGATCGTGGCTGGGTTAGAGTTCACAAGAATAACGCGAAAACCTTCTTCACGCAGGGCCTTACAAGCCTGTGCGCCAGAATAATCGAATTCACAAGCCTGGCCGATAATGATCGGACCAGCGCCAATGATTAGGATACTTTTTATGTCGGTACGTTTTGGCATAGCTTATATCCCCAGTCTATTTAGTAGAAAGCTTGGCAGCTTCGATTAGATCGATAAAACGATCGAACAATGGGGCAACGTCACGTGGGCCAGGAGCGGCCTCAGGATGACCCTGAAAGCTGAATACTGGTTTATCAGTTAATTCAATGCCTTGCAAAGTGCCATCGAAAAGTGACTTATGAGTCGCTTTTACGTTCGCTGGTAGCGTTGCTTCATCGACGGCGAAACCATGGTTTTGAGCCGTGATCATTACAACACCTGTTTTAAGGTCTTGCACTGGATGATTGCCACCGTGATGACCATGAGGCATTTTCACAGTGTGTGCGCCAGACGCTAAAGCTAATAGCTGGTGACCTAAACAAATACCAAAAACGGGGATGTCTGTTTTAAGGATTTCTTTAATCGCTTCAATGGCATATGTACAAGGCTCTGGGTCGCCAGGTCCATTGGATAAGAAGATGCCATCTGGGTTCATGGCTAGCACTTCAGACGCTGGCGTCTGAGCAGGAACAACCGTTAGGTCACAACCGCGTTCCGCTAATAAACGTAAGATGTTGCGCTTAATACCGAAGTCATAAGCAACGACCTTGTATTTAGCATCCACTTTAGCAAGCTGACCGTAACCTTTACCAAGCACCCAATCGGTCTCAGTCCAGCCGTAATTTTCTGACGTTGTGACTTCTTTCGCTAAATCCATGCCTTTTAAGCCTGGAAAAGCTTTAGCCGTTGCGACCGCTTTTTGGAGGTTAGCGTCACTGGCAATATCACTATCAGTCGCATCAACAGCAACGATACATCCGTTTAGCGAACCTTTCTCACGAAGAATACGCGTTAGGCGGCGAGTATCAATATCGGCAATGGCTAATATGTTGTGCTCTTTAAGATATACATCTAATGCTTTGGTACTGCGAAAGTTAGAAGCAATTAAAGGAAGATCACGAATAACTAAACCCTTAACGAAAACACCACGTGACTCTTCGTCTTCGCTCGTGGTGCCGTAGCTGCCCACGTGAGGATAGGTTAATGTAACGATTTGATTGGCATAAGATGGGTCGGTCAGGATTTCCTGATACCCCGTCATAGAAGTGTTGAAAACTACTTCCCCGACGGACTGACCTACTGCACCAATGGCAGTCCCTTTAAAGACGCTACCGTCTTCTAGAGCTAGAATGGCTGTTATAGACAAGGCTATGGTCCCCGAAGTAATCAATAAATACGGTCAATATAGAACACTCAATAAAGAGTATTTCTCGGTAATATCAATGCAGCTTTTTACTTATAATTCAAAGGCTTACGCTGATATTACTTAGCGTCTAGTCGCAAAAAAGCGGGAGGAGCTAAGCCCCACCCGCTTTCGGTAATCTGCACTAAAAATCTAATAACTTAAATAAGATTAGACGCTGATGCCCGTTTCTCAGTTAACAAAAAATTGAGTTGAACGCACACCTATAAACTGGTCGCGAATTATACCGAAACACCTATATTATGTCCATATTTATCTTTAGATTCAGCGCAGGCGGCACAATAGGCAAGCGCCAGATAATGACACAACGACAACACGCGTCAGAGCATCGAAGTTAACGCAGATACTTGCATTAAATTTGCAAATAATTAAACGTAAGATAATCATCAATAACGACAACAAATTAAGGAATTGTCATGGATAAAAATAAAATTAAAAATAAGTAATTGTTATTAATAAATATATTATTTACTAAACTTCTCATAATTGTTTCTTATTAAAAATAAAATTATTAATAACCTATATATCCTGACAATTAACTGACATAAAATTAGTTTTAACCCTATATTTAAGTATCTTCTATAACAATTACGCCATTATGAACTTGTTATTGAGCAGCTGTTATAATTTTGGTAAGTTTAATGATAGTCTTTAATGTACCGCTTGCTGATTTTTTTAAAGGTAGTTAATGATAAAAAAAATAGTCTATAATTATCTATAACTATAATCACATATTAATTACAAAGGAACGATCCTATGCCTATCGCTGTTGATGGCCGTCGTCGTCTAGCTCCAGAAGAGCGCAAACGCTTGTTACTCAATGACGCCGTTGAAGTTTTTGCCGCCAGAGGAATTGGCCGTGGAGGGCATACGGAAATCGCCGAAATGGGCGGTGTCTCTGTCGCTACTGTATTCAACTATTTTAAAACCCGCGAAGACTTAGTTGATGCTGTTTTAAACGAGGTTGAAGCTCGCTTTTTAGCATTAGCGGAAGAAATTTACAGTCGAGGTGATTCCCCCCTCGATGCTGTTCAGAACCATATCAAGGCATTTTTAGAAATGTGTGAAACCAATCCAGCTGCCGTCAAAGTGTGGCTAGAATGGAGCTGCTCTATTCGAGAAGAGATTTGGCCACAATACATCGCATTCCAAAACAAGCAACTAGAAATGATTACTCAGCAAATCGATATAGCGATTAAGAGTGGCGCCCTTAAATCAGGCCTGGCAGCAAGTGAACGTGCACGCTGGTTATTAGGAAACTCGCAGATGCTTGTATCCATGGCATTTGACCCGAGCGGCAAGCCACGTGGTATGCAAGAGATGGTTGATCGTGGTACTGCTCACATTCTAGGTGCTTTATAGAAAGCGCCCTTTAGATTAACAAGAATAAAAAAACCGAAACGGATTGCTCCGCTTCGGTTTTTTTATGTCGAATCATACATCGAACCTATTGAAACTTAGAACCCCAATACATCCTGCATGTCGTACAAGCCATTCTCTTGCTGACCAATCCACTTAGCAGCGCGAACTGCGCCTTTCGCGAACGTCATACGGCTTTGCGCTTTGTGAGTTACCTCAACACGTTCGCCGTCGGTTGCAAACATAACAGTATGATCGCCAACGACATCACCACCACGAATGGTTTCAAAACCAATCTGCTTATGTGGGCGTGCGCCGGTTTGACCTTCGCGACCATAACAAGCCACTTCTTTAAGATCCCAGCCCATGGTTTCGGCAACAACTTCACCCATACGAAGAGCGGTACCAGAAGGTGCATCAACCTTATGCTTATGGTGCATCTCAATGATTTCGATATCACTATCTTCGCCCATCACGGATGCGGCCATACGCAAAAGATTCAAACAAAGATTCACGCCGACTGAATAATTAGGCGCAAATACAATACCCATATCTTTTGCTGCTGTTTTAAGGCCAGCTTTCTGTTCGTCATTTAAACCCGTAGTTCCAATAACGATTTTTTTACCGGCTTTGCGACAAATTTCAACATTCGCCATGGTAGCTGCTGGCACAGTGAAGTCGATTAAGACATCAAAGCTATCAATCTCTGCAGTAACATCAGTTACGGCAACGACTTCTATATTTTTACCAAGGCCAGCAATGGCCCCCGCATCAACACCTATCATAGGATCATTAGGTAGAACGATCGCTGCGCCTACCTGAGCGCCTTCAGCCGCATTAACCGCTTCGATTAAAATGCGACCCATACGGCCAGCTGCACCTGTAATTGCTATACGAGTCATGTCTATTCCTGTTAATAAAAGAACGGGCTAATTACATTTCTTCGAAGAATTTTTTAACGCCAGCAAACCAATGATTTTTTTGCGGTGAATGCTTCTCACCCGTCAAAGATTCTTGGAATGTTTTCAGCAATTTCTTCTGGTGTTCAGTTAACTTGACCGGCGTTTCAACTTGCACACGGCACATCAAATCACCTGGGCTAGAAGCACGAATCGGTGTCACGCCTTTACCCCGTAAGCGGAACATACGACCGCTTTGCGTTTCTGCAGGAATTTTCAGTTTTACACGGCCGTCTAAGGTCGGTACTTCTAATTCGCCACCTAGCACTGCATCAACAATACTGATTGGCACATCGCAGTAAAGGTTATGACCGTCACGTTCGAAAATCGCATGGTCTTTCACACTCATCTGTACGTACAAGTCACCCGCTGGTCCACCTAATCCACCCGCTTCGCCTTCACCGCTTAAGCGAATTCGATCACCAGTATCAACGCCTGCCGGCACTTTAACGTTAAGTGTTTTAGTTTCTTCTTTAACACCGCGACCATTACAACTACCACAAGGGCTGTCGATCTTGGTACCTTGTCCACGACATGATGGGCACGTCTGCTGCACGGCAAAGAAACCTTGCTGCATACGCACTTGACCTTGGCCTCCACAAGTAGAGCATACCTTAGGCGAAGTCCCTGGCTTAGCACCAGAACCATCACATGGATTACAAGCTACTAGGGTTGGGATGGTGATTTTTTTCTCACAACCTTTAACCGCTTCTTCAAGGCTTAATGTCATGGTGTAACGTAAATCACTGCCACGCTGAGGACCGCCACGACGACCGCCGCCTCCACCACCAAAAATGTCGCCAAATACGTCACCGAAAACATCGCCAAAACCGCCGCCGCCTCCACCGCCGCCATGACCATGACCTCCGCCTTGGCTTGGATCGACACCAGCGTGCCCATAACGATCATAAGCGCCACGCTTTTGATCATCATTTAAAATTTCATAAGCTTCAGAAGCTTCTTTAAATTTATCTTCTGACGCTTTATCACCTTCATTACGATCCGGGTGATGCTTCATCGCAACCTTTCGGTACGCTTTTTTTAATTCTTTTTTATCAACGTCTTTCGCGACGCCTAGAATCTCGTAAAAATCTCTTTTAGACATTTTTTTGCCCTAACACTTGACTAACAATCTAGTTTTAAAAAATCAGCTTAAAAACTGACGTTAAAAGCAGACACAAATATAACGCAAAAACGCGGCATCCCGTTTAACAGGAGACCGCGTTCAATTAATCACTCAAAAACGCGGTGATTATTTATCTTTAACTTCTTCAAACTCAGCATCAACAACATCGTCGTCTTTACCTGTTTCTTGAGTTTGTTCGCCACCTTCAGCGCCGGCTGCTGCTTCCTCAGCATAAAGCTTTTGGGCTAGACCAGAAGAGGCTTCAGTCAAAGCAGCTGTTGCTGTTTCGATGGCTTCCTTCTCGTCGCCCTTCATGGCTTCTTCAACATCAGTAATGGCTTTCTCAATCGTTTCCTTTTCTTCAGCAGTTGCTTTATCGCCAGCTTCTTCTAAAGTTTTCTTCGTTGCATGAACAAGGCCATCAGCCGTATTACGAACCTGAATCATTTCTTCAAAAATCTTATCCGCTTCAGCATTTGCTTCTGCGTCCTGAACCATTTGCTCGATTTCCTCATCGCTCAAACCAGAAGAAGACTTAATCACGATAGACTGTTCTTTGCCTGACGCTTTATCTTTTGCAGAAACATTCAAGATACCGTTAGCATCAATGTCGAACGTCACTTCAATTTGTGGCATACCACGTGGAGCCGGTGGAATCTCTGCCAAATCAAAACGACCTAGAGACTTATTCTGTGATGCTTGCTTACGCTCGCCCTGAACAATGTGAATCGTCACAGCAGCTTGGTTGTCGTCTGCGGTAGAGAAAACCTGAGATTTCTTAGAAGGAATCGTCGTATTTTTCTCGATAACACCGGTAGCAACACCACCCATAGTTTCAATGCCCAAAGTCAAAGGCGTAACGTCTAGCAATAGAACGTCTGTAACGTCACCGGCTAGAACACCACCTTGAACAGCTGCGCCCATGGCAACGGCTTCATCTGGGTTAACATCTTTACGAGGTGTTTTACCGAAGAATTCAGCAACTTTAGCTTGCACTAAAGGCATACGAGTCTGGCCACCAACAATGATAATTTCGTCAATTTCAGAAGCTGACAAGTCAGCATCTTTAAGCGCGATACGACAAGGTTCAATAGACTTAGCGACTAAGTCTTCTACTAAGCTTTCTAATTTTGCACGTGTCACTTTAACATTTAAGTGCTTAGGACCGGTTGCATCAGCAGTGATGTAAGGCAGGTTAACGTCAGTCTGTTGTGCAGAAGACAATTCAACTTTTGCTTTTTCGCCCGCTTCTTTCAAACGCTGCATCGCTAGTGGGTCACCCTTAAGGTCCATACCACTTTCTTTCTTAAATTCTTCCGCAAGATAGTTGATCATGCGTAAATCGAAATCTTCACCACCAAGGAAAGTATCACCGTTAGTCGCTAGTACTTCGAATTGAGTCTCGCCATCTACATCAGCAATTTCAATGATAGAGATATCGAAAGTACCACCACCAAGATCGTATACAGCAATTGTCTTCTCGCCACCCTTGTGATCAAGACCGTAGGCAAGAGCAGCCGCTGTTGGCTCGTTGATAATACGCTTAACGTCTAGACCGGCAATTTTACCCGCATCTTTTGTTGCTTGACGCTGCTGATCGTTGAAGTAAGCAGGCACTGTAATAACAGCTTCTGTTACTGCTTCACCCAAATAATCTTCAGCTGTCTTTTTCATCTTCTTCAAGATTTCAGCTGATACTTGTGGTGGAGCCATTTTCTTGCCGTTAGCTTCAACCCATGCGTCGCCGTTATCAGCTGCAACGATTTTATAAGGAACCATTGTGATGTCTTTTTGAACAACAGCATCTTTAAACTTACGACCAATCAAACGCTTAACTGCGAAGATAGTATTTGTTGGGTTAGTAACCGCTTGACGCTTAGCAGGTTGACCTACCAATATTTCTTCGCCGGTATAAGCGATGACTGAAGGTGTTGTACGATCGCCTTCAGCGTTTTCGATTACTTTTGGCTTGCCATTTTCTAGTATAGAAATACAAGAGTTTGTTGTACCTAAATCGATACCAATAATTCTGCCCATGATTTGGATCTCCAATATACCTGGCGGTGCCAGTTCTTAATTTCAGTAAACGATTAATAAATCGTTAAAAATGTTTTCGCTTTCGATGGAACTTATATAAGTCTCAGCTTTCAAATTTCAAGGTTAGAACTGCAATATTTGCTGTTTTTTTAACCTTTAATCAACTATTAATAAGCTTTAGGCATTCTCATCGATACTCGGAGCACCTTTCGAGACCATCACCATTGCTGGACGTAATAAACGACCATGCAAGCTATAACCTTTTTGCATAACTGCCATGACCGTATTCGGTGGGAAGTCAGCATTTTCTTGCATCGCCATTGCCTGATGATACTCAGGATTAAACGTCTCACCCTGTGGATCAATCCCTTCAACGTTGAACTTAGTCAAGGTTGAGGTAAATCCTTGCAAAGTCATTTCAACACCATCACGCAAGGCTTTAGTGGCTTCATCTTCTGGAGACGCGGCAAGCGCACGCTCTAAGTTATCTAATACCGATAACAATTCACGAGAGAATTTTTCTTGGCCAAATTTATGCGCCTTCTCTACGTCAGCTTCTGCGCGGCGACGAATATTTTGCGCATCTGCCTGGACGCGCAACATCTGATCTTTTAGCTCAGTTACTTCTTCTTTTGCAACGGCCAACTCTGCAACAAGAGAAGCTTGCAATGTTTCTTCAACAGATACGTCTTCAGCAGCTTGCTCTGACGCTGTTTCTATCTGCTCTTCCACATCAACAGGAGTGGTTTCTAAGTTTTCGTCATTCTGCTGTGACATGAATATTTCCTCTGAAAATTGTGCTCAACCCGATGGTCTATTGGGCTTTTTGATTGTGATGTTCTATATGGGGTTAAACACCCTTCTTTCCAAGGGTCAAAAAGTAACAAAGATGGTCTAAATTGATTAATCCTTGCCCAGATAATATTTGTACTGTACAAATAAACACTGTATAAATATACAATCAAAAAAATTAAAAAGACCAACGTCTTACGCCACATAGCAGGAGCCCAATATGCTAGTTCATTTATCAATTTCACAATTTACTCTGGTTGAGCATCTTGAGCTTGAACTAGAAGCAGGGATGACCACTATCACTGGTGAGACCGGTGCAGGTAAGTCCATATTGCTGGGAGCGCTTGGCCTAGCGCTAGGCAATAGAATTGGTGACAATGTGGTGCGTAAAGGTGCAGAGAAGGCCGATATCAGCGCAACCTTCATTATCAACGATAAAGTAATTCAATGGCTCGAAAGTCACGATTACCCAACTGAAGACGATACTTGCATCTTACGCCGGGTAGTTACTCAAGAAGGTCGCAGCCGGGGCTATATCAATGGCCGCAACGCTTCTGCAACAGAATTGAAAGCACTCGCCAACCAGTTAATCGATATTCATGGTCAGCATGCTCACCAATCGCTGATGCAAAAAGATGCGCCTAGAAAATTACTCGATAATTACGCAGGCACCCGAGGCTTAAGCCTTAAAACTAAGCAAGCTTTTCAGGCATGGCAAGAAAAATTAAAGCAAAAGAACAACCTGCAAGAAGATAGCGCAGAACAGCAAGCCCAGCGTCAGCTGCTAACGTATCAGGTACAAGAGTTAGATAAGTTACAACTGACAGAAAAAGAAGTTGCAGAACTGGAAGTCGAATTAAAACGTTTGAGTAATGCTGATGCCATTATGTTCTCTGGTCAGCAAGCACTCACTCTTTGCGCCGAGGGCAATAACGATGATTCATCCAGTTCACGTTCAAGCTCTCAAGACAGTGCTCTGCAGCAAGTTCAGCAAGCAATTCATCAGCTTGATCAGATTGATGATGATAATGAAATATTAAAAGAGAGCCGTGAATTTCTCAATCAAGCCCAAATTCAATTGCAAGAAGCCAATGATTCACTGCACGACTACATCGATAAGGTCGAGATCAACCCACAACGCCTACAGCAAGTCGACCAACGCCTTGGGGCTATTTATGATCTGGCCAGAAAACATCAAGTTCGTGCAGAGGCCTTGTACAACACATGGCAAGAATTAAGCGACAAGCTCAATGCTTTGAACTTCAGTGACGACGATATGGAAGCTTTAATTCAGCAAGTCAGCGAATTTGAACAAGTTTACTTAAAACTAGCCCTGCAATTGAGTAAAAAGCGCCATAAAGCGGCGAGTAAATTAGACAAAGAAGTGAATACTCACTTTGAAGCGTTGGCACTGGGCAATGCCCGCCTGCAAACACAAATAGAAAGCAATGAAAAACAAGCCCATAGCCATGGCATTGATAATATCGATTTGTTGGTACAAACCAACCCAGGCATGCCAATGGGGCAGCTGTGCAAGGTTGCATCGGGCGGCGAGCTTTCTCGTATCAGCTTGGCCATTCAGGTAATTACAGCGCAAACCAGTAACATTCCTAGCCTAATATTTGATGAAGTGGATGTAGGCATAGGGGGTAGCACAGCAGAACGCGTGGGAAGATTGTTAAATGAACTCGGTAAACATAGCCAAGTATTGTGTGTAACACACCAGCCACAGGTAGCGGCACAAGCTCAAAACCATCTACAAGTTAGTAAAATATCGGGCGATGAGCAGACGTTCACTAATATTCGTCCGCTCGACAAAAAACAGCGCACTGAAGAGATCGCTCGTATGCTCGGTGGCGTGGAAATCACTCAACACACCCTTGATCATGCACAAGAAATGCTTGCGATGGGAAATGGTTAACTTTAAATTAAGCAGCCAGATAGCAAAAAACCTCTGTTTAAATGAATAAACAAAGGTTTTTTATGAAGGGACTCTCTACTCTCTTATTACGAACTTATTACAAGAGCAAATAGTGAATCTACTTCTTAGGGCGTACGTACAGTACTAAGCTATGGTCGATTAAGTCATAACCATGCGCTTCAGCAATTTCGTGCTGCAAACGCTCAATTTGGTCATTGGTAAATTCAATCACCTCACCGTTTTCCATATTCACCATGTGATCATGATGATCGCCGCTGGCTAACTCAAACACAGAGTGGCCACTATCAAAATTGTGACGGGTCACTAGATCAGCACTTTCAAATTGAGTCAGCACTCTATACACCGTTGCTAGACCGACATCTTCATCCGCCTCAATCAAGGCTTTATAAACATCCTCCGCACTCATGTGACGAGCGGTGGTGCTTTCTAAAATTTGTAGAATTTTCACGCGTGGTAGCGTTACTTTCAAACCTACTTTACGCAGTTCGGCATTTTGATCTGACATCATATCCTCGAATGTTTAGCAGTGGCTTACAGCAGCTTACTTTATCATGTATTATCAAGACTTCTAACGACAAAGCCAATAGCCAATACCATGCAATTTAGAATTTTTACTGTTTTACTCAGCTTTTTATTTATTTCAGCTTGTAGCGTACCAGAAGTGTACAAGCTTACGGTGCAACAAGGAAATATTGTCAGTCAAGAAATGATTGACGAACTCAAAGTAGGTATGACCAAACGCCAAGTAGCCTATGTAATGGGCACGCCACTTATTCGCTCACCTTTTCAGCAAGATCGATGGGATTATCTATATACCCTTGAGCGTCGTGACGAGATAGTGAAAGATTATAAAGTTACCGTTTTCTTTGAGGATGAAATTTACACACGCCTTGAAGGTGAGGTGCCACAAGACGAAGCACCGGAAAGCCAGCAAGAAGTCTTGGAAGACAATAAAGAAAAGAACCTACTGGATATTCCTAGCGAATAGAATTATTTAAATAACGTTAAAACGGATATTTTAACGACAGCTCTCTAGCAATAAAGAGCTGTTTTGCTCAATTCTAGATAAATTAAGCAAGTTTTACTCAATCAATCTATTTAGCTGTCTTGGCAGCCCGATTGGCTCTTGCTGCTTTAGGGTCGATCAATAGCGGGCGATAAATCTCAATCCGATCCCCCGCTTTTAACAACTCAGTATCAGGGCTTCGAACCGTTTTCCCAAAAATACCTAACTTTGACTCCGCAATATTAAGCCCGAAGAACTCATTGTCCAAACCTGATAGTTCGGCCCCCTGGCGCACAGTCGTTCCTTGATCAACTACGATACTGACCAACTTCTGCTTATGGGCCAAACCGTAAACTACCTCAATCTCAATTTGCTCGCTCATTTTTACTGACTACCCGTATACTTGCTTAGCACGCTTAACAAAAGAATCGACCATAGTCGCTGCCATTTGCTTAAAAGCTACCCCTAAGGCAGCACCCGCTAGTTTATTATTTACTTCAAAATCCATATCAAATGTGACCTTACAGGCCTCATCCGATAATCGCTGAAAGTGCCAGATGCCGACAAAGCGATTAAAAGGCCCATCCACCAACGACAATTCCATACGATCAGGAAACTGCAATTTATTGCGCGTCGTAAATGTTTGGTTTACCCCAAGCTTGCTGATGGTCAAACTCGCCACCAACTCATCACCCGTCCTTGAAATTAACTCAGTAGCAGCGCAACCTGGCAAAAACTGCGGATAACTTTTCACATCATTCACCAAACCATACATCTGCTCTGCAGTGTGCATTACTAGCGCACTGCGAATAATCGAAGTCATGTCTCTGCAACCCTTAATTAAATAATCCAAATACCCTATATACCGCGTTTCAGATCCGACTTTTTCTGATCTCATGCAACTTTTGGGAATAAAATATTAGCCCTATTGTCTAAAATTTCGACCAAAGCCACAAGGGCCGTGCTTTTTATAGTTTCATTCCGCTATAATAGCATCATGGCTAAAAAGAAATCTGGAAACAGTGGCAACACAATTGCCCAAAACAAAAAAGCACGTCACGACTTCCACCTCAGTAATAATACTGAATGTGGTGTGGCTCTTACTGGTTGGGAAGTAAAAGCCCTTCGCGCAGGAAGATGTCAGCTCGTTGACTCTTACGTATTTATACGCGAAGGCGAAGCGTGGCTGTTTGGTTGTTTAATAACAGCTCTTCCCACCGCCGCCGCTTATATTGTGACGGAACCTAGGCGCGAGCGTAAATTGCTTTTGCACAAACGTGAAATTGAAAAGCTAGAGCAGCAGATCAACGCCAAGGGTTATACCTGTGTTTGTACTGCGCTTTACTGGAAAGGACATATTGTGAAAGTGGATATTGCTTTAGCAAAAGGTAAGCAAGATCACGACAAGCGTAATGCCGACAAAGATAAAGATTGGGCGAAGCAAAAAGAACGCACCATGAAGCACAGCGTTCGTTAGAATAAGTTATTTAACTTATTTCTTGGTCACTTTTTGTTCAGCTTAAAAAGCTGGTATTATTTATTATTAAACCTCAGGTTGAAATAGTAAATGTTACCCACATCTAGTAGACTAAGGAAACATTAGTTAATGGTTCTTCTTTATAGATTCCTAACCGCATTTATAAAGGGTACCAGTAACAACAGAATTTGGGGGCGCTCTGGATTCGACGTTGGTTACAAAACTAAAGGTGCATGTCGAGAGGGTATGATAATCTCGTAAATCAATGTCATACAAAATTATAGTCGCAAACGACGAAAACTACGCACTAGCAGCTTAGGCTGCTTACCTTTGAAGATGGTTGCCTATTACCATCGGATAAGGGCACGCAAAATAGGATCGACTGGCGGCTTCGCTCGTAGCTTAAGGTCTAAAACTAATCGAGCTCGCCCCGAACTCCCTGCCTCTTGGGCCGTGACGGGTTAACTTAGTAAAGTGGCTAAACATGTGAAGATCAGTTAGTGGCGCATTGACGGACGTGGGTTCAATTCCCACCGCCTCCACCATACAATAGAACGGCCCGATACAGTTTTACTGCATCGGGCTTTTTTATGTCTAACTTAACGCTTTGGCACAATCCATGATTTAATTTATGATCAAGTTTTTTGTTCATCGCTGACTAATATACTGCAAACAAACTGACACCGCAGTCGTCCTATTTTCGACGGATAGCTTTCTGTATACCGGTTCAAGATGCTTATTAACGGTACGAGGACTCATTGTGAGTATTTGACCAATTTCTCGATTAGTTTTTCCGCGCGACAACCAAAACAATACTTCAGCCTCTCTTTCCGTTAACTCAAAACGTTCTTTTAAAGCTGAACGAGCCACCAGTTCATTATCTTCCAATAACCTTAGCAAATATTCCCCAGGAGAAACCCTACCCAAAAACTTCACTTGTAACTTTTTATCCGGACCTTTTAACGGTATCGAACTGTGTTTTTCGGGGCTACGAGATAACCACGACTTTATTTGTTCTGGTAATTGCGCTGACAACCACTCTTCATCACTATAAACGGATGAGAGCAGCTGCCTAACCTGAGCAGTTGACCACACCATTCGACCATTGATATCACAGGCAAATGTCAATTGCCCTCCTTCGTCCAAAGCGACTCGCGCGCTGCGCGTCATGCGTGAATTATTAAGATGAACTTTAACTCTCGCTAATAACTCATCGAGTTTTACCGGCTTATTAATATAGTCGACACCGCCCGCTTCGAATCCTTTAATAACGTTTTCACTTTCAGTAAGCCCTGTCATAAAAATAACCGGTACTTCATTCAGTTCACTATTATCCTTAAGTGCTTTGCAGGCTTCGAAACCATCCATATTGGGCATTATTGCATCCATCAGAACGATATCGGGGGCCATTCGACCAGCAACTGCTAACGCCTGAATACCATCCATTGCCACAAATACCGTATAACCCTCATTCGCTAAAGACTCATTCAACATCCCTAATGCATCGGCCGAATCATCAACAACCAGCACAATACCTTTCGATTCATTATGAGTCATTACAAAAGCCCTTTTTTACTAATAGCAATAATTTCTGAAAATTGATAACTCACTAAATAGCTTCGAATTATACTGACAAAGCGATCTGCGCCGCCCGCTTGCTCTAAGCGTATAAGCAGTTTATTGATGCCATCAACAAACCCTATTTCAGCCATTGAAATAAGCTCGCGAAAATCTTCCTCAGATACCCCTTCAAAGGGCTGATTTTTATTTACGTCAGCTACCAAGTTATTCGACTCAGAAGGAGAAGATTGTTCTGCATCAGCTTCATAATACCAGGTTAACTTAAGCGCATTGGCAAGCTTGTCTAACAAGATACTATCGCGGATAGGTTTAGTGATGTAGTCATCGTAAGATTGTGTTTTATTATTCTCTGGTATTGATTCGGAGGGCATTTCATACGGATCAGAGTGCGTTTCATACGCATCAGCGGACACCATAATTATCGGTACACTTATTCCTTTTTCCCGCAATTTTTCAACTAATAACAAACCACTCATGCCCGGCATAGATATATCGAGTAAAAATAAGTCAACTTCATCGAGATGTTGATCATTATAACAAGTAATCCCATCGGCTGACTCCCTTACGATAAAACCGAGTGGTATTAGTATTTCACTAACAAGTCCACGATGGTAGGCATCATCGTCTACCACCATGATTGTTTTAGTTTCCCCTCCATAAGATTCAATACTGGCAACTGGCTGTAATCGAGTATTTGATTCAAAAACACGAGGCAGCATTAGCGCTAGCCTGAACGTACTGCCAATGCCAACCTCACTAGTAAGTACAATCTCGCCGCCCATAATTTCTGTTAATAGTTTACTAATAGTCAAACCCAGTCCTGTTCCCTGAATCTGAGGAAGTGACGAATTTCTAATACGTTCAAAGGGGTCAAAAATTCTTTCTGCATCACGTGGTGCTATGCCAACACCGGTGTCAGATATGGTAAACACCGCCACCTCATTTCGATAACTCACACTCATTGATATTTGACCTTGCTGAGTAAACTTAACCGCGTTAGATAATAAATTAATAAGTATTTGTCGCAGGTGTTTTTCATCAGCAATAACGACACTAGGAATTGAACTGAGTGCCATATACTCAAATTTAATGCTTTTAGCGTCAGCCTGTAAATGAAACATTTCTATCAGTTCATTGATCAGGCTTTGCAGTGGCACTTGATCACGTCGAAATTCAATACGACCGGCTTCTATGCGTGAAATATCAAGCAAACCTTCTATTATATCGGCAAGATGATCTCCACTGCGGCGGATAACCTTAGCTTTATTGCGATGAATTTTTGTTAACCCTCGATCTTTTTCCAACAACTGTGCGTACCCCAGCATTGAATTTAATGGGCTTCTTAACTCATGGCTAATACCTGTGAGATAACGACTTTTAGCTTGATTCGCTGCCTCAGCTGTTTCTTTAGCTTGCTGAAGTTTATGATCCGTTTCTTGGTGGGCTTCAATCTCTTTCGATAATAATTCAGTTTGTCGTTGAGATTCTGCTAGCGCAAATTGTCGACTTTCGTTGGCCAGGACAAACAGCCATGTGAGCACTCCAATAATGATCAACAATATAAAAAATAACTGAATGAGTGTAGAAGAAATAAAGAATTTAATTTCTGGATCAAGCTCTGGTCCTTGCAAATAAACCAGCATAAATAACGTTGCAATAATGGTAGTAATTAGGGTAAATAAACCCACGAAATGCAACATCCTACTGTTCATTTTAGAGACAATTCTTTGGGGTAATATACTCGATATGATCTGTGCTAACTGATCCCCTAAGCGAGAATTTGTTTTACATTGGTCATGACAGCGCACGTCTAATGAACAACACAGCGAACAAATAGAACCTCCGTAAGCGGGGCATGAAGCCATATCTTCAATTTCGAATTCGTTCTGACACACCTTGCAACAAGCAGAACCATTGCTAGTAGGTATAATTGAACTCGGACGAGCAATGTAATAACGTCCTTGAGTAGCGAACGCGATCAAAGGGGACACAATAAAAGCGGTTACTAAGGCGATATAAGGCGAGAGCGCTTGCGCAAGTTCACCAAACTCTCCTGCATAGGAGGTAACACCTAATATTGAAGCGATTAACATAGCCCCAACACCGACGGGATTAATATCGTATAAATGCGCACGCTTAAATTCAATATGTTTAGGGCTTAGTCCCAGCGGTTTATTAATCACGAGATCAGCAACCAGTGCCCCCACCCAAGCGACAGCAACACTGGAATAAATCCCTAAAATATTCTCTATTGCATCGTAGATACCCAGTTCCATCACCAATAATGCAATGGCCACATTAAAAACCAACCACACGACTCTTCCTGGGTGGCTATGAGTTAAACGAGAGAAAAAATTTGACCATGCAATGGACCCTGCATAAGCATTGGTTACGTTAATTTTTAACTGGCAAATAATAACAAAGATGCCGGCGATAGCGAGGGTTGCCATAGGCGATATATTCAAATAGCTAAAGGCGATTAAATACATTTGAATGGGGTCGTCAGCAACGTCAACGGGGACTCCATGGTTGAGTGCTAATACCACTAGAAATGATCCGGCTAATATTTTTATTGCACCCACAATAATCCAGCCAGGGCCTGCAGCTATAAGAGCCATCCACCAACGCAGACGATTCTTTTTATTCTGTTCTGGCAAGAAACGTAATATATCAACCTGCTCTCCAATTTGCGCTACCAGCGAAAATAACACGCCCGAGGCTGCACCAAAAAAAAGCACATTAAAGCCATTGCCTTCCGATGGTGCTATTCCTTTATATTCAGTCCATTGGCCTACCGCTGACCATTCGTGCCATAAAATGAACACAAAGGGCAGCAATTGCAAAACTAACCAGATTGGCTGGGTCCAGAGTTGAAAGCGACTAATAAAGGTAATGCCGTGGGTGACTAAGGGGATAACAACAAGGGCGCTGACTAAATAACCAATACTTAGAGGCAGACCGAATAACAGTTCTAAAGCCGAGGCCATAATGGCGGCTTCAAGAGCAAAAAATATAAAGGTGAATGAAGCGTATATCAACGAAGTAATCGTTGAGCCAATATAGCCAAACCCTGCCCCACGACTAAGCAAATCAATGTCTACACCATATCGAGCCGCGTAATACGTAATCGGCAAACCGGTTAGAAAAATAATAGCCGACACCACGAGAATGGCCACAATGGCGTTATCAAAACCGTAATGAAGAGTAATTACGCCTCCGATGGCCTCTAAAGCCAGAAACGATATTGCCCCTAGAGCGGTATTCGACACACTGCCAAGGGACCATTTCCTAGCGCTTTTCGCGGTAAAACGTAACGAGTAATCTTCCAACGTTTGGTTGGCAACCCAGCGATTATAATTTCGCCGCGGACCTGATACATGCTGCTCTCTCATTCTTAACTATCCATTTTAAATATCTCAAAAAAGAAGGGCTTATTAGTAAGTCTATCAAAAGTCATGCCAGTTTTTATACGTCAAACAACGTAGTCGGCTAGAGCAATTAGCGCATGTTCGATAACTCAAAACTTAGACATACTTTTTAGGACGAAAATTCATCTTTTTTATGAAACTAAAGAGGTTACACCATGAGAAATACGAGCAACTCTGGCTTGGCCAGTTTTATGCGCAGACGCCTAGCACAAGGGTTAATTGCGCTACCGGCTGCCATTCTTCTGTCCAGTATCAGTTTAACAGCATCAGCAGGTGTTAATACCACTGGTTTGGCGGTAACCGATGACACGGTAACCGTAGGTATCCTTCATTCACTCACTGGCACCATGGCGATCAGTGAAACAGGCGCTCAGGAAGCTGAAAAACTTGCCATTAAACAAATTAATGAATCGGGCGGTATTTTAGGTCGCCAAATTAAAATCATTCAAGAAGATGGTGCCAGTGATTGGCCAACGTTCGCAGAAAAAAGTAAAAAACTATTAATCAGAGACAAGGTAGCGGCTGTATTTGGCGCATGGACATCGGCTTCACGTAAAGCTGTACTCCCTGTTTTTGAAAAAGAGAATGGCCTGCTTTACTACCCGACTTTTTATGAAGGATTAGAGCAATCTAAAAACGTAATCTATACCGGTCAAGAAGCTACCCAACAAATTCTAGATGGTTTGAACTGGGTTGCCAAAGAAAAGGAAGCTAAAACATTCTACTTAATCGGATCCGATTATATTTGGCCTAGAACGTCGATGAAAATTGCCCGTAAACACATTGAAGATGTATTAGGCGGCACGGTAGTAGGTGAAGAATATAAGCCACTAGGCAATACCCAATTCGGTTCTGTGATTAATAAAATCCGCTTTAAAAAACCTGATGTGATTTACGCAGCCGTAGTAGGTGGCAGTAACGTTGCTTGGTTTAAGCAACTAAAAGCAGCCGGTATTACTTCTAAAAATCAAACACTACTGACTATCTCAGTAACAGAAGATGAAGTGCTAGGAATAGGCGGTGAAAACCTTGAAGGCTTCTACTCGATTATGAAGTACTTCCAAAGCCAAGATAATCCTAACAACAAAGCATTTGTTGCCGCATTTAAAGAAATGTGGGGCGAAGACAGTGTAATGGGTGACGTAACACAAGCGGCTTATTTAGGTCCTTGGTTATGGAAAGCAGCTGTTGAGAGAGCCGGATCTTTTGATGTTGATAAAGTGGTAGCCGAGTCAGAAAAAGGTGATATCGAACTAACAACCGCACCAGAAGGTTACGTGAAGCTGCATAAAAACCATCACTTATGGAGCAAGGCTCGTGTTGGTCGCTGGAATAAAGATGGCCAAGCAACCGTGGTCTATACCTCTGAATTACTTGAGCCAGATCCATTCCCAGCGGGCTACCAATAAGTCGCTAGTGCATCCTTTGAAAAACTAACATCGTGAACAAGGACGTTCACGCATTCACCCAAAGATTAACGTGCTTGTAATGCTTTAGTTATCGTTTTTTTGGTTAATTGGAGAGATTAATAATGGACGCATATACAAATAGTGAGTTGGTATCCATATTCGCTATGCAAGGTTTCGCTGGCATTAGCTTGTTCAGTGTTCTTTTGCTAATGGCCTTAGGCCTTGCCATCATTTTTGGCCAAATGGGCGTTATCAACATGGCTCATGGTGAGTTCATGGCAGTTGGCGCTTACACCACGTATTTCATGGCAACAATGACTGAAACTTACTTTCCTGCGTTCATGCCTTACTATTTTATTTTTGCCATTGTCGCGGCTTTTTTTGTCGCCGGGATATTAGGCTATTTCGCTGAGTTTATGTTGATTCGACATTTGTACTCAAGACCCTTAGATACCTTGTTAGCGACTTGGGGATTAAGCCTCATCATGCAGCAGTCTTTTCGTTCTCTGTTTGGCGCACGAGAAGTCAGCCCAACACTTCCTGATTGGTTGCTAGGGTCTTATCAGCCGACGGAAACCATCTACATTCCTATCAACGGTATGTTTGTTTTAGGGTTGACCGCTATCGTCACCCTTTCTGTTTATTACCTTATGTACAGATCACGCTGGGGGCTGCGCGTTAGGGCCACCACTCAAAACCGAGTCATGAGCGGCGCGGTTGGTATTAATACCAAAAAAGTAGATCGCTACACCTTCGCTTTAGGATGCGGTATTGCGGGCATCGCCGGCGCTGCATTTACCACGATCGCCTCAACAGGTCCGACGACGGGCACCTTATATATTGTTGATACTTTTATGGTGGTTGTATTTGGTGGCGCTGCCAGTTTATTTGGCACGATCGCTTCAGCATTCACTATCGCTCAGGCGCAATCAATTCTTGAGTTTTTCATCAGCGGTTCTATGGCAAAGGTATACACCCTATTCGCTTTAGTATTGATTTTGATGTTTAAGCCAGAAGGATTATTCGCCAGTAAAGTTCGCCGCTAAGGCTAGCTTTACTCTCAATGTAAACATCACCGCTGTAAGTAAAACTCATGCTTACATTGACTAAAGTATCTTGGAGAGCGTTATGAGCTTCGTATATGAAAAAATAATGGGCGGAAAGAAGGGCCTCACCGGCTTTATCATTCTTGCCCTACTAATACTGGTGATATTTCCACTATTTCTAGACCCATTCCGTCTTGGACTAGCGGGTAAATATTTAACCTATGCCTTTGCGGCAGTAAGTCTGGTACTGATATGGGGTTATGGAGGCATATTAAGTTTAGGCCAGGGAATATTTTTTGGTTTAGGCGGCTATGCAATGGCGATGTTTTTGAAACTCGAAGCATCATCGCCAGAAAATACCGCTATTCAATCCACCCCAGGTATCCCTGATTTTATGGACTGGAATCAGATAACAGAACTGCCTTGGTTTTGGGAACCCTTCTCCAGTTTCACCTTTACCATTTTAGCCATACTTATACTGCCAGCCCTATTTGCTTACATTATCGGCGCAGCAATGTTTAAACGCAGAGTGGGTGGTGTTTATTTCGCGATTATTACGCAAGTAATTGCGGTTATTCTCACTGTACTTATTGTTGGTCAACAAGGCTTTACCGGCGGCATCAATGGCATCACTGATTTGCGTACTTTAAATGGCTGGGATATTACCTCCAACAGCGCAAAAAATATTTTTTACTTTATTACCTGCATACTACTGCTATTAGTCATTATGATTTCTCGCGTTATTACAACCAGTAAATTTGGCCGTATTTTACTGGCGGTTCGAGACAAGGAAGATCGAGTCAGATTCTCCGGTTATGACGTGGCTAACTTCAAAATCTTTGTGTTCTGTTTTGGCGCCATGATTTCTGCCATAGGCGGCGCTATGTTCACCTTGCAAGTAGGATTTATGTCGCCCTCTTTTGTTGGCATTGTACCGTCTATTGAAATGGTCATCTTTGCCGCTGTTGGTGGCCGCATGTCACTCATCGGTGCTGTCTACGGCACGTTATTAATTAACTTTGGTAAAACCGCTTTTTCAGAATCTTTTCCTGAATTGTGGCTGTTCCTTATTGGTGGATTGTTCATCGCCGTCGTTATGTTATTCCCCAATGGTTTAGCAGGCTTATGGAATGACCACGGCCATAAATTAACTAATAGATTTAGTTTTATAGGCAAAGGGTTTCGCAAGGTAGTCACTCAAGTGAAACTTCGAAAAGTGAAGGATGCAGACTAATGAATACAACCAATACTAATTTCACTTTATCAATAGAAGATCTAACCGTTTCATTCGACGGTTTTAAGGCCGTCGATGACCTTAATTTCTATCTTGAGAAAAACGAACTGCATGTAATTATTGGGCCCAATGGCGCGGGTAAAACCACGGTGCTCGATCTCATTTGTGGCAAAACAAAAGCGACTGAAGGCAGTATCAAATTTTTAAACCATGAACTCACCGATTTATCGGAACATGCCATTGTAAGAGCCGGTGTAGGTCGAAAATTTCAAACGCCTTCAATCTATGAAAACCTCACGGTATTCGAAAATCTTGAAGTTTCTTACCCTGAAGGGCGTGGCGTTTTTGGTTCGCTGATGTTTAAACGCAGTGAAAAAGTCATGGCTAAAATTCACGAAATAGCCAGAGAGATCATGCTTGAAGATGCGCTTGATAACGAAGCTGGCTTATTAAGTCATGGCCAAAAGCAATGGTTAGAAATAGGCATGTTGCTTATCCAAGACCCTCAGTTGCTTATGCTTGATGAACCCGTTGCTGGTATGAGTGTAAAAGAGAGAGAGCAGACCGCGGAGTTGCTAAACAAGATAAGCAAAGGCCGATCCGTATTAGTGATCGAGCACGATATGGAATTTGTTGCCCGTATTGCACAAAAAGTGACCGTACTTCATCAAGGAAAAATTTTAGCCACCGGTGATATGGAAACGGTTCAAAACGATCCTAAAGTGATTGAGGTCTATCTAGGTCACTAATCCGGAAATCGAAAATTATTGATAGGTGAAAATATGTTAAGCGTTTCTAATTTAAAAGTCTGTTACGGACAAAGTGAAGTCATCAGTGATTTAAATTTTACGGTACCCAAGAATGAAACCTTGGCGATTATGGGCCGTAACGGCATGGGTAAAACAACATTATTTAAATCATTAATTGGCATATTACCGTCTGCGGGTGGCGTAATAAAAATAGACGGTGTCGATATTTCAAATAAGGAAAGTTATCAGCGTGTTGAACGTGGCATTGCTTACGTTCCTCAGGGCCGCATGATTTTCCCAAACCTGACCGTCAAAGAAAATATTGAAACGGGTTTGGAAGCATCGAAGCTTAAAGAAATACCCGATGATATTTACGCGCTCTTTCCTGTGTTGCGAGAAATGCGCCACCGCAAAGGCGGAAATTTATCAGGTGGCCAACAGCAACAGTTAGCCATTGCGCGTGCACTGGTAACAAACCCAAAAGTATTACTCTTAGATGAACCGACAGAAGGAATACAACCTTCAATTATTAAAGACATAGCCAACATACTGAATGAAATAAAAAAACTAAGAGACATCACCATTATTGTTTCTGAACAGGTGCTGAGTTTTACCATGGCTGTCGCTGATCGCATCATAGTGATTGATAAAGGTGAATTTATCCACGAAGACATGCGCGACAACGTCAACAGTGAACAAATTAAAAAGTATCTGTCGGTTTAATTAGACCACGAAAATATGACTAACCCAAAATGAAGTATCACAATCGGTGACATTAGGAGCCTAAAATGACTGAAACAATCATTAAAGTAGACCTCAATAAATCAGCTTACGAGCATGATGATATCCACAATCGCTGGCATCCTGATATACCCATGGTTGCCACTGTTAAGCCGGGAGATGATTTTAAAGTTGAATGTCTCGATTGGACGGGTGGTCAAATCAAAAATAATGATGACGCCTCTGATGTCAGAGACGTTGATTTAACTCAAGTCCATTTTTTATCAGGACCCATTGCTGTTGAAGGCGCCGAACCTGGCGATTTATTGGTGGTTGATATTTTAGATATCGGTACCTTTGATGAGAGCCAGTGGGGCTTCAATGGTTTTTTCTCTAAGCAAAATGGCGGCGGTTTTTTAGACGAGCATTTTCCTGAAGCACAAAAATCTATCTGGGATTTTAATGGCATGTTCACCAGCTCTCGCCACATACCCGGCGTTGAATTTGCAGGTCTCATCCACCCTGGGCTAATTGGTACTCTACCGTCGAAAGAAATGCTGGAGACATGGAATACCCGCGAAAAAGAACTTTACGATACTGAGCCTGACAGAGTACCCGCATTGGCTTGTATGCCTTATGCCGAAACTGCGCACATGGGTAGAATGAAGCCTGAAGATGCAAAAATAGCAGCGGCCGAAGGAGCCCGTACCGTGCCACCAAGAGAGCATGGCGGTAACTGTGATATTAAAGATTTATCCCGTGGTTCTAAGGTCTACTTCCCTGTTTACGTTAAGGGCGCAGGTCTTTCTGTAGGCGACCTTCACTTTAGCCAAGGGGATGGTGAAATCACCTTTTGTGGCGCGATTGAAATGGCGGGCTGGATTCACTTGCGCGTTAATTTAATCAAAGATGGCATGGAAAAATATGCGATTAAGAATCCAATTTTCAAGCCTAGCCCTATTACTCCAAAATATGATGATTATCTGATTTTTGAGGGGATTTCAGTTGATGAGCAAGGCAAGCAACATTACTTGGATGTGAATGTTGCATACCGACAAGCATGTTTGAACGCTATTGAATACCTGAAGAAATTTGGTTACTCAGGCGCCCAAGCTTACTCTTTGTTAGGGACAGCGCCAGTGCAAGGTCACATTAGTGGTGTGGTCGATATACCCAACTCCTGTGCCACGCTTTGGTTACCCACCGACATATTTGAGTTTGATATAAAACCCAATGCCGATGGCCCGACTAAGTTTCTTGATGGCAGCGTTAATATGCCTCTAGCGCCAGACATTAAAAAATAAAGGAGATGCATGATGCCTGTATATGACTATAAGTGTTCAGAACATGGCTTGTTTTACGAACTCGCCAGCATGGATAATCATGCCGACCCGGCAAATTGTCCAACCTGCGATGCGCTGTCTGGACGAGTTATTATTATGTCACCTGCTTTTCTAAATATGGATAAGGAGAAAAAACAGGGCATAGAACGTAATGAAGCGGCTAAGCACGAGCCACAGCATTCAAACGCTGAGACCCGCGCTGAAAACGCTGACAAACTAAAACATGGTTGTGGTTGTACGCATAAAAAACGAAGTTCAAACGTTATGTATACCGCCGATGGAAGTAAGATGTTTCCTTCTATGCGGCCATGGATGATCAGCCACTGAGTCTGTAATGGCTTCCCCCCACAGAATTTCTGTGGGGGTTTTTTACGCCTAGGATACGTGCTTAATCGTACACATCAAAAGGCGGCATAACCAATGATTGGCGCAAATTTTTCGCCAGCTCTCTCGCTGAATAAACTTTTTTTACGTCTGGCCTTACGCCTTTACCCATAATTATTTCTAACAATACATCCGCTTGATCGCTATTATTACCACCCACTGCAACCCCTGCATTTAAATTGCTGAATGGATTCATAGATCCAAATCGGCTAATGCCAAAACCAAAGCTGGTAGTTGCTCTTGGTTTCGTCGTATCACTTTCTCGATCGACCACCTCGAACCAATCAAAGCCTTTTTCAAGTGTTAATTCAGCGGCGCGCAGCATGGCATAATTAACGGCTTCACCGCGTTCAATATCTCGTCCTTTAAAATCAATACGAAATTGAGTGTCGCTCAGTTGCGTCTGACTGTAACCGTAACCTTGACTGCTCGCAGGTTGGTAAGGGGAATAACTTGCGCAAGCTTGTAAGAAACAAATACAGACGATCGTTAACGTTAAACGTTTCATTTTACATACCTCGTTAAATTGTGTGCTGATTAAATTATTTGCTGTTAAATTGTTTACTAGAGTTGCCAGCGATGTTCTATCACCATTTTTTCTTGCTCTGGGCTCACTGGGTCACCCTCCATCATAGTATCGAGAATGGCGTCCAATGAACGGTCACTAGAAGCTGTTTGGTAACTCGCTTGATCACCTGCGGGGATCGCAGCGCGCAAATTCCAGTCATCACCAACTCGACAGGCAATGCTTTGCAGTGCTGGAGAATTCATCGATTTAACGTAGAACTGACGACAGTATTCCCCTCCATTATTTAAAAACGTTAAGCGGGCTTCAAAACTGGCGCCACTTTGGGTGGTTATCACTGCACCACTGCGCTGATGAGTTAGCGCGTCATTGATCGCCGTCCAATCGGTCAAAGCGTCAGAATTTGTGTTGGTATCAAAATTCATAAAAAAACCAAAAATCGCTGCCACACTGGCCGCGATAGCGGTTGGCATTGTGACTGCCGCTTGTACTTTGCGCCACCAAGGAAAACGGATAATATTGTCTGCATTCCCAGAGGAATGTTCAGATCGTGCACTTACTTCAAGTTTCTTACGTAAATCATCTAAGCCTTTCGATAACGGTACAGTATCAATACTACTCAAGCTGGCATGCACCTGGCTATTGAGCGCGGCCAAGGCATCGACGCGCTCAGCAACGGCTGGTTGTTTGACAATCGCATCGCGTACAATGTTCATTTCTAATGTCGACAACTCGCCGTCTATAAAAGCATTCAGTGTTTCGTCAGAGATAGTCATATTAATGTCCTAGCACCAGTGTTGGCGGTGTATTTAAAGATTTAATCAGGTTAGCGCGCGCTCGGGCGATGCGACTCATAACGGTGCCGACAGGGACTTCGAGTACCTCTGCCGCGTCTTTGTAAGACATAGACTGCAGAGTCACCAGTGATAGTGCTGAACGATGCTCTTCGCTGAGTTCTTGCATAGCACTATGCACTTGCTCTAGCTGAATTTCATTTTCTGTGCGGCGGCTATCATCGCTAATATTAACCTCTTGCAGTAACGGATTATCGACGGCCTGTTGGCGGGTGCGAGTCGCTCGATATTGATCGATCCACAAATTGCGACATACGCGAAAAGCCCATTTAGCTAATACGACGCCTTCCGGCACACCTTTAGCCAAAATACGCTCTACGACACTCTGGCATAGATCGTCAGCATCGTCGGCCGATCCACACAAAGAGTAGGCGTAACGTCGTAGACCGGGTAATAATTCGAGTAATTCAGTGTGCAATGGAGTGTCCTCATTTAAGTCTTCTATTTAACTTAACGGCCAAGGGTAAAAGTTATTCCTTAAATTTAACAAATATAATAAGGAATTGATTATCCTGCCAAACGTCTCTATAACACAAGCTAGTGATTGGAGATGTATAATTATGAAACGCTATTTTACCCAAGTCCTTTGTCTGCTGGCCATAACGGTGCCTAGCCAAGCTCAGCTATTGGGCCGAGATGTAATACCCATCGATAATTTTGAGCCATTTTTTCTGCCAATAGACAGACCTAAATTCGATATAGACCCGCAACTTCAAAAAAGTATAAAAGCAGAGAGTACAAAAGCGATTAATTCGCAGCAAGTTACTGGGGTGGATGCACTGCTTGATGAAATCCCTGACGCCAACGAACGAGTGAAAAATCTTGCCGAAATTGAGGTTTTTGATGGCAATAATAATCCAGCACTGACTGAGATTCAGCTGCAACATGGCTGGCGCGCTTTAAAGCAAGAATGGCTATTGTTACTCACTGCAAACCAAATGCTGCAATTGCAATCGTTACCTGTCAGCATTATATCTGAAATCGACTTCCCCCAGTTACAGATGTTCACAGTGCGAATCAGCGTAGCAGAGCGCTATGACGATGTGGCTGCGCTTACCAAATTATTGGCGCCCTTAGGAACAGATATATTAGAGCGCCATCATGTCTACGATGTGCAGACCCCTGCGCCGCCACTTCAATCTGTGCCTGAATCTGGGCAAGCAGTTTTAGACCAGACAATCTCAAACCAGATAATACCCAAGGTAGATCAGTACAAAAAGATAATTGTAGGGGTAATCGACACCGCCTTTGATGATCAGCATGAGGCACTTAAACGAGCAAACATTCAGACAAAAAGTTTTGTTATGCAAAATATGACACAGCCTACGGCACACGCAACCGCAGTACTGGGACGATGGGTGGGTGATGGAGAAGCCATCACCCCTATGCTGCCGGGCGCTAGTGTCTATGCAGCATCGGTTTTTTATCAAAAAGATGCTTACTCGCAATCCGCATCCACGATAGCTTTATTACAAGCATTGGAATGGATGTTGGTTAAACGCGTTACGGTTATTAACATGAGCTTGGCAGGCCCACCAAACGCTTTGCTTGAAAAAGCGTTGCAGCGAGTGCGATCCGAAGGTATTGCCGTGGTGGCCGCCGCCGGAAATGCCGGACCAGCATCACGCCCGCTCTTTCCAGCGGCCTATGATTCAGTCATTGCGGTGAGCGCCGTCGATCAAAAGCAGCGTATCTATCGCTGGGCAAACCGCGGTAACCATATTGATTTCGTTGCCTATGGCGTTAACGTGACAACCTTGCGTGCAGGCGGTGGTGAAGGAACAGAGAGTGGTACATCGATGGCAGCACCGGTAATCAGTGCTGCATTAGCATTGCAGATGCAAACAAAAGGTTTGGCTGAAAGCCTCACTCGACTGCGTCAGTTAAGTACCGATCTCGGCGAGGCTGGCCGAGATGTTATTTATGGTGATGGCTTTATCGATCAGCCTGATTAAAAGCTTGCGATGATGCCAACGCTGAAGAGATTCTCGTTGAAATCCACGGGTGCATAATTTGAATCATTTTCAATGTAACTGGCCTTGGTCGTAAGTCCAAGCCAGTCGTTTAGCTCTATATCTAAGCGGGTGGTCCACTCGATACGTCCATCAACCCGAGTGTCCTCGTTAGTCGCTTCATCAGAATCACTATTGAGGGGAAATAAACCTTCTTGCTCTTGTTCTGCTTCTTCTACAGCGATACTGTCGATAACAAAGGAATCATAGCGCTTGCGCCCATAACGAAGGCTGCTGGTAAAGGTTGCTGGCCAGCTTGCTGCCGTAAATTTGTGCTGGTAAGCCATACCCACATTAGCAGTTTTATTATCAAACAAACTCGCTTCTGCTGTTTCGTTTTCCATACTGATATTAAAACTTAGATGGCTCTTGCCACTATTAAAAAATACGAGCGAATCAACCCCTACGATGGTCCCTGTTGCACTACGCTCATCCAATTGAATAAAGTCTTTTTTATTCTGTGATATAGCAGCGCGTAGAAAAAAGCTGGCATCAAATAGTTTATCAATCGCCAGCGTTGACTGACTAAAATCTAGAAAATCTTCGCCATCTACCGCCACCACTGCGCCATCATAGCGGTAGCTATAACCGATACCTGCATAAGTAAATTTCGACGATAACCCAAGCTGATGTTGCTCGAGATCGTATTCTGAAAACTGATCGTAAGTTCGCTGTCGACCTTGGTAACTGGTCGCAAACTGCACGTTATCGCTCGCTTGCCATTTGCCCCCAACCTTCAGCTTTAATTGATTCGCATAATCACTTTCACGGCTTACATCATCTATTTGATCCAAGCTCACGGAAGAATCTGATTCCCGTTCAGCGGCGATCGAGCCTGAAAAAGTCAAGGACTCTGCGGCTACAGCCAATAACGGTGATGTCAAAATAGTGAGTCCTAACAAAAGAGGGGTGGCAGATAATTTCATAATAACCTCGTTCATTACCCCGCCTATTGCCTGCGAAGTAACTTAAATTTACTGTTATAAATACAAAAAAAAGGGGCTATTCGCCCCTCAATAATCTTCTTGAATTAGAAGTCTAACGCCGAGTCAATGCTGCTGGCGACAGAGGCGGCGACCGAAGACTCCACCGTGCTTTCAATGCTGCTCTCAACCGACTTGGTTATTGCTGCATCCATGCTGTTTGATAGCGTGCTTTGCACAGAAGCTTCAGCGGCTAAGGAAGCATCAATTTTACTAGCAGTCGCCATACTATTTTTGGCACTTGTTTGAATTGCATTTTTAAGTACAACAGAACCTGCTATCACTGCACTATTGGCGTTACGTAGTTCAGTTTTACCGCGTGAAGTGACAGCGCTCTTAGCGTCTGCGCCATTTTCACGCATTTGAGTGTTATTAGAAGATGTCTCATCAGATTCTACCGAAGCTTGCACCTTAATACTGCTGTTGCTGTTGCTATTGGCGTTGCTGTTGGTGTTGGTGTCGCTGTTGGTGTCGCTATCAGCACGGCTATCATTGTTCGTGCTGCTCTCGCCGCTGGTGCTGCTATTGTTATCAGCACTGGCATCTTGGCTGGTATTAATGGCTAATGCGCTGTCTATTTCAACATCGACATTTGCCGCGCTGGAGCCATTAAAAGCAAACACGGATACAAGGGTTAGCACTGCTGGGATAAGGTAAGTATTTTTCATGATGTCTCTCCGTTATTAAAGTTTTCATAGTGTTAACGGAGTAGGTACGAGTTTATTCCCAAGTTTATTTATTTTTTTAATTTATCTTTTATAAACTATATTTAAAGCACTGTTAGCTCATTATTTGACTGATATAGAACAGACTTATAGAAAACTAACGGACAAAAAGGCCTCAGCCTTGACCTAAAGATTCATGAGTGTGCCAACGTTTATTAACCGCAGTGAAACGACTCATTCGTACGTAAGATTTAATAAATGACAGTTATTGAACCAGTTTACGAACCATTAGGGGAAATTTAGCACAATTATTAGCCTCATCACACAAGGTCAGTTGCGGGGTCTCTGGCAATGCCTTAATACCAAAAACCATCAAGTGAAAACCACCCGGTTCAAGCACCACAGACTCTCCGGCTTTAATCGTTAACTCATAGAGTTGGCGCATACGCATGACACCGTCTTTATGCGTGTGCGTATGAATTTCAACACTTTTGGCACCCTCTATTGCAGCTGTTTTTAATACCACATCTGCACTTCCGGTATTATTAATCGTCATAAACGCGGCGCTCATAGTACGACCCGGTATAAGGTCTCGCACATAACCTTCTTCGACCACCAGCTCGGCTACTGCTGATACAGAAAGTACTGCAGCAAAAATTACAGTTAAAAAACGCATGGGTTGATGATTATATTTCAAAGTAGTATCTCTGTTTAATGGATATTGAAACATTACCTGGGCGGTGATTTAAACCAACCTAAGGTTGTCGCAGATATTAAGTTTTATCATTTTAATTATTTGAAATGACTGTCCAATTGAGGGCTAGATCCAAATCATTAATGGGTGGGGTAAAATAATAACCACCCATACCATCAACACCGGTTTGCTTCAGTGCTTCGATGTCCTTTTTATTTTCCACACCTTCCCCCAATACTTGCAAGTCTAAATTGTGGGCAATTTGTACCATGGATTGAATAAAAAACTTATGATCTAAGGCCAAGTGCAAACCTCGATTAAAACTGCCAGCAATGCGCAAATAACTCAATGGTAAGCGCTGCAGATAGGCAAACGCTAAAGAGCCTGTGCCTACTTGATCAATCCCAAGTTCAACACCTTTTGACTTTAAGCGCTGAGCTAAGCGAGTCAGCGGAGATTCTATATGTGATATGGAAGACTCTGAAATTTCAATGCATAAGAGCCCTCGTAATTGCGGGTATTGGTCTAGTAATATTTCTAACTGATGATGGAACGATTCGTCTAAAACGGAGGCCGCAGATAAGTTAATACAAAACTTTTTACCAGTACCCGCGTTAATTAATAATGAGGCCTGCAATTGTTCCAATAAGGTTTTAATAACTAATAAATCAAAATCGGAAGTTAATTGATGACGTTCAACCATAGGCCAAAAGCGCGTTGCAGAAATAATGCCCTGCTGGTCATAAATACGACTCAACACTTCAAAATGTAAAACCGTCTCACCTCTCGTATCCAGTGTAGGCTGATAGTGCAGCTCGATACTTTCTTCCTGCAATACCTTTTTTAGTACCAGCTTCCATTCACCCGCCGTACGCTCTGCTTCGTCATTCACTTTCGCATAAAATCCGTAACGACTCGTATGCTGAGTTTGTGCTTGTCTTAAAGCAACATCGGCTTTACTTAATACATCAACCAGAGGAATAGGTATATCAACCTGAATGTCTTCGATAATTAATGAGCGCTGTGTGAACAAGGCCCCCATATGAAAATTAATGCCCTCACGCTCAGATAATACGGTGGTTGATAAAAGGTTAAAGCACTGCCCAACTAACTCTTCACTATGAAGTAAATCAGTCGCCGGTATATACAATGAAAAATTGGCGCCGTTGCGTCGACTGATAAGTGCGTTATTGTGCTTGCTATACCATTGATTTAAAATCTCACCGATTCGAAATAATAACTCGTCTCCTTCCTCTCGTCCCTGCTCTTGATTGAATTGATCAAAATTTTGTACCTGCAATAATATTAATACGCCGCTATAGCCATCATAATCTTGTAAGATATGCTGTAAGCGTTGATCAAAACCACTGCGATTCAATAACTGTGATACATCATCAAAATAACTTTCTTTGCGCAGTTTTTCAGTAATAGCTGATTGCTCAGCGAAAATAGCTTTTAGCTTTCTTACCATTTGATTCATCGCTGATACGACTCGTCTTAATTCACGCGCACGTGGTAATTTTTTTTGCTCGTAAAAGTTGCGCTCACTAATAGCCAGTGCTTGTTGCTCTACCAATTCCAAAGGTTTAAACATCCAGCGTAAAATGATTTGTAGACTAACTAAGCTAATGAGGGCTATCCATAGAAACCAAATCACCTCCTCTCTCACTATATTCCATAAGTCTCGATAAGCAGGATTGGTATGGCTCTGAACTGTTAAAGTCCCTAAGCGTTTCCAACCCTGAGTTACATCAGTCTCTGCAGGAATAACGGACAACGCAACAAGATTGACAAACCACATAGGAGCGACTTGATTTTGTGTTGTTTCCGGCGCGCGACGTTGCAACTGACTGCCATCAACCAGCTGTAATGAAATTTCCGAAAAGAAGCCTCGATCGAATAATACATCGATCATTCGTTCCAGCTTTACCCTGTCACCATCGGCTACTGCATTCGACATAGAGAGCGCGAGTGAGGTTGCAGCATCGTAAGAACGGGCATTCAATTGCTGCTGAAAATATTGACTGGAGTTCGTCAATGTAACGAATAAATTCCCTATTAATAATAAAAGAATAAGTGCACTCGCCATCAAACTGAGTTGACGTTTTAATGTCATATCCATTTCCTTGTAATACCATCATTAGTCTTTATATAGGCTTTTAAATTTCCATACCTTGCGCGGACATTCTAAATCGTAAATCAGTCCATAAATCGAGTTTATTAGCGCTGCCCATATCAATCCCTTTTCCTTTCATCCGCTCTAACCACATTCCTGAAGCATTAAAACTGTACACTGGCTCAAGATCTGTTCGACGATCAGCAGGATATATCTTACCGATTAGATTATCTAATACCAAGGGAATCGCATCGGGGGTAGGGAAGTAAGTTAGAACCATGTGAGCTTGATTGATTCGCAATGCCTTAACATAGGTGATACGCAGCTTTTCTACCTCAATCCCAAGTTCTTTTAAGGTGTAATATTTGGCAATCACAAAGTCCTCGCAGTCAGCGCCTTTCGTTGTGAGAATCTCATAAGGAGTCGCCCAATAGTCTTTCTGCCCCCAGTGCTCGTCATCACTGACATAGTTAACCGCATTATTGAAAAAGTAGTTCACCGCGCGTAATTTTTCATTTTCGTCTTTGTTAAGCAAGTCTTGATACAGTTCTTGCCAATTTTGCAGTCGCTGTTTTGCGTCAACACCAAATTCCTGTTGTGCTGATGCAAACAACTCTTTGTTAATCCACTGTTGGTCATCAGCGCGTAATAATACGAACAAGCCTAATAGAAAGGTTGCAAATAACCCTTTTAATATTAAGGTTAATAAACCTTTAGCTCTGTATTTCAGTCCTTCGAGCAAATAGAATCTCTCTCATAAAATATTCGAATGCCTGCTTATTATAGGACACTCGAATTTTTTTGCTGCTTTTCCACTAACATCAGCAAAAATTATTAATCCTGCTAAGCTTATCGTTAACGCTTGGGTTATGGATCACCATGGATATTTCAGATAAAGAGCAGCTTAAACAACACTTTTCAACTCGAGTCACTCATCAAGCTAGGTATTTGTTAGACTTATGGCGCAGCCTTCACGACGATCAATGGCAACATGAGCGCGTCCTAGATCTATTACAGGCCAATGATAAATTGTTACGCTTTGCCCAGCGTTTCGATTTTCCAAAATATATTGAAATTGCCACTCAGTTTCATAGCACACTGACACGTTTAGAAAATGACAATCAGCCCAGCAGCAAACAGCTTACAGCGTTAAATGATCTGATGCTGCAGCTCAGTCAGAGGGTATTACGCAGAAATGATCATACCCCACCGACAGAAAAGATGATCATCGTTAAAAAGCCTGTTTATGTGGCTTTAAATGACTCCGATAATGCCATACAACTCGCCCAACAAATGGAATATTTTGGTTTAAGAGCCGAATTATTTAATACTCAATACGAGCTCAATCAGGCTATTAGTAAACGCCACCCATTAGCCATTATTATCGATATCGATTTTCAGAAAACAGATAATGGTTTAGCCATTATTGCCCAACATCAAGGCGTTAAAGAAGCAGGATATGTTAGAGCAACGCCAACCCCAATGATTCCTGTGATTTTTTACAGCTCTCACTTCATGACCCTCAAACAAAAACTGCAGTGTTTACGCTTAGGTGGCATCAGTAGCCTTGAGAGCCTTGCTCCGCAAGCCATCATCACCCAGCTTGAAGGTCTGGTAAACTTGGTTCCTGAGCAACCTTTTCGAATATTAATCGTAGACGATTCAAAATCTCAGGCATTATTTGCTGAAAAGGTCCTGAATGCAGCGGGAATGATTACTGAAAAAGTCATCGACCCGATGGATGTTTGTAATGTATTGGAGTCTTTCCAACCTGAAATGATTCTTATGGATATGTACATGCCGGGCTGCAATGGGGTCGAACTGGCTAAAGTCATTCGCCAAGACAAGCATTATATTAATATTCCCATCATTTATTTATCGGGAGAAGAAGATAAAGAACGTCAGCTGGCCGCGATGTCTGAAGGAGGAGAGGATTTTTTAACCAAACCCGTTGATCCCAGACACCTATTATCAACCATCAGGACCCGAGGTGCTCGAGCGCGTGAATTGAACCAGCTTATTGCACGCGATAGTCTCACTGGCCTATTCAATCATACCCATATTCTTAAGGCCTTAGACGAGCAGCTTAAAGTAGCTCGTCGCAATAATACCTCCCTGTGTTTTGTAATGGTCGATATTGATCACTTTAAACAAGTAAATGATAACTATGGTCACCCTATTGGCGATGATGTGATTAGAAACCTCGCGCTATTTTTATCTCAGCGCTTACGCAAAACAGACTTTATTGGCCGTTATGGCGGGGAAGAATTTGCCATGGTATTGCCGAATGTTAGCCTCAAAGACGCAGAAAAAATCATGAATGAGATTCGTAATAATTTTTCTCATTTGCTGCACGGAGGTCTTGCAGCGATTAGCTCTACCTTTTCTTGTGGCATTGCTCTAAGTCAAGGGCAAAATAGTAGTGAATTAATCGCGCTTGCCGACCAAGCGATGTATTTAGCAAAAAGAGACGGTCGAAACTGTGTAAAAGTATGCCCAACTTATGATTAGCGGCATTAGGGACTAGACCCCTCGCCGCTTTTTGTGCAAACTCCCGCCAATAGTTAACATTATGATCTGTCATTATTGCGTAATATCCGATGCGATACTGATGCGATACCTATGCGGAGTTCATTATGCCTTCAATCTTAGTCTTAAACGGCCCTAACCTAAATCTTTTAGGCACACGCGAACCTGGGGTTTATGGTCATACCACACTCGCTGACATTGAGCAGTCCTTGGCGCAACAAGCAGCCACTGCTGGTGCTGAGTTAACCAGCTTTCAATCGAATGCTGAATTTGAGTTAATTGAGCGTATCCATCAAGCGGGAAGCGACGGAATTAATTTCATTATCATTAACCCCGCCGCTTTCACCCATACCAGTGTTGCCATTCGCGATGCCATTTTAGGGGTCGACATCCCTTTTATTGAAGTCCACATTTCCAATGTTCATGCCCGCGAAGATTTTCGTACCCATTCTTATTTTTCTGATAAGGCCGTTGGCGTTATTTGTGGTTTGGGGCCAATGGGTTATGAATTTGCACTTGCGAGTGCGTTAGAACAGCTAAAAGGTTCAATCTAATGGCTTGGATACAACTAAAAATTGAAGTATTACCCGATCAGATAGAAATCATCGAAGACTCTCTGTTATTGGAAGGCGCACAAGCGGTGACCTTGCAGGACGGTGCTGATCAACCTATTTTAGAACCTGAACTGGGCACTATGCCAGTATGGGATAAAACCATTGTAATCGGCTTATTCGAAGCTGAAATCAATGGCGATACACTAACTGCCAATATGAAAAGTCTGTTTGCTGCTGATCCCAAGATGCAAGGCAAGCGTTTTCCTGATCATAAGCTTGAGCTCGTAGAAGATAAAGATTGGGAACGCGCTTGGATGGACAACTTCCATCCAATGCCCTTTGGTGATCGTTTGTGGGTATGTCCGAGCTGGAGAGATCCTGAAAATAAAGATGCGGTTAACCTTATGCTTGACCCAGGTTTAGCTTTTGGCACCGGCACTCACCCCACCACCGCTCATTGCCTACGCTTTTTGGATCAACATGTTGTTGGTAATGAACTCGTGATCGATTATGGCTGTGGTAGTGGTATTTTAGGCATTGCTGCCTTGTTGCTGGGTAGTGATCGTATGTTAGGGGTTGATAATGATCCCCAGGCATTAGTTGCGACTCGCCAGAACGCAGAACGCAACGGTATATCTGCTGAGCGCTATGACGTTGTATTGCCCGCCAATACCCATAGAGTTGAAGCCGATATTATGGTCGCTAATATTTTAGCAGGACCACTAATTTCATTAGCTGAAAATATCGCTAAATTAACAAAAAGTGGCGGTAAGCTCGCATTATCAGGTTTATTAAGTCATCAAGCAGATGAAGTTCGCCAAGCTTATAAACCATGGTTTAATATGGATGGTATGGAACAAATGGATGATTGGATCATATTAACTGGCACTAAATATTAAAAAGTCGCCCGTCGCATAAGCAAAGGATATTAGTAGCTATGTCTGAGACAAACATTACTCGCTGCCCACATTGCCAAACCACATTTCGCATCCGCTCAGAACAACTAGTGGCCGCGAGAGGTGCTGTGCGGTGCGGGTCTTGTTTGCAAGTTTTTAAAGCGGCTAATCATCTCGTTGGCGGCGCGCCTAAAGCACCCGTTTCTGCTCCTATCAAGCCTGCCTCAGTAAAAGAAAATATTATCTTTGACGATACTGACGCTAAAGATACTGATACTGATGCTGATGCTGATGCTAAAGACACTGACTTTGATGATATTCCTGAGCAAATTAACGACAACCCACTGGAAGACTTCGGCATTCGTCAGCCAGATAATGATAGCAATGAAACCTTTGATCATAGCCTGCAACTGGATGATTCGATTTTTAGCATGCAAGAAAAAGCCAAGCCGTCTCGCTATTCGTTGTTAAATGACAAGCAAGATAGTGAGTTTGAGTTTGACAATCAATTTGACAACGATCATTTCAATAGTAATACGGATAATTCTGATGAAAGTTGGGCTGATGCGTTATTGGATGTCGATAAACAAGAAGATGACTTTGTTGCCTCACTGGAAGATCAGCCTGAAACTGATCAATATCATTTAGGCGGTAATGAAGATGACTTTGTTGCCTCACTGGAAGATCAGCCTAAAACTGATCAATATCATTTAAGCGGTAATGACGATATTGAACAAAGCACCATTGAAGTTGAGCTGAGTATTACTGACTCAGTTAACGATCTACTCGATGAACCACTCAAATTTAATAACACAGGCAAGAAAAAACCTGCTGTGGCAACAGCGTCTAGCTTTCTCTGGTTATGGCTAAGTGGCGCTACCATCATGATATGTGCGCTGGTTGCACAAGTCGGTTATTTCAAATTTGATGATTGGTCTCGCCACCCTCATTATCGCCCTGCGTATGCGCTCTCCTGTGACCTGCTTAACTGCCAGCTGCCAGCCGTTCAAGATGTCAGTAAAATGAAAACCCAACATTTTATGGTGCGCCCTCACCCTAAAGTCAAACAAGCGCTGTATATTGATACTCTATTAATCAATAACGCCGACTATCAGCAACCTTTCCCCGATTTAAATTTAATTTTTACTGGGCTCAACGATCAAACCATTGCCTCACGTCATTTTAAACCCAAAGAATATCTAGCCGGTGAATTGGCAGGCTCTGATAGCATGCCACTTAATGTTCCCGTTCACATCGCTATCGAGATTTCTAACCCTGGAGCAGAAGCCGTAAGCTATCGCATTGAGCTTATCGCCAACCATTAGGCTCGTTTTCATAGAACCCTATTTTTTAATAACATCAATAAAAGGCCGAATTTGTCACGTCAAGCTTTTTAGTTGCAAAAAACTCACTTAAAACTGACCAATAGGCCTTTATTCATACCCTTGATGTGAGTATTATACGCGACTTCCCATCGCGCATTTTTTAACCAGAAGTCATATATCTTTTATGTTAATGATTGGACCTTACCAACTGCCAAACCCCGTGGTGCTAGCACCTATGGCAGGGGTGACTGATCTTCCGTTTAGGCAGTTATGCCGACGTTTAGGTGCTGGTCTGGTAGTAGGCGAAATGGTTTCAAGTAATCCCAAGCTGCGGAATACACGAAAGTCACAGCTTCGTTTGAACCATGACGGCGAGCCTGAGCCGATCGCCGTGCAAATTGCTGGCGGTGACCCAGAATCGATGGCCGCAGCTGCAAAATTTAATGTTGAGAACGGCGCTCAGATCATCGACATCAATATGGGCTGTCCGGCAAAAAAAGTCTGTAATAAAGCAGCAGGTTCTGCGCTGATGAAAGACGAAGTTCTGGTCAGCGAAATATTGCATGCAGTGGTTGCAGCGGTGGATGTACCAGTAAGTCTGAAAATGCGCACGGGCTGGGCCCCTGAGCATAAAAATGCACCAAAAATTGCAGAAATCGCTGAGCAGGCTGGAATTGTCTCGTTAGCGGTCCACGGGCGCACCCGTGACTGTGGTTACAGTGGTGAAGTTGAATACCATACCATTCGGGATATTAAGCAACAGGTTAGCATTCCAGTATTTGCTAATGGCGATATCACCAGCGCGATAAAGGCCGCTGAAGTAATGGATTTTACTGGCGCCGATGGCGTTTTGATCGGCCGCGCGGCTCAAGGTCAGCCGTGGATTTTCAAACAGGTTGCCCATTATTTAGCTACTGGCGAGCTTATTTCTGCCCCAGATTGGTGTGAAGTCGAAGCCATTTTATTAGAGCATATCGCAGGACTCTATATCTTTTATGGTGATTATTTAGGCGTGCGCATCGCGCGCAAGCACGTGAGCTGGTATTTACAGACTCATAGCGAAGGCTTGGCCTTTCGCAAAAATTTTAATCGTTTGGAAAGTTCAGCTGAACAAATCCAGGCGATTCGAACGTTCTTCAAGGATAAAATACTTAATAAAGGAATAGCGGCATGAACACAGAATCATTATTAAGGAAGGTTGATACAGTGACCGAAGCGTCTCATACCCCAGCACAAGATTCATCTTTTGATGCCAATACTCAAACACTGCGTGATAGTGTTGAGCGTGCGTTACAAAATTACTTTGACAACCTAGACGGTCAGCCAGTATCCGATGTGTACAACATGGTGCTGTCAGAAGTTGAGGCTCCTCTACTCGAAACGGTTATGAAGTACACCCGTGATAATCAAACCAAGGCCTCTACGGTACTGGGTTTGAATCGCGGGACATTGCGGAAAAAACTGAAACAGTACGGAATGCTTTAAGCGTTTAACTTTTAATTATCTGGCGGCTATTTATAGCCGCTTTTTCGTTCTTGGTACTGACTTAACCACTTGGTCAACTTTATTCATCTATTACTTCGGAAAATCATGAGCATACTTAGTTCTGTCGACGCCCCTATTGTTAGCATCACTCCTGTACGTCGCGCTTTAATCAGCGTTTCGGATAAAACAGGCATTGTAGAATTCGCCCGCGCTCTAAGCGCAAATGGCACCGAGCTATTGTCTACTGGCGGTACTTACAAGTTACTAATTGCTGAAGGTATTCCAGCAACAGAAGTATCTGACTACACAGGTTTCCCAGAAATGATGGATGGTCGTGTTAAGACGTTACACCCGAAGATTCATGGCGGTGTTTTAGGTCGTCGCGGTATCGATGATGACGTCATGGCAGAACATGGTATTAACCCAATCGATTTGGTGATTGTCAATTTATATCCGTTTGCAGCAGCCGTTGCTAAACCGGGCTGTAGTTTGGCAGATGCGATTGAGAACATCGATATCGGCGGTCCTACTATGGTTCGTTCTGCGGCTAAGAACAACGCACACGTAGGCATCGTGGTTAAAGCCGATGATTACAACAGTATTTTGGCTGAAATTGCTGAGCACAAAGGTCTTACCACTAAGACGCGTTTTGATCTTGCGCTAAAAGCCTTTGAACATACGTCGCAGTACGACGGCATGATCGCGAATTACCTAGGTACGATTAACCTAGAAGCTGACCTCTCTAACGGCGAAGAGTTAAGCACAGAAAATCGTCACAACTTCCCACGCACCTTCAATAGCCAGTTCACCAAAGCACAAGACATGCGTTATGGCGAAAATCCACATCAAAAAGCAGCTTTTTATATTGATGAAGATGCGACTGAAGCATCGGTTGCGACCGCTAAACAGTTACAAGGCAAAGAACTTTCCTTCAATAACGTCGCCGATACAGACTCTGCACTTGAGTGTGTTAAATCATTCGTTAAGCCAGCGTGTGTGATCGTTAAGCATGCCAACCCATGTGGTGTTGCAGTATCGCTAGACGGTATCGGCGAAGCGTATGAGCTTGCTTACGCGACGGATACTGAATCAGCGTTTGGCGGCATTATCGCCTTCAACCGTGAACTAGACGGCGTAACCGCTCAGAAAATTGTTGATCGTCAATTCGTTGAAGTGATCATCGCACCGAAAATAAGCACTGAAGCGATTGCAATCGTGGCTGCAAAGAAGAACGTTCGTCTATTAGAATGTGGCGAATGGGATACTACAAATCGCGTACAAGATTTTGATCTAAAGCGTGTTAACGGTGGCTTGTTAGTGCAAGACCGTGACCAAGGTATGATCACTAAAGACGACCTTAAGGTCGTTACTAAGCGCCAGCCAACGGAAGCGGAGCTAGACGATTTGATCTTCGCTTGGAAAGTTGCCAAGTATGTTAAGTCTAACGCCATCGTCTATGCCAAAGGTCGTCAGACTGTCGGTGTTGGCGCGGGCCAGATGAGCCGCATTAACTCCGCCCGCATCGCAGGTATTAAAGCCGAGCATGCCGGTCTTCAAGTTGAAGGCTCTGTTATGGCGTCGGATGCGTTCTTCCCCTTCCGTGATGGTTTGGATAACGCTGCAGCGAATGGCATCAAGGCTGTCATTCAGCCGGGTGGTTCAATGCGTGATGAAGAAGTTATTGCAGCAGCCGACGAAGCTGGCATTGCAATGGTGTTTACATCAATGCGTCACTTCCGTCATTGATATTTAGTTATTAGCTAGAAGCTATTGCGCTCTACTTGAGGGTGTTAAAAATTGATTCAAGGTGCTCACTTAGCCCGCTAAGCTCCGCCCTTTCATCAATTTTTGCCTACTCAAGTATTCGCTCATAACGCTTCTTAGACTCTGATAATTATAGAGTCGAGATTTATAGAATAAAGATAAAAGCCAGATACTATTTTTAGTCTCTGGCTTTTGAAGTTAAAAATTTAAGTTTTTCTCAAGTTAACTTGATAGACGGAGAGCGAAAGCTTTCAGAGCAAGGCAAAAATATTCGCAAACGCGGAGCTTAGCGGGCTAAGTGAGCAGTTTAAGAATTTTTTTAACGCCGCACTGGATGCTTGCAGCCTTCGGACCAATAGGAATTAGTATGAAAGTTTTGGTAATTGGTAGTGGCGGTCGTGAGCACGCATTGGGTTGGAAAGCAGTTCAGTCTGACAATGTTGAAAAAGTATTCATCGCGCCAGGCAACGCAGGTTCTGCCGCTGAAGCCGGTCTTGAAAACGTGGCCATCGATATTTTAGATTTCGAAGGTCTTGCAACATTCGTTGAAGAAAATGACATTGAGCTAACCATCGTTGGTCCAGAGGTTCCGTTAGTTGAAGGTGTTGTCGATTTCTTCGCCGCGCGTGGCTTAAAAGCATTTGGTCCCACTAAAGGCGCGGCTCAGTTAGAAGGATCGAAAGCCTTCACTAAAGATTTCTTAGCCCGTCATAATATCCCAAGCGGTTTCTACGAGAACTTCACCGAAGTTGAACCCGCTTTGGCTTACATCAATAAAATTGGTGCGCCTATCGTGGTTAAGGCTGATGGTCTTGCAGCGGGTAAAGGCGTGATCGTTGCGGAGACAATCGCTCAAGCTGAGGAAGCCGTTGTTGATATGCTTTCGGGTAATGCCTTTGGCGAAGCCGGTTGTCGCGTTGTGATCGAAGAATTTTTAGCCGGCGAAGAAGCCAGTTTCATCGTGATGGTTGATGGCAAGAACGTTTTAGCCATGGCAACCAGCCAAGACCATAAACGTGTGGGCGATGGCGACACTGGTCCCAATACTGGCGGTATGGGGGCTTATTCTCCTGCGCCCGTAGTAACGCCTGCTATTCATGATCGCATCATGCAAGAAGTAATTATGCCGACCGTTGAAGGCATGGCGAAAGAAGGTAATGATTACACCGGTTTCCTATACGCGGGCCTCATGATTGATGCCGATGGCACGCCTAAAGTCATCGAATATAACTGTCGTTTTGGTGACCCTGAAACACAACCCATCATGATGCGTATGCAGTCTGACTTGGTTGATCTTTGCCTTGCGGCTATGGACGGTAAGCTAGATCAAAAAGAAACTAATTGGGATCCACGTCCTGCGGTCGGTATTGTTCTTGCTGCGGGAGGCTACCCAGCCTCTTATGCTAAAGGTGATGTGATTTCTCTACCCAGCGATGAAGGCATCGATAGTAAGATTTTTCACGCTGGCACGTGCAATAATGCAGACGGTGATATTGTCACAGCGGGTGGTCGTGTATTATGTGCGACTGCGTTGGGCAACTCTGTCACTGAGGCTCAACAACACGCCTATACGTTAGCCAAAAAAGTTAGCTGGAAGGGTATGTTCATGCGCAGTGATATCGCATACCGTGCAATCGCTCGCGAACAAGGCGAATAAAAAAAATCAATATAATGCAACAGTGGTGGGACCTTCACAAATGAATACTAAAAGATTTCTTTTACTGAGTTTGTTATGGATAACCACCGCTATGCCTGCGTTATTTTTGAGCTCAACTCTTCAGGCTGCCCCTTCTATCATGCTGCCTGACTCTTCTTTTGATTTACAAATCACGCCCTATTTATCAATTCTTGAAGACCCGTCAGGTAGTCTAACGATTGAAGATATTTTAACCTCTGAGACTCAGCGTAAGTTTATCCACAACCATAGTAATAACTTACGGTTTAACTTATCAGATTCTAATTATTGGCTACGCTTTAGTATTACAAACCCTAATCCAGAGGATCAAAGCCTTGTACTTAGCATCAGTAATAACCGCTTAGAAAATATTGAATTTTATGAATACAAAGCAGGCCAATTAAATCATCAGAGTTCTGGTGGTCTAGCCAAGAACAAAGCACAAGGCAGTCATAGCCAAGCTTATCCTTTTTTAATTGAAGTACAGGCAAAAAAGCATCAAACGTACTTTATAGAAATCCACTCGACTAACGCCATTAATACTTTATTGCGCCTGCAATCGAATGATCAATTTTTACAGAGTCAGCAGTTTGATTTTTCAATTCTTGGCATGGCGCTAGGCTGGATTCTCGCGTCGGGGTTCTTCTTTACACTTATATGGCACTTTTACCATTTCCGCAGTGCTTTAATTTCAGCCTTCTATTGCAGCAGTATGTTCATTTTCATTCCTGCTTGGTTAGGCCAGTGGGCAACGTGGTTTCCTCAAAGCCAAGTTTGGAAAGATGAAATCATCCTTCTTAGCCTTATGGCATCAGCAATTATTCAGACGTTACTCACCATAAACTTAAATTGGAACTCAACCAATTCAAAAGTTATTTCACACATGTTCAATGGCATCTTGGCTATGAATGTCACATCAACCTTGATCTATTTTTTTTTACCATCAGGCACGATGACTCTGTTAATGCTCAGCACCATCGTCATGACCAATGTTTTTCTGGCGAGCATATTACTGTTTGCTAAAAGCGAAAATGAAAAAGCGCAATTCTTTTTATTAGTAGGCCACATTCTCATTGTTTGCGGAATATTACTCAGCATTCTTACCACGCATAATATTTTAGCGTTTGATTTTATTAATAATTGGTCGGCCATTCTTTTGCCTCTGGCTATGATTATTTGTACGATATTTGCGAACCTAAGCATCGTTGCGAATCATCGTAAAAATCGTAAACGACAAATAAATACCAGCGATATCATTCTGCCCGAATTATTAGCGAAGTTAGGCCATGAGTTTCGCACCCCAATTAATGGCGTCATGGGAATGAGTGAATTATTATCCGATACGCGCTTAACCCATACTCAGCGCGATTATTTAGATACTATCAGTCTTGCCGGTGGCGATTTATTACATCTCGTGAGCGAAATGTCAGATTTTGCCAAGTTACAAAGTGGGCGTATTAACCTTGAACATCGCGCTTTTGATTTAGCCAATTGTTTAACACAGTGCATGAACCGCTATCAGCAAGAAGCCAATCGCAAACAAATTGAATTAGTGCTCGATATTGCCGATGATATTTCACCGCGCTTAGTAGGCGATCAATACCGATTGCAAACCATCATTACGAACTTAATTGCACAATCACTACGCTATACTGAAAGTGGTGAATTAGAGTTAAGAGTCTTCCATATGGGTTTAAATAATCACGAAGGTATATTCTTTCAATTTCAATTAACCGGCAGCTTGATTGAGCATGATGAGCTGCGTCGCTTATTTCGCACCATGGCGGGCCCGCAAGAACAGTTTTCAAAGGTTAATATTGATCAAGGCTTAGGCTTGATCATTGTTAAGCGCTTAGTGGGATTAATGGAAGGGTCTATCGAAGTTGAAACTCTGACACACGATGGCTGTTCTATTACGCTTTTCTTACCCATTAAAGAAGAGCTTAGTGAAAGAATTGAAGAGGATTCTGACCTGCTTGCGGGCCAACGAATTTTAATCGTGGATGATAACAGTATCTTCCGCGGTGTTATTGAAAAACAAGTAAAGCGCTGGGGCATGCGCGCAGAGAGTACGCATAATGGCAAACAGGCGCTGGCATTGATGCGTAATAAAGCCAATTTAGGTGAGCCTTACGATTATATTGTCGTTGATCACAATATGCCGATAATGAATGGCATTCAGCTAACTGAGCGTTTAATGGCTGATAATGATATTGAGCCTAAGCCGATACGTATTATGCTCACGGGCTTGGGGATAGGCAGTGTAAACCAAGCAGCGAAAGAGGCCGGAATTCAAAAAGTTATCAATAAGCCCGTTAGCGGCCGTCATTTAAAAGAAGTATTATTAGACTTTCATAAATTGATTAAACCGCTAATAATGAAGTAATGCGTTAGATCCTGTTTTCTTTTGGTCTTTCGCGTAAAGTTGTATCATTATTTCTTTTATTAAGCCTCTTCTCTTTTGAAGCCATGCGCTAATTTAAACAATAGGTAGATTACTCATGCGTCATTTATCACCCTTCGATAAATTTATTCAAAATGCTGATATAGCATTGCGCACATTAATTCCAGGCGCGGCTAATCCGCAGCGTCCATCTCCTGCTCAATCTGCTGCAGATGTGGCTGTTAGACATTACGAACTAGATGATAAAGAACGCCAACACGCAGCGGGTTTAATGCGCATTAACCATACCGGTGAAGTCTGTGCGCAGGCGCTTTATCAAGGGCAAGCGTTAACTGCTAAACTGCCTAAAGTGCGTGAATCGATGCATGAAGCTGCAGCGGAAGAGATTGATCATTTGGTTTGGTGTGAAGATCGCATCACTCAGCTAGGCGGCCATACTAGTGTGCTCAATCCTGCCTTCTATGGGTTATCGTTTGGCATGGGGGCTCTTGCAGGTATCATCAGTGATAAGGTGAGCTTAGGCTTTGTGGCTGAAACCGAACGCCAAGTCTGCAAGCATTTAACCGAGCATATGACGTCGCTACCCACTCAAGATGCGAAGAGCAAAGCAATTATTTTACAGATGCTTGATGATGAAACGGAACACGCTAAGAAAGCCCTTGATGCGGGCGGCTATGAGTTTCCTCTACCAATACGTGCGGTCATGACAGGCTTAAGTAAAATCATGACCAAAAGCGCTTACAAATTATAAACTTTGAAACTCAATAGCAGAAACAAAAAAGCCCAAATCTAATAAAAGATTTGGGCTTTTGTCGAGCTATAGCAAGATTTACAAGCTAAGCACTTTCTCACCGCGTGAAATACCAGAAACACCAGTACGCACAGTCTCTAATACACAGCTTGGGCCGATGGCTTCAATAAATGCCGCCAACTTATCCGTCGTGCCGGTTAATTGAACCGTATACACACTGCTGCTGACATCAACGATCTGACCACGAAAAACATCCGCAGTTCGTTTGATTTCAGCACGCTGAGCACCCACCGCTTTCACTTTTATCAACATTAGCTCACGTTCAATATGTGGGCCTTCTGTTAGATTAACCAACTTAACCACTTCGATCAGACGGTTTAGCTGTTTAGTGATCTGCTCAACCTTACTGTCGTTTCCAATCGTCGTCATGGTAAGGCGAGATAGAGTTTCATCTTCCGTTGGCGCAACCGTTAAAGTTTCGATGTTATAACCGCGCTGAGCAAACAAGCCCACAACACGAGACAAAGCACCCGGTTCATTCTCCAACAGTATGGAGATAATATGACGTTGTGACAGACCCATTATGTACGCTCCGTTTTGTTCAACCACATATCCCGCATAGAACCCAAAGGTACCTGCATTGGATAGACGTGTTCTTTTTCATCAACCTTAACGTCTAAGAAAACCAAACGATCACTGTACTTATTAAAGGTATCTTCTAATGCCTGTGGTAATTCATCACGATCGGTTACCCGAATACCAACATGGCCGTAAGACTCAACCAACTTAACGAAATCAGGCAATGATTCCATATAAGAGTTTGAATGACGTCCTTCATAGTTCATATCTTGCCACTGGCGAACCATACCCAAAGAACCGTTATTCAAACATAGAATTTTAACTGCGATACCGTACTGTAAGCAGGTTGATAACTCCTGAATGTTCATCTGAATAGAACCTTCACCAGTAACACAAACAACCTTGTCTTCAGGGAAGTTCATCTTGATACCCATAGCCGCAGGGAAACCAAAGCCCATAGTGCCTAAACCACCAGAGTTGATCCACTTATTAGGTTCATCAAACGGGTAATATTGTGCCGCGAACATCTGGTGCTGACCTACGTCAGAAGTGATATAAGCTTTACCCTCTGTCGCCTTATACATAGCTTGAATAACTTCTTGTGGCTTCATTAGGCCATCTTCATTTTTGTCGAAACGCATGCCATGGCGAGGACGCCAATCATTGATTTGCTTCCACCAGCTGGCTAATGCTTCTGCATCGATTTGTTTATCACTATTCTTCATCAGTGCCAACATATCGTCCAGTACCGAACCAACAGGACCAACGATCGGTACGTCTGCAATAATGGTTTTAGAGATAGAAGATGGATCGATATCGATGTGAATAATTTTCGCATCGGGACAGAACTTGCTCGTAGCATTGGTAACACGATCGTCAAAACGCGCACCGATAGCAATGATCAAATCAGCATGGTGCATAGTCATGTTTGCTTCGTACGTACCGTGCATGCCCAACCAACCGATAAAACGCTCATGAGTACCAGGGAAAGAGCCCAAACCCATCAGCGTATTGGTCACTGGGAAGCCTGTTACATCAGCCAATTCACGCAGTTTGTCTGAACTTTTGTCCAGAATAACACCACCACCGGCATAGATAATTGGGCGCTTAGCTTCAAAAATCATATCAACGGCTTTTTTAATTTGGCCAGAATGTCCACGCTGTGGCGGAGCATAAGAGCGAATTTTAACCTTCTTCGGATAATTATATTCGAAGCGCTCATTCGGCATGGTCATATCTTTCGGTAAATCGATAACCACTGGGCCAGGGCGACCGGTTTCAGCGATATGAAACGCTTTAGCAATGATCTCTGGAATATCAACAGGATCGGTGACGCGAAAACTGTGCTTAACAATAGGACGAGAGATGCCCAATATATCTGTTTCTTGGAAAGCATCATCACCAATTAGGTGAGACATAACCTGTCCACAAATCACAACCATGGGAATAGAATCAGTCTGAGCCGTAGCAATACCAGTAATGGTATTCGTTGCGCCAGGACCTGAAGTCACCATGACCACACCCGCTTTGCCCGTTGCACGAGCAAAACCGTCAGCCATATGCGCTGCTGCTTGCTCGTGACGGACAAGTACATGCTTTACGTGGCTTTGCTTATAAACTGAATCATACACGTGCAACAAAGAGCCACCTGGGTAGCCATATATATACTCCACACCCGCATCGTGCAAAGCACGTACTAGCATGTCACCGCCGGAAAGTAATTCCACCGAACCATCCTCACTATAAATCGATAATCGAATAAAATATTAGGGCTTATTTAGCGCTACACTTTCTGTTACGCAGCGCTTGTCGCTAAGACGATAAAAACCCAATGTATAATTTTTAACGCAGAACGTCGCAGCTAACTAATAATTTTCCATTAACACACCGTTGTGTAAACAATAAATCGTCATTGCTACGCGTTGTAAAGACTAGATAATCGACTCTTGGTCAATCACAGTAATGATTCTGCCTTGGTCTTAAGGTCAAGAATCAGAGGTGAACGCAGGGGATAACCTATTCACTCTCTTAACTATCTTCTCTCATAACACGTCGGTGATCTGCCCGAATCTAGCGCAGCGAGAAGCCGCACAATTTTGACATTTTACAGGGATTTGTCAATACAAACCTTGGCTAATTCCTTGACAAAACAAGCTCTATAACCGAATGTAAATTCAAATAGTTTTAAATCTGAGAGTTTTGCATGTTTTCAAGTTTATCTTCGGCTACTCTAATATTAATTTTAATTTCTAGCTCTTTAATACCAACTTGCTATGCTGCAAAAATTTATCACTGGGTCGATAACAAAGGTCAGCCTCACTTCAGTGAAAATGCTCCTAGAGACGTCCAGTCAGACGCACTGAATATTAGAGCAACAGGTACAAGTTCAGCGGATAAAACTGCTACAACTGATAAATCAAAAACCACCACTCAATCGACCACAATTAGAGATAATGAGAAAGAACGTTTAACCGCCAAACATAGTCCAGCAGATAAGGCTAAATACTGCCTACAGTCACAGGGGCTTTTACAACAAATGAACGGCAATACCCAGCGCCGCTTTGAGCAGCCTGATGGCAGTTTCCGAAGATTAGAACAAACTGAAATTTCAACTTACAAAGCTGAAGCCCAAGCCGGTATCAAGAACTATTGTCGATAAATCAGATCTATTTTGAAAGCCAAATAAGGCTGGCTTGACGGCCTGTGATGGCTTGACGGCGATAGCTAAAGAACCTAGGTTCCCCTTCTGCATTCATGTCCGATGATGTGCAATAATTAATACCTTCAGTTCCCGCGCCATAAATCCCTGCTACGCCTAAGTGCTCAAGCTGCAACTTGGCAAGACGATAAATATCGGCCTGTAAACGGTCCTCTTTACCCACTATAAAACATGCTTCGTCCGCCCAAGGATGCCCGTCCTCAAAACGATTAAAGGCCTGTTTCACATCTGGCCCCACTTCAAACGCAGCTTGCGATATTGCAGGGCCTAACCAAGCAATCACTTGGTTCGCAGCAATGCCGTTAGCAATAAACGTTTTCAGGGTATTCGCTAACACACCGCTCGCAAGGCCACGCCATCCAGCATGAGCGGCAGCGACTTGACGACCTTGTAGGTCACAAAATAAAACAGGGAGACAATCGGCAGTCATAACCGCGCAGGCTAGCGCAGGTGTTTGAGTAAAGGTGGCATCGGCTTGAGTCGCATTCACGATAAGGTGGGCATCTAGACAATCAATGCCGTGTATTTGCTGCAACCAGCGGACTTCATCGCAGCCTTGGGCATAGTCCACTAACTGCTGGCGATTATTTGCGATATGACGGGGCAAATCACCAACATGGTCACCCAAGTTGAAAGTATTGTAAGGGGGAAGGCTTTGACCTAATGAATATTGATGCTCAGCAACAGAGAATACCTCTCGCTCAGTCACCCATGCTTTTACATTATCAGGGGCTGGCCATTGAGGTATTATCATACACGGCTCTTATTTGTTAAAGCGCTCTCAGTTAATAACCGAGATCTTCATAGGTTTCAGAGTGCTCATCACTTAGAGATTGCAACAACTGCTGAAAATCTTCCGGTAAATCAGCGTCCCACGTCATATATTCATCCGTGGTTGGATGCCACAAGCTTAATTCACGGGCATGCAGCGCTTGGCGGTTAAACGTTTGCAATTCTTGGCGCAGATGCAAAGAAATACCCTTAGGTAAACGGAAACGGCCAACATACGTTTGATCGCCAACCAGAGGATAACCAATGTGCGCCATATGCACACGAATTTGGTGGGTACGACCAGTTTCTAATTTACAACGAATATGGGTATGAGCATTAAATTTCTTTAAAACTCGATAATGAGTAATCGCTTCTTTACCCATACCTTCTGGTGCAACCGCCATTTTAGTTCGTTGAGTAGGGTGGCGAGCGATAGGCGCTTTAACAATACCACCACCGGTCATGACGCCCATAGTAACGGCTTCATATTCACGCCCCATGGAGCGATCTTGTAATTGGTTCACTAAATGAGTTTGAGCTTGTAACGTTCTGGCCACTACCATCAAACCCGTCGTATCTTTATCCAAACGGTGCACAATACCCGCACGAGGTACATTTTCAATACCTGGATAATGATACAGCAAGGCGTTCAATAACGTGCCACTGTAATTACCCGCAGCCGGATGAACGACTAAGCCTGACGGTTTGTTAATGACCAAAATATCGTCATCTTCGTAGACGATTTCTAATGGAATATTTTCCGCTTCCCAGTCACCTTCAGCTTCTAGAATAACGTCTAATGCTAGGTTTTCACCGCCGATCATTTTATCTCGAATACGGCGAATTTCACCGTCTACGGTCAATTTCCCATCGGTAATCCACTGTTGCAGACGCGAACGCGAGAAGTCGGGGAATAATTCCGCCGCAATTTTGTCTAGGCGTTTATTACCAAGATTAATAGGGACGAAAACACTGGCTTGTATAGAATTTGACATGAATGAGCTTTAATTGATCTTTAGTGAAGATTAAGACTGTGATTTAATGTCGCTTATTAAACAGCGCCATAATTTACCACCTAGTATACAGTTAAACGGAATATTCCTCCATGAGAAGCTTTACCCAATCGGTTTTGATTTTATCTTGCTTAATTTTGGCCGCGTGTTCCAGTAGCGAAAAACGCCCTGATGACTTAAGTGAACGTGAATTTTATGAGCAAGCCCGTGAGGCGATGGAAAATAACAACTTTCTGACCGCAAGTGAGCGCTTGCAGCAGCTAGAGTCGCGCTATCCTTTTGGGGAATACGCAGATCAAGCTCAACTTGAGCTGATCTATACTCAACATATGATGTCTGACATGGAAGCTTCTTTGGCTTCGGCTGAGCGCTTTATTCGTTTACATCCTCTGCATAAACAAGTCGATTACGCCTATTACATGCGCGGTTTGTCGGTTTATGAATTGGGTTTTAGTTTTGTTGAACGTTATACACCGTCTACACAAGCGCGCCGTGATCCGACACCCTTTCGAGATGCGTTTAATCACTTCGATGAGTTAGTGCGTCGTTACCCTGATAGCCAATATAATGTGGATGCGCAGGAACGAATGATTTTTTTACGTGACCGTTTAGCGCAATATGAGATTGGGGTAGGTCGTTTTTATATGAAGCGTCATGCCTATTTAGCGGCTGCCCAGCGCGGTGAGCGTGTCATGTTAGGCTTCCAAGGCACCAGTGTTGTTGATGATGCGCTGGCTTTGCAAATAGAGGCTTACCGCTTATTAGGTCAAGAATTTGAAGCTAAGCAAGCATTGGCTTTGCTGAAACTAAATTACCCTGAGCATGAGCAGTTAGACGAAGAAGGCAACTTCATTGATAGCGGCCTCACTAAAGAAGATCGTCGCACCTTGATTGGTGTAATGAGCTTTGGGCTGATTGAGTAGCCCGCAACTAACATTAGAGCAGCGCTGGATTCCAAAGCGCCGCTCTAAGACCTCCCTCTATCAGCTACCCGCTTTCCAGCCATTGGTCATGGGATAGCGACGATCGCGGCCAAAGCCCCGTGAAGTGATCCTTACGCCGACAGGTGCTTGGCGACGTTTATATTCTGACAAGTCCACTAAGCGCGTTACCCGTGTAACGTCTTCTCTAGCAAAACCTAGTGCGATAATCCCATCAACACTCATATCACCCTCGATATAGTATTCTAGAATTTGATCTAGAATAGCGTACGGTGGCAAACTGTCTTCGTCGATTTGATCAGGCGCCAATTCTGCCGACGGCGGACGTATAATAACCCGCTCTGGAATAATTTCCGTCACCTTATTAGGGCCGCCCTGCTCGGCTGCAAGCTCGTTGCGGTAGCGCGATAACTGGAACACGATGGTCTTATACACATCTTTTAGCGCGCTATAACCGCCGACCATGTCGCCATAAAGTGTGGCATAACCTACTGCCATCTCACTTTTATTGCCCGTGGTTATTACCATGTAACCTTTTTTATTTGAAATCGCCATCAACATGACGCCACGACAACGGGATTGCAAATTCTCTTCCGTGGTATCCGCTGCCAAACCGGCAAATTCATCTTCTAAAGCCAGCATAAACGCATTGTACATAGGTTCAATCGGCAGCACTTTATAACTAACACCCAAGGCATCCGCTTCTAATTTGGCGTCTTCCATACTCATTGACGAGGTATATTTAAATGGCATCATCACCGCTTCAACCCGATCAGGACCAATCGCATCCACTGCAATCGCTAACGTAAGCGCTGAATCAATACCACCCGACAGGCCTAAAACGATGCCCTTAAAGCGGTTCTTTTCAATATAATCACGCACCCCAAGCACTAAAGTATCGTAGATACTGGCAAGTTCAGATTTAGCTAGCAGCTTATGCTCACTTTGCACCTGCAAGGATTCGTCAAAATCCACCAGCAATAAATCGGCTTCATGCTCTGGCGCGCAGGCAACCACTTCGCCCTTCGCATTAACCACAAACGAAGCGCCGTCAAAGACTAACTCATCTTGACCACCGACCTGATTAACATAAACAATCGGTAACTGATGGCGTTTCGCGTGCTTCGCTAATAACTCATGACGCTGCTGTAATTTTCCTGCATGAAAGGGTGAGGCGTTGATATTAACCATCAACTCAGCCCCCGCCGCTTTCGACTCAGCAAGCGGATGCTCGTGCCAGATATCTTCACAAATAGTTAAGCCAACTTTATGACCTAACCACTCAAAAACACAGACCTTATCACCGGGAGTGAAATAACGCTGCTCATCGAATACCTGATAATTAGGCAAGCAGCGTTTGGCATAGTGCGCTACTTGCTCACCATCTTGCCAAACACCTGCCATATTGAACAATTGCCCCTTTTCACTCCAGGGATAGCCCACAACAATCGTAATATCAGCACTCAATGTCGCAACATGCTGCAAAGCGGTTTCAATTCGATGCTGCAAACTGGGGCGCAATAATAGATCTTCCGGTGGATAACCAATTAATCCTAACTCTGAGAACACCACCATTAGTGCTTTATCGTCACGATTTAGAGCCTTAGCTTCAGTGATGGCAGCGGAAATACGTTCAAGGTTGCCGTCTATATCACCCACTTTAAAATTGATTTGGGCGAGGGCTATTGAAAATTGTTGCATAGCGATTATCTTTGACCACAGGTTGTTTGCCGCGTATTGTCAGAAATTTGTGAACAGGTTGCAAACGGATATTTAAAATATGTGGTTAAAACCAGCAGACGTTCTTGTACAAGGGCAACGTTTATTACGCTATTACAGCTTTTATGCCCTGTTATTGTCGTTAATGCTCATCGTTTTAGACAGCCTAGATACAGCCAATGCGATTGTTGCACTCGATAATCCGCGCAGCTTCTTACTTGCCAATACGGCTTACGTATTTTGGTCGGTGATCATGCTGGTTTTTTCCAGCTCCCGCCTAAGCATGCACCCACAATATGCCGTCAGTTATTTTTTTGGCGATATTGCCCTACTCATTATCATGATGCAGGCCAGTGGCGGGTTGGAAAGCGGATTCAGCAACCTCATTCTAATTCCTATATTCATCGCCAACTTACTGGTTACAAGATCATCAGGTTATGCCGTCGCAGCGTGGACGACCATTGCGGTTATCTATACCCAGCACGTTTTACCTTGGCAGTTTAATGAAAAAGAAGTCTTCACCTCAGGGCTGTATGGCTTCTTCTGCTTTACCCTCGCATTTTTAACCCAAACCCTGTCCAACAAACTCAGCAGCACATTAGACCTAGCGCATCGCCAAGCCGAAAACATTTCACGCCTGCGTAAGATCAATAAGCATGTTTTATTAGCACTGCCTGACGCCATTATTGCTTGTGATAAAGAGAATAAAATTCTACTCAGCAATGAAACGGCTCAACAATGGTTTGACTGCTTCGATGGTCAACCCCTTCCTTCAGAGCTAGTGAGAGCTATTAATCAGGGGGATTGCTCCAATGTCCGCATTGAACATAACGAACATCAACTGATTCTGAATAAATCCCCTCTGGCTAATTCGATCGCAGGAGATTATGTTTTAGTGATGGAAGATAGCAGCCATATTGCCGCCGAAGCCCAGCAGATAAAGCTGGCGTCATTGGGTCGATTGACTGCCAGCATCGCACATGAAATTCGTAATCCCCTCAGTGCACTGCGCCATGCTGCCCAATTGTTAGCGGAAGCACCCGATCTATCCAAAGGTGATATTAAGCTCACCCACATTATCGAACAGCACTGCATGCGTATTAACCGCACTATTGAAGATATTTTACAGGTTAGTCGCCGCGATCGCGCCCGCGTAGAAGTGGTCAAATTAAAGCCTTGGTTAGAGCACTTCAATAATTCGTTTCAACAAACCCACTCTGAAAAATTCACCCTCAGTGTCAGCTGTAATCCTGATTGCTTAATTAAATTCGACCCCGACCAATTACAACAGGTATTGCACAATATTTGCGATAATGGTTTGCGCTATGCCTTAATAAAACACCCTAATAATGCGCAGTTAACCATAACCGCCAAGCAACGAACTGACGGTTCAGTTCGCCTGTATTTAATGGATAATGGCTCAGGTATCAGCAAAGAACATCAAAAGAACTTATTTGAGCCCTTTTTTACCACCGAACATACTGGCACAGGCTTGGGTTTATATTTATGCAGAGAAATTTGTGAAGCCAATGAAGCCAGCATTAAACACATTGCCAGCGATCATTTAGCAGAAAACTTAGGCACCTGCTTTAGCCTTAATTTTGCCAAAGTGACAGAGGAATTAGCATGAAGTACAAAGCTTTAATTATTGATGACGAACCCGACATTCGCGATTTAATACAAATCACCTTAGAGAGAATGGATATCGAATGTTTCTGTGCCGCTGATTTTAGCCAAGCGATTGCATTATTAGAGCAGCAAAAATTTCATTTCTGCTTAACCGACATGAAATTACCCGACGGTCATGGTATGGATTTAATCGCTTTAGCGCAGAAAAAATATAAAAAAATGCCCATCGCAATGATTACTGCGTTCGGCAATGTAGAAACGGCGGTAGCCGCATTAAAATCTGGTGCTTTTGATTTTATTGCCAAGCCCATAGACCTAACACGCTTACGAGAAGTCGTTACTGCAGCGCTTACACTAACCGCCGTGCCACTCGCGACAGAGGCCAATAACAGCAATACCGTGCGTTTAATTGGTGATTCAAAAGCCATGGTAAAACTCAATAAGCAAATAGAAAAAGTAGCACGCACTCAAGCGCCTATTTTCATTCATGGCCCCTCTGGAACGGGTAAAGAAATGGTCTCGCAATTAATTCACTCATTAGGGGCTCGCCGTGATAAGCCTTTTATTGCGGTTAACTGTGGCGCGATTCCTCGTGATTTAATGGAAAGCGAATTTTTTGGTCATATGAAAGGCAGCTTTACTGGCGCTAGTTCAGACAAGCTCGGTTTTTTTCGCGCAGCCGATGGCGGTACGTTATTTTTAGATGAAATTGCTGAACTCTCCTTGGAGATGCAGGCCAAACTGCTGCGAGTCGTTCAAGAACAAAACGTCCGCCCTGTCGGTAATGAGCAAGAACTGCCAATTAATGTTCGAATCCTGAGTGCCAGCCATCGAGATTTAAGCCGACGTGTTGAAGAAGAGTTATTTCGCCAAGATTTATATTTCCGCTTAAACGTGATCACGATTGAAACGCCCTCTTTGGCCCAGCGACCTGAAGACATTCCTATGTTGGCCGAGCACTTTATTCAAAAGTATGCCAAAGAATGGCAAATGCCCGCCGCAAAACTAGCCCCCAAAACCTTAACCGCACTGTGTGAATATTCTTTTCCTGGCAACGTGCGAGAGCTCGAAAACATTTTACAGCGCGCTTTCACCATGTCGGAAAATGATGACATCAGCATTGAAGACCTCGACCTACCTAATCATCATCAAAGCCAACCAGATCAAGTTATGGAAAGTTCTACTAACATGGCGAATGGCAACCTTGAAGCTTATATCGAAAATATCGAACGTTTGGCGATTAATGAGGCATTAGAAGCGACACGTTGGAATAAAACAGCGGCGGCGGAAAAACTGGGCATTAGTTTTCGCGCACTGCGCTATCGTTGTTCAAAATTGAATATTGAATAGTTTTAAAGAACAAAGGAATAAAATCACCTTTTAATATTTATTTTCCCTCAGCCTAAATCACCATTCTTATCAGTCAATAAGCTGATAATTCATGGCTATTTACAACAACCAAGTCTTCTTTCTGCTGTAATCAAGCTATTGCACATCAGACCAGGAAGGTTGTATGAAACAGCAAGGATTTACATTGCTTGAACTTTTAATAGTGGCTGGCATTATTATGATGATTGGCCAAGTCTCTAGCCATAGTATGGATGCGACTAAATATTGGCTAGAGCCTAAACGTATATTGAGTGTAATCCTAGAAATCAGAAACATTGCCATCACAAGCCGCCAGCCCACCGTATTATGCCCAAGTGCTGATAGCTATGAATGCATTAAAAATTGGCAGCTACCGTTAATGGTATTTATTGATGTGAATGATAATAAAAAAAGAGACCTTAGTGAGAGTATTATTCAAAGAATAAGCCCCTACACTGGCATCGAACGGACGATTGAATATCCTCGTACTCAAATTCGATTTAATGGGCAAGGACAAATCAATGGTTATACCGGAACATTAAAATACTGCTCTGAATACAATACTAAAGGCATCGTACTATCAAGAATTGGTCGTATTCGCTATATTCAGCATCTGGGTAGCGCGAGTTCAAGCAGCTCTGTTATTTGCTCTAATTGAGTGTCAAAGCCACTCATTCAGTGCCTTAAGTTCATATAACTGATATTCAAACTTCATTTAGTCTCTGCTAATGCACCGTTTATCCATCAAGACTGCCAGCCTGTTATTTTTTAAATAATAATAGAAAAATGAAAAATATAAATGCTTTTACTTTAGTCGAGTTAATGATCGTAGTGGCGATTATTGGAATTATTGCTTTTATAGCAGCGCCAAACATGCGCCCTATGATATCCAACAGCAAAAATAATGCAGTTAGTCAGCAATTACTATTGGATATTATGTACACCCGTAATATTGCCATTACTAACCAACGTAATGCTCAAATGATCCCTCTAGATCTTACATTGGGCACAGGTAATTTAGCTGATGGTAATGACAGCGTAGGTGTCAACTGGGCTGGCGGATGGCGCATTATAGATACAGGGAATCCATTGGATAACCTTCGCAACACGGGAAGCTTTGGCCCGGATCCTCAGATTCGGTCAGTGGATGTGGCAAATGTATTGGATGCGGCCAACCCCATAGAATTTAACCCCGAAGGTTTCTCTGTACGTGATGGGACATTACAAGTAGCCGTATTAGGGTGTGCTGGAGATAGCGCGCGCCAACTACGAATCAATCAAGTAGGGCAAGTAATCGGTACTGATATTCTCTGCCCATTGGGGTACGCCGCACAATGATTTCAGTCAATCAATCACTCACAAGAAAGTCATCATTTAAAAAAAAGTCATCAGGCCTTACTTTGATCGAAATATTAGTCACGGTGGTCATTACTAGCATTGGCCTAATGGGACTTCTTTCTTTACAGATGCAAGCCATGAAAGCGACCCAAGATGCGGGCAACCAAAGCCAGTCCATTTGGATTTTTAATGATTTGGCTAACCGCATTAGAGCCAACGAAGGCTCATCAGTAAGCTATGCCAATGGGGTAGTTGGTTGCGCAGCAATTCCAGCACCCGTATGCAGCAATTATTTTAATGGCGACTTAATCAGAATAAATGCTGCCATTTGCACAGGACCCGAATTAGCCGCTTGGGACTTATTCGAAGTTGCTTGTGGCGCCCCTAGAGTTGGTAATATTCGCGGTAATCCAGTGGCAGATCTCCCTGCAGCTCAATTAATAGTTAATTGTGCCACTGTGGGCTGTGGCAATGGCGACCCCTTACAAGTCACGTTAAGTTGGCGATCCAGAACAGATGTGACAGAAATAGACGGCAGAATTCGCCAAGCGAATGATAATTTAGTCATCCAGACAAGAACGGTGAATCCATGAAAAGATCACAAAATCAGCAAGGATTTACGTTAATTGAGTTGATGATTACGTTAGTTCTTTCGTTACTTGTTACTTATGGTATGGCCCAAGTTTTAATCAGTTCCAATCAGAGTTCATCTACGTCTGATGGAGTCTCACAAGCACAAGAAACGGCTCGTTTTGTGATGTCTTATCTTGGCGGCCAAATTCGTCAATCAGGGCTCGATTCCATCACTAACGATGAGGTAAATACCCGTGCCGTTATGGGCTGCGATATAGCCGCGTTAAATGCGATTAACGCCTGCCCTTCGGAAAGTAATGTAGGCGCCACAGAAGCCAACATCACAGTAGCGGCTGGTGAATTGAGTGGTGATCGCTTTGCTATTGCGCGGGTTCCTCCCCCAGGTGTTACGACAGATTGCACAGGGAGTACCATTGCTGGTTTTGCTGCTGACAACATTATTGTCAATGTGTTTTGGGTAAGTTTTGACGACACTGCCAACAGTAACTCGCTTTTTTGCCAAGGACACTTGTTCGATGGCACTAACGTCATCGAGAGTGGTGCTGAACAAGCTATCGCGAATGGCGTAGAAGCCTTACACGTATTATACGGAGAGGCCTCAGCGGCCTTGCCATCTAATAGCGAGCGCAATGTTTCACGCTATGTCAATGCCGATCAAGTAATAGACTGGGAACGGGTTTACGCTATTAAAATTGCCGTAATGACACGCTCTATTAGCGATATTACGAATGCGATTACCCGTAAACAATATGTCATGTTAGATGCCGGATTATACAATTTAAACGATGCGGTAAATTATCAAATATTTACGTCTACTTTTGCCATCTCTAATTTTCAGGACTGATAATAATGAACTATTCAGCAATGAAGCAACAATCAGGATCTGTCTTAGCGATTAGTCTCGTATTATTAACCGCTATTACAGTCCTTGCGGTAATGAGCATGGAGCGCGCAGGCTTACAGACACGCATTACTAGTAACATTCTTCACCGAGAACTATTATTTAATAGCACAATGAATGAACAAGAATCTTGGTTTTTTCTGATAAAAACCGCCGATACTGGGGATTCTATGCTTAGCGCACCCATTCGTTCTTTTGATTTAGATATAGATGGCAATCGTATTTATACTCCGGTGCAATTAGACGTTAACAATACAATGCCAAACAACATAGCGATGACTAATCAACTAATAGTCCTAGGAACCACCGCTGGTATAAATGCTTTAGCGGAAGGACAAGAGACTGGAGATAGGGTCATGTACCGTTATCAATTACAGTCTCAAACAGGGATCGCTGGTCGTGTTGGCGGTCGCACGATGTCGGAAAGTCAAATAACTGGAATGAGTTTCCCTGGCCTCAATACCTCTAAAAACTCACTTTATTCAGCACCGTAATAAAAAAAGGATAAGTCTAATGAAATACATATTCTCTCTACTCCTGTTATTAATGGCCGTACCCAGCCAAGCAGAAATCATCTCTCGAAACCTAATAGGTAGTGCGGCAGATATTCAAATTACTAAAGACTACCAAGAAGAAACGGGGATGGGAGAAGTAGTGGTAAAGCTATGCCCTAGCTGCAATGGCCATAAGTTAATGCTCACTTCACAAACTAAGATTTTTAAGGGTAGCACGCCGATTAAACTTGTTGCGCTAAAGACTTATCTAGATGCACAACGTAATACGCCAATGCGTTTGCAGTTCAATAAAAATACCAACCAAGTGGTTTATATAACCCTAGGCAGTAATGATGAGGAGTATCAAAGATGAAAAACCTTATTAATCGCCACTACCCCATAGCCGCTACTGCAGCACTAACGCTATGGTGTTGCCTAGCTCAAGCAGAAGATATTGAAGTTTATCGAGGCGCTGCATCTGACGTAAAGCCTATTGCGATTATCGTAATAGATACTTCAGGTAGCATGAAGGTAGTTGAAACGGTAGACGACCCTGAGTACGACGTTAATATTAATTATAAAGAAACATTTGAAACAGACCCTGAAGGTAATGTAATTAATTACAACTTTAATCCTACGCTTTATTATTTCAGCCATGTTTATACAGGTAATGAGTTATCTTCGTCCGATATTAGTGATTTAGAAACACATCCTTTCCCACCTCAAGCGCTAGTCTGTGAAGGGGCTAAAGATGCGATCGAAACCCTTGGCAGTTATACTGATCGTTTTAAACGCTGGGATGCTGATCAGAATAGTTGGTACCCAAAAAGAGGTCGTGGAAACAATAAAGATATACCTCAGGGTGATGATGATGAAGGGGCACTTGTTGAGTGTAAATCTGATGAAGGAATTCACTCAGATGGAGTAGCTACTGGCAAATATGTTGATACTCGCAATAGTTCCAAATATAGAAGCACTAAAGCAAACAGTTATGAAAGAGAGTGGCGAAAAAACTTTGCCCATATATACCACGGCAATTTCCTCAACTTTAAAATTTACTCGAATAAATATGCTGAAGAGCGTAGTCAAACAAGAATGCGAATTACCCAAGACGCTGCAAAGTTTGTGGTAAATACAACGGGAGGCATTAAATTAGGCCTTTCTCGTTTTGATTCAGAAAGTTCAGCAGGTGGTTTTATTGATGTTGCCGTTGACGATATTGAAAATATTCGTCAAGATTTCGCCACAGCAATAGATAGCTATATACCTTGGAACGGAACACCACTAACCGAAACTTTTTATGAAGCAGCCCTCTTCTTGAAAGGAGATAGCGTTGATTATGGTATTAACTCTAAGACTAGAGTTCTAAAACCAGGATATGAAATGGAAGATGATAATTATCCTTATGGAGTCTACTACGCTATTAATTTTCTCAACACTGAGGCGAAACCGGCTCCAAGTGTTGATGCATCGCGCACTGGCAATACCTACATATCACCAATTACTAGTGCCTGCCAAAGTACCAGTAATATAGTTCTCTTCACCGATGGTGCGCCATCGGCTGATTATGGCGCTAATAGCGATATTCAAGATCTTCTTAGTAATGCCAATATTGACTTCACTACAGAACCAAATCTAACGGATGCAGATCGAGAGGTGCTCACCAATAATTGCAGCGGTAGTGGCGGTTGTATCGAAGAACTGGCTTATTATTTAGCCAAGATTGATCAACGTCCTGATTTGCCCGGTATGCAGACGATCAATACTCATATTATTGGTGGTTTTTTTGATGAAAGCACTGAAACCAAAGACCTTAAACGCATGGAAGACATTGCCAAATTTGGCAAAGGTACTTACTCAACTGCCACCAATAAAAAGGACATTGTTGAAGCCTTTCAGGGGGCAGTTAATACAGTCTTCGATGACCCTACCACTTTTGTAGCACCCTCTGTTGCAGCCAACGCGTATAACAGTCTAGAACACCTAGACGAACTGTATTACGCCATGTTTTCCCCCTCTGCAGATAATGACTGGCAAGGTAACCTTAAAGGCTACCGTTTATCCCCTGATGGCATAGTGGTAGATGCCAATGGCGACCCTGCCATTGACAATGCCACTGGACTGTTTAAAGAGACCTCTCGCAGCTATTGGAGTGATCGCGAAGCCATTGACGGAGCTAGTGTTGTAAAGGGTGGCGCAGCCGCTAACTTGACGAAAGATAAAAATATTTTCACACACTTAACCGATACTAAAGAGTTACTTCACACAACATTATCAACCACCAACATACCCAAAGAAATGCTCGGTGTTTCTACTGCAGAGCATCAATCATTAATCGATTGGTTAAATAGAAAAGAAGGTGCCGATACCCGTACTCAAATGGAGGATCCTCTTCATAGCCGTCCTATTGTTGTCAATTATAGCTATACAATAGACCCTGAAGATAAGAGTGTAACAGCTGATGGCGTTGTATTCGTAGGTACTAATAGTGGCTACTTACATGCCTTCAAAGCCGATAAACACAATTTTGAAGAATACTTTTCTTATATTCCGAAGGAACTATTACCCAACGCCAACCTTTATCGCACCAGCGACAAAACAGAACCAAAAGCCTACGGTGTGGACGGACCCATTAATTATTGGCATGAAGATGTCAATCAAAACTCACAGGTTGATAACGATGAAAAAGTCTATTTATTCTTCGGTTTACGACGGGGTGGTCGTCACTATTATGCACTTGACATAAGCGACCCTGAAAACCCTAAATTTCAGTGGAAAATTAGTGGTGGACTTAATGACGACTTTGACAAGATGGGACAAAGCTGGTCACCCATGGGTTTAGCTAAAGTACCCTGGGAAGGTAAAACTAAAGTCGTGCTTCTATTTGGTGGTGGCTATGACCCCGACGAAGATGATCGCACTAGCAGAGCACCTAATAGCATGGGCAACTCGGTATACATGATTGATCCTGAATCTGGAGATTTATTGTGGAGTGCAAGTAATAGTGGCGCCACCACTAACTTGACCGATATGACCAGCTCTATTACCAGTGAAATTAAAACGATTGATTTTGATGGTGATCAAGTTACCGATTATTTCTTTGTTAGTGACTTAGGTGGCCGTATCTGGCGCTTCGACATTAATCCCGACTCAGAAGATAAAAATGATTTTATTGCCGGCGCCGGTATATTATTTGATGCCAATAAAAATAATACCGACTATCAGCGTTTCTATTATGCGCCTAGTGTTTCTTATTTCGCCGATGACTCTGGTAGCAAAGACAAGTACCTAACACTCGCAGTTGGTTCTGGGTTTCGAGCGCACCCCTTACAAGCTGATTCAGAGGATAGCTTTTACATCATTAAAGATCCCTATATCGTTAAGGCTCCCACCACTTATAGGATGCTAGAGTCTTCAGATTTGGAAGATATTCCACTGGGAAGTCAGCTTGCACAATCCATAGACGCATTAGGCTGGAAGTATGAGCTGGATACCGGCGAAAAAATACTCGCAACACCTCTCACTTCTGGTGGCAACATGTACTTCACGACTTTTGCTCCACTTACCTCGGCATCTAACCAAAATACCTGTAATGCAGATATTGGCATATCCATGGGTTATAACGTCGACTTTAAAGGTGATGACGATCCTACTCAAGACTCTGTTAGTCCAGTAATTAAAGAGACACCACTACCCAATACCGGTATTACACCAAGAGTTATTGAAGTGCGTACTTCAGATGCTGGACAAAAAGCTTTTTGCGAGACAAATTCAAGCCATGCAAGCTGCCAGCCTGATGATTGTGAAGCAACGAATTCATGTCCCGATGACTGTGAAAGTACAGGCTCTGTTATTCTCAGTGGAACAAACGTATTGAGCGGTGGAATTAAACGCTGTGAACTGGTCAAGAAAGACTATTGGCGCTCTTTATAACACTTACTATATCTCACCCTAGTAGCGTTAATATCTATCGTTACTAGGATTCACTCAGCAGGAGGTTGAACATGAAGCAGCGTGGATTTACCTTGATAGAACTGATGGTCGTGATTGCCATCATTGGCGTACTAGCGGCAGTTGCTATGCCGAGCTATCGCAATTATGTATTAGAAAGTCAGCGTGAAGATACCAAGACCAAACTTCTTCAAATCGTGCAGTTACAAGAGCGTTTTTATCAAAACAATTTCACCTATACCCTCGCGATGGGAGGAAACTTCAACGCTAATACTGGGCTTGGTTTCACCATTAATGCTGGTGGAGCATGGGAAGTAAGCTTTAACGGCGTTGCGACTTATGGAATTCGAACAGTCTTGTGCGCAGACGTTACAATTTACCCTACTAATCCCGGCATAGACCAATGCTTTATTGCGGTAGCAATACCGATGACGGGTAATGCAGAAGAAGATGCCTTTATGGGATTACTTGCAGCTGATAACCGTGGACGTAAGGTTTGGGATTTCAACAAGCAAGTTATTCGTGACTGGGATGGCAATGATTTACTTGATGCCCGCTGCCCGGACTGCATTGATAACCGAGGAGATTATTAATAAATAATAAAAAGGGCGCTCACTTCATTACGCCCTTTTTTTACTGATTTTTTATTCTGAATAATGTCCCGAACTGAAATAGACTGTTACTCAGATACGTCAACCAACCTAAGCTCTTTTGGCAAAGAAAATACAACACTTTCTGCTTGCCCTTGCAGTTCTTCAGGTACTTCAGCGCCCCACTCTTTTAAGCGATCAACCACCGACTGCACAAGCACTTCCGGAGCCGAAGCGCCTGCGGTAATACCAATGTTTTCTATGCCTTCTAACCACTCTTGCTGAATCTCTTCAGCGCTATCAATCAAGTACGCTTTAGCACCAATGCGCTCGCCCAGTTCGCGTAAGCGATTAGAGTTAGAACTATTAGGTGAGCCTACCACCAATAATAATTCACTGCCTGTTGCTAACGCTTTAACGGCGTCTTGGCGGTTTTGCGTGGCATAGCAAATATCGTCTTTACGCGGGCCTTCAATTTTTACAAATTTAGTCCGCAAAGCATCAATGACCTTGGCAGTATCGTCCATTGAAAGCGTTGTTTGAGTCACATAATAAAGTGCTTCTGGATTGTTAACTTCTAACGCTGCAACATCTTTCTCGTCTTCAACCAGATAGATATTACCGCCATTAGAATGATCGTACTGGCCCATCGTGCCTTCTACTTCAGGATGACCTTTGTGACCAATCAAGATACATTCGCTGCCATCAGAACTATAACTGCTAACTTCTAAATGCACTTTAGTTACTAACGGGCACGTTGCATCAAATACTTTTAAGCCACGTTCGGTCGCTTCCTTCCGCACTGATTGTGAAACACCATGAGCAGAAAAAATGACGATGCTATCGTCTGGCACTTCGTGCAGTTCATCAACGAAAACAGCACCGCGTTCACGTAAATCATTCACCACAAATTTGTTATGCACCACTTCATGGCGAACATAGATGGGTTTCTCGAATAAATCCAATGCCCGATTTACAATCTCAATTGCGCGATCAACACCAGCGCAAAAACCACGCGGATTGGCCATTTTTATTTTCATACTAAGTTTCCACCGTCAGAATCTGGACTTCGAACTCTAGGTTTTTGCCGGCTAACGGATGATTAAAATCAACAATCACATAATCTTGTTCAATCGATTTAATCACTCCCGGTAATTCTGCTTTAGCAGCATCGGCAAATGAAACCACCAAGCCCGGAGACAAAGGCATGTCTCCGGCAAAGCTAGATCGCTTCATCTCTTGAACGTTCTGCGGATTAGTCTGACCAAAGGCTTTTTCTGCTGGCACCATGAAAGTTTTATGATCACCGGCGGTCAGGCCGATTAAAAACTCTTCAAATCCTGGTAATAAATTACCATCACCTAAAACAAACTCAGCGGGTTTGGTATTAAAGGTTGAATCAACTTCATCTTTTGTACGTGTTCCATCCGTTGCAACACCCTCCGTACGTAACGCAAAGTGCATAGACACTTTAGAATCAGCAGCAATTTCTTGAATAGAATCAGACATTATTCTTTACCTTTTTCTTGATCTTTAGAGTACAACTCAGCTTCTGCTTTTGCAGCCGCTTTTTCTCGACGAGCTTCAAACACTACGTCTAACGCTAACATAATAGCGCCAATAGTTATCGCGCTATCAGCAATATTAAAGGCGGGAAAATAAGAGCCCTGCCAGTGCACAGAAATAAAATCAATCACATGGCCATAAACCAAACGATCAAATAAATTGCCTATCGCACCGCCTAAAATAAGCGTTAGCGCAACGGCTAGCCATTTATTTTCACGGGGTAGTTTGTACAACCATCCAATCAGCACCGTGCTGACAACCAAAGCGATAGCGGTAAAAAACCAACGCTGCCAGCCATTTTCTCCCGCCAGAAAACTAAACGCGGCCCCTGGGTTATAAAGCAAGGTTAAATCAAATACTGGCAGAATTGGCACAGGCTGACCATAGCTTAAAAAGTTTTCTGCTAGCTGTTTGGTAATCAGATCAAACGCAATCACGAAGATCGATAACCATAACCAAATCAGGGCTGAGGGTTCTCCAGCCTTGCGTTCTTGATTCATTTTCAATTCTCTATGTTTATGCGAAATGGCGAACTTCGCCATCCCCTGTAATATTCGTTACACAACGGCTGCATAAGGTTGCATGTTCAGGATGTAAACCCACCGTCACATTATGATGCCAACAGCGCTCGCACTTGTCTGCGGTTGACGCGGTAAGCGATAGACGTAAACCACTTATATCTGTTTTCTGAGTCGATTCTTCATCCGCTGATGCCAAAGACTCTAAATCGGCTTTCGAAGTAATCGTCACAAAGCGAAGCTCTTTCCCCAGTTTTTCTAACTGAGCTTTTAATGCCTCATCGGCATATAAAGTAACATCAGCCGCTAAACTAGAACCCACTGTTTTCTCAGAGCGCGCTTGTTCTAACACTTTATTCACAGCAGTCTTAACCGCAATAATTTGACGCCAATACGCATCGTCTAAACTAAGATTGTTAACTTCAGGCAGCTCATACCATTCGGCAAGCAATACTGACTTTTCACGATCAATATCATGGCCATCGCTATCAACAGCAACCGGCAATACATCCCAAATCTCTTCCGCCGTAAAACTCAATATTGGCGCAACCCAACGCACCATCGCTTCCGCAATATGATACAAGGCCGTCTGAGCACTTCGACGAGCAAGGCCATCAGCCTTACAGGTGTATTGACGATCTTTAATAATATCGAGATAAAAAGAACCGAGTTCACCAACACTGAAGTTCATCAGTAACTTAGTTAAGCCGCTGAAGTTATAATCGTTGTAAAGCTCTTTTACTTGCTTATCGATATTTACCGCATGATTCAAAATCCATGCATCCAAAGGTAACATATCTTCGACCGCAACTAGGTCCGTTTTAGGATTAAAACCTGTAATATTGGCCAATAAAAAGCGGCAGGTATTACGAATACGACGATAAGCATCGGCGTTACGCTTTAATATTTCATCAGAAACAGTCATTTCACTGCTGTAATCGTTATCGGCTACCCACCAGCGTAAAATATCAGCGCCTAATTTATCCATAACATCGATCGGCGATATGGTATTACCAATCGACTTCGACATTTTTCGACCTTTAGCATCAACGGTAAAACCGTGAGTCAAAGCCGTCTTATAAGGCGCATGGCCTTTAGCGGCAACCGAGGTCAACAAAGATGACTGGAACCAACCACGGTGTTGATCTGAACCTTCAAGATACAAGTCAGCCGGAGAACGTAAACCATCGCGTTCATCAAGAACCGCAACGTGAGTAACACCCGAATCAAACCATACGTCTAGGGTATCGCTGACTTTTACATACGTTTCAGCGTCTTCTGCGCTAAGCATATCTTGTACTTCTAATTCAAACCAAGCATCAATACCTTGCTTTTCTACTTTTAACGCAACCTTTTCGATCAAAGCTTTGCTATCAGGGTGCAGTGCAGAGGTTTCTTTATGAACAAATAGAGCAATCGGTACACCCCAAGTACGCTGACGCGAGATACACCAATCAGGACGGCCATTCATCATGCCTTCAATACGTGCCTTACCCCAACTTGGACGCCATTCGACTTCGTTCTCAACCGCATGCATGGCTTGGGTTAATAACGAGGTTTCCGCGTGTTCTGCTTCCATAGCAATAAACCACTGCGGCGTCGCACGGAAAATAATCGGTGACTTATGGCGCCAGCAATGTGGATAGCTGTGTTCGATCTTTAATTTCTTAATTAAAGCACCCGCAACACCAATTAGTGGGTCACCCAAGATGCCTAATACGCGGAAGTTACCTTTATCGGCAACCGACAAACCTGCAAGTTCTAGACTTTCTAGTTCTTGGGTATGAATGAAATTACCTTCAGCGCTCACCAACATGATGTCTGAAGCAATACCGTATTGATTACACACAACATAATCGTCTGCACCGTGCATCGGCGCAGTATGAACCGAACCGGTACCGGCATCTGCTGTTACGTGGGTGCCAGTAATGACAGGCACTGTTTTAGCAACGTTACCCATTGTCATAAAGGGATGAGTCACAGCAAAAGGAGCTGAATTTTGCTCAGGCATCTGACCAAAGGCGGCGCCCGCAGCATTGGCAATCACTTTAAAATCTGTGATGCCATAACGGCCCATCGCATCTTCAACCAGGGCGGTCGCTAATACAAGAATCTCATCTTGCTCACTGTCAGTATTAATGTGAACCAAGGAGTATTCTAATTCAGGGTGAATGGATACCGCTTCGTTGGCGGGCAAAGTCCAAGGCGTTGTTGTCCAGATAACGATGCTCGCTATCTTATCTGACAAAGATCCGTCTGCACCGAAGGCAGCCAACAATGCCGTGGTATCGGTGAAAGGAAATTTCACATCGATAGAGATCGACTTTTTATCGTGGTATTCAACTTCCGCTTCTGCCAATGCAGAACCACAATCCGTACACCAGTTGACCGGTTTAAAACCTTTTTGTAAATGGCCGTTATCAGCAATTTTACCCAGAGTACGGATGATGTTGGCTTCGAATTTAAAATCCATGGTTAGGTAAGGATTTTCCCAATCACCTAATACCATCAAACGCTTAAAACTTTCACGCTGCCCATTCACTTGCTCGCCAGCGTAGGTACGACAATGCTGACGGAACTCAGCTGGCGTGACTTTATCACCCGCCTTGCCAACCAGCTCTTCAACTTTTAATTCAATCGGCAAACCGTGACAATCCCAACCTGGAACGTACGGTGCATCAAAACCTGACATTGTTTTCGACTTAACGATAATGTCTTTTAATACCTTGTTCACGGCGTGGCCAATGTGAATATCACCGTTCGCATACGGAGGGCCATCATGCAAAATAAACTGTTCACGACCAGAGCGGGCAGTACGAATTTTCTGATACAAACCCATTTTTTCCCATTGGGCTAATAATTCAGGCTCACGCTGTGCCAAATTTCCACGCATAGGGAAATTGGTTTCTGGCAAGTTCAATGTCGCCTTGTACTGGCTCTCTACTTTTCCCGCTTGGTCTTTATTGCTCATTTTGTTTCCAACTATAATTCGCCGCTAGGCTCTTATCTTGTAAATTTAATTCTGTGTGTCGGTGACGCTATTATTACTCGCCTAGGGAAAAGAATTCCCGCGCAACCTGCATATCATTGGCAATGGCCACTTTAAGCGCATCTAAGCCATCAAATTTTTTCTCTTCACGAATTTTATGGCAAAACTCAACCGATAAACGCTTACCATAAAGATTTCCTTGGAAATCAAAAATATGAACTTCCAACGAAGGTTCAGGTGACCCAGCAACCGTCGGTTTTACCCCGATGTTTGCCACGCCTTGCCATACTATTACCTTGCCCGCAGGGTCCAGTACTTGGCTTGCATGGCAATGATCCACGGTAATCTCGATCACTTTTACCGCATAAACTCCCGTCATGGGCAGCTTATTTCGCTGTAAAATGACATTCGCAGTAGGCGTACCCAGCGTACGTCCTAACTGGCGGCCATAACCAATACGACCACTCATGCGATAAGGACGACCCAATAACTTGCTTGCTGCATCTAAATCATTGGCACTTAAACATTTTCGAACAAGAGTACTGCTGACACGCTGACTTTTTAATACAAAGGTTTTGCTGTCTTCAACGCTAAAGCCTGCTTGCTGCAATAATTTGTAGTCACCGGTGCGATCACAGCCAAAACGGAAATCGTCACCCACGATCAAGTGACTAATTTTTAGCCCATCCAGTAAGATTGTCTGAATAAACTGATCGGCACTCATCGAGCGTAATTTTTGGTTAAATGGCAGACACAATACATAGTCAATGCCAAAACCGGCGAGATCTTGTAACTTCTCGCTCATATTTGCTAGACGCGCAGGGGCTTGATCCGCTGCAAAAAACTCACGCGGTTGAGGCTCAAACATCATCACCACTGTCGGTAACTGATGCTCTTCACCCTGTTTTTTCAACTGCTTTAAAATTGCCTGATGCCCTAAATGAACACCATCAAAGTTGCCAATAGTTGCAACGCAGCCGGAAAAGTCGGATGGAATATTGTATAACCCACGAATAAGGCGCATACCGTCGATAAACTCCGCCTAAAATAACTGCGGGATTATAGCGACTTGACCAGCAAGTGAACAGCAGAATTAGCCGACAAACAGTTTATGTCTCACCTTATCACGATACGCCTTCGGGCTTTGCCCGCAATGCCGGTGAAAGATACGGCCAAAATGACTGATATCGCTGTAACCTACCGCAATGCCAATATCAGCAATCGCCATATCTGTATTTTTTAATAAGTCTTTTGCTTCTAAGCAGCGCAGGTGTTGCTGGTATTGCCCTAATGTCTTACCACAGACTGCTTTGAAGCGCCGAGAAAGCTGTCTTGGGCTAAGCTCTGCTTGCCGCGCTAAAGCCGTTAAGTTTAAACCTCGGCTAAGATTTTGCTGCAACCCGCTTTGAATATTAGCCACCACCTCATCAGGGTGTTGATTACCCATTTCTGCGTGAAATACCTTAGTTTCAAACGCCGTGCGAACTTCTGGGGAAAATTGCTGCTCAACTTGCAGCGCAAGCTTTTTACCAAATACCAGACCCAACCAATGAACCATCATATCGGCGGCCGAACTCACACTGGCGGCGCAATAAATCCGTCCCGATTGAGTGAGTAAGTGCTTAGTTTGCAGGTTAACTCGCGGATATTCACGGGAGAATTGTTCTAGGTAGTGCCAGTGTGTCGTAGCCGCTTTGCCGTCTAAAATACCGGCTGCTGCCACCAAACTGACCCCAGTGCCCACGGCCATTATGCTGGCACCGGCTAAATATTGATTTCTTAACCAAGGGATTGTGGTGTCTTTATGATGACGTATCGTATTCGCAGGGTTACGCCATAACGCAGGGACGACAATTAAATCTGTAGATTCTATGGCTGATAGAGTGCAATGAGGGCGTATTTGAAAGCCACCTAATAAAGATAAAGATTTTACCTCTGGAGCCGCCACCTCTATTTTGAAGTCTGTATTACCTGCTCGATTAACTTTTAACCTAGCTCTTGCAGCTTCCAACATTTCCATTGGGTTGGCGGCACTTGAACCTAACATTTGTTCAAGTGCTAAAATTGTTATGTGATGGACGGCGTTAGAAGTCATCGGTGTTTTTCTCAAAAGAGGCTTACACTGTCTTTATTAACATACTTTTTGTCTCTTTTATCCTAATAAGTCCTTTTCTTTTGCGCCCATACTGACCTCTATTCCATATTCTTGAGTTCAAGGAAGCCTATGAGCCATTACAGCCCTCAGCAAAACCCTCACCAAAAACCCGTCATTATCACCGGTTATGGCGGTATCAGTGCGGCGGGTCGCAGTTCCTCTGTTCAGGCTTATCGTCGGATTATTTTTTCTGCATTAAGCACAAAAAAACAACAGCAAACCTTGCTGAGTCTGTCTCAAGTGATGGGACTCGATCGCTGTGATTTATCACCCGCAGCCCACTCACAATACCTGCTCGATCATAGCCTTATTCGCCAATGGGACAATACTTACTGGGATCCTAATAAACTTCCTTTTCATAGACCTTTCACCAATGACCAAGGTGAATCGTGCTGGCAACTGACTTATAAAAAGAGCCCTGTTCAAAGTGCTGCGCAAACCCCCAAAGGATTCGATCCCGCCAAACTTTACCCCTCTCTCCACCATCCCCGTGGCTTACAAATGGCGGTTTATGGCGCGTCAGATGCAATACGTTCGACGGGTATTGAGTGGGAAACACTCAGCGCTCATGTTCAAGCCGATGAAATTGCCGTCTATGCTGGTGCCGCCATGGGGCAACTGGGCCCAGAAGGCCATGGTGGCATGCTGCAAGCATCTGCTTTGGGGAAACGTACCAGCTCTAAACAATGTGCACTGGGCTTAGCACAAATGCCCGCTGATTTTATCAATGCGTATGTTTTAGGCAATGTTGGAGCAACGGGCACAATGGTGGGTGCTTGCGCCACTTTTTTATACAACCTTAAACTTGCCTGCGATGACATACGCTCAGGGAAGCGACGCATCGTATTGGTGGGTACAAGCGAAGCGCCATTAGAACCAGAAATTATTGCTGGCTATAATGCTATGACAGCACTCGCCACCGAGAAACAACTTCGGCAGCTGGATAAACTCGAACCGGATGAAGCCACACCCTTTCACCGCGCTAGCCGCCCTTTTGCCGACAATACAGGTTTCACCTTAGCGGAATCTGCACAGTTTTTTGTCCTGTGCGATGCCGAACTTACACTGGAATTAGGCTTAACCGTGCATGGTTCAGTAGGGGATGTTTTTGTGCATGCCGATGGTTATAAAAAATCTATCTCAAGCCCAGGCATCGGTAATTACATCACCATGGGGAAAGCCATGGCCGCCGCGACAAGAGACTTAGGGGAGGAAGCGTTGAATGAGGGTAGCTTCGTACAAGCTCACGGCAGCAGTACGCCGCAAAACCGTACCACTGAAGCGGATATTTTCTCAAGCCTTGCTCAGGCATTTAACATTAAGCAATGGCCAATAACCGCAATTAAAGCGCACCTTGGGCACTCTTTAGCCTCCGCGTCAGCTGATCAGCTTTTCACCACGCTAGGGGCTTGGTCCGAAGGTATCTTACCCGGCATTATTACCAGCGCTAAAATCGCCAGCGACGTTAACCAAGACAATTTACGCTTTGTATTACAGCACGAAGAGTTTGATCCTAAAGCGATGCCAATCAGTTTTCTAAACGCCAAAGGCTTTGGCGGCAACAATGCGTCTGCCTACATTATTTCTCCCGATAAAACGCGTGAACGCTTGCAGCAAAATAGTACCGAGCAACAATGGCATGATTACCAAGTACTTAATGAAAATATTCAACGGCAAGCCAGTCTGTATGATGCTCAGATGAATGAAGGCCTTATAAAGCCACGCTATCAATTTGGAGAGAACGTATTAGAACCCACAGACCTAGAAATAAGCGATACAGAAATACGGATTAAGGGGTGTAAATTTGCGGTTCAACTTTGATGGGGCGTGTTCCTTGTGTTCCTTACTCAGCTCTCAGTAATGCGGACATTGCCTAGTTATACAACATTTAAGAAGTGCGCAGGGATAACAACCATTAACAGAACCAAAACAACCAGAATATACTTCAAGCTTACACACAACCTACTAAATTTAGGATCACCTAAATTTTTATACAAATTGGTAAAAATAAACTTAAGGAGTAACCAATTATTTGAGGCCTTGTTATTTGTAATGTGTGAGGGCGAGCCTAGATCAACATACGTAGATTTATGATGCGTTTTTAGGTACGAAAAGATATAACTAGTTAACCCTAAACCTAAAAGAACATAAGTAACTACAAAAACAATTATTTGAAATTCCATAAAGCTACCCTAGTGTGTATAACGCTTATCTGCAGTAATCCACTGGATTAGTTCACTAGAACTTTTCATGGCAGATTGTCTTTTAATGAGCTTACCAGATGGGTCGAAGAGTAAAAGCTCCGCAATGTTGGCTTGGTGTTCAGCAATAAACTGATCTCCTTCTGGAGTCTTAACTTTGGCGATGAGAAAAAAAACTTGGCCACTAAGCTGATCATAAGCTTTATCCATTTGTTCAGTCTGGTTTATGCTAACGATAAGGTTGGGATCATAGACAAACACCAGAGCTGGCAAACCGGTGCCTATTTGATCGTGGGTCATCTTAAAACTTTTAGGCAGCGACGTTACTACAAACCCTAGAAGTATCAATATGAATATGACGACACCCGCAGAAACCCAAGGATTTCGGCGAGTGGGTTTAGAATCGTATTTATCGTTGATGACGAAACCCTCTTTCATTTTTGAATCTATAACGAGAGTGTAGAAAAATACGAAATTTAGACGTGTTTCACTACTCCTCAAAAATTCCGTTTAATATGCTCTGATTTATTGAGCTTTTAATATATAAAGTGATATTCGAGCATATCGCTCATATTGTCAAACGTGAGCTCAGACAGTTCTAGAATCGACTGCTCAGAACCCCTAATAACGCCTACTAGACCAACTCTCTACTTCACTATTCTTCCATAGCTTTTCTATATTATGCACCATGCAGTAAATTAGCCACTGAGCAGTCGCTTTTACTTCGCCACGTAGACCTATTCGACTAAAGCCTTTGTTACTGGTGATATGTCCGAACACTGGCTCAATCGTTAACATTCTTCGGCTGTACATACGGCGACCTTTCGAGCTGCCAATTTTCTATTTCATTAAATCCAAGAAAGTTATTTTCGCCTGCCCTTCATTTAAAAATGATACTTGTCTTCTTTTTTCTTTGACTGGATTTCTTATGTATTATGATACATCAAAGGTTTTTATTTTTTTCATAATTAACTTTTTCCAAGTGTTTTAAATAGTAATATGTTTCATTTTGCGATCGTAGGTTTTTTCTATTGCCGCGTTTAACATAGCTATTTACTTGGTCTTTGTCGATAACTCTAGCTTTCAAAGTATCTTTGAAGTGAATTTCTAAAAGGTCTATTATTATTTTAACCAACTTTTGATCGTAAATTGGACAAGACACTTCAATTCTATCTTCCATGTTGCGTTTCATCCAATCAGCGGAAGAAATATAAACCTTTTTCTCACCATTATTGTAAAAACACATAACTCTAGAATGTTCAAGAAAACGATCAACAACACTTATGATGCTAATGTTATCACTCAAGCCTTTTATTTTAGGACGTAGCGAACACATACCTCTAACTATACCGCGTATTGTTACCCCAGACTGACTTGCTTGGTATAATTTTTCGATGATATCCTGATCAGCTAAGTTATTGACCTTAAATAGAATATCAGCTTTTTTCCCGGATCGAGCATGAGCGATTTCGTTATCGATCAGAGCCAATATTGAAGACTTAGAGTTTAGCGGAGAGACTAATAAGTGTTCAAATTTTTGTTGGCGATAAGGGAGTTGTATTAAGTCGAATATACTCAGTACTTCTTTGGTGATATGTCGGTCTTTGGTAAATAAGCTGAAGTCGGTGTAAATTTTTGCAGTACTTTCGTGAAAGTTACCTGTGCCTATATGAGCATAATTGACCATTTTTGATTTTTCTTCACGGCTAACAACGCAAATTTTAGTATGTATTTTAAATGAAGGATTACCAAAAACCACTCGAATGCCAGCGTTAGTCATTGTTCTAGCCCATTCGATGTTAGCCTCTTCATCAAATCTAGCTCTTAGCTCCATAACTACCGTAACCATTTTTCCATTATCTACGGCGTCAATGAGTGAACTAACTACTCTAGAATTTTTAGCAATGCGATACAAGGTAATACGAAGGTGTTTTACATGAGGGTCGAACGCCGCTTGGCGAACAAACTCCGTAAAATGTAAAAACCTATGGTATGGGTAGTTCAGCAGAATATCTTGTTGTTGAATTGCTTCAAATACGGTGTTGTAGGCAGCAAATTGTTGATTGGTTAATGCCTCTATAGGTTTGTTTTGTAAGTTCCTGCGACCAATATCAGGAAATTTAATAAAGTCTTTCACGTTCCGTACTTTGCCAGCCGCTTCTAGGTTGTCGTAAGAAGAATGTTTTAAATGGCGCTTTAAGCTTTTTACCATTTCTTCAGGCATATTACCGTCGTATATAACGCGCACTGGCTCGGCGATAAGACGCTGCTTCATACTGTCTGACATCTTTTCAACGTAACTTTCTGCAATATCATCGTTGATTGAATATTCTGAATCACGAGTCATTTTAAATGAATAGGCTTCTATAGAGTCAAATTTAACAAAACCTAGAAAAATATCCTCAAGAAATAGTTGAATGACATCTTCAAGTAGAATGATCGTCTTATATTTTTTTCCTTTTGATAAAGATGGCAAGATGATAAATCTAGACATTTTATCAGTAGGTATTTCTACAGTGGCATATTTAGTCTGTTTGTCGTCTCTATGAATCGCTAAGTAATAATAGGTTGCCGAATCAATTAAGCGAGCAACCAGATTAACTTTTTTCTCAATTAAAATAGGAGATATATGACGTAAAACTTTATTTTGAAAAAAATCCTTCAACCAATTAAATTGATCATCATTGACCTGATGATGGTCTATTAGTTGTATGTTGTGCTGAGCAAGTTCATTAACCAAGTTTTTATAAATAACGTTAAACTCATCAGTGAGTTCAATTATTTTTTCCTGTATCTGAGCCATTAACAGTTGATTTTTTTCTGCTTCTTCTTGCTCATCGTTATTCATTTGAATAATGATTTTTCGTCGTACATCGGCAACTGTAACGCGATAAAATTCATCCATATTACTGGAGTAAATTCCAAGAAACCGAAACCGCTCTATGATGGGGTTGTTTTTGTCAGCGGCTTCTTGTAAAACACGTTCATTGAAGGACAACCAACTAAGCTCTTTAGGAAAAAATCTTTGCCCAGCTATCTCATTCATGATTCACACCGAAAAAGCATACTATATTACATTTTAATTACATTTTTATTACAGCTTCGTAATTAAAAGGTATCCTAACAAAATAAATGAAAGAGTCGTGTAAATAAATTAAATAGAAGGCAGTTCTGCGAAATTGACAATAATTTCCCTAACATATTAACGCAACTAAATATCACTACTGAAAACTGGCTGATATTAACGACACAATACTTTTCGGGGACGGTCAATTCAGCTGCCCTGTAGATCTCTAATAAAGTGATAGTCCTACCGTAACCGTTTCTACTGCCTTGTCATTGATTCGCATTGAAACACTAAAGCTCGTTTCCCTTTCAATAATTGTGACCAACGCCGCTATGGCTCTTATCGAGTGAGTTTCAGTCTTAAAAACGTGTGTGTAGTATCATCTTGTCAAAAGCTATTTTCTTAGTATCACTACATATTAATAAACCATAATAAATTAAACTAATTTATAGGTCGTTAAATTGTAACGATGCCGGAACGTACCATCTTCCCTATTTTAGTCATACCTATCAATAATTAATTTTTGTTACATAAAAAACTTAAATTACAGGTGATTTTAATGATAGAGCTAAATTACTAGTGATAATATATTTGATCATTTTTAGAGGGAGGATGCTATTTAGCCAAGTCAGAATATCAGTTAATCGACTGCTTACTATTGAATTTCATGTATTTGGAATGACTATTTAATGTATCCCTATTGACTATACTTTGTATATACATTATTTTTTTGTCTCGTTCATTAAAAAGAAACATACTTATGTCTAAGATTACAAAAAAAGAAGCCACTAAAAAAGCTACTAAATTCGCAAAAAAAGCAGTGAAAAAAGCAGGTGTAACATCTTCTACAGGTAAAGTTATTAAATTGGCAACAAAAAAAGCGCTTAAATTAGTTAAAAGTGGCGAGAATAAAAAAGCACGTTCTGTAGTAAAAAAAGTAGCTAAAAAAGCAGCTTAAGCTACTGTTAGAGTGAAGGCTCGTCATTAATAACGGCGAGTCATTCTACTTTATTAAACACAAAGTTAAAAAGTTGATAATAGCAATGGTAAGTAGCATTGATAAAAAAATAAAGAATAAGAAAGAAGCTCAACTCATAATACGCTTAGATAAAAAGACAAGAGATGAATTTGTCGAGGCTTGCCAATCGATTGATACCACTGCCTCTCGAGAGTTGCGAGTATTTATAAAAAAATTTTTACGAAGCTATAAAAAGGGTAAATTTGATGATCAAAAAAATGACTAAAATGAAAATATTTTAAAATAAATGAGGGTAAAAAATACACGTTGTAACTACCGGAGTTTTTCAAGATAGTTGTCGTGTTTAATATATGCTGCCAAGGATTTTATCTCGGGATCCAATTCTACTTTATCGATAAACCCCCAGTTTCGAATATCATTCGGTGTCACATACCGAATGCCGATATCGCGATGTTCGCCATTGTACCAAGCGACAAATTCGTCAACCCAAGACCTTGATTTTCCCCTAATAAAACGGAAACATAATTATTCATACTGCTAATGTTTTGTATTCTATCGGTGAGCAGTAATCGATCCCCGAGTGCAACCGTTTCGCGTTATAATATTTGTTTATATAATTGACAACAGCACAGCGTAATTCGAGAACATTATTAAATAGATTACCTCGAATTAATTCAGCTTTCATTGAATGAAAGAATGATTCCATATGAGCATTGTCTGTACACTGGTCTGCACGATACTCTTTACGCCACCCAGACTTGATTTATTCGTGTGGTATTACCATGATCAAGTAGTAGATTTTCACCACTCACTTTAAAGCGTTTTAAGCCAGGTTGCCTGCGAGTTACTCTTGTAACTCTGTCTTTTTTAAGCTGTGCAGTCTCAGTAATATTTCTCTTTAATGGTATCTTTTTCTTTTTACTCACGCCAACTCGCTTTTGGCCATCACCTTAAATTTTTCCTTCCCGGTATTCTTTTCGCCAATGAGCAAGCTAAGGCCAATAGAACCAATAAAAAATGCACAACAACGATTAAATAATTTTGTCATTTTTGGCTTTGAAAACCAGTTACGCAGATATACACCGAAAATAGCATATAAGGAAATTGCTAATAAATCCAAGCATAAAATGACTACACCTAAAATGAGAAACTGATAACTTGCATTTTTAGTGGAATCAATAAACTGTGGGAGAAACGCAGTGAAGATTAAAAATGCTGCGAGGGGATCACATCACTGGTTATTGACGATCAGTTAATCAAATGGAATTACTTTGAAAGTTAGCGGGACAGCAGTGATGCCTAGTAGGGTATTTAAGTACGTATCTAAAAAGACTGTTTGAAGTTCAAATACACCCTATCTTGATCGTTATACATACCGTATAAACTACCCATCGGACCATCAAAGACAATCAGACCTACTTCAAACTGGCTATCGCTGCGCCAATCGTATCTCACATTATATTTCAGCATATTACTAGAGTGATTTAAATCGTTGTAAAGCCAAACCAGAGAGGACATTAGTCGTTGGCGGCTCCATTCTTTTTGAATGAATGCCGAGGCACTTTTGATTGTATCTTGGGCATCAAACCGATCGCTTTGACCAAAGATTTGGCTTACTGTTGCTTGTAAATTATATGACCATTCATCTTCTTGAATATCAATACCAATTAATGTTTCTAATTTACTTACGTTTTCAAAGGTACTGCCTGATTGAATAGCTTCGTCTAAATAATAAGCTATATCACTTCGTAGTACCCCAAAAGAAATAGACCGAGCAAAGGATACTGCTGCGACATTTCTTTTCTCTAAGTGTTCTTGAGTATAAATTTGGGCGTCATTCTCTTCTATTGAATAAAGTGGGTTTGGGTTGTAACCACTAAATGCATAAATATCTATGTCTGTACTGTCAATAAAAAATCGAATTCTTAATGCTAAATCTATATTATCAGAATCAGCCTTAATACTATTACTTGGGAGACCTTCAACTGAAAAGTCAGTTCCTACCTCAGCGAATTCTGTACGCTGCGTTTCAAATGCAGTGATAAATTGATACTCTACATCATCTTGAAAATGTTCAACAACCAACATTTCTCTAGGTATTCGGCCCAAAGAATAATCATCTAGGTAAGGAATGAGTGACTCGGTTAAATTAAGAGGGTTAATCACATCAATGATTCGAAAGTAGTCTCCCTTTCCCCATGCCACTTGCTGTTTACCTAAACGATATTGCCAGTTTTCACTTTCGTAGCCCAAAATCCATTCTCTGACCTCTGCATCGTGTTCCATATCAGAATCACTATTTCGATATTGCGAGCGATACTTTCCATAGCTAATCGTGTCGATAGAGAAGTCTTCATAAGCCCAGTCTAATTCAAATTTACCATCTACATTAAAGCCTAAAGAAGATGGTGTATCATCTTCAAATACATTCTTATTCCCTATGCGCTCAAGTTTTTCTATACGGCCGAACCCCTTCATTGAAAAGTTTTCTGGGTTCAGTCCGTGATCACTCTGTATCGATACTGCCATCACTGGTGAACTGATCATCAGTATGATTAATGGCAGAATACTAGAGCGGAATAGATTTATTATCATTCGGTTGGCAATGATTTCTGCCATCATTTAACCCCTTTTCGTAATGTTCGCTGATTGAAGAATGAATCTTTTAATGATTGGTTATATTGAGTATTTTTACGGATTAACTGAGTAAAGCCGCCTTCAACAATGTTATCCATTTTGGCTTCAGTTACCGTCCAGAAGCCATCAATTTTTTTCATCGAGATTACTTTGAATACTTTAATTAATCGTGATGCTCTAAATATTTCATCTTTTAAAATAAGATTTTTTTCTTGATCGACATAAATCATTCGTCGACTATATCCGGTTCTTGGGTTCTCAAGTCCATCTTTTGTTGTCGCTTCAATTACGGTTACATTATTTCCATTTATGTTTTTTTCTTCTATGAACGAATACTGATAATCACTAATTTTCATTCGTTCAATGTCTGCAAATGAGAAGTCTGTACCTAAGAAAGGGCCTTCTTTTGAATTTGTAGCAATGCGTTTAACTTTCCTTAATGCTGGCAGATATAACCACTGGTCATCCTCCTTGTTATCAATTTCAGCATAGCTTTGCATTAATAACCCTGTTCCAGCGGTATTGCTTGGTGCTATAAAATATAGAAGGCCTTTTCGCTCCTCTCCAAATTCTTTTTCGAACATTTTCAAAGTACGACTGCGAACAAAACCATCAGACATCGTTTGTACTAAGTCAACTTCAGAATAGCGATCAATTCCTTGCTCTCTATCTTTAACATTTTTAATAATGGTAGTCGCATCAGGTTCTGAATTACTATAGACAAACATGCTATTGCTCAATAATAAAGTTCCAGTTATTAATAATCGAAGACAATTTTTCATTTAAATTTACCTTTAATATTGTTCGGTTTGAATAAGCGAAGCTTCAGTTCTGCATTCTAATACTTGGTAATTAGACTCATTAGCAGACCAGGTATTAGTTCGTATTATGTTAAATTTTGAAATAGGAGGGAAAGTAGCTCCGCTTTCAATAATTCGCATCAGTTTAAAGCGTTTAAAGCTTGGACTTGCGAGAGAGTGTAAATGTCGGCTACGTACGCTCTCGGCTATCATATACAGTTGTTCTACTTGCTCACTGGATGTGATTTTTTGATTAGGGTTCATTGAGTGATTTAGAATGGATAGTAGATCCACAGCACTATAGTTTTGTAATGCTCCCTCGCCATAACCAGAACTTATCACTGCTAATTGATTAAACGTAGTCAGTATAGTATTACTTTCGCGGGGTTCTAAATCGACCGCTTGCAAACTCATGCCGATCAAGGGGCCTTTATTACTAACAGAGCAATTTTGATACTGTGCTTGTAGTGAATCCGTTATTTTTGATAGTAACAAACGTTGTTCTTGTTGATTATATTCATACCTTAGCTTTACCCATATATTTAGAGACTCCCCAACACTGTCAGCCATACGATGCTGCAGTAGTGGATGTTCATTTACTATCGATTTTAAGGTTACCAAACCTGAATCTGTAAGTTCGCGCTGTTCGATTAATCGTCTGAATCGAATAGAATCCCCTTGAGCCACAATGGTATTTTCTGTGGCAAGGCTATCGATATTTCGAATAAATTGACGATTCTTATCATCTTCCAGAGTCCATAAGCTTTCAATAGTAAGGACCAGATTAGAAAGTTCATTAGCACTATAGACTCCTTGGCTAGGATAGAGTGTGACGACTAGCCAATCAGAATCTTTTGCCATAACCCCTACTGGCAAAGCCAGTAGGGGTAGTAAACACATATAAATTAAGTAATTTTTATGCATTCGATTCAATACCTTCGACTGCAGTTTCTACTGCAACGTCGTCTTTATTTTTATCTTTATTAACTGCATTGGCGACAATTGCTGGCAATACCAATAAAGAGAAAATGGCACTCAGGAACATAGTAATTGAGATGAAATATCCCAAATTAATCAAAGCCTGATATCCGGATAGTGTCAGTACTAGAAAGCCTGCACCAAGAGCGAGTGTATTAATTAATATGGGTTTACCACATAGTTTTAATGCATCACGAATTTGCTCTAGGCGAGTTGTCGACTTACTGGATTTAAGTGCAGAAATAATATGAATTGAATAATCAATACCAATACCAAATGAAATGGCTGCAATGATCGATGTACCTATGTCCAGATCGACACCTGCAGCTGCCATTATGGCAAACACACCCAGCAACGTTAGAATTAAGGGTAAAGGAACTAATATTGCAATGCTTGGTGAGCGGAAAATTAGTAGTACGACTAGCATGATTAAAATGCCTGCTAGAACTAAGCTGCTAACCTGTCCCCACACAACTGCATTTGTTGTTGCTACTAAAATTTCACCGTAACCAGAAACCTTGATTGTACTGCCTTGTGGTAAAACAAATGCAGAGTACAGCATCACATCATCAATAACTTTACTAACTTCTGATGAGCGATCTGTATGCAAAATAGTAACAATACGAGAGTTTTGGTAGCGGCGATCAACTACATCAAACAAATCACGACCATTACCATTTTCATACAATAGAAAATACTGGCCTAATAATTCCGTACTTAGTGAACTTGGTAAAGAGTAGGCTTCAGCTGTCATCGTATTATTTAGCGCTTGATTTAAACGTTTAATAAAATCTGGTAAACCGTACGTAAAGCCAACAATTTCATGTTCGTTAAGACGTGCTTCAATTGCATCTAAAGCAGCAACATATTCAGCTTCTTGGAAAGCGTTAACCTTACCTGATTCAATTAAAATACTAATGGGAGTGGTGCCACCAAAGTGTTCATTAAGCACTTTGTCATCTACACGAATTTGACTGGTTTCTTCAAAATATCCGATAACTTGATTGTCTACTTTCAGGTTATTCGAAATGTAAAAAGCACTGCCGACAATTAAGCATAATGTCACGACTACAGCAGGCTTTGCTACCTTAGCCACTCCACTGAATTTTTCCATTACATTATCCAAGCGTGTGCTGGCTAATAGGCCAACTTTTGGTGGATTAGATTTCCACAAAACAAGGATGGTAGGTAAAAAGAAAATTGTAATAGCCCAAGCTATAATTACACCAATACCTACAAAAAAACCAAACTCTTGAATAAAAGTTACTTCAGTCCATGCCAGTGACATAAAACCAATTGCTGTTGTAATTGTGGTGACAAGCATTGGCCAGAATAGTTGGGTTATCGCGGAAGAGGCAGCTTTGGATCGCTGTTTACGAGTTGGATACTCAGGAAGGTGTCGATAATAATCCGAAAGGAAGTGAATAGCATCACACACGGCAATAGCAATAATAAAAACGGGTAACATAGACGTAATAATATTTTGCTTAACGCCCATTGCACTCATTATAGCTAATGTCCAAATCAAGCTGAGGATAGCTATGAGTAAAGGAATAATCATGCCTTGAATACGACCAAAGCTAATTAATAATACAACCAAGATAACTAACAGAACTCCTGGTAATAAGGTTTGATTATCTTTTTCCATATTAGAGGCTGTTTCTGATGCAATCATAGGAGGCCCGCTCAAGTGAAGGCTATTTGCTCCTAAATCAGTATTTGAAATGATAGCATTGATTGCTTGATAAGCTAAAAGCATAGAAGGAGAGTCATCTTCAGCAATATTGAATTCCAGCTGAATACTTGTTGCTCGAGCATCCTCCGAAATTAAACTATTTAAAAAGAGAGGGTTCTGAAAGACTTCTTGTTTTAGGCTCTGGATATCAGCAATATCAGAAATGGGCTTCTGCATTAATGGATGAATATCAATACCATCAGTCGTTGAGGTGATGTTCTCTAGTGTGACTAAAGATCGAACCTTGCGTACAGGATTGATACGTACAATTAATGTTTGTAGCCATTCCCCATTGTTAAGAAAAGCTACTGAATTCTGATCAATGCGGGTCACTAAATTACTTAAAGCATAAGCATCTGTTGAATTTAATCCATTTTCTAGAATGTTATTTATAAGACCTGCTTCATCCGGTAACTCAGCTTTTAATTCTGATAACCTTGTCGCATCTTCTTCTGTAGACAGCGTCATAGATTTAAATGCTTGTGTCAGGGTTGATACCAGTGCAAGTGATTCAGCGTTAAATACATCGCCTTGCTTACTAACGACTGCTATAAAAGCTTGTTCACCTGCGTTAGTGAACAAGCCTTTAACTCTATCGTCTGCCATACGACTGGGATGTTCTTTATCAATCATGTATGGCGTTGCATTTATTTGTAAATTTCCAGCACTGCCTAATGCAAAAATTGTAATTACTAAAAATGCTATAATAGTTAACCATGGATGGTTATGTAATCTATTGGTGGCCTGAATAACAGCTGCAATAGGTGATTCTGACTTTGTTGTCATGTTATGCCCTCTCTATTTCTTTAGCTTCTTGTACTGTGTTATTCCAATTAATTTTCAGATTTTCACGCTTGTTATTCTCATTATTAAACTCTTTAACCATAGAGTCCCAAATGACACGCTTATGGATCTCTGCTGTGCCTCCAGCAAATAGTAAACCAATCGCGTCGCGTAATAGTCGTTCGTAATAATTCTCGCGACGATATCCGTAATTTCCCATTACACGCATAGCACTAAGAGATGACTCATGAAAAATTTCTGCAGAGAACATTTTTACAATTGATGCTAGCTTCGAACAATCTTTACCTTTCTCCAGGGCTGATAATGCTCGAAATATTACACCTTTAAGTAATTCTAATTTGCTTTCTATATCAACGATGTATTGTTGAACATATTGATTGTCACCAATAGCTTTTCCAAAGGCATGACGCTTTTGGCTATACTCAAGACTTTCTTTAATGAGAGGGGCTATACATCCTGAAACTAATATTCCAGTTAATATACGTTCAACTAAGAATGAAAAATATAGGACGGATAGGCCGTCTTCTTCTCTGCCTATGCGATTTTCGTTCATTAATGAGACATTTTCAAAATCGATAGCGCCAATTGGAGTGCCACGATTACCCATCAAATCGAATGGTTTTGATTGTTCAATCCCTTCGCTATGCGTATTGAAAATAAAACAAGCAATGGATTTTTCTTTCTTTCCTACTACCTTGCCAAAGGTCATGCAAATATCAGCAACAGGTGCATTGGTTATATTCCACTTTTTACCATTTAAAATATAACCATTATCAGTGCGATCAACATGAGTTGTTATTGCTCGTACATCTGAACCACACCCTTTTTCAGTAATAGCAAAGCACGCAAGTTTTTCTCCGCTGATCAGTTCTGGCAGCCATGTTTGGCATTGCTCTTTCGTACCATAGTTAACAAGTGCTGATTGTACTAATGCTACTTGAGCTACAAGTGTGACTAGAATCCCCATATCTTGGCAGCCTGCTGAAAAGCCTTCTAAAGCGGCTCCAAAATCAGCAATGCCTAAGCCTGCACCGCCATATTCTTCAGGCATACAGATACCAAATAATCCAGTGTTACCGACTCTTTTCCATAAAGCACGATCAAAATTAATCTTAGCATCTCGCTGAGCGGCCGATGGTCTTACAATTTCGTGACCGACGGTATAATATTTAGATTTTAAATTTAGCTGTTCAGTATTCCATTCCATAACGGCATCAACTCTCAGTTTCGGCTACAAGTAGGGGTGGGGTGTTTTTTGTATTTTTAGAATCGTTTTTTAATTTTTTATAGGTTTTTAAAAACTGTTTATCGCGAAGTGTTAATAAGGACTCAAGGACAAAAGACTTTTTTAAATTAATATTGCAGACTTCAAACCAAAAAGGAGAAACTGAACGTCCAGAGTATCGACTGGAATATAAGTTATCCTTTGGGATACAAACTTCCGCATTATCAATAAGAATTGGATTGAAACCGTAAAGTTCTAAGTTTCGTAACGTAACATTCGTTTCGCCATCACCCACCATTGCGTAAATGTTGTTTTTAGGATCGGCAATCAGTGCTCGATAAGCCGCTAGCAACATTACACCGACCTTTCCCGATACTACAGGGTTTGATTCATGGCTTTTTACTACACGTCCAATTTCACGAACTTGCTCAACTTTATATTTTGATAGCGCATCAATGCCTGAATATAAGTTTTGGCCAAATGCTTTTTCTACGGAATAACGCGTTCTGTTCTCATCTGGGAATTTAACCCCTAAATCGATTGGAGCCTTTAGTGTCGAGTAAGCCATGACTTTTCCAGTCAATTTTTCCAATACAACTATATGGATATCATCTGCAGATAAACTATCTAATGGCTCGCTATGTAAAAGCTCTTTAGATGCTTGTTTTTGGTTAATAAACCCTACTTTTGCATAATGAACAAAGGCATACCGTAGTAGTTGCTTAGCCGCAGTGCTATCGATCTCTTTATGAGGAATTCCAAGAGCTAGCAGCGTAGATGTTTCAGATAATGTATGCTTTTTATTTGAAAAATTACTTAGTAGAGAAGGAATAAATGGAAGTTCATAATACTTTATTGAGCGTTTCAGAAATTCATTATCTTGAATGTCATCATCTTCTTTTTTCCACTTCTCAATGGCACCCTGATATATCGCAAGCTTTTCAGTATTCTCATACTCGCCTCGAATTAACTTCCATACATCAACGGTATAGTCTTTTTTAACAGTTTTGTTATTTAACATATCGATCACAAGTCCTGTTGTAATCGTGCCAAATAAATTAGCCGCTATGCCTAATTGTGAAGTGTAATCTTTGCCTTGCTGGCTTCTCTCAAGCTCTTCAAACATCGCTTCAGGGATTTCAGTAACCGGTACGAGAAAAGTACAAACTTTTAACGGCTCCATTGTGGCAACCATTTCAGTTGTTATTTGATTGTCAAACAACGGTAATTTTTTATCCCGGTAATCAAAAATAGGAATGTATTGAGTGGCAGCCATATCGTATCCACAAATCACAGCCTTATGGTATTCGTGACATACTTGGTGCAACAAGAATTTCATTTCTAAGCCAGAGCGACCGGTCACATCCACAGCGTCAATAACAATGTCAGCACGATTCACATAATCTTCTACGTTATCGGGAGTAATACCGATATTGCAGACTTCAATTATTGCAAATGGGTTGATTGCATTGCAGCGCAATCTAAAGACTTCAGGCTTTAGCGCACCTATATCATCTAGTGTCATATTTTGACGATTGGAATTGTTCAGGTCATAAGTGCCATTATCAATCAGGATAAGGTTTTCAGCCCCGCTTCTGACTAACAATTCAATGGCACTGCCACCTGTCGAGCCACAACCAGCTACCAAAATAACTGAGTTCCTCAATACAGCCTGTTCTTGTTCCGAAATAAATCCTGCATTACGTAAAGTAAACTCCGTGTAGAAGTCTTCTTTTTTTATATTCAATGAATTCATAGGTTTGTCCTAGTCAATTTTCGGACTAACTGTACTCATTAAATTAATGACACAACAATGTGATATTTCCCTTCCATGTCATGGAAAAAATCATTTACAATGACCATGCTTTGAATCCTTTCTATAGTATTACTAGTACTAATTCTTTAGTGCTGAGTGAATTTCGCACAGATAATATGTTGCAAGACAACATTAGGGGCTATTGCATTATGAAAGCACGTGATCTTATTTTCATATTAGAAAATTATGACGGTGACATGGACGTATCCGTTTCCTTTTCAGATAGTTCAAATCATCATGCACCAAAAAGGCCCCTTCATATAACCAGTTGTGCCTCACAACAAACACGCTGCTACCAAAATCTCGTTGAGCTTTCACCTGAAGGTTTATTGGTATTGAACGCTAGTGACCAAATTAGCTATATGAATCGAACGTTGCTGAATAAGTTAGAGGGTACGGAGTCAGATTTATTCTTTACTTCTATCTACAGTTTGGTTCGCACTGAAGACACTGATTTATTAAAGCGTTTACTTGCTAATTTAAAAAAAGAAAAAACCAAGCAAGTTTCTTTTCCTATGTTGAAAATAAATGGGGAGTGTTTTTGGGCAAGAGTCTCATTAGCTATCATTCCGAGTGATGATGAACACTATAGAGGAGCCATATTAACAATTACTGATACCAGTGATACGCAACAGTTATTAAAGGCAAACACTAGTGATTCATTAGACAGTAAGGTTGAACGTATTCCTGATCATATTGATCAGCTAAAACAGAAAAAAGCCATTAGATTAGAAGAAAAAATAACGTTAGAAACCACTACTCTTATTTATGCTACCCCTTACTGGCATCAGGAAAAATATCTGTATTTAATTCATCCTAAGAAGAATAATCAAAGGGTAAGGGAATATATTGGTACAAAAAAACCGAAAGTAGAGCAAGCGTTGAGTTCAGTTAAACGTGGTAAGCGCTATACCCAAGTATGTAAGGAAATTGACGAAATAAACCAGCAGCTAAGAACAGCTACTTTTAAATTAGACAGTTTTTTATGGGAGCTGGCTAAAATGCCTCCCAATTTTCAGAGGCTGTAAAACAAACTGTGTAACTGCCCGCTTTAAATATGAGGAGCTAACTGCTCCTCAAACTTAATCATAAAACGATTCAACGCAGATTTTTATCTTCCCCCGATAAAACGGAAACATAATTATTCATGCTGCTAATGTTTTGTATTCTATCGGTGAGCAGTAATCGATCCCCAAGTGCAACCGTTTCGCGTTATAATATTTTTTTATATAATTGCCAACAGCATAGCGTAATTCGAGAACATTATTAAATAGATTACCTCGAATTAATTCAGCTTTCATTGAATGAAAGAATGATTCCATATGAGCATTGTCTGTACACTGGCCTGCACGATACTCTTTACGCCACCGTGACAGCATGAAGGGATGTATGTCGAGTGTTTCAGCAACTGACTTAACTTGAATACCTTCGATCAAACTTAGCTGAACAGCCTTAATTTTGAACTCATTTGTATATTGCCAAGTTCTTCTTGGATTGTTGTAGCGTGGCATTGGACACCTTATCTTTAGTTAGATTTTGGTGTCCGTTTTATCGGGGAAGATCAGAGTCCGTTTGAGCAACTTGTTAGGCGATCTTTAAAACTAAGCTGATTTTCCTAATACATTATCCTTGAACATGCTCGCGACTATTTTGACTGTCCTTTTACGTGAAACTAATCGGGGTATTAAAGAGACTAAATAATTAATTGTTCCCGATACTGTATACATTCTATTTTTTGTGAAAGCCGTGAGTGCGGAGCTAACTACCTTACTTGCAGGAGCTAAGTTCATATTAGATGTATCAGCATTAGCATTTTCCATAAAACGAGACTCTGTAGTTCCAGGGCACAAGGCCATGACGCGAATATTTGTATCTAATAATTCCCCAGTAAGAGCCTCTGAAAAGCTTAATACGAAAGCTTTAGATGCACCATAAACAGTTTGGTATGGTAGAGGTTGAAAAGAACCAATAGAAGCTACGTTAATAACTCCACCACTATTTTTATTTATCAATGTGGGTAAACATAAATGAGTAAGTTCTACTAATGCATTAATATTTAACATCATCATTTTATGATAAGTTTCAAAGCTCTCCCCAGAAAACTCACAAAACTTTCCAAAACCAGCATTATTAATCAAATAATCAACCGACAGGTCTAAATCATTTATATTTTCAAATAATGCTCTAGAGCCATTTAATTCACTTAGGTCGGCAGGAATAGTTTTAATCCAAATATTCTTATGTTTAGACTCTAGCTCTTCCGCTAAATTTATTAGGTCGCTGTGCGTTCTAGCTGTTAGGATTAAATTAGCACCTTTACTAGCAAGTTGTGTCGCAAACTCTTTCCCAATACCAGAAGATGCGCCTGTTATTAATATGGTAGTGTTTTCAAAATTCAGTTTTTTCATTATAAATTATCCAGTTAGCTAATTACAGACTAACTGTAACCCTTCCCCTTAAGGGGAAGGTCAAGTGAATTCTTTATCTAAATCTACTTTAAATTCCTTCAAATTATCCACTTTGAGTAAAATCTCCTCAGCTTCTTGTTTTAGATCCGATATTTTTTTATCTATTAGTCGATAAATCAAATCAATAGGAAGTTTCTTTTCTTTCGTTTTTTTAGACACTATCTCTTTCATTTCAAAGAGGCTGAACCCAAATGTTTTGGCACGACAAATCATTTTTATGACCATTACATCATTGTCGTTATAAATACGATAGCTACCTTTTCTGTCTGGAGGTGCTATCAAACCAATTGACTCATAATGCCTAATAGCTTTACGAGTTGCTCCCGTCAGTTCAGAAACACGTCCTATTAACATAATACCCCTCATGAGTGATGGAATAGATGACCGCCTAACGAGGATGTAGAAAAATACGATATTTAGACATGTTTCCCTACTCCTCAAAGTTCCGTTTAATTTGCTCTGTTTTATTGAGCTTTATAATATTGCCAATGATATTCGAGTATATCTCTCATATTGTCAAACATGAGCTCAGACAGCTCTAGAATCGACTACTCAGAACCCCTGATAACACCTTACTAGGCCCAATTCTCTACCTTACTATTCTTCCATAGCTTTTCTATATTGTGCACCATGCAGTATATTAGCCACTGCGCGGGCGCTTTCACTTCACCACGGAGGACGATACTCAAACATCGGAAACGAAATAAGTTGAAGACTACTTAGGGGTTTTTGGTCACTGTTGATACGTAAGCGGTCATAAATATTTTGAACACTATGCTCGTAATATAGACGTCATACTATTTCAAAACAACATTAGTATTAGTGTTAAAAACAACTAGCGTTAAGATTGAAACCACTTATATTTGTATTTTTATATTAATAAAGCAATCTTTTTCTCTTTCGCCTTTCTACTTCTTTTTTTACGCCGTCTAGATCTGGTTGAATAGTCGTCCAATTAATATTTATGAGATCCAAATATTTTGTTATCTCTCTTTCACAAAAGTGTGAAAGTGTAAAGAGCATTGGTTTACCAATTCTTTTATCCACTATTTGTCTTTGATCATTAGACAAGTCAGATAACAAATATTGGTCAAGAGTCTTAATTTTATCATCAGCATACAAGTTTGGTTCCGTCCCTCTATTTTTGATGTAATTTATGAACATCGCCTTTTGAGCGACCATATTTCTATTTTGAAAATCATTAACAAATATCCGTTCAACAAATTTATTTTCATTAACGACTTCAATTAACTTCTCTGGAATAACCCATATCCCAATATTTTCTTTGCTTTGTGGGCCTGTTGTTATACCTTGCGTTGCAAAAAACAATGCAACTAAAGGGTTTAAAGTAAAATCAAGTAAGCGTGTGGGCACTCCATAGTGTTGTGCTAGAGCTAAATCTTTAACCATGTTTCCATGTGCGTAATCACCATATTTATCAAAGCTATATCGATTTTTATCATCAGATAATTGGTTTATATATTCAAAGGATTCTGGTTCTATATGAAGACCTATGGCATTCATTCCTTCAATAAAATTGATAAAATCATCTGATTCTATCAATCCATTACCATTTCCACTTTTAAGTATTCTGATGGTATTAATATCTAAGTTCCTGAAAGCACTTGGTAACAGTTTGTATCCTTTTTCCTTGTGACCTCTAAACAATAGTTTAGGACTAATATTCGAATTATTAGTTTGGAACAGTTCAGAGCGGTTGATGTCTAGAGCATTCATGAACCCTTTCCAATCTTCACCGAATTGATATTCAAAGTGATTATCGTACTTTATTGGTTCAACCCCAATAATTTGTTTTCCGTTTGGGTTAATCTCCTCAAAAAATTTTAATCTCATTTCTAAAGGTAAGTCTTTATAGGTCATACTAAATTCCTTTTACTGCACATCAGCTAGATAGAGTAATACCCGACCTTTTGGCCAACAAGGTTATATTCAAATAGCGTTTAATCACATAATTAATCAACTATTTTTAAACTATTAGGAAATCACTCTTCATACATAGCAGCGAGTCTTTTAGGCCAAGAATTAACAAGGTGGCTCTAACCCAAGATAGGCTTTACGGCTTTTATTTTTATTTTTGTATCGAGCATAGAATTCAGAAACGATTTCATCATTTTCAAGAAAGTGATAAAGGCAATATTCAAACGTATTACTGCCTAGAACTTCTAAATAATTAATATCAAAGAAAACACTTTGATTGAGATTGTCATCAAGGAAATTGGACATAAAGTTATCAGGTAAACGGCAAAGTACTATTTTACCTGATTTATTGATCTAGATTGAGTGATTAATCTATTTTTCTAAAGCCTGAACGCAAAGCACACGGGCGACAAAAACGCGGCAGCGGGTTTGGCGTCCCAGCGGCCGCAGGCAACGAGTGATGCGTATTGTTAGGCATTTTTACCACCCAAAAATGACCATTGCTGAAAAGTACCAACAGCAAATAGGCCGCCTATAAACAAGCAGATGGCTGAGCTTACCAGCCAAAAAGTTAAGCCGTTTTCTGGAAATATTGGCATTAAACCAACAAATGAAACACCCCGAAGCAAAAATATGCCAGTGATGCCAACCAGCGCTAACCTAGTTAGCGGTAAGCGCTTAATCGCACCAGAACCCGACAGACCATAGAATGCCCAAATACAAAGTATTACAACAATGACAGAAGTGACGATTGTGGGATACCAAAGCCCTTGCTCAGCCATCTGCGCCATTTGCTCACCTGCACCAAAGAAGCGATACCAGTCACCGCCAAACACAATGCAACCAACATGAGCAAGGGCAGCTAAAGCGCAACAAAGCGCTGCAGCGAGGAGATACTTATTACTAGCAGAATTCATCTTTATTCCCTGAATGCCTAACGCGCTATAACCGGTGTGAAAAGAAGTGCGCGGAGGTTTTTACGTGATCTTCCCCCGATAAAACGGACACATGATTATTCTTTCTCATATGCATCGGAAAAACCAGGAGCAGATCCATACCAAGGTTTACCTGTGAAAAAGACTGAGTCGCCAGCTCTAAAAACTCCTTTCTCGGTCCACCCACCTGGACCGGGTTTACCTTCTAAAAACATTTGATAGCCTTTCATATAAAAGAAAAATGTTATCTGTGGGTCTGATTCGGCTATAGATTTCGCATCCTCAACTGTTAAGTTACTTTTACGCATGACTTCATTTTTCCAGTCTGCTCCTTTATATTGAGCTACATCTGGGATTTTATTCCATACAACCGGGTGCTTTTCTATTTCCGATTGACTAGAATTAGATCTAATGTCAGAACAGCCCACAATTCCAATAAGCACAGCACTTACTATTCCTTTTACAGCGAAACCCTTAATATTCATAAATTTCCCTTTATAAAAGAGATTAACCAAATAATTTCTAACGCTTAGCTAAAAGGCGTGCGTCTAGCACGTCCAGTGGAGGCCGTCTTTTTGGCCGGAACGCATTTGAACGTATTGTTAGCTTTTACGCACCTTACCGTCTAAGAACGTATTGTAAAACTGGGTGAGAAGCCTATATTTTTGACCAAAAATAGAACCATACTTAATATTTACCACCGTAGAGTTACTATTCGAATTAAATGAACAAGATGCAGCCTCACCACAAACAGTATTCTTTAACTCAAACGGGTCTTTAGAATTGATGTCCTTAGATACCTTTATGAGTTTCCCATCAGGACCCTTCGGATTAAAGAATTTCTCGTACACTTTTTTAAACGCAACTCGGTAGGTTCTGATTTGACCAGCCGGTATATCAATACCACTCCCGCTATCGACATAGCGCAATCCCTCTGAATATGGCGACTTTTCACTTGAGTCATTATAAAAATCTACACGAACGTTTTTAGCAGTAACCTTAGATGGGTTTCGTAGTGTGAACACAACCATATCGCGTTTCGAGTCATATTTTTCTATAGCAATATTTTCGATTTCTAGGTTTGTTGGGTTTTGATCAATTATCAGTTTATCTGCTGCTTTTAGTATCTGTGGGCTTGGCTGAGACCACTGGTAAGCGCCAACGCCCCAAAGTATTGCTTGAATCACAGCAACAGGAATTCCAATCGCCGCAGCAATATAGCTTATATTCCAGCCTAGGAACTGCTTTTTAGTTGGAATTAGTAGCTTCATTTTTCATATTTATCCTATGTTTGATTATTAAAGCTAACGCCTTAATAACTGGCGTGTAGGTTGGTGTTATTTTTGCGGTTTTTTCTTTTGCAAAAATGATGACAACCGTAATACTTCCAGTTGATTAACTTGTTATGAACCAACGCTAAGAAAACTCAATATCACGCTTGCTATAGCGCTACCTGGAATTGATACTGACAGGTCATATAGCCACTGGAGCGCAGTTTGATTGCTAGCTTTATCATTACTCTTCAAGGATTCAACTGCTTTGCTAAACCCTTGTTGTTGCTTAGGTGATAATTCATGGAATTTTTCGCTCGCTTCAGCAACGAAGGAAGCTAATGAATCAGAGTTAACGCTAACACTGAGATTTACGATGTGACCACCAATATCTGTACCTTCGTTGCCTGATATATCTAATTCAACATTATGTGGTACATCGACTTTTATTAAATCTCCACCAATATTAAAACCTTTGTTTCCCTTTATGATTATTGCCACGGTACTCTCCTTGGTTCATAACGCCCACAGCATGGGCCGCAGCAAATTGGCGTTTTTTGTGCGCAGCACAAAACGTGACAAGTTGCGGAGGTCCAGCCCGAAGGGCGAACATGCCTGTGCTTGTTAGCTGCTGAGCCATGGTTTTTTGAATATTGATTGCCAGTCATAGGCTAATACTACATTTGAATCATCATCAGGGATAGAGCCACCAATTAGATCAGAATAAAAATATGCAATGCTTATTAACTGTTTGATGATTAGGTACATCTCATCAAACTCTATCGTATATTTTGTGTTTTTTGTCCGCTCTCTATGAGCCAGAAAACTATTTGTAATTCCGTTAATCCGAGAGCTGATATTCTGTATTTCTTCTAAGTGCTTTGCTGGTACACCTTTTGGTAAAAACTGCTTATTTTCAGAGATATTATTATTCCAGTTTCTCTCAGCCAAATATCTTAAATGTTCTGGATATCGCCTAATGTAAGTCACTTTTTTGATGTCTTTATTATGTGCCTGTATATCACCAACTAAACGCCTAATGCTATAAACTCTTTTATCATCATCTGTTAGTTTTCTAATCACGAAGGCTAATGATAAGCCGTAATTATTTGAACACCAATTATGAAATTCTGCTGGTTCTCCTGCATCTAGTGTCGGCTTGATTATCTCGAAATATTCTTCGGCTACTAATTTATCAAATTTATATGGAATAAGTATTTCATTTTCAATTTTGACACACCAGTTTCGCCATTTCTTTAAATTAGACATAGGGTAGCTAACTGCTTAATCATGCGCATGCGCGTTTGCACGGAAGTGACTTTTAGAAACTTCACGGCAACTGTTTGATTTTACTCGGTGATTTTTGAAATCCATTTCCAAGCTCCAGAAATACGCGCATGCGCGTTTGTAATAATAACGAGGGTCTCGTTATGTATGCTGACAATAATAACAATATGCTGATTCTGCTACACTTTTTTAAATTGTTCCAGTGTAAACGCGCGTATTAAAAACACGTTCCCTGCAAACGCGCATAAATACGTTTATAAACTCAAAATCAACTGTATAAATAAGGCTCTTCACTTATTAAGGTTAAAATCATAAGCCCTATATCTATTTACATTATCATCTCATGCGTCACCCCGCAGAAATGGGCGTTCATGAGATTTCGTAGTTTGAAAGGAAAGAAATTATCGTACGACAAGGTAAGGGGAATAAAGATAGGATAACTGTGCTAGCTGAAAAAGTAGTCCCACTGTTCCATTCTTATATAGAACAATGCCAACGTTTTCATGAGGTCGCTATATAACGAACTTAAAAACGCGCGCCTTTTAAATGCCGAGGCCTCAAACCAAATATCACTAAGGTTACTAAGTAAGTACTCACACCCGCGCCCACAATCGCTGACATCCAGCCAATTCGTTGCCAAGTGCCCCACTCTAGCCACTGCTGAGCATCACCCATCATGAAGTAAATCACTGCAAACAAGGCAACATTAGCAACCAAAGCTTTAGCCGCAAAAGCAGGCCAGCCCGGTTGAGCCTTATAATGCCCCGTCGCCTTTAAGCCGCGATACAGCATATAAGCATTGAAAAATGCCGCTAACGAGGTAGCCAGCGCCAAGCCTGCGTGCTGCAGCGGGCCTACTAAGGCAAGGTTCAATACCATATTCACGACCATGGCTTGGATACCAATTTTAACCGGCGTCTTAGTATCTTGGCGCGCGTAATAGCCCGGCGCCAATACCTTGATTAACATAAAGGCAAACAGACCCGTGCCATAAGCCTGCAAGCTCAATGTCATGTTGCCAATATCATACGCAGTGATTTCACCATGAAAAAAGATCGTCGCCATCAAGGGTGTCGCCAGTACTACTAAGGCCAAAGCCGCGGGCAAGGCTAACAGGAATATCATCCGTGTCGCCCAGTCTAGGGTTTGTGCGAAGTGCTCTGAATTATCCTCTGCGTGCTTTCTCGACAGTGCGGGTAAAATAACCACGCCAATCGCGATAGCAAAAATGCCGAGCGGTAAGTTATTCAAGCGATCAGAGTAATATAACCAACTGACACTGCCCGGCTCTAAAAAAGAAGCGAGTAACGTATCTAATAAAAGGTTGATCTGGCTAACAGAAACCCCAAATAAAGCGGGCCCCATTAACTTAAGAATTCGCACCACCCCTTCTTGCTTAGGTTGATACGTCGGCCGTACTAGCAAACCAAGGCGCGCAATAAACGGCAATTGAAATAGTAACTGGAAGGCCCCTGCCATAAAGACGCCCCACGCCAAAGCGTATAAAGGCTCAACAAACCAGCTGGTCATCACCAAGGTAGAAAAGATCAAACAGATATTTAGCAGCACAGGGGTAAACGCAGGCACCGCAAAGCGACCATAAGCATTTAAGATACTGCCCGCAAAGGCGGTGAGAGAGATAAACAACAAGTATGGGAAGGTTATGCGTATCAAGTTACCCGTTAAAGCAAACTTTTCAGGGTCATTACTGAAGCCTGGGGCAAATACATACGGTAGCCAAGGGGCTAGCAGCATTGAAATAACGGTTACCAAAAATAAAATTAAGCCCAAAACCCCAGAAACACTGGCGATCAGCAGCTTAACTTCAGCCATACTGCGCTGCGTCTTGTATTCAGAAAGCACCGGTACGAAGGCAACCGAAAATGCTCCTTCGGCAAACAAGCGGCGTAAAAAATTAGGGATTTTAAAGGCCACGAGGAAAGCATCTGCGCGAGCACCAAAATACTGCGCCACAACCACATCACGAACCAACCCCAAAACTCGACTCAACAAGGTCATGATACTGACAATGCTGGAAGACTTAACTAATGAGGGTTTTTTTTCTGGTTCAGACATGAAGCTTCCGTGCGCGTATAAAAAAGAACATTAACGACTAACTTTCATTGATTAGGTAGAGCCATTACTCTTCGTTCGCGCGCTTTACACGAATGACTTGGCCCGCAATTTCGGTCGCATTGAGTGACTTCATCGCCGCTTTGCCATTACCCGGTCCAGGCATCTCAATAAAAGCAAAACCCTTCGATTCGCCTGTTTTTCCATCCATTACTAAATTGCACTCTGCAACTTCACCAAAGGGAGCAAATAAAGCCTCAACATCTTCTTCAGTCAGAGTTCGGGCAAGATTGCGGATTAATATTTTCATTGAACGACCTAATTTAATAGCAGCGATAAAAAAGCTTGGTAAAGCTTGGAGTTATATGAAGCATCTTACCAGAAAATACATTAACTACTTAGCCGAAAGTCAAACTCATTATCTGGTCAAAAAAAGTACAATCTAAGCACACAGTAGAAATATCTGCGTAGGACTAGGGTTAAACTACCGTTAAAAAATTATTCCATTAGTTATCCCTACAGTTATCCACACAATCTGTGGATATAGTTATGATAACTTACGCCACATTACTTAGAAAACCTTTATTTTTTCTAAAAACAAGTCTTGTAATGAATAAAAAACAAAAATAATTGGGACTTTATCCACTGCAATTTTTTCTTTAAAAAAACACCTAAACCATTGACTTTGCTAGGTTTAATTCAATTCAAGTAATTGTTCGAAAAAGCAACAATCTGACCGAGAGACTGATTTCATAGGGGTTACGGGCGGTTATAAATATTTTATACACAGACTTATGTACAGATCTTGTTGGTAACTTGCTTTATACCGCTATAGAAGCAAACCTAAGCTCAATTACAACCTCATCATTAAACTCATGTTTACTCATATAGCAGTTATCAACAACGGCTATCCCTAAGCCGCTTACAGTCAGGTAACGCTGAAGTTTTACAACAATATCTTTAGCTCATCGATCATAGACGGATTTTTTTCTGCCAAGGCATCAATCGCATCCTTATGTAATCGACGCTTATGTTCAGAAAAGATAGCGCGACCTTTACTGAACGTTTTAGCATACGCTAGAGCACCTTCTAACAAAGCATCAGCGCCCTCAAACGTTTGCTCAATAACGTTATCTTGTTTTAACTCTTCTGCCGACAAACGGCGTCCTGAAAGAACCATTTCATTAAAGCGATACATAGGAATCGCTTTTAAAATCACGTCCATAAAAGCGGGAAGAAATGGGATATTCATATCAACTTCTGGGAAACAGAAAAAACCACGATCCGATCGCATAAACCGAAAATCACAAGCGCAAGCGATAACACAACCATTGCCAAAGGTATGGCCATTAATGGCAGCAATAACGGGCATAGGGTATTGCATCATCAAGGCGTAGCAAGCATCCATGGTATGTAAAAATTCTTTTACATCGTCTTGTTTGCCCGTTTGAATACTGCCCATCATCCAAGGGATATCGATACCTTGGCTCCAATTTTTTTCATCACTTGAGGTAAGTATCAGGGCTTTATTAGTTTTTTCTTCTTCGACTTGCTTTAACAAACCTAAAAGCTGTTGTGAGAACTCAAGATTATTGGCGTTTTTACCGTTATTCATAGTAATAATCGCAACGTTAGCGTCGTTGCGTAAACTCATTAAAGACATACGGGGTCACTCATTAAGTAATTTCATAAAAAATAAACGTTTTTATTCGTCAGCCAAACCCGCAAGTGGGGCAACCGTTCCACGCACATAAGAATCGGCTTCTTGGACAAACAAATCAGGCATCAAATCTACTTTATCACTTTCTGGATTTGCTCGGTACTGTTCGAAATTCTCTACACCTTGGCTGCGTAAAAAATCTTCATCTATTAATAACTGACCCGTAACGTCACGCTTTTCAGTTTTTAATAGTGCAAATGCCGCATCGGCCATAATTTTAGGACTGCGTGCTCTATCAAATGATTGCTTGCCACCAAAAGAAGTCGCAGCGGTGTGAATGACAGTGCGGGGCCACAATGCATTTACTGCTATACCATAGCGTTTAAACTCATCCGACATGCCCATAGTCAACATAGACATGCCGTATTTAGTTAACGTGTAAGGTGAGTGGTTGCGCAGCCAGCGGCGATCTAAATCTAAAGGGGGTGAAAAACTTATGATATGACCATTTTCTGATTTTTTTAAATGCGGTAAGGCTTTCTGACTTAATAAGAACACGGCACGAAAATTCACCTGCATCATTAAATCAAGTTTCTTCAGTGGCGTTAATTCAACCCCTGATAAAGCAATGGCACCGGCGTTATTAATAATTGCGTCGATACCCCCAAAGGTTGCGACCGTTTTGGCGATCAAATTATCAATGTCTTCTTCACTGCGCACATCAACTTTAACGGCTAAGCCTTTGCCTCCGGCCTCTTCTACTTCTTTCACTACAGAATGAATAGTGCCATCCAACTTTGGATGAGGCTGATCAGACTTAGCCGCGATTACAACATTTGCCCCTTCAGCAGCACATGCCAAAGCAACTTCACGGCCGATACCACGGCTAGCGCCAGTGATGATGATGGTTTTATTTTTCAACGAAATCATAATAAATTCCTTAATCCTAAATATCGATAAAATACGTTATTCAGTGGCCGCAGCTGTAATCTGAATTAATTTCTGACGACCTTTTACTTGATCACCCGCCTGTACTAATACTTTTGCTATCGTGCCCGCAACTCCGGCTTTTAACGGATGCTCCATTTTCATGGCTTCCAGTACCGCTAATGTCTGGCCAACCTCAACGACATCGCCCACCTTCACCATCACTTCAACCATGCCACCGTCCATCGAAGCTAATACTTGATCTGATCCGCCTTTGTTTTTCTTCGCCGACTGTAGACTGATGTTGGTAAAGGTTAAATTTCCATAATCTGCCGCAAGGTGCACTTGGTCACAACCAAGTGCTTCGCCATCACCTTCATTGCGACTGTAAACAACCGAGCGCAGCACTTCATCGTGTAAATACCGCAAACAATTTTCAGACTGCTCGATTATTTTAACCGTCAGACTTTGTTGCTCTTCATGCTCGCCAACAAACTCAGCGGTTATATTATTATCAACCGCAGACACTGCTAGTTCGAACACGTCATCTTCACAAGACAATTTAATAACACGACGGCCCGTTCTGTTATTTTGCCAACCTGTTCCCGTCTTTAAACGAGTACTTAAAATAGCCGCTGCTACAGCAACTTCTCGTGGTTGTGCTTGTAAAGACTGCAAGCTCGGGTCTTGATTAAAATCTTCGCCAATAAACGCGGTCGTTGCTTCACCTTGAATGAAAGTATCATTGCGTAAGATGGCGGCTAAGAATGCACGGTTATCTTTAATGCCTAGTAACTTACTGTCTTCCACCGCACACACTAAACGGCGACGCGCTTCTTCACGGTTTTCACCGTAAGCAATTATTTTTGCCAACATAGGATCATAAAACGAACTGACTGTTTGCCCCTGCTGAATACCTGATTTAATACCTGAGTCGATCCGCACACCATCGCCAGACGCGGGTTGCCACAAGTTTAGTAAACCCGTTTGTGGGATAAAATTCGCACCAGGATCTTCGGCGTATAAACGCACTTCCATGGCATGGCCAGTTAACGTTACGTCCTCTTGGCAGATCGATAATTTATCCCCTGCCGCAACCCGTAATTGCATCGCAACCAAATCTAATCCAGTGATTAATTCAGTCACTGGATGTTCAACTTGCAAGCGCGTATTCATTTCTAAAAAATAAAAGTTACCTTTACTATCCACTAAAAATTCTACTGTACCCGCCCCCACGTAGTTACACGACTTAGCGGCACTAACCGCCGCCTCACCCATCGCTTTACGCATAACGGGAGTAACAAACGGCGATGGCGCTTCTTCCACAACTTTCTGATGACGGCGCTGCACTGAGCAATCACGTTCACCCAAATACACAGTATTACCATAGCTGTCAGCAAAGATTTGAATTTCAATATGGCGCGGTTGCATCACCGCTTTTTCAATAATCAACTCGCCACTGCCAAACGCGTTTAACGCCTCAGATCGCGCCGATTTAATAAGTTCGTCTAAATCCTTAGCGTCAGTCACTAAACGCATACCACGGCCGCCGCCACCTGCACTGGCTTTTAACATCACCGGCATACCGATTTTAAGCGCAGCATTTTTTAATACATTGTCATTTTGATCAGCGCCTTCATAACCAGGAATGCAAGGAACACCTGCAGCGATCATGGCAATTTTTGAATGGCGTTTACTGCCCATTAAAGCAATGGCATCTGGGCGAGGGCCAATAAAGACGATATTGGCATCCATACAGGCTTTGGCAAAATCAGAGTTTTCAGATAAAAAACCGTAACCTGGATGAATCGCATCCGCCCCTGTTTTTTTCGCCGCAGCGATTATTTTTTCCACTACTAAATAACTTTCGCCCACTGGCGCAGCTCCAATACACATCGCTTCGTCGGCCATGCTGACGTGAGGGGCATCAGCATCAGCGACAGAAAATACAGCTACAGTGCGATACCCTAATGATTGCGCAGAACGAATAACCCGCACCGCAATCTCGCCGCGATTTGCAACCAACACTTTATTAAAGCTTTTACTTAAATGAACGTTAGGAGGATTCATTATTTTATTTCCTCAACCGTTGTTGCCGTCACTGCAGCAACATTATTATTAGTCCAAGCCGGTAAACGTTTTTGCATAAAAGCAGCGCCCCCTTCACGACCTTCGCCCATAACGGCATCAGCAAAATCTTTCGCTGCTTGATCCAGTAACGAATTAATATCTTGCTTACCGACATTATGAATCAAGGCTTTGGTGACTTGAGATGCCTGCGGTGCACATTTAAGTGCAAGCTGAATGGCTTTATTAACGTCAGTTTCAAGCTGCTCATTGCTTGCCACAACCTGATGAATCAAACCAAGGTTCATGGCTTCTTGCGCTTGAATACGATGGCCAAATAGGGCTAGGCGACGCGCCTGAGTTAAGCCAATACGCTGCACCACAAACGGGGCTATTTGCGCAGGAATAATACCCAGTGATGTTTCCGGTAGACCAAACTGAGTTTTCTCAATTGCAATCGCCAAATCAGAGACGCAGGCTAAACCAAAACCACCCCCAAGCACTGCACCTTCTAATGCACAGATAACGGCACAGGGAAGATGATTCGCTTTTGTGATCATATGACCAAAAGCGCGATTGAGTTCAACTAAAGCGTGTTTATCAGCTCCGGCTGCTTGCATGTCTTTGATATCACCACCCGCGCAAAAGTTGCCATGACCGCCGCTAATAACTAATACCCGATAGTTTTCTTGCTCTACTTTTTCCATTACCGTCATTAGCTCATTCACCATGGTTAGGTTCATGGCATTAGCCAGTTTAGGGCGGTTTAGCATCACGCGTAATACAGGTTTTTGATCTTGAATTACTAGGGTTTCAAATTCTTGTTGGCTCATTTTAACTCTCAACTTCTATCCGCTGACATACTGGCGACTTAAATAGTGTCGGCAAGGTTATCTTTTTTCTCAAAAGCTATTTGCGCTTTTTAGGCAAGATATCCATGTATTTACAAATAATACCGATCATAATTTCATCTGCACCACCACCAATAGAAGCCAAGCGATTATCACGATAAAAACGCGATACTATGTTGTCCCACATGAAGCCCATACCGCCCCAATACTGAAGACAACTATCGGCTACTTCTCTTGCCAGACGGCCAGATTTCAACTTGGCCATAGACGCCAATCGTGTCATGTCTTCTTTATTCAGATAACCTTCACAAGCTTGATAAACCATACAGCGTAGCGCTTCAATTTCAGTTTGCAGCTCTGCCATACGGAAATGAATCACCTGATTATTAATCAAAGGTTGGCCAAAGGTTTCACGTTCGCGACAGTATGCAATAGTGCTATCAACACAGGTTTCCATCGATTTCAGTGATATAGCGGCAACATAGATACGTTCTTCTTGGAACTGCATCATTTGCATCATGAAACCGGCGCCTTCACTACCAATTAGATTTTTTTGTGGTACTCGTACGTTGTCAAAAAATACCTGTGCCGTGTCTGATGAATGCATGCCTAGCTTTTCGAGTTTATTTGAGAAACTAATGCCAACAGAATCCATCGGCACGACAATTAATGATTTATTTTTATGGGCTTTATCGTCTGAAGTATTGGCTAATAAACAAATAAAATCAGCTTGTGTGGAATTTGTAATCCACATTTTTGTACCGTTGATGATGTAATCTTCACCGTCTTTTACGGCATTCGTTTTAATCGCCGCTACATCAGAGCCCGCATGGGGTTCACTAACACCAATACACGCAACCATGTCACCGGCAATTGCGGGTGCTAAAAAAGTTTCTTTAATATAATCACTACCAAAACGTGCCAGCGCAGGAGTCGCCATACACGTCTGCACACCGATAGCCATCGGTATGCCACCACACATAATGCCACCAAGCTCTTCTGCCGCTGCCATTTCATATGAAAAGTCTAAGCCCATTCCACCAACTGATTCAGGCTTAGATATGCCTAATAAACCAAGATCACCCATTTTTTTGAACAATTTTTTTGCTGGAAAATTCCCTTCTTTTTCCCACTGGTCTACATAAGGATTAATTTCGTTATCAACAAAATTACGCACAGTTCTTTGTATTTCTTTATGTTCTTGGGTCAGGATCATTGTGTTTTTCCTATTCTTAATTTTTATAATTAATTCTAAAAGCGTGAAACGCCAAAACTATTACCTTGCAGAGAACGATGCTTCTCTTCATCACACATGTCTAATAGCATTACCATTAACTTACGCGTATCACGTGGATCAATTAAACCGTCATCCCAAATACGGGCAGTACCAAACAACGCAGTTGAACCTGCTTCTAATTTTTCAGCCGTCATTTTTTCAATCTGATCAAGCATCTTCTCGTCAGGCACTTGGCCCATTTTCAGCTGTTTCTCTTCGGTCACAATACGTAAAACTTTACCCGCTTGGGCGCCCCCCATAACCGCTGTTTTACTGTTTGGCCAAGCAAAAATGAATCTTGGATCTAAACCACGACCGCACATGGCATAATTACCTGCACCGTAGGAACCACCAATCACAATTGAAATTTTAGGCACACGTGCATTGGCAACGGCTTGCAGCATTTTAGAACCGTGTTTGATAATGCCACTCTTTTCAGAGTCAGTACCCACCATAAAGCCCGTGGTATTGTGTAAAAATAAAAGTGAGACTTGGTTCTGGTCGCACAGCTGAATAAACTGCGCAGCTTTGTTTGCGCCCTTCGCAGTGATCGGGCCATTGTTACCAATGATGCCTACGCTATGACCTGATATTTTGATAAACCCACACACTGTTTGCACATCGAAGTCTGGTTTAAAATCTTGCAACACACTGCCATCTGCAATGCGCGCAACGACTTCACGCACGTCGTAAGGCTTCTTCGAATCACAAGGCACAACCCCTAATAATTCATCTGCGCTGTAAAGTGGTTCGTCGTAAGTCTTTTCTATGCGGGGTGCAACTTGATCATTCCACGGTAGCCCTGCCATCACTTCACGAGCAATGCGAACACCATCGGCATCATCTTCGGCTAAATAATCGGCGGTACCGGCTTCATAAGCATGCAGTTCAGCGCCGCCTAATTCTTCATCAGTAGCAATTTCACCCGTCGCCGCTTTTAACAAAGGTGGCCCGGCTAAAAACATTTTTGTTTTATTTCGCACCGCAATAATAAAATCAGAAAGTCCAGGCTGATAAGCGCCACCCGCCGTTGCATTACCATGCACCACTGTTATTTGTGGAATACCAGCCGCCGATAAACGCGCTTGGTTAGCAAATGCCTGCGCGCCAGGAACAAATACGTCGGTAGCGTACTGCAAGTTTGCTCCACCGGATTCCGCTAAGGTGATAATCGGTAATTTATTGGCGCGCGCAATTTCTTGAATGCGTAAAGTTTTATCCAAGCCTGCAGGGGAAATTGTGCCGCCTTTGATGGCACTGTTGTTTACTTGAATCATGCAACGACTGCCGGCTACGTAACCGATGCCTGCGATAATACCGCCACCAGCGCTGCTGCCGTCTTTATCGTCATGCATCTTTAAACCTGCCAAAGAACACAACTCTAAAAAGTTAGAACCAGCATCCAATAAAAGATTTAATCGCTCACGGGGTAACAGTTTTCCACGTTTACGGAATTTTTCTTTTGCTTCTTCGGCTTTCGCTAATACTTTTTCTTCTACCGTGCGAAATTCATCAATCGCTACTTGCATTGCAGCACAATTATTTGAAAATTCTTCGCTATGAGTTTCGATGTCTGACGTTAAAATAGCCATTAGATTGTGGCTCCATCTGATGTACTCGTGCGAGTGGATAAAATACCAGTGTGAGCGGATAAAATACCAGTGTGAGCGGATGAGATAAGTGCTTGGTAGTTTTCTTCAGCTTGCTGCGCTAATGCTCGCGGAACCGCAATCGGCATATCTAATAACTGCTGCGCCATGGCTTTTCCTTGAGGATCAATTCTCAAGCTCGCGATACCACCACCTCCCAATGCCTGTTCCAACATTAAATTAAAAGCGTTTAGTCCCGGTAAGGAATACAGTTTTACATCGCTTTTTTCATTCAATACATGGGATAAATACTGACGGACTTTTTCTGGCTGCAGCGCATTTTGAATATAAGGAAGATACTCAGTATCGCGGGCAAGAATACCCACATTGCAGTGATCACCCTTATCGCCACTGCGAGCCATGGCTAAGTTAATGAGTGATGTTGTGGCATCACAAGACGCCATTGAAATCTCAGCTTCGCTCTCAATCAATACGGTTGAAGCCTGTACAAAGTGTTTTAAGGATTCACCTTGCGCAATAGCCACTGCAGAAGTTTGATCATCTAAATTAAAGCAAACGTCGATGTTATCCTTGGGCCACAGGAATGAGAACAAACGAATCATCGGGCTAGGCTTTGGTCGGCCACCGACTAATCCGGTTAACCCTGGCGCCATTCCTGTCGCCGCTTGGGCAATTTCACGAGCAAAAATAGCCAGCGCGTTTTTATGTGAATGATGAACCGCAATTTTAACCACAACTTCACGATTATTTAACGATTGTGAATGCGCGCCATACGTTGTTTCGCTCCCCAGCACTTCGATGTCTGTTGCGGTAAATTTTTCCAACCCGAGCGTTTGAAAAATAACACTCACACGCTCAATAATACTTTCTGCAACGCGTTGACCTTTCTCAACGGCTTGGCGTCCGCCGATCATGAAAGAAGCATTACAACGGAAACCATCTCTATAAGTCGCGCTCACTTTATAGTGATCCGACGGTGCACATCCCTTGGCACCGAGCACTAACACATGGCCATCATCGAGTTGTTCTAGCGTTACCCCGCTAAAATCACAGGTCACATCGGGCAATAAATAATGTGAAGGATCACCAATTTCATACAGAACCTGTTCACCCACCGTACCCACAGAAACCAAGCCGCCGGTATTTTCTGGTTTGCTCACAATAAAAGAGCCATCGGCGCTGCACTGAACAATCGGAAAGCCCATATTGGCGTAATCGGCTGCGACTAATTGCCAATCGGTGAAGTTGCCACCGGTACATTGGGCGCCACATTCGATCACATGACCTGCCAGTGATCCTTGTGCTAATAAATCATAATCGGTTTCAGACCAATCAAACTCATGCATCAGTGGCCCTAGCACCACGGCGCTATCTACCACACGACCCGTGATCACAATGTCGGCACCCGCGTTAAGTGCATCCCGAATGGCGCTCGCGCCTAGATAACTGTTTACGCTTAAGCACTGCTCAGGGAACGCTTCCCCGGAAAACATTTCAACGATACCGGCATCCATAAACTCTTGCTGACACTCAACCAGATTGTCGCCCTCTACTGCGGCAACCTTCAGATTCATGCCGGCTTTATCTATGACGGCCTGTAACGCTGCGACACAGCCACGTACGTTGACCCCGCCAGCATTGCTCACAACTTTGATGCCTTGCTCAGCAATCGGCTTAAGCAAGCGCTCTAGGGTCATTACAAAATCTGGAGCAAAACCCGCTTCTGGATTTTTCATCCGCGCCCCTGCCATAATCGACATTGTCACTTCAGCAAGATAGTCAAACACCAAATAATCGATCTGGCCTTGCTTAACCAATTGCTGCGCTGCCATTGAGGTATCACCCCAAAAAGCCGATGCACAGCCAATACGTACTTTCTTTTCTGTCATATTCAGACCCTAAAATACACACGAATAAGTTCAATGACTTAGAGTACCAAGCAAGCGCTTGGTTTGTAAAGTATTCAATTCAGTGCTATTTATACATAACCTGTACCCATCTCGACCAAAGATCCAACACTGAGCACTGCTAAACTTATGACCACAAACATGACCCAATCTTCTGCCACACCACAAGCATTGATCGACCAGGGCATCATCAATGCCCCTGACAGCGCTAAAGGTCGTCTATTGCAGGCCGCGGCCAGACTTTTTAAAGAAAAGGGTTATGAACGCACAACCGTAAGAGATTTAGGTAAAGCCGTTGGCATTCAATCGGGCAGTTTGTTTCATCACTACCCCAATAAAGAAGCCATCTTACGAGCCGTCATGGAAGAGACTATCTTGCTCAATACCGAGTTAATGAAAGCCGCATTATCGCAAAGTCAGACTCCTGAAGATAAAGTACTGGCGTTAATTCAGTGCGAACTTAAGTCTGTAATGGGTAAAACAGGCGCTGCGATGACCGTTCTAGTGTATGAATGGCGCTCGCTCAATGAAGAAAATCAGCAACATATTTTGAAGTTACGCGACCTCTATGAAGATTTATGGATCAGTACATTAACCGCCGCAAAAGAGTCAGGTTCCGTGGTTATTGACCCCTTCGTATTGCGTCGCTTATTGACCGGCGCATTAAGCTGGACAGTCAACTGGTATCGTCAAGAAGGCGACTTGACTATTGATCAACTCGCACAAATGGCCCTTAGTCTGGCCATAAAGCCCGTTTAGTCGGCTAGATCCTTTAAATATTTTCAAATAAGCCATTGAATTTACTGGGTTTTTTGTTAACTTAGGCACGAATAAGTAAAGAGCAGTGAATATCCTTAATTGCCTGTTGACAATATAGGCGCTACTCAGGATAATTCACGCCCTTATTTTCAAGTTAATAATTCCCAAAGGAGCCTACTATGGCAAATTCCGCTGGATCCAAAAAACGCGCACGCCAGGCTGTAGTACGCCGCTCTCGTAACGTAAGCCTTCGTTCTATGGTTCGTACTTATATTAAGAAAGTACAAGTTGCAATCGATGCAAACAATTATGAAGATGCACAGACTGCATTGACTAATGCTATGCCATACATCGACAAGATGGTTACTAAAGGCATTTTGCACAAGAACAAAGCTGCTCGTACTAAGAGCCGTTTAAATACTTCAGTTTTAGCTGTTAAAGCGGCTTAATTGACAAGTATTTAAATTAAGACCTAGCTCTCTCAGCGGAGGGAGTTTAGGACTTAAACAAAAAAACCAGCTTCGGCTGGTTTTTTTGTGTCTATAATTTATTAATATTTGTGTCTGTTGATTTATTAACGATAGGTGCAGAATAATTGTTAATAAATCAACGGACGCTGGAGTACTTTTTTATGGATCCTTACAAAGCTACTTACCCCACTCCCCTAGAAATGCTTTATCAGTGGCATGAACAGGTTCCTAATCGAATTTTCTTACGCCAACCAATCGATGGCCAATACAAAACCTATACTTGGTCACAAGTAAATGATCAAGCACGCCGCTTAGCCTCTGCCCTGCTCGCTCAAGGTCTAGTAAAGGGCGATAGAGTGGCTATTTTATCCAAAAACTGCGCTGAGTGGTTTATCAGTGATTATGCGATTCAGCTAGCCGGACTCGTTAGCGTTCCACTCTACCCTCTGCAAACCCAAGACTCTCTAGAGTATGTGTTGAAGCATAGCGACGCTAAAGTCATTATTATTGGCAAGCTAGACAGCGCCAAAGGCATGGAGTCTAGCATCCCCGACGGCACACTCCGCATAGGCATGCCTTATGCGATTGATATGCACATTGATCATCAGTGGAATGATTTACTTGAACGCGCAGAACCTAGTACAGCGAGCCCTGTGCATCCGATGGATGATTTAATGACCATCATCTACACCTCGGGTACTACGGGCAACCCTAAAGGGGTTATGCATACTTATAGAACATTCAGCTTTGGCGCACAAAACGCGGCTGCAGCATTGAATATCAATAAAAATGATCGCTACCTGTCCTTTTTACCGCTCTCACATATTGCTGAACGCTTCATGGTATTAGGCTGCTCAACTTATGGCTGCTGCGATGTCTCTTTCGTAGAATCTTTAGATACCTTTGGTGAAAATCTTCAAACGACGCAACCCACTCTATTCTTTGCGGTACCAAGAATCTGGCAAAAATTTCAACAAAAAGTAAACAGTAAATTACCACAAGAAAAACTAGAGAAATTACTGCGAATTCCGCTGATAAATACTTTAATTCGTAAAAAAATACAAAAAGGCATGGGACTCAATAAATCACGCATGTTGATTTCTGGTGCCTCTCCCATCTCACTAGATTTATTACAATGGTACAAAGAGATAGGCATCGAGATTAACGAAGGCTATGGCATGACGGAGAGCCTAGCGTATGGCCCAGCGGTGAACTTACCAGGAGCAGTCAAAATAGGTACCGTCGGCTCAATTACTGCGATGCCGTATAGCGAAACAAAAATAACTGAACAAGGTGAGATCATCACACGATCTCCCTCTCTAATGACGGGTTATTACTTAGAGCCAGAAAAAACAGCAGAAACCATTCGTAATGGTTGGCTATACACAGGTGATAAAGGTGAAATTGATAGTGAAGGTTATTTAACCATTACAGGTCGTATTAAAGACGAATTTAAAACCAGCAGAGGCAAGTTTGTTCAGCCTAATAAGATTGAACGTTTAATGCAGCATAATCCTTTAATCGAACAAGTCTGTGTTTTAGGTTCTGGAGCACCACAACCGGTGTGTGTCATTGAACTATCGGAAATGGGCAAGGAACTGGCACAACAGGATAAAAATGCCGTCGAAAATAGCTTAAGAGAAACACTGCAAGAAGTTAATAAAAAAATAGAACATCACGAAAGGCTTGATCGTTTATTTATAACCGCTGATATCTGGACCACAGAGAATGGTGCGTTGACACCCACCATGAAAATTAAACGCAATATCATAGAAGAGCGCTACACGGCATTGTGTAATAAACATAGCAGCGACAAATCTGAAGTTATTTGGGCTTCTGCCTTGCTATAAAAAAGGTAACTATATAAGAGGTAAGATTAAAAAAGAAAGACCAGATCATTAACTAAAAAATGATCTAGTTTTTCTCTCGCAGTGCGGTAACAACTTCGCCACCTATTCCCCAGTTATCAGTATTCACTTCATCAATAACGACCACTGTTGTTGCAGGATTTTTATTTAACACATCTACCAAAAGCTGTGTTGCTCCTGCGATCAATTCAGCTTTTTGCTCTCGGGTTACTTGTTCGTCAGTAATTCTAATATTTACGTAAGGCATAATTTTCTCAGACTTTGTTTAAAAAATTTATTTTAGGTGATCTCTAACGATTTTTTACGTGCAAAATATCGACTATGAGCAACCCAAGCTCCAAGGCTCACTAAAACCAACCCCATGATAAGCTCTACAGTAACCTGCTCGTTAAATATTACGATAGCCGCTAGCCCTGATATTACTGGCACAATTGACATAACGGCGCCCATGTTTGAGGGCCCAATATTTTGCACCGCTTTCACATAAAAAATCATCTGTACGATCGTTGCCATAATACCTTGGTAGAATGCTTGTAATAAAATACTCTCCCAACTGGCAGCCGATAAAGCCTTCGGTAAAAATACAATATAAACCGGTAAGTAAAACAAACATGTCAGCAACGCCAAACTTACCGTGACTTGCCACGGGGTTATCTGCCAACGTTTAATTAATACTGAAAAAACGGCCCAAAAAAACGCGGCCGCTACTAACCAACTGTCACCCAACAAAGCGGCAACATTAAAATTTATTTCACCTTTAAATACGCCCAGCTCACCCGCAAATAAAACAACAATACCCAGGGTAATAACTCCAACCCCTAACCACTTTTGCGTGCCATGAGACTCTTTATTAATTAAAAATGATAAAGCGATAATAAATAATGGCATCATCCCTGGTAATAAAATAGCAGCATGAGAAGCCGATGATAGCTGGAAACCACTAAAAGCACATAACGCATAAGCCAAGCCACCCACTAAACTGCAAATAATTAAACGCGGTGTGAATAAAGTAAATCGAAATTTAAACCACCAAATGGGCAATAAAATAGCCGCGCAGGTCCCATAACGAATCGCAATGACATCGAATGCTGATAATTCACTGATACCACCCACGCGTGATACTAGAATAAATCCCGCCCAAATAAGAGCAGCGGCAAAAGCAAAACCATAACCCTTTTGTAAGTCGCTAAAGCCCTGATCATTCGTGGCCTGATTTCGTATTTTTTTGATAATTCTCTTCATAACTTTCTCATAGCTCTCTAATAACTCTCTAATAACTCTCTAATAACTCTCTAATAACTCTCTAGTAGCTCTCTCGTAACTCGTTGTTAGCCCTTTTTCTGCTACATGCCATAACAATAACCACCTTTATCATTCTTTAAAAATGAATAATAATGAATTAATCGTTCATAAATAATGATCGAACTCGATTATGAATAAAAATATAGCGATAAGGTCGATATGGAACTTTCAGATTTAAAGGTATTTCAAGAGGTTGTGCTATCCGGTGGTATTACTGCGGCAGCACAGAGACTGCATCGAGTACCGTCTAATGTCACCGCACGGATTCAGAAGTTAGAACAAGAGCTCAATACTCAGCTGTTCTTAAGAGAGAAGAATCGCCTTCGCATATCTCCCGCAGGCGAGCAATTGCTGCCCTATGCCAAACAAATGATCAAACTCTCTCAGCAAGCCATTAACGAACTGCAGCAAACAGCCCCCAAGGGACGTTTAGTGATAGGCGCGATGGAAGCCGTTGCCGCCACTAGGTTGACCGAACCCTTGATGCGTTTCCATCAGGAATACCCAGACGTTAAGCTACAAATAGAAACAGGCCCAACGGGCCAGCTGATTGAAAAAGTTTTAGCAGGAGAAATCGATGTCGCCTTAGTGGCAGACCCAAGAAAAGATGCACGACTCGACATTCATAACGTTTTTAAAGAAGAACTGGTTTTAATCTCAGATCTGAAGCATCAAAAAATCAATAGCACTGAAGACCTTGATCCCGAGCCAACACTGCTGAGCTTCAGCCATTTATGCGCTTACCGAGGCCGCATGAGAGATTGGACGAAAGAAGGCGGCATAGCAGCGCATATCATTGAAATCAGCTCTTACCACACCCTGTTGAGCTGTGTAGCCGCAGGTATGGGGGTTGGCATTGTACCCAAGGTATTATTAGACCATTACCCGTTCGCCAGCAGTATTCAACAACACATACTCGATCAACAGTGGCGCTATAGCACCACCGCAATAATTTGGCGCAAAGATAGCCTAAAACCAAGCATGGGTGCTTTTAGAGACTTTTTCTAATGGGTCATCGATGCCTTGCAATCTTTGCAAACCCTTACTTGCTGAGTAACAGTAAATATGGATTAATATCGCCTTATATTTTTCCTCTCTAGGCTTCGAACTGTGACGATAAAGCACCTATTGGCGCTACTTATTATTATCAGTAATACGCTCATTAATAGCGTATGGGCATCCGTGCACCTCATTACCAACGATCCTAGTGGACTTCAGACGCCTCACCTGCATATTGTTTCAGATCTAAAAACTCTGTTCGAGTTTGGCAGTGAACTGGATGACTCAGCGCCAGATATCGAAGAATCTCACTTCCATGTGCTCAGCGATTTAAGCACCCAATATACGGGCAGTGATAGCTTTAAAGCGCGCTTAAACATCAGCAGTTCCATGCCGATTTATTGCACACTCATTCATAGTCCACCGATTCCACCGCCCACCAGACACTCATAAATACTCGTTATTAAACCAATCTAATAATCATTTTTTTCATGGCACAATGCTGTGTGGGATATTTATGAATAAACATCAAATGCGTGCCCGTTTGGGTCTGCTAATTCTGGTATGTAGCTTGCCAGTCTATAGCTTCGCAGTCGTCGAAAACGAGGTTAGACAAACCTCTAGCTTATCGCTGAAATACGCCTTACAGCTTACCTTGCAGCAAAATCCTGAACTTAAAGTCTATCCTTTTTATGTGCGTAAGTTAGCCGGAGAGAATACTCAAGCCAACATCAGTCCAGTGCCGTCAGCAAAAATAGAATTAAGCAAAGATGAAACGACCCTCACCCTAAGTCAAAATATTGAGCTGGGTAATAAACTAGATGCCCGAGTTGGTTTCAGCAACGCTAAACAAACACAACTGCAAGCCGAGTTTGAAATAGCCAAGCTGGATATGTTGGCAGAAACCAGTCGTCGCTATTATCAACTACTGGCTTTGCAGAAACAGAAGACACTTTTATTAGCACGCTTGGAACAAGAAAAACGGGCACTTAAGATTATCAATAAAAGAGCCCAAGCAGGCGCTGTCGCCCAAGCTGACGTGGCAACAATGGCACTTGGACTAGCACGTTCCAACAATACTTTAGAGCAACTAGCGTTTAATATTACATTACAACAAGATGCTCTCAGTGCCATGTGGTTAGGACTGGATCAACATAGTTTTAACGATACTGGCTTTAGGGAGCTTCAAGGCAACTTATCCCAACTTCCCCAGTTGCCGGATGATAAGACCTTAGCCAAGGCAATAACCCAAGGTATCAATCAACTGCCAGATTATCGCTATCAGATTACACTTTCCCGCCTAGCCGATAGTCGCACCGCCTTAGTCCAAGCCAATGGTCGTGCAAATCTTAATTTAGGCTTAGGAATGCGCCATAACGATGTTCGTGGTGATCAAAGCTTAGTATTAACTGTCTCTATGCCGCTGAATTTTAGCAACCCTAACCGTGGCCGTATTGCCAGCGCTCAAGCTCAGCAAGCATTGAGTTATGAGCAAGTTGAAATAAAGCGCCAACAATTAACCATTGAACTGACTCGTATCCAGACCCGCTTAAAAAAAGAGCAACAGCAAGCAAAACGTATTAATAAACACTTACTACCCCTCGCCAGCGAGCTGCTCAGCAGCACAAAAAAAGCCTACCACCAGGGTCAGTACAGTGTTTTGCAATGGATCGAAGCGCAAAACCAAGTATTCAATTTAGAGCAGGACTTAATCAATAGCCAAGTCCGTATTTTCAACCACGTATTAGAACTGGAGCGTATTTTGGGCCAGTCAATTGTTAGTACTCAATAAGGTTTTTATGATGAATTTATTATCCAGAAATTTCGTGCCCTTGTTTATCATTGTCACGCTCACCTGCAGTAGTTTAGCTAGCAACGTATTTGCCAGTGACGATCACGAGCATGGTAAACATAAAGAAAAAGCTGAGCACTCTGAAAAAAGTCATGACGAAAAAGGGCATTCAAAAAGCACTGAAATCACGCCTTATTACATTCAAGTTTCCGGCATCAAGTCTGAGCTGGCAGGCTCACAAAATCTCGCTCAAACCGACACACTCTTTGGCGTGATCTCTCCCGTTCAAGATCAAGTCTTTAGCTTGCATGCGGCTTTCCCAAGCATGGTAGAGCAAATCTTTGTGCAAGTGGGTGACCTCGTAACAAAAGGCCAAGTACTCGCACGTCTAACCAACATTCAAACGTTACAAAGCTACTCACTAAAAAGTCCTTCCAACGGTGAAGTCACTTCGCGTTCAGTCAATACCGGTAATCGTATCGATGCAGAAAGAATGTTACAGATCAGTGATTTATCCAAAGTTTGGGTTAACTTATCCGCCTTTCCAGAAAACATTGAGCGCTTAAAGGAAGGCCAATGGGCGAAAATTTATGATTTGCACGATCACAAGAACACCCTTGGAGAAATCAGTTACATCGCTCCACAAATGAGCGGCGGCCATATCGCTCGTGCGCGCGCGATTATTGATAATAAACAAGGTCATTGGCGCCCTGGTATGCACGTAAAAGCAGATATTAAAATATCTACACGTTCTATTGCGGTGGCCGTAAAAGTTGACGCCCTACAAACCATGGAAAATAAAACCGTGGTCTTTAAACGCCATGATAATACCTTCGAGATGACTCCGGTAGTGGTCGGTGAAAAAGATGGTCGGTGGGCAGAAATACTTTCAGGCTTAGAGGTTGGTAGCGAATACGTTAGTGAAAATAGCTTTCTAATAAAAGCCGATATATTGAAGAGTGGTGCCAGCCATGATCATTAATCATTTAATCACCTTCGCCATTGAAAGGCGCTGGCTAATAATGGTCCTGACCTTATTATTGGCAACACTGGGTATCTATAAAACCACCCAATTACCTATTGATGCCGTACCCGACATCACCAATATACAAGTACAAATTAACAGTTCAGCACCGGGATATTCTCCGTTAGAAGCCGAACAACGTATTAGTTACAGCATTGAAAATGCCATGGCGGGCCTTCCAAAATTGGATTATACCCGCTCACTATCACGCTATGGATTGTCACAAGTTACGGTAATTTTTAAAGAAGGCACCGACATATACTGGGCACGCCAACAAATCAGCGAACGCTTACAAGGCATTCAAGGTAAATTGCCTGCGGGCATCGAACCTAAACTGGGTCCGATTGCCAGCGGCCTAGGTGAAATTTTCACTTATGCCGTGCAAGCAGATGTTGATGCGGTAACGGACGCAGGTCAGGCGTATACCTCGGAAGATTTAAGGACCATTCAAGATTGGATCATTCGACCACAGTTGGTAAAAGTTGCTGGCATTACAGCCATTAATAGCATGGGTGGCTATACACGCGAATATCAAGTTGCGCCTATTCCCGGGAAACTCTTCGCATATAAGGTCACTATTAATGATTTGGTCGAGGCCTTAAAAAAGAATAACCAAAACGCAGGTGCTGGTTACATCGAACGTAATGGCGAACAGTGGTTAATTCGCTCACCGGGGCAATTAAATAATCTAGAAGATATTGCACAGCTAGTGGTTACTCGTCGTGACGATGCTCCTGTGCGTATTAAAGATTTAGCCGTTGTTCAATATGGCAAAGAACTCAGAACTGGTGCGGCTACTTTTGGTGGTGAAGAAACAGTACTGGGTACGGCGGTTATGCTGCTGGGTGAAAATAGCCGAACGGTTTCACAAGCCGTGGCAAAAAAACTGAAAGAAATTAACGATTTTTTACCGCCTGGTATTAACGCCATTCCTGTTTATGACCGTACTACCCTAGTCGATAAAACCATCGCTACTGTAAGAACCAATTTATTCGAGGGCGCGGTATTAGTGATTGCGGTTTTATTTGCGCTGTTAGGTAATATTCGCGCTGCACTTATTGTTGCCTTGGTCATTCCATTAAGCATGTTGTTTGCGATTACCGGCATGGCGATGAACCGTGTGTCAGGTAATTTGATGAGTTTAGGGGCTATCGATTTTGGTATTATCGTCGATGGTTCTGTCATTGTGGTTGAAAATGCGTTGCGCCGCTTAGGCTTAGCGCAAAAAAAATACGGTCGCTTATTAACCTTGCAAGAACGTTTGTTGGAAGTCACTGCCAGTACCAAGGAAGTTTTCCGGCCAGCAGTCTTTGGTATGTTAATCATTATGCTGGTGTATTTGCCTATTTTTACTTTGGCAGGAATTGAAGGAAAGATGTTTCATCCCATGGCATTTACTGTGGTGGCTGCGTTATTAGGTGCGTTACTTTTTTCCATTACCTTCGTGCCGGCCGCGATTGCGATTTTCGTAACCGGGAAAGTCAACGAAGAAGAAAATTTTGTTATGATTAAGGCGCGTCGCCTTTATCAGCCTTTGTTGAAATTGGCCTTAAATAATAGCCCTTTTGTTTTTATTGCCGCGATTGTTTTGGTCTTAGCAAGCGCTTATCAATCAACCCAGCTCGGCAGTGAATTTTTGCCACAGTTAGATGAACATGATATTGCCTTGCACGCTATGCGCATTCCGGGCACGGGCATAGAACAAGCGACAGAGATGCAGTTATTATTAGAAAAGCGCATTATGGAATTCCCAGAAGTGAAGCACGTTTTTTCTAAAATCGGCACCGCCGAAATTGCAACTGATCCTATGCCACCCAATGTTGCCGATACTTTTTTAATTTTAAAACCACTAAAAGATTGGCCCAATCCAAAAAAGCCAAAGCAACAATTAGTTGATCAGATTCGTATGGCCATTGAAGAAATCCCTGGTAATAACTATGAACTGACGCAGCCGATTGAAATGCGTTTTAACGAACTAATTTCTGGTGTGCGCGCCGATGTCGCCTTGCGAATTTACGGTGATGATTTAGCAACACTTGCGCAAACGGGCGAACAAGTTGCACGGTTATTGGCTCAGGTTTCGGGGGGGCAAGATGTGCGCATGGAACAGGCGAAAGGTCTGCCGATGATTTCAGTTATTCCACAAAGAGATCATTTAGCGCTGCTGGGCTTATCCATCGTCGATGTGCAGGATACCCTTCGCGCCGCCGTCAATGGCATTGAAACGGGATTGATTTACGAGGGTGATCGGCGCTTTAAATTATTAGTGCGCATGGATAAAAGTTTAAGCCAAGATCCGCAATCCCTCGCGCAAATTCCTGTGGCCATTCCCAACCCTAGCCCTTTTCTTCCTATCGATGAGGATGAGCAATCAGAACTTGTTTTTGTGCCGTTAAGTGAAATCGCCGACATTGTAGAGATTAAGGGGCCCAATCAAATCAATCGCCGCAGTGGTAAACGCAACATTGTTGTCAGCGCCAACGTTGAAGGCCGCGACCTAGGTTCTTTCATTGCGGAGACACAAGAATTAATGCGCAGTGAATTAACCCTGCCCGCAGGTTATTGGCTGGAGTACGGCGGTACGTTTGAGCAATTAGAATCTGCTAGCCAGCGCTTAAGCATTGTTATTCCGATTACCTTGATTCTAATTTTAGGCTTGTTATACAGCGCCTTTAGTTCGATACGCGATTCGCTGATTATATTTACTGGCGTCCCCCTCGCATTAACAGGCGGTATCATAGCGCTAACATTACGAGATTTACCTCTGTCGATTTCTGCTGGAGTGGGCTTCATCGCGTTGTCTGGGGTGGCGGTATTAAATGGGGTAGTTATGTTGTCGTTCATTAAAGAACTGCGAGAGAGCGGTTTAGAACTCGCTCAAGCCGTATGGCAAGGTGCAAGTCAGCGCTTACGTCCCGTATTGATGACGGCATTAGTGGCAAGTCTAGGCTTCGTGCCAATGGCGTTTAATACTGGCACCGGTGCGGAAGTTCAACGACCATTAGCGACCGTGGTGATTGGTGGGATTATCTCGTCGACGCTATTAACCCTTGTGGTATTACCGACACTGTATCAGTGGGTATATTCTCGCTTTAAGAGCCGCGTTTAAGAGCCGACTTATTAAAGTAAAAGTTATTAGATTGTTAAAAAAAAGCCCAATTAAATAAATAATTGGGCTTTTTATAATCTAGCGATAACTTATTTTAATTGAGCACTAATCAATGATCACTGGCGCAAAAGACTTAACCAAGTCATCAACCGCTTTCATCTGTGCCAAGTAAGGCTCTAACTTGTCGAGCGGCAATGCGCACGGACCATCACATTTAGCTTCATCAGGATTAGGGTGAGCTTCTAAGAACAAACCCGCAATACCCAATGCCATACCCGAACGTGCAAGTTGGAAAGCTTGAGCACGACGACCGCCAGCAGAATCAGTACGACCCCCTGGACGCTGTAAGGCGTGAGTTGCATCAAAGATTACTGGAGCCTGAATTTTCATGTCATCCATGCCCAGCATATCGACCACTAGGTTGTTATAACCGAAACTTGAACCGCGTTCACACAACATGACTCTTTCGTTACCGGCGTCTTTAAACTTAGTAATGATGTGACGCATTTCGTGTGGCGCTAAGAATTGTGGCTTTTTAATATTAATCGCGGCGCCAGTTGCGGCCATAGCCACGACAAGATCAGTTTGGCGTGCTAAAAACGCGGGCAATTGAATAATATCGACTACTTCAGCAACTGGAGCGGCTTGGTAAGGTTCGTGCACGTCAGTAATAATCGGTACGTTGAACGTCTTTTTGATTTCTTCAAAAATTTTCAAACCTTCTTCCATACCAGGACCACGGTAGGAATTAACAGACGATCGATTGGCTTTATCAAAAGACGCTTTAAAGACGTAAGGGATGCCGAGTTTCTCAGTCACTTTTACGTATTGCTCACACGTACGCATGGCAAGATCACGGCTTTCTAAAACGTTAATACCACCGAATAATGTAAACGGTGCATCGTTATCAATCGTAAGATTTTGTACTTGAACTGACTTAATCATTCTGACTTCCTTATTCTTAATTTTTTTGTGTTTGCTGCTACAACACCACTAAATTATCAATATGTATTAATTCCTCTTCGCCAACATAACCCAACAGCTCTTGTTGCTGCTCGCTGGTTTTACCACACAATGTTTGCGCTTCACTGTGGTCGAAATTAATCAAACCTTTAGCAATTATTTGGCCTTTTTCATTTAAGCAGGCAACCACTTCGCCGCGACGAAAAATACCTTTTACTGCTTTAACGCCCACTGGCAATAAACTATTACCGCCTTGCTTCAGTGCTTTCACCGCACCGTCATCAATAATAAGTTCGCCACAATGCTGCAAGTGTCCAGCAATCCACTGCTTACGTGCAACTTCCGGTTCAGTGTCAGCAACCAAAAGCGTACCAATTTTTTCTTTCGCACGTAGACGTGTTAATACGTTTTTAATGCGCCCGCCCACAATCACTGTATCCGCCCCCGAGCGCGCAGCGACACGTGCCGCGGTGACTTTGGTAATCATACCACCGCGACCTAAAACACCGCCATCACCGGCCATACCGGCAAATGCAGCATCAGAAGCACGGCCTTCAGTAATCAACTCAGCATCAGCATGATGACGTGGATCTTTAGTGAATAAACCATCTTGATCAGTAAGAATAACCAGCGTATCGGCTTCCACTAAGTTAGCAACCAGTGCGCCTAGCGTATCGTTATCACCAAAACGAATTTCGTCGGTGACGACCGTATCGTTTTCATTCACGATCGGCACAACGCCCATTTCAATTAACGTACGCAAAGTCGAGCGCGCATTAAGATAGCGTTGGCGATTGGATAAATCAGCATGGGTTAATAAGATTTGCGCAGTATGTTTGTTATGCTGCTGGAAAGCGGTTTCATAAGCTTGCACTAAGCCCATTTGACCTACCGCCGCTGCGGCTTGTAACTGATGAATTTCACTGGGGCGGGAAGTCCAACCTAAACGAGTCATCCCTTCGGCAACAGAGCCAGAAGAGACTAAGACAACTTCAATGCCTTGCGACATCAAGTCGGCAATCTGATCAACCCAAGCTTGAATGCCTAGGCGATTAAGGCCTTTACCGTCATTCGTGAGCAGAGCACTACCAATTTTAATAACCCAACGTTGACCACTAACAAGGCGGTCTCTGGCGGTAT
>JBLGAF010000006.1:0-138848 GCA_047612075.1 Oleispira sp.
AGTTATAGCCAGTACCTGCAATGTATTTTGTTCTGAGTGAATCGGTGGCTTGAAATTTTGCACCGTTTACAATCAAAGGGTAATCACCCATCACACCAAAATTCAATTTATTGGCCATCATTTGGTTAGTGATCGGACCACCAGAACTGTAATCACTCCAGCTAACTTCAAAATCAATATCTTTATACTTGCCCTCTGTCGGCAGATATTTTTCCAACAACTTTAGTTCTTTTACAACGATGCCAGCCGTGTATGTGTCAGTACACATACTCTGATGCCCTATCGCTATTTTCACTGTTTCAGCACTAGCGAAACTCGCTATTGAACAGCACAAAAGTACCTTTGAGAAATTACTTAGTAGATTCATTTTTTACTCCGTATTGAGATGAACAATCGAATATAAACTTATACTAACGTGTTATATTTACCTTTATAAATAGCGCACAAGCCGTGCCAATTTCATTTTTCCCAAACTAAGTTTTTCATAAGTATCTATTTTTTATAGCCTTTTTTTGAAGCCGACTATTGCAATGTAAATTTACTGTCACTCTCTTGATAATGACTAAATGCGCTGTCTTAGTACATTCAATCAAAAACAACACGAATTTGGCGCACGAATTCTCAGATTGTTTATTCACGCTTAGTACAAGTTACTTTTGATCAACGCCTGAAAAAACGTATTCAATTGCTCGTCTAAACATCATAAGAACTTGTAATATGTTAAATGAATGACTCCTGGATCTCGCAGCCAGCGACAACCACATATTAAAATGTACGAGTAAAATATTTTACCCAGCGATGAGTTATTAAAAAATAAAAATAAGAGAACGAAATAAAAGAACGAAATAAAAGAACGAAATAAAATAGTCGATAAAAATAATATATTCATAAACCAGTAATCATCTACTCAGTTGTTTTATAGTTAGTCTAACTCCTGTCACAGACTATTTTTCATTACACTCTCACTAACGATTACAAGTGCTCCGTATTAGCACATCCATTCAAAAAGTAACAAAGTTTGGCGCACAAAACTGGAGCCTGAGCACTCTGGCTTAATACAAGTTACTTGTTATTAATGTCTGACTAAGCGAGCCCCTGCGCACTTTTAAATAGAAAAATATAATAATAAAAATGGGCGCTTGTTATATAAAATAAACACGGCATAAAACTTGCTCTTTGACACACCAAAACTTACTTCTCCTTTTTTTGTGAGATGTTTAATAATGTCTTTGCATTTGTGTGTTCAGCTTTATCCAGCAAAGTCGATTTCATATAGCCATGACAGGCTAGAATGCAACCACGATCATCAATGAGAGATACTATGCGCTTAGATTCATTCCTGCCTTTTTTACGCTGGGTCCGCGTGTATAATCGCGAAACGTTTATACGTGACGCTGTCGCGGCTCTCATCATTACCATGATGATGATTCCTCAGTCTTTGGCCTATGCACTTTTGGCGGGCTTACCACCGCAACTAGGACTCTATGCCAGCATGTTGCCTCTTTTACTTTATGCCTTAGTGGGTTCGAGTAGTGCTTTATCGGTTGGGCCCTTTGCCATCTCTTCGATTATGACAGCAACCGCCTTGAGTATTGCTTTTCCAGAATCACGGCCAGAAGAGTATTTGGTCGGCGCCGTTGTGCTGGCATTGAGTAGCGGCATTATGCTGTTAATGTTTGGCTTATTGCGCTTGGGCTTTCTCAGTAATTTTCTTAGTTTCCCGGTCATTACCGGTTTTATCTCTGCTTCCGCCATTGTCATTGCAGCCAGTCAGATTGGAAACCTAACCGGTCTTGACGTCAGTGGCGGTAATTTATTAGCGATATTTTCGGATCTTGGACTTCATGGTATAAATCTCTACACCATGGGGCTGGGGACAGTTGCGGTATTAATGCTGTACTTCTTACCGGATGGGCTCAAAAAACTGTCGACTTTTTTAGGAATCCCTACGTTTTGGGCTGATATCTTGTCAAAGTCCACACCTATTTTGGTTATGAGCCTGTCTGTCTTAGTGGTAGTCCAGTTTGATTTACAGCAGCAGATTGCCGTGGTGGGTATTATTCCACAGGGTTTACCCGTATTGGACTTGCCGGACTTTAATGCGCTTAACTGGTCGGCTGAGCGCTGGCAGGGCTTGCTGGGATCAGCAGCCTTGATCAGTTTAATAGGCTATGTGAGCGCGCTGTCAGTAGCGCAATCATTTGCCGCTAAGCGTCGCCAGCGTGTTGACCCTAACCAAGAAGCGATTGGCTTAGGTCTTGCTAACTTGGCCTCGGGTATATCGGGAGCATTCCCCATTTCGGCGAGCATGTCGCGCTCGGCGGTAAGTTTCAAAGCCGGTGCACAAACCCCCGCTGCGGGCGCACTTGCTGCGCTGGCGATAGGCCTATCAACTGTTTTTATGACGCCATTATTATACTACGTTCCGATTGCCAGTTTGGCGGCGATGATTATGGTGGCGATCATTTCATTGGTGGATATTCCAGCCATCAAACGCGTTTGGAGTTTTAATCGTAGCGACTTTTCTGCCTTAGCACTTACCGCACTGGTGACCCTTATACAAGGCGTTGAACTAGGTTTAATTAGTGGTGTTGTCTTGTCGATATTGCTGTATCTGTACCGCTCAAGTACTCCCCATATTGCGGTGATTGGCAGAATACCCAGCACCGAACATTTTCGCAATCGTCTGCGACATCAGGTAGAACTAAGCGATAAAGTCATCGGTATACGTATCGATGCCAGTCTCTACTTTGCCAACGCACGCGTGCTTGAAGATGAAGTCAATTCATTGTTAGCGCAATACCCCGATGCCAGTCATTTGGTCTTGCAATGCTCGTCGATCAGCGACATCGATACCAGTGCTCTTGAAAGCCTTCGTTCAGTGGATCGTCACCTGAGAGATGCCGATATGCAGTTTCATTTATCAGAAGTAAAAGGTCCGGTAATGGATCAGTTATTGCGCAGTGACTTTATCGCGACAATGTCGGGTAAGGTATTTATAAGCCATTATTTGGCTTGGAAAGAATTGAGTTAGTTAAAACGAGTTTGTTTATAATTTTTAAATATTCTTTAGCATAGAACACTTCATGAATTATCAGAATGTGTCCCGTAAATTGGAGAAAATCAGCTTGTACGCATCTTCTTTATTGGAAGTAGTCGCGAGCCCACCGCCCGTTTTAATAAGTTAGGTGCCGTGGTATGTTTTTGATTCAAAATGGAACCGTCAGATACATTCGAATTATTATTTAATGCTGCGAAGATATTGTTTATTCATAGGGATACATAACGCACGCCTCACCTGTGTAACAAAAACCGCAACAACTTTTACGGAAACCACTAAAGGTGCTGGTTATGTTGGGTCTACTCGATTCATTGCACCTTGCACCAACCGCTCTGTTTTGACTATAGCGCGGGTTGTCGCCCTGCCTTTGCTTGTTATATTTTGATTAACGAACGATATCATCTTTAACGTTACGATTTATATATGGGTTAAGCCCGTCGCCACACTGAGCGAGACGTTTCATTTCTTCTACCTCGCACAATCAAATAACAGCACGGGGGTTAGATCTGAGTAGCACTGCATTAAGGATCTAAACTCTGTGAAACAGGGCTTTCAAAGTGATTTAACATTCTACTGTAGCGCCGACTTGTTACTTGACTCTATGTTTATAGCTAGAATAACAAGGGCAGCAAACTGTAAATACTTTAATTCTGTCGCTAGAGCCCAAAAACACAAGATCTGTCGCCGCTGCCCTTAGACTAAGCCAACTATCCATTAGCACCAACTACCTCAATGGTCGACACCAAATCACCATTCACTTATAATCCATTCATTATTTAGGAGCAGAGCCTCTAATTCTTTGTCACGATTGAAGTCTAGCCCTTTAATGCCATAGCCATATAACAGGCGTTAAACCTTCCATTTTAACAACCCGTATTCCATCCATAACCCAGCTTACCCCTAAGCGATGGATACCCTATGACATATTCAGGAGATGATTTTGGATTATTTTGAAATATTAGAAGTTGATAAATCAGCCTCGCAAGCTGATATTAAAAAGTCTTACCGACGATTAGCCGCTAAATATCACCCTGATAGAAATACATCAGATGATGCAATTGAACGCTTCCAACACATTCAAGAGTCGTACAGCGTGTTATCCGACCCTAAGAAGCGAACCCATTACATTGAACAAGAATACACAGAGGTCTTGAACCCTAAAGAGTTCACTGCATCCTACTGGAATCGAGTTTTAAATGCTTAAGAGTAAATATGTCTAAGACTGTTTCTGTGCCAGCCTATTTGGCTGACGACTATCAAATGCTGACTGAAAATATCGAATCTTATCAAGACCCGGAAGATCCCGATGTATTTAAAAACTATGCAAATAGTTTATTAGGTCAGTTAAACAAAACACCCGGATTTTTAGACGGCATGCCCGACCAGCTTTCCATCTGTTTGCTGTATGTGGTTAAAGTGAATTCTGCTAAATTATTACCGCTATGTTCAGACTCAGAACCCCAGTGGGATGACGTAAGAACCTGCGTCAACATACATAAGAATTATCGAGACTTACTGTCGACACTATCTAATAAATACCAAGAGCAATTAAAAACAGCGTTACTGCTGCTTTGCTTTTATGGTTTAGGCGCGGAAAAAGAAGAGTTTGACGCCGACGTAGACGAGCCTGAAGAACAGCACGAGCCGGCAGAACAGGACGAATATGAAGACCAGCAAGATTTTAACGATTATTAATACCCCACGAATTAATAGGATTTTATTTTGAGCCAAGAAGTTGCTGTTTTAGCTGAAAAAGTCGTTGCGATAACCCGTGAGAGTGGTCGCAATGCGGGTAATATTTTAGAAGATATTGCATCTACCGAGGGCGATCAGAAAATGATCGCTGTTATTTCTGAACTAGACATCATGAGTGTCGCTAAAATATTGAGGGAATTTGATGCCACTATCCCGTCAATAGCGGCATGGCTGATGGACCCGGAAACCATCGGAGAGATGTTGGATGTAGAGCCTTCGTATTGGGAAAATGAATTTGAAAAAGGTGCGGTTACCGCACAAGATTCAGTGAAATCTATGTTGTCGCAAATATTTCTTACCCGAGCTGACGACGACGAAAGACAAATCGAAATTTTAGATGCCATCAACCAATCTGAAACGGGACTGTTGTATTTGTCACTGCCTTTTATTGGTTTTGATTTTGAATCTATCAACTTTGAGGAAGAGCCGGTATCGGGTAGCGATGAAGAATTACTGATTAAGATAAAGTCACTTCACGAGCCGGTTTATCAAGCGATTCTTGACACGGCTGAAAACGGTAATCTTGATAACATTGAAGCCATTCTTAAATCCCAGGCTAATAACATCAGGGTTGGCGAGATAAGCAGCGATACCGACGACATGTTCGAGCCACTATAAGAGAGACTGACAGATGAATCTTGATAAAGTCAGGACTAGACCCTTTTTATTATTAATGATCAGCGATGCCGTTGATAGCGGCTTAATTACGCCTGCACAAATGTCGACTATAGAAAGCCTGTTGGTCGACATGTCTTTAAAAATAGCCAAGAGCTTTTTTTCACCGGTTATCAGTCATGATCTAAAAAAATCGTGCTCTATTGTGCTGGGAGTAACGACACTTGGGCTGTTAAAGCTAAGTGAGGGCGATACCCATAAAGCACAGAAAATTCTGCAAGAAGATACGGTTCTTACCTGTTTCCGCAAGGGCTGGGAAAACGTAAACGCGCTATTTAAGGCACATGGTCCCGACGCGAATCGCGCTATATTATTAACTCACTACCAATACAACGACAACGAACACAAGGATATAATATCGATTCATGCGGCACTTATGTCCCTGCAGCAAGATGTTCAGCTACTGCAGCAAATAGTGGCCAAGTTTAAAAATCCGTTGTCAGGCTTAGCCATAGACCTGCTTGAACTCGATGAGGCGACCATTAAAGCAGATGTTCAGCTATCGATATTTGAGACCATGATGAAGCGCCACGACCTTGGCCATAAACAGTATGATGAGATAAAAGCCCTACTGTCTTCTTACCGTGATAAAGCCGATATTTTTAACGATGAATTCAGAGAAGCCACTGACACCATACAAAAAAAATATGGAGTAGCGATAAGTCAACGGATTGAAGACTGGCTACCCAGTATTAAAGATAACTTTCACGAAACTTTTGAACTGCTTGCCTTTGAGAATAGCGGACCTGAAATTTACATCAGCTTTTTTGAACTCATCTTGCGTGGCAATATAAACCCCACTCATTTTGTTCACGCCTATGAAAGTCTGTTAGAGCCAGAAAGACTGCTGTACCCAGACCTTAAAATGCAAATAGAAGCTGAAATAGATTTCAAAGACTTACCTGACGAGGAAGAAGCTGACTTGCCATTTGATACGGATCTTATTAGTGATTTTGGCGACAATACGGCTATCGATTATTAGCCTGACATAAGGGGTGGGCTAGCGGGCTACCGTTCTTGAGGGTCTTGTCTGTTTTGTATGTTTAGGGCAAAAGGCAAGAGCTGAACCTCGCCCGCTGTTGTCAGCGATATTCAAACCAATTATAAAGCCCAACCTTGTTTAAAAGTAATTAGGCTTTTTGTATTTACAAGCTACATACAATTTTAAAAAGCTCTTATGAAAAACCGCCCCATATGGATATAAAGATGTCATCAGCCTTATCTCGAATAATAATTTTCATTTCATTCTCCTTCGTCCTAGCCTCTTGTGGGAGTGATAGCAGCAATAAACAAGAAACTAGCTGCCTCAAAACCAAGCAAGATCCACAAGAAATAAACGCGCAAAATACATCGAGTAATGAATGTAAACTAATAGTAGAAAAGGAAGACTCTGATAACGATGGAATTATCGACGAGCTAGACAACTGTATAAACAACCCAAACCCCAATCAGCTCGACACCGATAACGATGGCATGGGCGATATTTGTGATTCAACACCACTCGGCCCAGACACAGATGAAGATGGCATTAACGATGATATAGACAACTGCATAAATAACCCAAACCCTAATCAACTCGATACCGATAGCGATGACATGGGAGATATCTGCGATTCAACACCATTCGGCCCAGACGCAGATGAGGATGGAGTTATCGACACCATCGACAATTGCCCAAATATTAAAAACGAAAACCAAAGAGATAAAGACTCCGATAGCATTGGTGATCTATGTGACAACACACCTTTAGGGGGTGACATAACAGCGCCAACTGCCACCATCCTATTTCCGCCTGAGTTTTCAATTTCAAAAGAGGGCTCAGTTATCATTAGAGGTGTTACAAATGATGCAACATTCATACATCAAGTTAATGTTAATGGTATAGCGGCTGAAACAAAAAATAATTATGAAAGTTGGGTCGTCAACCTAGATCTAGAACAAGGACTGAATGTCATCACCGTTGAAACATCCGATTCTCTGAACACTGACCTGCACAGTGATAGTGTACAAATTAAAATAACAGGCCCTTCAATTACATACCCTAGAGGCATGACGGTCGACAAACAAAATAACAAAATATTTTGGATAGATTCTTTTGGTCCCTTACTATCAGCGAATTTAGAAAACAACCATCGCTTTAAAATTTCAATTCCTGATGGCGAAACAATTCTAGCCAAACCCAGAGGAATTATATTGAACAATAACGCAGATACAGCCTACATATCGGATACAGACCTTGATCACATAATAAAATTTGATTTGATGACTGGACAGGCTCAAGTACTTTCAACATGCCCTTCAGAACTAAGTTTTATTGATGAAATGATATTCGACCAAGAAGGTAATAGGCTGATTGTGTCTGGTGGAAAAAATCAAGTCGTTGCTGTTGACCTAAGTACTGGGAGTTGTTCGATTTTATTTTCTGCCGCTAGCAGTATTGGTGGATTAGCCAGGGATAATGAAAACCATAAAATATACTTCGGTAATGATCTATCACTATATTCATACAATGAAATAACCGAAACCAAAGAACTCATTACAAACGCAATGCAATCACCACTTAACGGTCATGTAAAGCATCTTTTATATGATGCAGATCGTAATAGCATTATATGGCTAGGATCAAATGACTTTTATGATACTGACGTTATTTATATGCTTGAAAATGGAAGTGATCAAATTACCGTTATAACCAGTAATGAAACAGAGATTCAAGACGCTAGAGTTGGATTCACCCAGAACATGGCACTTAGTGCAGATGGACAAGAAATAGTAATGATGCCGGTAAATAGTCAAAATTTAATAGGCATAAATATAGGCACAGGAGTGCATCGTGTAGTGATGGAGCGCTTTAACTCAGAAAAAGACCAAGGCGCCGACATTATAAATCCTGCCGCTATTGATACAGATGGCGAGTTTGCATATACGATTGACAGTAACCAAAAAAACATTGTTAAAGTGAATTTAAAAAATGGGCACAAAGAAATATTTTTGGAGCTTAAGAATGATTTTAGCAGTCTTACCGCACGTATCAAAGACATACGCATTGATAAAAACAACCATCAGCTTTATATCATGACAGACGTCGATGTCATCCCAGACAAGGACTATCTGAATGATTTCCTACCAGAATTCATCAAAGTTGATCTTGCTACTAAAATGCAAACCACTATTTCTTCTGCACGAGATATCGGTGATGAGCCTGATCTACACTATGCTGACGACTTTGAACTAGATTTAGCCCGAAATCGTATACTAGTTATTGATACAACACCTGATGAAATTGTTGAAATTGATATCTCGACAGGTGAGAGAATAGTGTTTTCTGGTGATAGTATACCCAATAACAGCCAAGAATTTTCCCAAATTAAACACTCTGTTATGGATATAAATAACGATCGACTACTTGTAACCGACTCAGCAATCCCTTCTTTAGTTGCTATTGATTTAAAAACGGGTAACCGTACTACTTTTAGTGAGAGGGCTGAAGCTCAAGGCATATTAACAATCGATAATTCAAACCAATTACTATACAGCTTAAGAGGCAGTACGATTTATAAAATCGAACTACAAAGCAAAGAAATAGTGACAATCTCAGACTGGAGCAACTCAAATGTGCCTAATAAACTAGCGGCATATGATGAAATAACTTACAGCGAGTACACTAATTTACTATATGTTACAGATGATACTAGTAATGTTATTTTTGTAATTGACCCTGAAACGGGTGCTAGAGTTATTCTTTCAAAATAAAAACTCGGAGCGTATAACATACGGGCGCAGGGGTAGGTCTTGTTTTGTGTTTAAAGCAAAAGGCAAGACCTGAGCCTCACGCCCAATAGAATGCAGTAAAATAGTTGTTTTAAAGTGGGACTTCATATTGATGGATTCTCATCAGAGGGTAAGTTTTCCAGAAAAAATCGAGTGACGTTGCCGCCCATAATATTCCTAAGTTCTTTTTCCGAAAACCCTTCCTTGAGTAATGCACGGGTTAAATCCGGTAACTCATGCGGGGCAATGGCCAAGGATGCGATATCCCAACCTGATCCTAGCGCCACATATTCAGATCCCACCAAATTTCTAACGTGCTTAATGGCGCGAACCAGGTCGTTTAATGACTTACCACAAATAGCACCTATAAAAAATCCAATGCCAATAATCCCTTTTCCTTTGGCGATTTCCTTAATAATATTATCGGGTAGATTTCTCGCTTTAGGACAGGTGGCGTATGCCCCGCCATGAGAGACATAAACAGGCCGAGTACTCATGGCCAAAACATCTTCTATACCGGCGTTCGACAAATGGGCCACGTCTATGATCATCCCCATAACATTCATTTCTTTAACCAATGCTTTCCCTTTGTCGGTAAGGCCGTATTTATTCATGCCGGACGACGAACCTGCAAACAGCGTGTCTGAATAATGCGCCAGCTCCATACTTCTGTAGCCCGCATCAAAAAGCAATGAAAGGTTATTAATATTAAATTCCGTCCCGTGCGCCCCTTCCATACCCAGTAGGGCCAAAAGCGGATTTTTTTGCGCTTGCCAATTCTGTATTCCGGCCCGCAGATCTTGCTTGCTTCGAATCACTTTCAGCTGCCCATTGGATGATTTTTCGGCCTTAAACAATTTCTCGGCATGGTACAAGGCACGCTCCTTGTAACTTATAAAGGTACGAGATGGCCATTTATCTAACAAGGCTATAGAGGTGACTCGATCACCTTGTTGTTTAATTGAATCAGAGCTTGTGTCATTGGGGGCTTCAATTATCGACATAAATACTTGCAGCCCCACGTTGGCTTTTGTTAGCCGATATATGTCGGCATGCCCAAGCGTTGATTTTTGCGTGATATCCCTGTTCCACAATAAGGTGTCGGCATGCATATCTGCCACAAACAAATTTTCTACCTCATAGGTGACAGCGAAACTGTTGGCAGAAGTATCAACATTGATCACTGGGCTAAAATATTTCTCCACATTTAATGGTGGCAATAACCAATAGGCTATGCCTGCCAGTAATACTAGGGAGATAAAAAACAATATGATTTTTTTCATAGCAAGCACCTTTAATGGGTAAATTTCTTGGCAATTTGTTCAAGCGCACGCTTAACAAAAAATCGCGACAATAACGCCATTGGCCAGCTTGCGTAATGATTTTGAAGTTCAGACATAGAAAGTCTTAAATCGGCCATGTCGTATAACTTACCGCGAATCACTACGGCTTGCAGAGTCTTTAACGCGTTTAAAGACAAGGTAGGATCCTTGGCAAAAATAAGAAAGTTTGCTGGTGCTCCATTCTCAATTAAACCATTAGAATGTTCAGATAGCTGGCGTTGTGCCTTCCATGTGCCGTGGGCCCAAACCTCTTCCGGGGTTAGTCCGGCCTCTACAAATAAACGCATTTCCTGCCACATGGCGACACCGGGTACCACAAACGGCTGCTGAGTGTCTGTGCCCAAATTAAGGGTGGCACCTAGGTCATGCAGGCGCTTTAATAAAGCCTGTTTCTTTCTTAAGGCATCAACCGATTTTTCAATATCATCCTGACTAAGTTTGCGGTAAACCGGTATGCCTTGTACTGGGTTCCATACAATATCAAGATAAAACTTAGGAATGTAATGGTAGTTTTTGTTGGCCAGCGCCGATGGGTAGTCCCTGTATTGTTCAAGTTGTTTTACAGCGACTAATGTGGGTGTGTTGATCATGCCTTCTTTCACAATGTGATCAGCAACCCGTTGAATGCGATCAGCATCCACCGAGCGCCAATCAACATTACGGTTAATCACACCATACTGCGGTGTAGCAATACCAAAGAAATGTTGTGTGTCGGGCAATCCTGCCTGCTCTATGGTGAGCCCTTCTGGCACATGACCGATCACCTGCATTTTGTGTTTGGTAGCGGCTTTTATTATGGCCGCAATAAGATGGGCATTTAAGTTCTCATAAGACTTTATGCAGCCATAGCCTTGTGACTTTAACGATTTCACCAAATCGTCAGCTTCCTCTGCACGGTTCAGTATGTTGGAATTAGGCCAGCGTGTTTCACCTCGAGTGATCAATGCACATGCCATAATATTTGGCGTGGGCCATTGGCCGTGTTTAATCTGCTTTCTAATGGCGGGGACGGCGCTGCCGTCGGCATCTAGTGCATCCCGCCAGGTTGTCACACCATGCATGATGGCCGCCAAACTAAACATTGGCCCCAGGTTTAACAGGTTTTTACTGGGGGCATGAGAATGCATATTGACAAGGCCCGGTAAAATAAAACTGCCCGAGTAGCGGCTACGTTCCTGAATTTGATGAGCGCTTTCGCCTAGTACTACTTTGTTATCACGTACCCTTAACGAGGTAACAGACGTTTTGTTAATCATTGGGTTAACGATAGTAACGTCTTGCAATACAATATCGCCAGAAATTGACCTAGGTGGGGCAGGCAGTTCAAACACATAAATTAGGGCTACCAGCATGGCCAATAGCGTTATGCAAACACCCACAAGCAACCGCTTTAGAATACTCTTCACTGAAAACACCTTGTATTGCACATAATATCTTGATGTGGCGATTGATGAGTTAAATTCACTCAAAATTGATTGGTTAGATAATTTCATGTTATATAGTGTTGTTCAAACGACTTAAATTTGCGTCTTGGATGAGATAATCTCAGTTATGAAGAAAACTCACTCACTTAATTCCTTAAAAACTTTCGAAGTATGTGCCAGGGTTGAGTCGGTGCAGGAGGCCGCGAAGCTGCTTCATGTGACGCCGTCGGCGGTGAGTCATCAACTGAAAAGGTTAGAACTAGAGCTGGCAGTGACGCTATTTCATCGAAGCCATAGGAAAATAACCGTCACCTCAAAAGGACGGATGCTGCAAAGTACCTTATCAAAGGCATTTGAGCTTATTGAAGGCACCCTAGAAGACATACAAGAAAACGACATACGAGAACTGGTGATTAACATACTGCCAGTGTTTTCTATCAGGTGGTTAAATACAAGATTGCTCGGTTTCTTTAGTCAATTCCCTGAAATTGATCTCACCCTAAAAAACAGTTACCGAGTGGATGATTTCTTAGCACGAAAATGCGATATAGCCATTCGCTGGGGCACGGGCCATTGGCCAAATGTGTACAGTGAAAAGTTATTTGACGAGTATGCGATGCCGGTCCTTAGCCCGGAGTTATTCAATTTACACAAAATTAAACATGAAAAAGATCTGTTAACCTTACCATTGATTCAAATTTATGAAGAAGCTGATCATTGGCAGCAATGGGCAAAGCTAAACGGGTATCGCCTGGCTAAAAATACCAAATACATTAAATACAACGACCCATCGGCTGCACTGCAAGCAGCTGCTGACGGACTGGGTGTGGTGCTGGGTCCGCTGGCACTGATTCACAACGAGCTAAACACAGGGAAACTTGTGAGGCCGTTTGTAAATGCCATCAATACTAACCAAAGTTACTACCTGGTCATATCAGATAAGAGTGATTTGGATAAACCAAATATTTTGGCGTTTGTTAATTGGATCAGAGCGGAAGCAGAAATTTTCAGGAAGATTATCCATGCAGAAGTAAATAACGGTACTAGAGGGTCATAGTAGAAGTAGAGGGTTAACTAACTACCAATACAACGATAACGAGCACAAAGATATAGTATCGATTCATGCGGCACTTTTATCCCTCAGCTGGATGTTAAGTTGTTACAACTTATAGCCACTCGGTTTAAAAATCCGTTTCAGGCATAGGCTCAGACATAGACCTGCTTGAAACTGATGAGGCGACCATTAGGGCGGATGTACAGCTATCCATATTTGAGACTATGATGAAGCGCCATGACCTTGGCCATAAACAGTATGATCAGATAAAAGCCCTGCTGCTTATCTACCGTGACAAGCCCGACATTTTTACCGATGAATTCAGTGACGCCACTGAAACCCTCCAGAAAAAATACGGCGTAACAATAGGTAAACGAATCGAAAACTGGCTACCGAGTATTAAGGAAAACTTTCACAAAACTTTTGAACTGCTTGCCTTTGAAAATAGCGGACCTGAAATTTACATCAGCTTTTTTGAACTAGTCTTGCGTGGCAATATAAACCCAACTCATTTTGTTCACGCCTATGAAAGTCTGCTAGTGCCAGAAAGACTGCTGTACCCAGACCTTAAAATGCAAATAGAAGCTGAAGCAGATTTCAAAGACTTACCTGACGAGGAAGAAGCTGACTTGCCATTTGATACGGATCTTATTAGCGATTTTGGCGACAATACCTCTATCGATTATTAGCCTAACATAAGGGGTGGGCTAGCCCTGTGTTGCCTCTGGAATATTCAAGAGGTCGGGGTCATCGACCCCTTCTTTGATCAGCAATGCTTTCCAATTGGACAGAGCGTCTACAACTCTCGTACTAACCAATACGGCATCGGCACGACTAAGGCCAAGTGCCTTACCCGTATCGATAGCACTGCTTAATTTCAGCAAATAACCAGAATTGTTAAATCTACTAGCGTAGGGGAAATGCGGGAGAACCTCATATATAGGGCTTAGCTCCCAACCTTTATCACAAGATAGAAGAGAGGAATTACGAAGGTAGTCATCAAAGGGCGTATCTCTACTGCAAGTGGATGACTTGTATATTCAGCTTCATACATAAACTGTTGTTCAATTATCTTGCCAGTCTTCGTATGACTTATTGCAAGAAAACCGAGGATCATGCTTGTTCCATTGGGGAACTGCTTGTGAACATCAAAGTAAGAAGTCTCATTTGTCATTTAGACTTACCCCTCAATTCAAATAGATTTTCAGATTTAGGCTTCAGGAAAGCGTTTAACAAACCTTCTTGAAGATCGTAGAGGGAAGAGATAGCCAAAAGAGTATTGAGTGATGGATTGCCTTTGCCCCCCTCAATCTTTTGGTATGTATTCTTAGAAACCCCAATACGCAAAGCAAACGCTTCAAGGTCATCATGGGGGTAATAGGTTTTACGGAGCTGCTTGATTTGTTTACCGATTACTTCGGATACCACATTAGTGATTATGGCGACAATACCACTATCGATTATTTTACGAGTTAAAGGAGTCAACCTCATCGCTGGTTAAATAACGCCACTGGCCCAGTTCAACATCCAAAGAGACTTGGCCAATTTTTTCTCGATGTAAATGTTTAACACGATTACCCACAGCCCGAAACATACGCTTAACTTGACGAAATTTACCTTGTGTAATCGTCAACAGTACTTCGTTAGTGCTTAGTACCGTTACTTTTGCGGGCAGTGTTGGCTCATCTATCCCAGTCAACATAAGCCCCTTTTCAAGCTTTAAGATAGCCTCGTCAGCAATCTCATCACGTAAAGTAACTCGGTAAACTTTTTCACACTGAGCGCTGGGCTTTATTATTTTTGAGGTCCAACTCCCGTCATCGGTAATGAGCAATAAACCCGTGGTATCGGCATCTAAACGCCCGACAATATGCAACTCTGATTTTTTATTCACATCCAGATAGTTAAGAATTGAAGGGTGGCTTTCGTCTATATTCGAACACAGGGTATTCGCAGGTTTATGGATTAAGATATAACGAAAGGGCCGCAGTGTCAGTGAGATATCATCCAGTGTTACACGATGATTGCCATATACCTGAACTTCACCATTCGAAAAGACTTTGTTGTCTATTTTCACTATTCGGCGCTGCAGTACATCAATCGCTTCAACTCTATTTAGCTCAGTACTCTTACAAATATATTTATCAAGTCGCATTCAACAATTTACACCCAAAAGAAAATCAGTGAGGCCTAGCTCTATTTGAGATAACCACTTACACAAGCCATTTTATAACTTTACCGCGCCCATGCCAGCAATATTTTAGGTAACGGGTCAGGTCTTGAGTTGCACTCTTGGCACCTCTGTTAAGTCGGCCTGAGTAGCGACAAGGCGCAAAGCGATAACGGACCCACCCAATTTCCCGAGGCAAACTTATACACATCAGTATCTGGTTTAAAACTACCCGTTTCTTCTACTGAAATGATGTCATCAAAATAGTCCTCTAGTCCTGCATTTTTCATTTTAGTCAAAATCAAAGTCAATGATTCATTGCACCTTGCACCAACCGCTCTGTTTTAACTATAGCGCGGGTATGAGTTCCTCGACCAGCTTCACCTTTTACCTCAACATCATTTGGTATTGCTGCCATATGGGTGACATTAACGTTTACACCAACTGAAAGCTCACCCTCAGATAATAGAGGTTTCATCAGTCGAGCTGAAATCAGTTCCATTGAAGCAATCATCCTTGAGGTTGCATAGACTTCTGGAAAGTCATCTTGAAGGTCAGAGGATAAAGCTTTAGCTAAATCATTAGATTGAACTTTATAACTTAATTCTAATTTACTGCCTGGTTCCAAAATTCACTTCCTTGTGCTGTGGAATAGAAAGATAACGCCCATGTAATCAGCAGTTTTTTGTGGATGATTTTGTGAAAAAATGTAGCGAAGCAAATACACAAAAGCACGTAGCAAAAACCTGCCGGTTGACATGCTTGTTAGGCGAATCCTCCGTTTGCACCAATATTTTGGCCTGTTACCCATGATGCCTCCTCACCAACAAGGAATAACACTATACGGGCAATATCTATGGGTTCGCCAATACGACCAAGTGCAGCCATTCCCGCAAGTCGATTTATAACCTCTTGACTTTTACCCTCAGTAAAAAGTTCAGTATTGGTTGGGCCGGGGGAGATTGAGTTGACCGTAATGTTTCGCGCACCAACCTCTTTTGAAAAAACTCTTGTGAGCTGTTCTACAGCCCCCTTTGTCGCACAATATGCTCCATACGTTGGTAGCATTAGGCGGGTCGTAGAGCTGGAAAAATTAACAATACGTCCGTCATTCTCAAGCCGTGAAGCTGCCTCACGAAGTGTATTAAAAGTACCTTTAACATTAACAGAAAATATCTGATCAAAATCATCATCCGTTGTATCTTGAATTGTTTTATACAAAATAGAGCCAGCATTATTAATAAGGATGTCTATTTTCCCGAACTGGTTAATCGCCGAATCAAACATCAACTTAACTTCGCCTGGATTACTGATGTCTGCCTTTATAGCAATGGCATTTCCACCATTAGCTTTAATATCAGAGACAACCTTATCATTTTCGAGCAAGTGATAAAGACAGTATTCAAACGTATTGCTGGCGGCTTTTTTAAACGATTGGTCGAGGCTCATTGCAACAGACAGTTTAGTCATAACACCTGTGTATATATCCCTTACGGGCCAATATAATAAAACATATAATTGTCGGGGGTTGTATGGCCAGACTGCAGCAGAGTTCAAAACGAAAATGCCTACGCTTATTATGCTTTGAACATAGAGCGTTCTATTAATATTGGATTAAGCGATTTATTTTATATCATCAAGAGCACCACCATTAATTTAACGCTTTATCGTCTCGTAAACGCTGTGCCATTAAGTCAATAAAACTGCGCACCTTGCTTGAAGCAAACCGTCGTGAGAGGACATTGTTGTGAATTTCGAATTATGTTTAAAATGCGAAATAATATAAAAGGTATTTCGATATATAAAATATGAGAAAAGTTGTATTTTTATTTTGAAAAAAAACAACAATGGAGATTTAATGTCAAGGGAATTTGATAATGAAATTGAAAGATAGTTTTGATGCTACTGACACCAACGTTAATTTTAAGTCATGCTCTGTTCATATGAAAGAACTTTAATGGCAAATATAAAGTGGTTTCACTTATCTTCAGCAACAATATTGCCAATTCTAATGCTCTTGTTCACACTGTCTTTAACCTATCAGACGTTCTATAGCACCAAGATTAAACTCGAAGAAAATACGCAGACTTATTTTGATTTTCGTGTACGCGAGGCAATCAACTTAATCAATAGTCACTTGAGTACCTATACGGAGGTGTTGTATGGCTCCCGAGGTTTATTCTATGCCTCAGACACTATCGAACGAAATGAATTCGCGCGATATGCCTCATCGCTCAATTTAACTGATAACTACCCTGGCCTACAAGCTATAGGATTCTCCCAAGTTGTACCGCTAGCTAAAAAGTCTCAACACATCGCATCCATTCGTAGCGAAGGATCCCCTGCCTACACTATTAGGCCTGAGGGTCAGCGCGATATTTACGCCCCTATCTTCTACCAAGAGGCATTCGCTAGTCGTAAACTGCGGGCATTTGTTGGCTATGACATGTTCAGTGAGCCAGTACTTCGTGCCGCCATGCAAAATGCAATTGATACTGGAAAGACTCAAGCGTCTGGAAAAATAAAGGTATTACTGGAGGATAGCAATAAAAAACAACCGGGATTTTTGATTTATATACCGGTCTATTTTAACGATACTAACATCGACACGGCAGCAGAGCGGCGAAAGAACATCCGTGGCTGGGTATATTCATCTTTTCTGGTGAATGATCTTATGGACGGAATCTTTGGTGAATATGCTGGCGATTTGGACATCCATATATTTGATGGTGATCTCAAGTCCAATGAAACGTTAATTTATGATTCTCATCCTAATGATCCGGCGACTATTAACGCGCTTGTAACTACTTTGAAATTGAATATTGCAGAGCATATATGGACTGTTAAGATCGCTAGTTTAACTTCAATGAGATCACGCATTAACGCTGTACCTCCAGTTTTAATTGCAAGTATTGGGGTAATCATAAGCATCCTTATCTCAATATTGTTTTGGTTTCTAGCGACTGGACGCCGACGTGCTATCAATTCTGCAATGGAAATGAACAAAGAGTTAATCGCAGAGCGACAACGATTAAGTGACATTATTGAAGGAACAGGTGTCGGTACTTGGGAGTGGAATATTCAGACAGGTGAAACCATTTTTAATGAGTATTGGGCAAGTATCATTGGTTATGAACCGAGCGAACTCAAACATTCCAGCTATGACTCACGGAAAAACTTTTTACACCCGGATGACCTGAAGCGATCGGAAGAAGTTTTAGAAAAACACTTCTCAGGCGAGTTAGCTTATTACGAATCGGAAGCACGCATGCTTCATAAAGATGGACATTGGATATGGGTGTTAGATCGGGGAAAGGTAAAGACATGGACTCCAGATGGCAAACCGTTATCGATGTATGGAACGCATCAGGACATCACCGAAAAAAAGTTAGCTGCCCAACAGTTAGAGGATAGCTCCGCTCGCATCAACGCTATACTCAACACTGTAGTGGACGGCATCATCACCATAAATGAATACGGCATTGTAGAGACCATCAATCCTGCAACCGAGCGCATTTTTGGATATAGCGCTGCGGAAGTTATCGGGCATAATATTAAGATACTTATGCCAGAGACACATCGCAGTCAGCATGACGGTTACCTTGAGCGTTACAGTACCACTGGTGAAGCGAAAGTCATTGGTATTGGGCAAATCACTGAGGGACAACGTAAAGATGGCAGCATCTTTCCGCTAGAGATGGCGGTGAGTAAAATGCAACTGGGCGACAAACGACTTTTCACTGGCATCGTTCGTGATATCACCGATCGCAAGCTGGCTGAGGGGTCGATAATTAACGTCATGAACCTGGCGCGGCAGGCTAATCATGCCAAGTCGGAATTCCTCGCGGTCATGAGCCACGAAATCCGAACCCCAATGAATGGCGTGATTGGTATGGTCGATTTACTCCAGCAAACCAGCCTCAAGGGTATACAAATGGACATGGTTGATACTATCCGTGATTCTGCGTATTCATTGCTAAACATCATCGAAGAGATTCTCGATTTTTCCAAAATTGAAGCTGGCAAACTGGAAATTGAGCATGAACCCATGGCCGTAGCCGAAGTGGTTGAGAAGGTGTGCATTATGCTGGATCATGTGGCTGAGAAGAAAGAGGTAGAGCTGACACTGTTCACTGACCCCAAGATTCCTGAAATTACTCTGGGCGATTCCAATCGTCTGCGCCAGATAGTACTCAATCTAATCCATAATGCTATCAAGTTCTCCAGTGGATCAGGTCGCCCCGGCCGCGTCCATGTTCGAGCTGTGATGACAGACTCCTCCATGCTGGAAATCCGCGTAATCGATAACGGCATCGGCATGGAGGAGTCCACCATGACCAGGCTATTCACGCCGTTTGACCAGGCCGATGTCTCGACAACCCGGCGCTTTGGTGGCACAGGGCTGGGGCTAACCATCGCCCATAACCTGGTGCAAATGATGGGCGGTGAAATTGTCGTACAGAGCACACTGAACCAAGGTAGTACTTTCAGCGTACATCTGCCATTGGTAGTCCCGTCCGATGCAGATCTCGAACAATCTCAACCTAAATCACGGACAGGGATAAACACCAACCTTCTCACTGGGCTTTCCTGCCTGGTGATAGGTGGCACAGAGAAGTGGGACGATGATTTGGCGGTCTATCTTAGAGCTGCTGGTGCCATGGTTGAGCAGGTAGCCAATTTGGCGGTAGCACAGCAGCAAGTCGTTACACCGAGATCTGGACTGTCGGTATGGCTGATCATCTCTGACAACGGCCTTCCACCGTCGGACGAATTGCGCGCCATTGCCAGTGCCCAGCCAGAACGAGCTATTCGTTTTGTCATCATCGGGCGAGGTAAACGTCGACGGCCCCGTTGGCAGGATGTCGATTTAATCGTTTCCGTAGATGGTAATGTCCTGATACGTCGGACTTTGCTGCAAGCGGTGGCCATTGCCGCTGGGCTGGCGCAGCCAGAAGCCAAAAGAGTAAATACAGGCCAAAGTGAGAAAGCATTCGTGGCACCTTTGCGTTTCGACGCTGTGGCTCAAGGCCGGTTGATTCTGGTAGCAGAAGACAACGCCATTAACCAGAAGGTGATTCTGCAACAGCTTGCCTTGCTCGGCTTTGCCGCTGATATTGCAAGTGATGGCCTTGAAGCATTAAAACGTTGGCACAGCGGCGACTATGCCCTGTTATTAACCGACCTGCACATGCCGAAGATGGATGGATATGAACTGACCGCCGCTATCCGTGCTGAAGAAAATGACCACCGTCATCTCCCGATCATCGCTATCACCGCTAACGCGCTGGAGGGGGTAGCACAACACTGTCGCCAATTTGGCATGGATGACTACCTTAGCAAGCCTGCACCACTGAAAAGTCTGGCGGTCATCCTAGAAAAATGGCTGCCGGTTGCAGCAGCTGTTCCAGTGGATATAAGCATACTTGCAGCGCTAGTAAGCGATGACCCTGAGATAATCAGCGACTTTCTGCAGAAGTTTAATGATAGCGCAACACAGATTGCCGCAGAGTTAACAACCGCCTGTGCCAACGGTCTGTCACTACAAGCCCGTTCGGCGGCGCACAAGCTGAAATCTTCAGCCCGCGCTGTAGGAGCGATGGTTTTAGGCGAGTTGTGTGAAGAAATAGAGCAGGCGGCTATGGCCAATAAGCTCGAAGAACTAACCGTATTACTGCCCCGTTTTGAAGAGGAAATAACCGCCGTGAAAAAATATCTGGATAAAGTATAAATGCTAATATTTATAAAAAAAGTGGAAAAGTGGAAAGATGACTAACTTGAAACTAACTAATAAACCCACCCTCCAAATTTTGATTCTGGATGATGAGCCCTTTATACTCTCACTGCTTGAGCATATGCTGACTAGGTTGGGATTTAATCACCTAACAAGCTATGACAAAGGGAAAAGAGCCATAGCATCCTTAAATAGTTCAAGCCGTCACCCAGATTTAATCCTCCTCGATCTCAATATGCCTGAAATGGATGGAATAGAGTTCGTACGCCACTTGGTTGGAAAATCTTATTCTGGCAGTATTATTTTGGTGAGTGGCGAAGATGTTCGTATGATGCAAGCCGTAGAAAGACTGGTGATCGCGCACAAAATAACGATACTTGGATACCTGCAAAAACCCATTAATTTAGAAGAACTGTCCACGCTAATCGATAGGTGGGAACCAGCCAGTTATGTAAGACCGCCGCTTGCAAAGAAAATTTATGGTGCCAACGACGTGCTGGCAGCCATCAACAATCACGAACTGGTGAATTACTACCAGCCCAAAGTGAATGTAACCAGCGGCAAGGTGATAGGGGTTGAGACTCTGGTGCGCTGGCGTCACCCCAAAGATGGCATGGTGTTTCCAGATCAGTTTATTAATGTGGCCGAAGATCATGGACTGATTGACGACCTGACACGAGTGGTCATGAATGAAGCTTTTCCTCAAACCAGGATATGGCGAGATGCGGGCTTGTGTCTGCGTGTAGCACTGAATATTTCGATGGAAAATCTTGATTCACTGGAATTTGCAGATTACGTGACGACCGCAGCCGCCAAAGCCGGTCTCGTACCAGACGATATTGTGTTGGAGGTAACTGAAAGTCGGTTAATGAAGAATTCATCTACGTCACTGGAAATCCTCGCTCGTTTGCGCCTAAAAGGTTTCCACTTGTCGATTGACGATTTTGGCACAGGCCATTCATCGCTAACTCAATTGCGAGACTTACCCTTTAACGAGCTTAAAGTGGATCAGGGCTTTGTCCATGGTGCCGCCAGCAACGAAACATTACGCAGTATTTATAACGCAAGCCTGAGCCTAGCTCAACAACTCGGTATGAAATCAGTGGCGGAAGGTATAGAAGATCGAGCTGACTGGGATTTCATAAACAGCTCAACCTGTGATCTCGCCCAGGGTTATTTCATCGCGAAACCCATGCCGGCAGATGAACTTCACGACTGGATCATAAAATGGGAAGCAAACATAGAAAACCTCATTACACCATCTGATAAATCTTGAAGACCGGAGTCATAAACAATACCCACCATTCTAATTGCAACAGATAACACTGCTAATGCCGAAGAGATAAAAAAATTACTGGCCGAAATTATCAGAATATTGTTGTCTCGATTAACCCTGAGACGTCCATGATGATCCGCACCCAATCTCGACTTCCTTGTCGAGATATTCAACTGGGCGAAGCCGTGTTTCTAAAGAATCCAGTTGAATTCTGCTTAATTAACAAAATAAAAAAACTATCGGGGTCAGAACAAAGTTATATTCAAGGGTTTGGACTCAATATAAACCTCTTGTTCTACCAGTCTCTCAAAGCTGTCGAGTGTGTTTTGGCCGATGGCTAATATGACATGTTTGCTTTCTAAGGTGTCCCCCGTTAGCTAAAGTTACTCCGGTAATTTGGCCCTCATCGTTAGTTGTTTTTTGGCGATAAATCGTTTCTAATTTTTGATTAAAGCGCACTTCGCCGCCTAAGCACGTTATTTGTGCGCGCATATTTTCAACCATTTTACTCAGACCAGTAATCAGTGAAATGTAGGTGAAAAGGAAAGGGGTTAATGGTATCTATACTGGCATGAACAATGCGTCGCAGTTTCGGTGTGCGTTTTAGCGAAGTGAGCCAAAAGTACTATTGTAAACAGGCGTTGAAAAGTAAAGTATGCTGAGACAGCTGTTTCGGTAATAATTAGTTAGATAAATATAACACGTAATAAAAGTCCAGGAGGATAAGCCTACGGCCTACGTTTTTATTTTTATAACGAGCATAAAAGTCAAAAACAATTTTATCATTTTCGAGCAAGTGATAAAGACAGTATTCAAACGTATTGCTGGCGGCTTTTTTAAACGATTGGTCGAGGCTCATTGCAACAGACAGTTTAGTCATAACACCTGTGTATATATCCCTTACGGGCCAATATAATAAAACATATAATTGTCGGGGGTTGTATGGCCAGACTGCAGCAGAGTTCAAAACGAAAATGCCTACGCTTATTATGCTTTGAACATAGAGCGTTCTATTAATATTGGATTAAGCGATTTATTTTATATCATCAAGAGCACCACCATTAATTTAACGCTTTATCGTCTCGTAAACGCTGTGCCATTAAGTCAATAAAACTGCGTACCTTGCTTGAAGCAAACCGTCCCTCCCGGTGCACAATAGAAACTGGCAAGGAGGCAGGCTCAAAATCTTCCAACACTATTTTTAAGTCACCTGCCGCTAAACTCTCGACCACCTGATACGACAACAAACGGGTGATACCTAGCCCTTGTTTAGCGGCTTCGATGGCGGCGTCATTACTGGTGACGGTTAATCTGGGTTTTACACGAATGATGTGTGTATTTTTGAAACGCCAATCGGTAAGAGAGTGTGCGGCACTGGATGATATTAAAGTGTGTTGCAATAAATCTTGAGGAGATTGCGGCAACCCATTTTGCTCTAAGTATTCAGGTGAGGCACACACTATGTGGCGCACAGAACCCACCTTTAAGGCTCGCATACTGGAGTCGGCCAATGGACCAATGCGAATGCCCACGTCTAACCCTTCCTCTAACAAATTCACCACCCGATCTAAAAACACCGCATCTACTTCTGTATCAGGGTAGCGCTGTAAATAATCCACTATGCCTGGCATCACAAACAAGCGACCAAACATGACAGGGGCCGTAATGGCCAAATGTCCTCGGGGTTCACTATTAATACCTGCGGCCGCCTCGTCTGCCATTTGCACCTGAGTGATGATGCGCCGTGCATCCTCTAAGTAGCGTAACCCGGCTTCAGTGACGCGCACAAATCGAGTGGTGCGAGTTAACAATTTAACTCCCAAACTTTCTTCTAGTGCTGCTACTGCTCGGGTTACCGCTGGGGCCGATATGTGTAATCGCCGCGCTGCTGCTGCAAAACCCTGCTCTTCAGCCACGGCGACAAATACGGTCATTAAATGTAAACGATCCATAAGCTTGATTATTCCACTAATTGTAATAATCAATTGTTATTTACGAGTATTCTTTAATCAAGTGATATTTGTCATTCTAGTATCACTGACCACACACCGTGTTCTTACTTACTAAATAGACAGGATTAAACATGAGCCGAATTAACGCCGTATCGCCAACCGACGCCAATGAAGAGCAAGCTGAACTGTATGCCGCTATCACCGCACAATTGGGAATGGTACCTAACTTCTTAAAAGTATTTGCTCATTCACCCACAGCATTACGTGCTTTTTTAGGCCTACACGGAGTGGCAAGCGAAGGCAGCCTAAACCCACTCACCAAAGAGCGCATCGCCTTAGGCCTAGCCGAACAAAATGCGTGTGAATATTGTGTATCGGCACACACCGCTATTGGCCGCAAAGCTGGCTTATCCAACGCCGAAATAGAAGCAAATCGTGCCGGTTCTAGCCAAGATACAAAAGCTGCCGTTGCCGTTAAGTTTGCTCGCTCGCTGGCCGAACACAATGGCGCCATTACCAATACCGAGCTACTAGAAGTACGCAATGCGGGCTATAGTGAATCGGATATTATTGAAATTATTACCCACGTAGGAATGAATGTATTAACCAACATTTTGGGCAAAGCCAGTCAGGTAGAAATTGACTTTCCTAAAGTAGAATTAAATACGTAATTTTATTCTCTGCAGAAGGCGACACGCCTTCTGCAATGTTCGCCATTTACATTTATTAAATTATTACATTCGGGGCAAACGTTCATGGGACACAAATACACAGCCATCGCTTTTACACCAGAAGTTAAAAAAGTTCAGCAAGAAAACCGTAGTCGTGCCGGCTACCAGGGTTTTGAACAAGGCCCCGACTACAACCACTTATTAAGCCAAAATGAAGCGGACTTCATAGAAGCGCGCGATAGTTTTTATATGTCCAGCGTCACCGAAACCGGTTGGCCCTACGTGCAACACAGAGGTGGCCCCATTGGCTTCATGAAAGTTATAGATGCAAACACGATAGGCTTTGCCGACTTTAGCGGTAACCGCCAATACGTAAGCACGGGTAACTTTCGCAACAATGATAAAGTTGCGCTATTTTTTATGGACTACCCCAATAAACGTCGTATGAAAATGTTTGGACGGATTAGTGTGGTGGCCAGTGATGATTTAGACACCCTTGCCAGCCTTGAAAATCCAGCCTACCGCGCCACTGTAGAGCGTGGTTTTATTATTAAAATTGAGGGCTTTGACTGGAACTGCCCAAAACATATTACGCCCAGATTCTCGGAAGATCAGATTCAAAAATTGCTTGATCCCCTTATTTTAGAAAATAAAGAGCTGAAGACACAACAGGTTCTCACGCAAAGAACGTCGAACACTCTGGGTGACGGCCCACTAAAATTAGTGGTATCGGGCATTCGTCAACTTACAACAAGGGTGCGTGCCTTTGAATTAAGACATCAAGATGGTAAAGACCTGCCCAAGGTGAATGCCGGTGCCCATTTGGAAATTCCGGTGCAACTACAAAATGGCGAACAAGTACTGCGCCACTACTCTATTTGCTCTAACCCGGCGCGCCGTGACGTGTATGAAATTGCCGTATTACGGGAAGAAGAAGGCCGTGGAGGATCCATTGCAGTTCAGGATCAATACCCCCTAGGGCAACACATTAGCATTGCAATACCGCGCAATCATTTTGAACTGCATGACGGCGCTGCGCCTGCAGTTTTATTTGCAGGCGGCATAGGTATTACCCCCATTAAAGGCATGGCTCAAACGCTGAAGGCACGGGGCACAGATTTCAGTTTGCATTACGCCGGGCGAGATAAAAAAGAAATGGCGTTTCGTGATCGTCTGAAACGGGAGTTTGCCCAAAATTTTTATGTTTATGGGTCGGGGACTCGCATGGATCTTGCAGTGATAATGGCCAAGGCCAGCCACGACAGCCATTTTTATATCTGTGGCCCTCAATCCTTAATCGATGGGGTGCGCGAAGAAGCTGCACGGCTAAAGATAGCGGCAAGCCAAGTGCACTTTGAATATTTTAATGTTTCAGTGGCGGCGAATGCTAAACCAATAAAAGTATTTTTAAAAAGATCTAAAAAAGAACTAATTATTAATGCCGATGAAACTATTTTAGATGCCATGCTAGATGCCGGCATTAACGCTCCTTACAGTTGTAAAACCGGAGACTGTAAAACCTGTGTGGTGAAAGTGGTGGAAGGTAATCCTCAGCATTACGACAATGTTTTATCCACACAAGATAAAGCACAAAACTTAATGTGCCCCTGTGTATCACGAGCGACTGGCGATAACCTGACACTAGACATATAAAAAATATTAAAAGTATAAATAGGAGTACAAAAATGAATACCAGCACCCATGAACAGCGCGCACCGTTGCCACCCTTTAACAAAGAAGACGCCATTAAAAAAGTACGCATGGCAGAGGATGGCTGGAACAATCAAGTACCAGAGAAGATTGCCCTAGCCTACACGGTTAACAGCAAGTGGCGTAACCGCAGTGAGTTTGTTAATGGCCGCCCACAGATCATTAAACTGCTAGAGAAAAAATGGCAAAAAGAGCAAGACTACCGTTTAATCAAAGAGTTGTGGGCCTACACAGACAATCGCATCGCGGTTCGTTTTGCCTACGAATGGCATGATGAAAATGGCAACTGGTTTCGCGCCTACGGCAATGAGAACTGGCAGTTTGATGAAAACGGTTTAATGGAAGAGCGCCACGCCAGTATTAATGATGTAGCTATAGATGAAAAAGACCGATTATTTCGTTGGCCCTTGGGCCGTCGCCCAGATAACCACCCCAGTTTAACTGACTTGGGCCTGTAACTGGGTTTTTAATAATGAACTGGGCCATAACCACATACACCATATTTATTGAGGCACTAAGGCATTTTAGACATTAAAAAAGGCTAACAAGGTTAGCCTTTTTTAATTGTTGGCTTATAGCATTTATTTACGACGCGTAATTAACCCACCAGCTATTAATAACAGTAACCAATCAAGGCTACCGGCACCGCCAGAACCTTCTGTTGCCGTAACTTCTTCGGCATCTACAGTGACATAATGTGTGGTTTGGTTACCATACACATCAGTGGCGGTTACCGAAAAAGTACCAGCTTCGTCTGGTGTACCATGTAAGGTCGCAGTACCATCTCCATTATCGGTAATTGTTAACCACGAAGGTCCATTCGCGGTGATAACCGGTGTCGTGCCTTGCTCAACTATGGTGCCAATATTTAAATGATAGATTTCATCCACGACTGCTCTTAATTGACCTTGCAGGATAAATTCAGGCTTTTTAATCACGTCAATCGTTAATGTTTTGGTAAATTCATTACCATTAGTATCGGTTACTTTAACATCAATATCATGGGTTTCATTGTTATAAACATTTAACATCTCGCCACCAGTGGCAACTTTTACAAACGTAACACCATTAACCGTAGCCAAATCAAAACGGCCACCGGCATTATCTATTAATATATATTGAAAATCTCCAACATCAACATCAGGATCATCTCCACCACCAGCTCCACCTTGAGGGTCTGTTGTTACTAAAGGAGCTATAATTGTCCCTGCTACTGAGTTTTCTAGTATTCTGTTATTTTCTACCACCACACCATTGACAAACATCCAGGCATAAACGCCAGGATGGCCGATATTACTGTCAGTATTGTAACCAGCTATTTTTTGGTTGTTATCATAATTAACTCGATCTCTGGCAAGCCAACCAATCACATCATCTTCACCATCATCTCTATCGAAACCCCAGCCGATATTCTCATATCTATGCTCTACAATAAAATCGCCATTGCCAAGATCATGAAAACGAAGTTGCGCTGCTAGGCCGTCTCCAGTGTCGTTGCCCTCGAAGTGTTGGGTATCATCAAAAGTAATGGTAACAATATTATTTTCAGCATCTAGGTGATAAAAAATATCATCGGTGCCTGTAGAGTTACCACCGGGTGATACTCCTGACGGCGTATTGTCAGTTCCATGATCTCCCGAATGGGTAATAAATACAGGATGTGTCGGCTCTAGATCATCACTAAAGTCATCAAGCTCCATTATATCATTGGAATCGCTACCATTGGTGCCTAAAGTAACATGGCCGTTAGAAGAGACATTAAATTGATTTACCGCTGAATAATTTGTGCCTGCGTTGCCTACGTTTCCGTAAAAATTAAAACCTGCTGCAAAGACAGAGCTTACATCGACTAGCTCAGAACTATCATCGCTTTCTGATGCTCCGTCTCCAGCATTAATACCAAAATTCCCCGGTCCATTTACCTCTATTAAGTCACGACCCGGAGCAAAAATAACCGGAAAATCGGCCTCGGTCATGCCAAAACGGATATCCACTGGATACTCAGCCATGGTGGTTAATGACGTAATAGACAAAGATAAAGCAAGGGCACTTTTAGCAATGCCTTGTAGTAATTTGTTATTCATATTATTCCTTTAACCCTCAGTAAACGCTAGGACAGCGCAGCTAATTAATTGTTATTAAATATAATTTTGTAATTATATTACCTCAATAAAATTAGGTTTGAAAGGCGTAAAGCACATAGAGGACAGGCACTCTTTAATTGTTGCCAATGGCTAAGAAAAGGACAATTCCAATGAAGATGTTAATGGATTAATTCGTCAGTATTTACCTAAAGGAACATCAATGCATAAAGTTACTCAGGCCCAATGTAACGCAATAGCGAAGAAATTAAATGAACGACCTAGAAAGCGTCACAACTATAAAACACCAGAGGAATTGTTTTATGCTTAATAGCTATGAATGTCGCACTTTAAACTTGATACTAGGGATCATAACAATGATAAACAAAGAGAGTTTGTTTGTACTTTTTTTATAGTAAATACATTATCCATTTTTTATCCTAGTGTTTATTTTGTTAATCAAACAGTGTGGATGGAGGTTCTGCATATTTTAATCTAACGTAGACAGGACCTCCATTCTCCCAGTTAGCTGTCATGAACGCTTTCAAGCCAAATTCAATGTCTAGTAAGTCTTCTCCATTCTTGTTAATTAATACAATGACTAAGTGTTCTTTTATGGAGTTAGCTACCATCTCAATTGACTCGCCGGCTTTCAGCTTTAAAGCAGCTAATTCTGCTAACATCGTGCTAAATACTGATACTAGGTAAAAGCTTGCGTTTTAGCTTTAGATCATATCTTAAAGAAGACTATGAAATCTGACTCGGCAATTTTTTATTCTTTAGCGGAGCGGCTGATATTGTGAATTCTTTTCTTAACGCTGAGTGGGTAGTATTTAAGTGTTAAGCAGCACGTGCCCTCTTCTGTTAATGAACTTGCTACTGAGTGATGTGTCCGTTTTATCGGGGGAAGATCATGTATAAAGATGTACATATTTACTGAGAAACTATGTGTATACATCAATTTCTAACTGATTTTTTAAAGCCTTGATAACAATGGCCTGGAGCCATGTCGTTACATATGCGACTTTAGAGTGTTTAGGTCACAGCGATGTGTCCACCACGCAGATTTATACCCACGTGATAGGCCAGCACTTTGCTGGCACCAGTAGCCCACTCGACAATCTTACAATATAGGTAATATGAGAGCACTATAAAACAAATTTAATCGCTAGCAATACGACTAAAGACCGCGCCTTTCTGCCCTTTATATTTAGCGTCAACGCGCTTGTTATAAGGACGCAGTGCTGGGCTGGACAACATTTCAAACGACAGCGCACAAATCACCATGTCTGGACGCAGTGCTAAGGGCAGTTTACCGTTATTAAAAAATTCTAATACGATCTGCCCTTCCCAACCTGGGTCAATACGACCCGCGGTTACATGCACCATTAAACCTAAACGTGCTAATGAACTACGGCCGTCTAACCAGCCTACCAAGTCATCCGGAATCGTAACCGATTCTAACGTGGCGCCTAGTACCAGTTCACCGGGGTGAATAAAGAAAGGCTCGTCGTCGTCAACAGTAATTTCTTTGCTCATAATACGTTCCATATTACGAGTCAGTTGTTCACGTTCGCCGGATAAATCTAGGTGCGTGACAGAGTTGTTACTGAATACACGAAAACTATTCGCTAAGCGTAAATCAACACTGATTCCAGCAATGGATTCTGGCGCCGGTGCTGGTTCAATTTTTATTGAGGCTTGCTCAATTCTTTGTTCAATATCACCATCACTTAAGCGCATGGAGTTTTCCTTTATATCTTTAACGTGCATAGCGTTAACGAATATTAGTCGTCAGAGATGCTGATGTTTGGAACTTGTTGGTCGTTAGCAGTACGTTTGGCTAATGCCACGGCAATATTACGGGCCAAGTTGCGATACATTAAAGCAACGTCGCTATTTTCTTGTTCAACTACGACAGGTACCCCAGCATCACTTTGTTCACGAATAAACTTTGATAACGGCAATGAGCCTAAAAGTTGAGTATCGTATTGGTCGGCTATTTTTTGCCCACCATTTTCACCAAAAATGTGTTCTGCATGGCCGCAGCTTGAACAAATGTGAATGCTCATATTCTCAACAACGCCCAATACAGGAATATTCACTTTACGGAACATTTCAATGCCTTTTTTAGCATCAAGCAACGCAATGTCTTGGGGTGTGGTAACAATAACAGCCCCCGCCACTGGGAATTTTTGCGATAACGTTAATTGAATATCACCGGTGCCCGGTGGCATATCAATAATCAAGTAATCAAGTTCACCCCAAGCGGTTTGCGTTAAGATTTGCATTAACGCACCAGCGACCATTGGCCCACGCCATACCATAGGAGTTTTGTCGTTGACGAGGTAAGCCATTGACATGGTTTTTACGCCATGGGCTTCAATCGGTACAAACCATTTGTTATCGATGGTTTCTGGGCGAGTACCTTCGGCAATTCCCATTAATAAGCCTTGGCTTGGGCCATAAATGTCGGCATCTAATAAGCCAACTTTGGCGCCGTCCTTCGCCAATGATATAGCCAGATTTACGGAAGTGGTCGATTTACCCACACCGCCTTTACCCGAGGCAACAGCAATGATATTTTTTACTTTGGTAATGGCTTCAACGGTATTTTGAGACTTGTGATCGCTCACTTCCCAGCTAATGTCGATATCGACGCTTTCTACGCCATCAATATTGCCAACCATAACTTTAAGAATTTCTTCGGTGCCGCCTTTTAAAAAATCAGAAGCGTAAGGTAAGTGTATCTTGACGCTTACTGAACTGCCCGAAGTGGCAGCCTGAATATCAATATTTTGCACTGCACCAAAACTGACAAGATCAGTATTTAAGTAAGGATCTTGATAAGATGATAGCGCCGCTTCGATGGTCGCTTTATTTAAAAGAGTATCAGTCATGGTTTACCTACTGCTAGGAGCAAAAACCTCATTGTATACGAGTTTTTACTGCGATATGGAGCTAATTAAAGGAAGTAAGCTAACCAGCGCTATACATAGAACAAAATGAGCTTAAAATACTGAAAAACATACTTGAAAGAAATAATGCCTATTTGGGATAATGGCGCGCCAGATTTTCTTAATTTATTGATACGCCTAGCCAATGATTCATCTAGATGAGAGTGAGCTCCCGATATGACCGATTATTTATTGATTTTGGTCAGTACAATTTTAGTAAACAATTTTGTGCTGGTTCAGTTTTTAGGTTTATGCCCTTTTATGGGGGTTTCTAATAAATTAGAAACCGCTATTGGCATGTCCGCAGCTACCACCTTTGTATTAACGCTAGCGTCAGTGTGCAGTTATTTAGTTTACACCTATTTGCTGATTCCACTTGAGTTGGAATATTTGCGCACCATCAGCTTTATTATGGTGATTGCCGTCGTGGTTGGCTTCACTGAGATGGCCATTCGTAAGACAAGCCCGCTGCTTTATAGAGTACTGGGAATTTTCTTACCGCTGATTACTACCAACTGTGCCGTACTAGGGGTCGCGTTATTGAACATTAAGCGTGATAACAGTTTTGTAGAATCGATTTTATATGGCTTTGGCGCGGCCATCGGTTTCTCTTTAGTGATGGTTCTGTTTGCGGCGATGCGCGAACGCATTACCGTCGCCGATGTGCCCAAGCCGTTTCAAGGTTCTGCTATCTCAATGATTACTGCAGGTTTAATGTCGTTAGCCTTTTTAGGCTTTACTGGTTTGGTGAGCATTTAATAATGAGTTCTATTTTAATTGCCATTGTGCTGTTGGCGTCTCTTGCCATTATTTTTGGTGCCATTTTAGGCTTTGCAGCGGTACGCTTTAAAGTCGAAGGCAATCCGATTGTCGACCAAATTGATAACCTATTACCACAAACCCAGTGCGGCCAGTGTTCTTATCCGGGTTGTAAGCCTTATGCTGAAGCCATTGCTGGCGGTGAAAAAATTAATAAGTGCCCCCCTGGTGGCGAAAGTACCATTATTGCTTTAGCCGATCTGTTAGGGGTTGAACCTGAGCCTTTGGATGCTGAGCATGGCGCTGAAAAAGACTTACCGATGGTCGCCATCATTCGTGAAGAAGAATGTATTGGTTGCACCAAGTGCATTCAAGCCTGCCCTATAGATGCGATTATGGGTGCGGCCAAACAAATGCACACCGTGATTGCTGATGAATGCACCGGTTGTGATTTGTGTGTTGAGCCTTGCCCCGTCGACTGTATTGACATGGTGCCAATTGAAACCACTCTGCAAAGCTGGCACTGGGATAAGCCCAAAGATTCAATAGCCGCAACTGAGAAGGAGGCAATCTAATGCAAACAATTACTCTGCACTCTTTCAGCGGTGGCGTTCACCCGCAAGAAAATAAACATCAGTCGACCCAAACAGCCATTGCTCAATTACCGTTACCGGCTCAGTTAATTGTTCCTATCGGGCAACACATCGGGGCGCCTGCCAACGTTATTGTTGACGTTGGCGAAGTGGTTTTAAAAGGCCAATTGATTGCCCAGCCTCAAGGGTTTATTAGCGCAGGTATTCATGCTCCCACTTCCGGTAAAGTGGTGGCAATTGAGCAACGTGAATTACCTCATAGCTCCGGCCTTGAAGGTATTTGTATTGTTATTGATAGCGATGGCAAAGATCAGTGGTTAGAAGAAATTTTAAATGGCTCACTGGCGATTAACGACTATTTAGAAGCGGATAATGAGGTATTGGTTAAGCGCATACGTGACTGCGGCATTACCGGCATGGGTGGCGCGAGCTTTCCTACTGCGGTAAAAATGTCGGTTACAGGCAAAAACATTGAAACATTAATTATCAATGCCGCCGAATGTGAACCGTATATAACCTCAGATGATATGTTGATGCGTGAGCGCGCCTTAGAATCAATGCGTGGCATTCAGATTTTAATGAAGTTAACGTCAGCCGATAATTGCTTAATTGGCATTGAAGATAATAAACCTGAAGCCATTAAGTCGATGGAAAGTGCTTTGCATGCGGTGCACGGTGAACACCGTATTAGTGTGGTGACGATCCCGACTAAGTATCCATCCGGTGGCGAAAAGCAATTAATTGAAATTCTTACCGGTAAAGAAGTGCCTCGTAATGGTCTTCCTACTGACATTGGTATTGTTTGCCAGAACATAGGTACCTGCGAAGCCGTGTATCACGCGATTGCTAGGGGCAAACCGTTGATTTCCCGCATAACAACCATTACCGGTGAGTCCATTGAACAACCGCAAAATGTGGAAGTATTGATCGGCACGCCAATAAAACATTTATTAGCGTTTGCGGGCTTTAAACAAGAGACAAGTTTATTCCAGAAGTTGCTTGGTTCACTTAATCAAACGACTCCATCTGATAGCAAGCCACGAGTCATTATGGGTGGCCCAATGATGGGCTTCACGTTAAGCAGTGATGAATTGCCAATTTTGAAATCCAGTAACTGCATTTTAGCCCCCAGCCAAAAAGAACTCCCCGCTAACGATATGGCTTCAGCTTGTATTCGTTGTGGTTTATGCACTGAGGCTTGCCCAGCAGATTTATTGCCACAGCAACTTTATTGGTTTAGTAAATCCGGGGAGCTGGATAAAGCCGAACAACATAATATTGCTGATTGTATTGAATGTGGCGCATGTTCGTATGTTTGTCCAAGCCAAATTCCATTAGTGCAATATTATCGCCACGCTAAAGGTGAGATTAAAGAAGAACGCGCGGCACACCAAAAGTCAGAACGTTCGAGAGTTCGCTTTGAAGCGCGCCAAGATCGCTTAGATCGTGAAGTTGCTGAAAAAGAAGCGAAACGCCAAGCACGAACCGCTGCTGCAGAAAAAGCACAAGCGGCCAAAAAAGTAGCGGCGGCGCAAGCATTAGTAGACGCTGCTGAAAAAGACGATACTGCTGAAAGTGCCAGTGCGCCTAATGCAGCAGTAACGACAAAACCTGTGGCGCCGCTGAAAAAAGAAATTTCTCGCGATGATATCGAAAAGAAATTGCGCGCCCAGCAAGATCGTATAGATAAAACTCAACAACGATTTCAGCTAGCACAAGAACAAGGTTCAGAGACCTTGCCCGTATTACAAAAAGGCTTAGATAAACAAATGCAAAAACTAAAAGAGCTAGAAGCAGACTTGGCTCAGTTTGATAAGGCAGGTGTATAAAAATGGCTTTTGTTAACATCACCTCCCCTCATGCTCACGGCGGTAATACGACTAGCCGTATTATGTTGTTGGTTATTCTTGCAACTGTCCCCGGTATTTTTGCGCTGACCTATTTTTTTGGTTGGGGTAATTTAATTAATATTGCGCTGGCGAGTATCACTGCATTGGCGTGCGAAGCGATCGTTTTAAAAATCCGTAAACGCCCCGTCCTCTTTATTTTGAAAGATAACACCGCATTATTGACCGCCGTTTTATTAGGTATTGCTTTACCCCCCTTTGCTCCTTGGTGGGTAACTGTGGTCGCAGTTAGTTTTTCAATGATTTTTGCGAAACACTTATACGGCGGCTTGGGTTATAACCCCTTTAACCCAGCGATGGTCGGTTATGCTTTGGTATTGATTTCTTTTCCTGTGCAGATGACGACCACTTGGGCGACGCCATTCTTTTTAAGTGCTGATCAAAGCCTTTCTTTTGTTGATAGTTTAAGTGTTATTTTCTCAAGTACCCCAGGTTTAACCGATGGTTACTCAGGCGCTACGCCACTGGATGTATATAAACATTTAGCGAAAAATGAAACGGCACTAGAGATTTTACAAGGACCTTTATTTTCAAGCGATGTTGCCAATGCAACGTCTGGTGGTTCTGCCAGTAACTGGTTCGCGGGCGGCTGGGAATTTGTGAACATTGCTTTCTTAATGGGTGGCTTGGCTTTATTAGCGCTGCGTATATTTACTTGGCACATTCCTTTTAGCCTATTAGCCGCGCTGGGCACTTGCTCTATGTTTTTCGGTTGGGATGCTGATTTGTACGTGCCTTGGTCGCTACACATATTTACCGGCGCTACCATGCTAGGGGCTTTCTTTATTGCGACTGACCCCGTCTCTGCATCAACAACGCCGTTAGGTAAAATAATTTATGGCGCGGGCATTGGTATTTTAATTTTTGTTATTCGCACCTGGGGGGCTTATCCAGATGCCGTCGCTTTTGCTGTCTTGTTGATGAATTTTGCAGTCCCTTTTATCGATACTTATACCCAACCCAGAACTTATGGCCACGACAAGGCTAAACGGGGTTTGCTGGTAAAAGATAACGCTTCTTCATCTGAAAGTTCTACCACTAATAATTCAAACAAAGAGGGCTGATTATGAAAGATACATCTAAGAAAGATATTTGGACCTCTATTCGTGAAAATGCTGTCGGTCTTGGCTTGTTCGCAATTGTCACAGCGGGCTCGATTGGTATTGCCCAAGTGGTGACCAAAGAGAGCATCGAAAAAAATGTTCAAATCGCTCGAGCAAAAGCACTGCACGAAATTGTGCCGCAAAGTGCATACGATAACGATATATTAAACGATTCCATTTCGCTGTCACATGATGGCGTTAATAGTGAATTTAGTGTCCGCTTATTAGGACCCATCGCCGATGATGCCGTAGCTTATATCGCTCGCAAAGACGGCAAGGCCCATACTATTATTTTACCCGTTACTGCTCCTGATGGTTATACCGCTAATATCGACATGATTGTCGGTATTAAAGTAGACGGTAGCTTGGCAGGTGTTCGGGTCGTTAATCATAAAGAGACTCCTGGATTAGGTGATAAAATTGAAGCGAAAAAACATCCTTGGATTCTTCAGTTCTCCGGTTTATCGTTAACCAACCCGGAAGAAAAACTATGGGCGGTGAAGAAAGACGGCGGCGACTTCGATCAATTCACTGGTGCAACCATTACTCCAAGAGCCGTTGTGCGCTCTGTTCGCTTAGCACTGACATTCTTTCAGAAGCACAGTAAAGAACTGACAGCAAATAAAGACTACTTAACCGCTCATACAGAGGACGTTGCACATGGCGAATAAATCCTTATCAGAGATCACCGTAGACGGCCTGTGGAAAAATAACCCAGCCCTCGTTCAGCTATTAGGCTTGTGTCCACTTCTGGCTGTTACCGGTACGGTAGTAAATGCAATCGGCCTAGGCTTAGCGACTATTTTAGTGCTAGTAGGCTCCAATATTGCCGTCTCTCTTATCCGCAATCACGTTGCTGATGCCGTTCGCCTACCAGCTTTCGTTATGATCATTGCTTCCTTCGTGACGGTGACTGAGCTAGTAATGCAGGCATTAACGTATGAGTTGTATCAGATTCTAGGGATCTTCATTCCACTGATCGTAACCAACTGTGCGATTTTAGGTCGTGCTGATGCCTTCGCCAGTAAAAATGGCATCATTCCTTCTGCCATTGATGGCTTAACCATGGGCCTTGGTTTTACGGCGGTATTAATTCTGTTGGGTGTGATTCGTGAAGTGATCGGCCAAGGTACTCTATTTACCAATATGGAACTGATCTTTGGTGAAATGGCAGTGAATTGGGAAATCGTTATTTTTAGCGATTACCCAGACTTCTTATTTGCTATTTTGCCTCCCGGTGCTTTTGTGGCGATGGGTTTAATTATTGCTGTTAAAAACCTGGTTGATAATTACCTAGACGAAAAAGCTGCAGCGAATAAAGAAGCGATTGCGGCGGGCTCTAAGCGGGCCCGAGTGACAGGCAAGATTAGTTAGCACTTACTTTCAATCATAAAAACTGCATTCAGTCTACTCAGCAACTTAATAGACACAAAAAAACCGGCTCCCATATTACTATGAGACCGGTTTTTTATTGGTAACAATTTAGTTCAAAGATTCAGTTCAAGCTATTAACCTAAGAAACTGATCATTACACCTGCTGCTACCGCAGAACCAATAACACCCGCAACGTTTGGACCCATTGCATGCATTAATAAGAAGTTCTGGCCGTTAGCTTCGAGGCCAACCTTGTTCGATACACGTGCCGCCATGGGTACCGCAGAAACACCTGCAGAACCAATCAAGGGATTTACTTTATCTTTAACGATTAAGTTCATACCTTTAGCCATCAATACACCAGCTGCAGTACCGACACAAAATGCTGACAAACCAAGTACCAAGATACTTAACGTATCAAGATTCAAGAAAGATTCAGCACTCATCTTAGAACCAACACCTAGGCCCAAGAAAATGGTTACGATATTGATCAAAGCATTCTGCACAGTATCGCTTAAACGATCTACCACACCGGATTCTTTCATCAAGTTACCAAAGCAAAACATGCCCAATAGTGGCGCCGCTGAAGGCAAGCATAATGCCACCAACACAAGTACTACGATCGGGAATATGATCTTCTCAGCTTGGCTCACTTCGCGAGCCTGTACCATAACGATCTTACGTTCTTCAGCGTTGGTAAAGAGTTTCATAATAGGCGGTTGGATCATAGGAACCAAAGCCATGTATGAGTAAGCGGCTACTGCAATAGCACCTAGTAATTCAGGGGCTAACTTAGAAGCGATGAAAATAGACGTTGGACCATCAGCACCACCAATAATACCAATCGCTGCGGCTTGCTGGATGGTGAAATCCATATAGCCTGCATCGGTTGCTAATACTGCGCCTGCTACCGTACCAAAAATACCGAACTGAGCAGCTGCACCCAGTAATAAGGTTTTAGGGTTTGCTAATAACGGACCAAAATCGGTCATTGCGCCTACACCCATGAATATCATCAAAGGGAATAAACCCGTTTCGATGCCCGCATGGTAAATGTAGTACAGCAAACCCGCCGGACTATCGAGATGACCATCCGCAGAATATACAGCAGGCGCATAAAAATCAGCGCCTGGAATATTTACGAAGATAGTACCGACCGCGATTGGCAATAAAAGCAAAGGCTCAAATTGAAACTTCGGATGTATTGCTAAAAATAATAACAAACACCCAATCGAGATCATGAAAAATTGGCCAATTGTCATCTGGTAAAAACCAGTGTCTTGCCAAAGATTAATTAAGCTTTCCATACGTCAGTTCCTTAGGCGATGGTATAAAGAGTATCGCCGACCTTAACAGAAGAGCCTTCACTAGTAGTTACACTACCAATGGTGCCTGCTTTAGGTGCACGAATCTCAGTTTCCATTTTCATTGCTTCGAGAATGATAACAACATCACCTTCAGCAACTACTTGGCCAGGTTGAACAAGAACTTTCCAGATATTACCCGCTAGCGGTGCTTTATGAGGCTCACCACCACCAACAGCACCAGCAGGAGCTGCTACAGGAGCTGCACCACCCATGTTTAATGGCGCGCCATTAACAGGAGCTAATTCTGAAACTTCACCGTCGTCGTCAACTTTAACAACGTATTCGTTGCCATCGACAGTCACAGTGAAGGTATCTTCTTGATCTTTTGGCGCAGGTTCGAATGCGTCTGGATTACCACGATTTTCCAAGAACTTAGGAGCAACCTGTGGGAACAGAGCATACGTCAATGCATCATCAATCTTGTCTGCAGCAAGCTTAAAGCCTTTCTCAGCAGCAAGTTTGTCAACGTCAGCAATAATTTGATCCATTTCGTTTTCGATCAAATCGGCTGGGCGACAAGTGATAACTTCAGCACCTTCTAATACGCGTGTTTGCAATTCAGCATTCATTGCTGAAGGCGCTGCACCGTATTCGCCTTTCAAAATACCTTTGGTTTCTTTAGAGATTGTCTTGTAACGTTCGCCGGTCAATACGTTCAGTACTGCTTGAGTACCAACGATTTGAGAGGTTGGAGTTACTAAAGGTATGTAACCTAGATCTTTGCGTACACGCGGAATCTCAGCTAATACTTCATCAAATCTGTCAGATGCGCCTTGCTCTTTTAGCTGGTTTTCCATGTTGGTCAACATGCCACCAGGAACTTGAGCCACAAGAATACGAGAATCTGTACCGCGTAATGCGCCTTCAAATTTAGCGTATTTCTTACGCACAACACGGAAGTAAGCAGCGATTTCTTCTAATAACAACAAGTCGATATTAGTATCACGACCCGTGCCTTTCAATGCCGCTACAACAGATTCTGTCGCAGTATGACCATAAGTCATAGACATAGAAGAAATGGCCGTATCTACACGGTCAACACCCGCTTCAACGGCTTTCAGGATTGTCATATCAGACAAACCAGAGGTCGCGTGAGCGTGCAGCTGAATTTCAAGGTCAGTTTGTGCTTTCAGCTTAGTAATAAGTTCGAAAGCATTATACGGAGTTAAAACACCCGCCATATCTTTAATGGCGATAGAGTCTGCACCCATATCTTCAATTTTCTTCGCAAGGTCTACCCAAGAGTCCAGTGTATGCACTGGGCTAGTAGTGTAAGACAATGTACCTTGCGCGTGCTTACCTTGTTTCTTAACCGCTTTTAAAGCAGTTTCAAGGTTACGCGGATCGTTCATCGCATCAAATACGCGGAACACGTCTACGCCGTTAACGGCAGCACGTTCTACGAATTTTTCAACAACATCATCAGCGTAGTGACGGTAACCTAAAAGGTTTTGTCCACGCAAAAGCATTTGTTGAGGTGTTTTCGGCATCGCTTTTTTGAATTCACGAATACGATCCCAAGGGTCTTCACCCAAGAAACGAATGCAAGAATCAAAGGTTGCGCCGCCCCAAGATTCAAGTGACCAATAGCCAACCTGATCTAGTTTCTCAGCGATAGGAAGCATGTCATCAATGCGCATGCGTGTAGCCAGTATAGACTGGTGTGCGTCGCGTAATACGACGTCTGTGATACCAAGAGGTTTCTTAGAATCGGTCATGGATGATGGCCTTTTCTTCCGTTTACGTTGTTAACGTATAGGTTGATCCAAATTCGTACGCTACTTTTGGCGCGTACGATGCTCTTTTACTGCGGCGGCTAAAACTTTTAGCAGCTGCGGGTCTACACCTTGAGTTGGTGCTGTTACCACAGATTGCGGAACAACAACGGGCTCTGGGGCAAACTTATTTACTATCTTGGACATCAGGCTGGTGGCGAAAATCAGTAATACCAAAAACGAAAATACTGTTCCCATACCAAAGGCCATCAGTTCCAAACCACTCGAAACTAGCTCAGACATGCCGGCTGATCCTCATTAAATATTCTATGTGTCTATTTTTTGAGCACATCGTACTCTCCTAAATAGTCTAAAAGGAATATCAATGTACTCAAAAACGCTCATTTTAACAAGTTTAATGATTTTTTTTATGCATTAAGTACACATTTCACGGACTAAAACCTCCATACTAAACAAGGGTTTATAGAAAATAGACTGGCGAACTCGAGAGTTTTCGCGCAACAGGTCAGGCAATTCATAGTCGGTTGATCCCGTATGAATTAGAAATTGTAGCTGGGATTGCTGCTGAGAAGCTCGCAGAATAAACTGATTACCATCTATTCCTGGCAAGCGCATATCAACAATTGCAAATTTTGGTTTGAATTCCTGTAATAACAACAATCCTTGCTCACCACTGACAGCAATAATAACCTGATAACCCTCATCTTCTAAAAAAGCTTGGGTATTGCTATAGACCCTTTCATCATCATCAACAATTAAAATCAGTTCTGACATCTGCAACTCCTTTGCATAGCCTGATAAATTTGTAATTGTTACTTGTCACAAAATACGAGCAAAAAAGCAAATAGTTTAATTAGTTACAAAAGTTATTAAGGGGTGATCACTGAGTAAGCATGAGACAATTTTTTTATACAAAAACAATTCTGACGCAAAAAGAGTCATATTGAAGAAATGATTTTTATTGCAGATTAAATATATAAAAGAAGGGAATTGGAATAAGAACGCGGCTACTGATATTTTCAGTCGAAGTCGTGAAATAATAATCGAGGTTTTTATCTAGAAGGGGGAAAATGGTGCGCTTGGCAGGAGTCGAACCTGCGACCACCTGGTTCGTAGCCAGGTACTCTATCCAGCTGAGCTACAAGCGCACTTCAAAACTTTTTCTATTCAGACGAATTTATTCATTGCAGAGAACGAATAAATGGTGCGCTTGGCAGGAGTCGAACCTGCGACCACCTGGTTCGTAGCCAGGTACTCTATCCAGCTGAGCTACAAGCGCACTGCAAAACTTTTTCTATCACGACGAATTTATTCATTATAAAATAAAAAATAAATGGTGCGCTTGGCAGGAGTCGAACCTGCGACCACCTGGTTCGTAGCCAGGTACTCTATCCAGCTGAGCTACAAGCGCACACTGTATCTTGCTGCCAACTTAATATTTTTCAACATTAAAGTGGCGGAGAGGGAGGGATTCGAACCCTCGAAAGGATCTCTCCTTTACACCCTTAGCAGGGGCGCGCTTTCAGCCACTCAGCCACCTCTCCTCAACACGGCCAAGATAATACCATGTTTATTTCTTTTGCATAGTCTATTTATAAAAATAATTAGATTTTATCCATAAATATTAATACGTTAGAAGTTTCCGCTGGGTTCACCTTCGCCATTCTTCTCACGCTGAATGCGCTGATATATTTCTTCACGGTGTACCGAGACTTCCTTTGGTGCATCAACGCCGATGCGAACTTGATTACCCTTAACCCCTAAAACGGTTACGGTAACTTCGTCACCAATCATTAATGTTTCACCAACACGGCGAGTCAAAATTAGCATTAGATTCTCCCAATCTTTTCTTTGTACTTTTTCAAGTACATTTAATACTTTGCGAACTGCTTTATTTCTAGGGTGTTTTTCTATCTATTCTATAAATATCTAAACGAGATATTTCCCTACCCTTTCAGTAAGTATTGCCTACCTTTGACAAAATGAAAGAAAAAGTAAGGAATAATCCAGAACTTTAGTGCTGCATGGGCACTCCGGCCCATACGGAAAGCAATACTAGGCTGATACCTAATATTACGCCCCTTCCTCAGCATCGAGGCCAAACGCTGTGTGCAAAGCGCGCACTGCAAGTTCTAAATATTTTTCTGCAATCACAACAGAGATTTTAATCTCAGACGTGGTAATTGCTTGGATATTGATGGACTCATCCGCCAATACTTTAAACATTTTGCTAGCGACACCCGCATGCGAGCGCATACCAACACCAACCATCGATACTTTGCAGATATCATCTGTACCAGATACATGACGAGCATCAAGTTCAGTGGCGGTATTCTGCAAAATTTCTAACGCTTTTTTATAGTCGTTGCGATGTACCGTAAACGTGAAGTCGGTAGAACCATCTTCTGCTACGTTCTGTACAATCATATCAACTTCAATATTTGCATCACTTATCGGACACAGTATCTTAGAAGCCACACCTGGAATATCAGGGACGCCTTTAACGGTTACTTTGGCTTCATCGCGACTAAAGGCGATACCGGAAATTACTGGATTTTCCACGGAGCTGTTCTCCTCCATTGTAATGAGTGTGCCAGGGCCATCATCAAAGGTCGAAAGTACACGTAAAGGTACTTTATATTTCCCAGCAAATTCGACTGCTCGGATCTGTAGTATTTTTGAACCTAGACTTGCCATCTCTAGCATTTCTTCAAACGTCACTTTTTCCATGCGACGTGCATTAGGCACTATCCGAGGATCAGTAGTGTATACGCCATCTACATCAGTATAGATCTGTGCTTCATCAGCATTTAACGCAGCCGCCAGTGCAACACCGGTAGTATCAGAGCCACCCCGACCTAGTGTGGTAATGTTATTATCGCTGTCAACGCCTTGAAAGCCCGCCACAATACAAATGTTGCCTGCATCTAACTGCTTGCGCATAGCATCGGTATCGATGTCTTCGATTCTGGCTTTCATGTGTGAACTATCAGTTTTAATACCCACCTGCCAACCGGTAAAAGATTTGGCACCCACCCCACGTTTCTTTAACGCCATTGCCAATAAAGCAATCGTTACTTGTTCGCCGGTTGATATCAATACATCCATTTCTCGAGGATCAGGGTCATCTGATATGCTATTGGCAAGACCAATAAGACGATTAGTCTCACCACTCATTGCGGATACAGCAACCACCACTTGGTGTCCTGCATCATGGAAGGACTTTACTTTGTCAGCGACATGCTCGATGCGCTCGACGGTGCCTACCGAAGTACCGCCGTACTTTTGTACGTATAACGCCATGATTCTAACTAGCTAAAGAAAATGGGGCCTAATTAAACACTAAATTTGTTTATTATTAAATAAAAACTAGAACGCTAAAACAAAAAAGGCGATTAACTTAATTATCAATCGCCTTTCTCTTCATTCATTACAATAAAGTTAATCACCCTATGGTTATCGACTCAGAGTGGTTAATTTTCTCTATTCATACGCCCTTATAGTTTTTCTACCAGCACTTTAAATGCTTCTAATGCTTTCGGAATACCTGCAGCGTTTTTACCACCAGCCTGAGCCATTTCTGGCTTACCACCGCCACGACCATCAACATAAGGCGCACATTCTTTGACGATATCACCGGACTTTACCTTGCCGATAAGATCTTTTGTAACGCCCGCCAACAATGTGACCTTACCTTCGGTTTCAGCGGCCAGCATTATAACGGCGGAGCCTAACTTATCTTTTAGTTGGTCCAAAGTTATTTTCATGGTGGCAACATCGGTGCCGTCAATGCGCGCAGACAATATTTTAAAACCATTACCTTCGATGGCCTGAGCAGCTAAATCAGAACCTGCTGAACTGGCCAGCTTCGCTTTTAATGCTTCCAGCTCCTTTTCTAGTTGACGATTCTTAGCGATAACCAGCTCAACTTTTTCACCTACGTTGTCGCTGCTGCCTTTTACCGAACGAGCAATGCTATTTAAGGTTGCTTCTTCAGCAGAGATGAAATCCAACGCCGGCTGACCTGTAACAGCCTCAATGCGGCGCACACCTGCCGCGGCACTGGCTTCAGATATAATTTTAAAAGTACCCAAATCGCCGGTTCGCTTGGCGTGAGTACCACCACATAACTCAATTGAAAACTGCTCAGCCCCTTCTCCAGTTCCCATCGCCAAGACACGAACTTCATCGTCGTATTTCTCGCCGAATAGAGCCATCGCCCCGCTATTTTTCGCATCGTCGATATTCATTAAACGCGTCGTAATTTCGCTATTATTACGAATTTCAGTATTTACTCGATTTTCGATAGTAGCAATTTCATCCGCCGTCAACGCTTCTAAGTGAGAGAAATCGAAACGCAATTTATCATACGTGACCAAAGATCCCTTCTGCGCAACGTGCGCACCGAGTAGGTTACGCAATGCAGCATGCAAGATATGTGTTGCTGAGTGATGCAAGGTGATCGCGGCACGCTTGTCTGCATCAACGTCTGCAGTAAGCGGGTCACCAGGTTTAACCGAACCTTGCACCAAAATGCCTTGATGAATGTGGTTACCGCTTTCTTTGACCGTATTTTTAACTTGAAAAACTACACCGTCTGCTTTTAAGAAACCACTGTCCCCAGACTGACCACCAGATTCACCATAAAAAGCGGTTTCATCTAACACGATTAGTGCCTCGATTCCTGCACCCATATTTGCAGAGATACTTTCAACTTTTTCGCCATCGACAAATAAAGCCTGCACCACACCTTGATTATTTAAACTGTTATAACCTAAGAAAGCCGTTGAACCGTCTAATTCAAGAGCTGCACTGCCCTTCATACTGAAGTTGCCTGCCGCTCTCGCGGTCGCTCGCTGATGCTCCATCGCGGTGTCAAAACCCGCCTCATCAATTTTTAAGTTCTTTTCACGCGCAACATCGGCAGTTAAGTCCAAAGGAAAACCAAACGTATCGTAAAGCTTAAAGACCGTTTCACCAGGAATGGTGTCACCTTCTAATGTATTAATTGCATCATTTAAAATGCCCATGCCTTTATCAAGAGTCTTGGCAAACTGCTCTTCTTCTAAGCGTAATACTTTTTCAATTTGAGGTTGAAGCTTAACCAGCTCAGAATAGGCTTCACCCATTTGCTCAACCAGCGCGGTGACCAATTGGTGGAAGAAACCGATTTTCGCTCCCAACATATGCCCATGACGCACGGCGCGACGAATAATTCGACGCAGTACGTAACCACGACCTTCATTAGAAGGATAAACACCGTCTACGATTAAAAAACTGGTTGACCGGATATGATCGGCGATAACGCGCAATGATTTATTTTCTAAATTTGTGCAGCCAGTAACGTCAGCTGCGGCTTTTAATAATGCTTGAAATAAATCGATTTCATAATTGCTATGCACACCTTGCTTGATGGCAGAAATACGCTCAAGACCCATACCTGTATCAACCGAAGGCTTTGGTAAAGGATGCATTACACCGTCTTCAGTACGGTTAAATTGCATAAATACGACATTCCAGATTTCGATGAAACGATCACCATCCTCTTCTGGTGTGCCGGGCTTACCACCCCAAATATGCTCGCCGTGATCGTAGAATATTTCTGTACAAGGCCCACAAGGACCAGTATCACCCATTGACCAGAAATTATCTGAGGCAAACTTTGCACCTTTATTGTCACCAATACGGATGATTTTATCTTCGCTTAAGCCCATCTCTTTATGCCAAAAATCATAGGTTTCATTATCATCGGCATAAACAGTAACTAGTAACTTGTCTTCGGGTATATCCATCCACTCTTTAGAGGTTAAGAATTCCCAAGCAAAATTAATTGCATCTTGCTTGAAATAATCCCCAAAACTGAAATTTCCTAACATTTCGAAAAACGTATGATGGCGGGCGGTATAACCGACGTTCTCTAAATCATTATGCTTACCGCCGGCACGCACACAGCGCTGTGAAGAAGTTGCGCGAGTATAACTGCGATCATCTAGGCCTAGAAATACGTCTTTAAACTGAACCATACCCGCGTTGGTAAATAATAACGTTGGATCATTGCCCGGAATCAAAGGGCTAGAGGCAACAATTTCGTGTCCTTTAGAATTGAAGTAATTCAAGAACGCTTGGCGAATATCAGAGCTTTTCATAGTTAACACGGGTCCATTAATACTGGATTAAATACTGGCAATACAGCTGGGTAAAAATATTTGGGCGTAATTATAGCTTGCCTCGATAGGAATAAGTAGATGTCAAAAAAAACTATCTCGATGAAGTCGCTTTGCTTTGAGATATCAAGATTGGGTAACTGACTTTTCAGCTATAAATATACTAATCAGTAAGGAAGCTAAAGAGAGGAACAGCAGGTAGATGATTTGAATTGTCTGTCAGTATGGCGATTTTTAATCTAAAGCCTCTCCCCGATTAAGGAGAGGCGTTAAACTATCGTTTTATTCTGCTGCGTTGCGAGCGGCTGTGAGCCATCCGTTAAACGCTACTTGGTTCATTTTAATCCAGTTCAAAGCATGTTGACGAATTTGTTGTTGCGAATCTTCACCATCAGCGATCAACATATTTTCAGCACTCACATCATTAATGGGTAGCTTAGCTACTTCAAATAATTTGGCGGCTGCAGGGTTATTGCTAGCAAATTCCTTATTGGCAACGATACGTTGGCTGTTGATTTCAAAGCCATAGTTTTTACCATTCGGTAAAGCGGTATCTGTACCGTTCGGATTAGCGGAATAAGGTACTTCTAACCAAACAACATCTTTACCTGGAACTAATTTTCCTGATACCCAGTATGGCGTCCAAGTGTAATAGAAAATAGACTGCCCTTCGTTATAACGAACAATGGTATCTGCAATAATCGCAGCATACTGGCCTTGATTATGGTTGATTCGATCACGTAGTTTAAACGTATCTAGTTGATGTTCGATAACACCTTCACAACCCCAACCAGCCTGACAACCCGTTAAGTCTGCTGTGCCATCATTATTGGTATCAAACAACTTAGCAATTTTTGCGTCCTTGAATTGATCAATGCTAGTAATATTGTATTTGTCGGCGGTTTTCTTATCGATCAGATAACCCTGCACAGCGCCTTCTATATAAGCTCCTCCGCGATAAAAGACGTCATCTCCACCCGCATTGGCATACATAGAATTATGCAATGGAAACCAATTTACTGGCATAAAGGTCGCATCACCATTAGAAATGGCCGTGTAAGCCGTGCTGTAGTCGACTTGTTTAATTTCCTTTACATCATAACCAAGCTGACGCAAAGCTTCATTAAGTACCATGGTTTGAAAGGCTTCTTCAGATATCGTGCTGTGCAATGGTAGCACCTCGATACCTTCTCCTGGTTTTTCATTGGCGTAGCTTAAGTTGACCGTCATTAGTAATGACGTTGCGATGAGTGCGCTGAATAGTTTTCTCATAATTCCCTCTTTTTATGGTTTTATTGTTATGAATGAATTTACGTATTAAACCTTTGAATTCGATGCATCTGTGCTGCTGGTAAGTTTCGTTTTTAAACTCACAATAAATCCTACTGGACCTTTCGAATACCATGGGCCAGCGCCTTTTTCACGACTTGATCGACCTAATGACTGCGTCATACGATCTAAGATAATTGCTAAGATCACGATACCAATACCGCCTACTGTTGCAAGACCAATATCCAATCGACCAATTCCTCGCAGCACCATTAAACCAAGGCCGCCAACAGAGATCATAGAAGCAATAACCACCATCGATAAGCTCAACATCAACGTTTGATTTACACCGGCCATGATTGTTGGCATGGCTAAAGGAAGCTGAACTTTAAACAGCATTTGTCGTTCGCTTGCACCAAATGCTTGGGCAGCTTCAATGAGGTCACTAGGCACTTGGCGAATACCTAAGTTGGTTAGGCGAATGACTGGCGCGACCGCAAAAATAATAGTTACGATAACCCCTGGTACATTACCAATGCCGAACAGCATTACAATAGGCACTAGGTAAACAAACGCGGGCGTTGTTTGCATTGTGTCCAATATGGGCCTTATAACACGCTGACTGCGATCACTTCGCGCCATAAAGATGCCTGTAGGTATACCAATCAACATACAAAAGAGCACCGATGTTAAGACCAATGAAAGTGTTGTCATTGATTCTTGCCACACCCCAATAGCACCCACAAATAGTAAGCCAAGCGCTGTCATCAGCCCTAACCGTTTGCCCACGAGCTGCCAAGCAAGTAAACCGAATAGCAAAATCATAATTAATGGCGAAACACTTTGGAGCACGGTTTCAATGGCTTGCAGGGTTGTATCAATGGGGGTTTTGATAGCGGAGAAAATAGGTCTGAAATGGAGAACCATCCAGGATACGAAAGTTTCTACCCACTCTTGTAGAGGTATCCAATCATGTGCAAATGGATCACTTAAAGACAGTGGCACCTGCTCTTCAACACCCGCAGATAAGCTGGATAATAGTTCAGTATCTGCTGCTTCAGGCGTGCCCCAAGGGTTACTAGCTTGTTCACTCATTCTTTGGACTCCCGATCTAATGTTTCTAGCAGTAAGCTCTGACTAATTACCCCTTGATATTTATTGTCTTTGTCAACCACTGGCACAGGACAAGGAGAGGCCGCCACCTGCCCAATCACTTCATTTATCTGCGTAGTGTCAGTAATGGAGTCAATATCGAGAAAAGCGCCTTCGAGCTGGCTTTGTTCAGATAAATTCTCTGGTAGATCTTCCGTCAACAGTACACCTCGCAAACTATCATCTTCATCAGTCACATAAGCATAAGTTGATTCAGCAGTATTCAAGTCGAGAAGAGCCTGAGAAAGATCGGTATCGGCTGCTTGCTTAATTACCGTTACATCACTTTGCATCGCAATATCACCGGCACTAAATACGTTACTAACATCGACACCTTTGAAAAAGGACTGAACATAATCATTCTCTGGGTCCTGAAGTATTTCATCTGGCTTGCCTACTTGAATAACTTCTCCACCTTGCATAATAGCGATACGATCGCCGATGCGCATAGCTTCGTCCAAATCATGAGATATAAAAATAATGGTTCGCCGATGGGCTTTTTGAAGGTTTACTAGCTCATCTTGCATTTCAGCCCTGATGAGAGGGTCCAAGGCGGAGAAAGCTTCATCCATTAATAGAATATCCGGGTCATTCGTCAAGGCTCTAGCAAGACCAACACGCTGCTGCATACCACCCGATAACTCGTCGGGATAACTTGTTGCGTTGGTTTGAAGACCTACTTGCTCTAGCGCTTTCATCGCTTTTTCATGACGTATGTTTTTCGGCTCGCCACTCAATTCTAAACCAAATGCAGCATTCTCTAGAACTGTTAAATGAGGCAGCAAGGCGAAAGATTGGAAGACCATGCTGACTTTATCTCGTCTAATGGCTCTTAAGCGGGCTTTATCAAGATGAGTGATGTCTTCACCATCAATCAATACCTGTCCAAGGGTGGGCTCAATTAAACGATTCAACAGCCTCACAAGTGTCGACTTACCCGAACCCGACAACCCCATTATTACGAAAATCTCGCCTTCTTCGATTTGCAAAGAAGCATTTTGTACACCAACTGTCATGCCTGTTTGGCTGAAAATAGTGTCTTTCGTGGCGCCAGACTCAAGCATTTTGATAGCTTTTTTAGGCTTGTTGCCAAACACTTTATATAGATTCTTGACTTCTAATTTATAGTTCATCATCTTCTTATTACTTAGTGTTCTAAGTAATAAATATATATCCATACCCTCAATAAGGCAAATCTAGGAAGCCAGAATTTAACTAAAACTAGACAATATCTGGGTTATTTTCAACAAAAATGAATGTTTTCAACGATCAATTTTCATAAAATATGCATTATTGAGTAACCTTTTGTTTATTCAAAACTAGAGATTCAAATTTAAAATCTTTCTTTCGCTAAACAAGCACTCATGCCTTTGATACCGAGGGTCTTATACAATATATAAATCACAATATTACTCAATCGACATGTATATGGCGTAATTTCATCAAGGCAATTCAGTCAAAACTAGTCTCAGTAGCAGAGGTTTATAAGTATATTAAAACTGCTCTACACTTATTTAAGAAAAAATAATCTGTTTTTGTGCCGTACCGTAGCCAATTTGTCGGATACAATAGCTCTAATACAATCTTTCATAGGGTTTAATCGTGCACAAAATAGTCATTATTGGCGGCGGTGCGGGCGGCTTAGAGCTCGCAACCCAGCTAGGTCATAAGTGGGGTAAAAAAGGAGAAGCAGAAATTCATTTAGTGGATGCCAACCATACTCACTTATGGAAACCACTTCTGCACGAGGTTGCAACAGGCGCCTTGGACTCAGGGATCGATGAGCTAAATTATCAAGCCCATGGCAAAAAACATGGATTTAATTTCCATGTTGGCAGAATGCAAGACCTCAACCGTGAGAAAAAAACGATCGAATTAGCGGCTGTTTTTGACGAAGACGAAGAAATTCTTCCGCAGCGTCAGCTTGAATATGGACAGTTGGTAATAGCACTAGGCAGTGTAACCAATGATTTTGGTACCAAAGGCGCCGCTGAGCATTGCCACTTTTTAGATGCTCGTCAGCAAGCAGAAATTTTTCATCAAAAATTATTAAATCAGTTTATTAAAGCCAATGGCAACAATAATCCAGAAGAGCTCAGTATCGCGATTGTCGGTGCAGGGGCAACAGGGGTTGAACTGTCTGCTGAGCTATACAATACGACAGAAGCTTTAGCCAGTTATGGTATGAGTCAGTTTAATATAGATAAACTTAAAGTTTCATTAGTCGAAGCGGGGCCTCAGATTCTACCCGCCTTGCCAGAGCGAATTTCAAGTGCCGCTAAGCGTGAGCTAGAAAAGCTTGGCGTTAATGTTTTAACTGATACCATGATTACAGAAATCACTGAAGAAGGCTTTATAACTAAAGAGGGAGATGTAATCAAAGCCAAATTAAAAGTGTGGGCGGCAGGGATTAAAGCACCAGATTTTTTAGCAAATATTGGAGGACTTGAAACTAATCGAGTCAATCAACTGGTAGTAAAATCCAGTTTACAAACTACTCTCGATCATAATATTTTTGCTATTGGTGATTGTGCGTTTTTATTGCAAGCTGATGGTAAAGCGGTTCCACCACGCGCTCAAGCGGCCCACCAGCAAGCGAGTCACTTATTAAAAGTATTGACCGCACTGCAAGCTGGAAAACCCGCACCTGACTTTATATATCACGACAGAGGCTCCCTCGTATCATTGAGCCGTTATAGTACCGTAGGCAGTTTAATGGGTAATTTAAGCAAGGGATCGATTATGATCGAGGGACGCTTGGCGCGCATTGTCTACGTATCGCTTTATCGTATGCATCAAGTTGCGCTGCACGGTTATGCTCATACATTATTATTATCCCTAGTTGGACACATCAATAAAGTGATCCGCCCACGCTTAAAACTGCACTAATATTAAACAATAGCGCTATCATTTATAACAAGCTGATCTGCCTGTTGCATGACGTCCTGGCGGTAATCCCCAGGGCGTTTTCCTGTCCAGCGACGAAACGCCTTATAAAATGCGCTGGGTTCGGTGAAACCGACGAGAAAAGAAATTTCATACAAGGGTATATCTAAATTCTTGATCAAATTTAATGCTAATGCCTCACGACTATCGTCTAAAATGGCTTGGTATGTCACACCCACCTCCTTTAACCGACGCTGTAAGTTTCTAATGGTTAAGTTTAATTGTTGCGCAACATGCTCCTGTGATGCTTTGTGCTGTAATAAGCAACGCTTAATTTCAGTTCTTACTTCAAGATACAGATCCAGTCTTTGCTTTCTTCTTGCAATGATTTTATTGACTACTATAAGATTTTTATCGAACAATAATCTATTAGCACGAGGGTTTTCTCTAGCAAGTAGGGATTTAGATATTTCTATATAAGTATCATTCGCTTTTTGAATAGAACATCCTAGCAATTCTTCATGCTCTAAACCGCTTACGCGGTTGACATCAAAAAAATATTTAATGTATTCGTCAGCATCAGAGAATACGCTGAGAAAATAATCTTGAACTGCAGCAAAAATCATATCCTTTTGATAACTGTTCATAACAACGCCCTCACTGGGTGCAAAAGATAAGCGCACCATACCAGCATCAACATCCGTTAATTCAAACCAACCAGATTCAGATATTACTTTAGAATGAGCCATCAACGCGTCTAGACCCACTGCCAGAGTTTGTGATTTGATTAACATATTGGCAATAATTACATTAGATTTAGCGATATGTTGGCCTAAACGTATTCCCAAAGCGGGATCTTCAGCACTCTCAACCGCAGCTTGGTGCAGCTTCGTCATTTTATGACTCGAAATACCAAACTTTCCTTTACCTTGCGTTGTAATATCGATGCCCAAAATATTATCCAGTATTTGCTTGGAAACATCACAATCCAACCAAAACTCATACAGCACAAGAACAAAGGGCATAGCCACTTGTGGAAAAACAGGCATAACCTCCCCCCATAAATAATGTAACAGTGGCGCTTATTAATATAAATCTGTGCGAAGGTTGACATACTTGCAACAGAGTTCTGACCAACTGTTCTTTAAAATTTTATTATTGTGATGTTGGTTTTAACTTACTAATCTGTCAATGGGCTTTGACGACAGCATTGAGGGGGAATGAAGGTTTGAAAGATATTATTAGTTAATATTCTAAAAAATTGATTTTATATAACCAAATATTCTATGTTTTTTGTACCTCTAAGTAATGCTCTATAGCGAAATGTATTTGATCCATAGAAAATCCTCGATACGCCAAGTAACGAAATGCTTTTTGTTTTTCTTTATAATTACTAAGATCCAGAGAATGAAATTTCCTTAAACCACAGTCATAGGCTAACTCAAACCAATCGATATCCTTTTGTACACTTTGCTCGATAAGATCCTGATCTATACCTTTTTCTTTCAGCTCACGCTCTATACGCACCCAACCTAATCCACGATTGATACGAGAACGTAAATAGGATTCCATAAAACGCTGATCACTTTGATAGCCTGATTCAATTAGCTGATCGAGTAATTGTAATAAAAGAATTTTGTTAGAAGTGCGAGAGACAAGCTTTTGATAAAGCTCATGGCTGGAATATTCACGACGTGACAGCAAGTTGATTGCTGCCACGCGTAATTCACTTTCAGAGAGTTCTGCTGGCTTAGAAAACCCTGAAGATTTTTTATACATTGTGAATTTTACGACTCAATTTTTGCTTTGACGGCTTTAACTTTTTCAGCTTTTTCAGCTTTTTCAGCTTTTTCAGCTTTTTCAGTCTTTTCAACTTTTTCAGACTTTTCTGCCTTTTCAGCTTCTTCTGGTAATTGGCTCGTCATTAACTGCTTACGAATTTCTTTTTCTATTTCTTCCGCAATGGCAGGGTTTTCAGACAAGTACTTTGCAGCATTGGCTTTGCCTTGACCTATTTTATCGCCCTGATAAGCATACCAAGCACCTGATTTATCAATCAAATCGCACTTCACACCCAAATCAACGACTTCACCCATGTGGTAAATACCTTCACCGTATAAGATTTGGAATTCAGCTTGTCTGAAAGGAGGAGCCACCTTATTTTTGACAACTTTAACACGAGTTTCGTTGCCGGTTACTTCATCGCCCTGCTTCACTGCACCCGTACGACGAATATCCAGACGTACTGACGAATAAAACTTCAGGGCGTTACCACCCGTTGTTGTTTCAGGATTACCAAACATCACACCAATTTTCATACGAATTTGGTTAATAAAAATCACCAAACAATTGGCATTCTTAACGTTGGCTGTCATTTTTCGTAATGCCTGAGACATTAATCGAGCCTGTAAACCAACATGGTGATCACCCATATCGCCTTCAATTTCAGCCTTAGGTGTGAGCGCTGCAACCGAGTCAATAACAATTACATCGACCGCACCAGAACGTACTAGGCTATCGGTAATCTCTAAGCCCTGCTCACCAGTATCAGGTTGCGAGACTAACAAAGTATCAAGATTTATACCTAGCTTTTCTGCATACAAAGGATCAAGAGCGTGTTCAGCATCAACAATAGCAACGGTTTTGCCTTGCTTTTGTGCTTGCGCCATAACGGATAGGCAAAGCGTTGTTTTACCTGAGCTCTCTGGACCATAAATTTCTACGATACGTCCGTAAGGTAAACCACCTATGCCAAGAGCAACATCCAAAGTCAAAGAACCCGTTGATACCGACGGAATTGCTTCACGCGGTTGATCACCCATCTTCATAATGGAGCCCTTACCAAACTGGCGTTCAATCTGGCTTAGTGCCGCATCAAGTGCTTTTTGCTTATTTGCATCCATTGTGACGTTCCTTTAAATAAGTCTGGATGATCAGTTCATTCTAATCATCGTTTGTTTTACTGTAGATTTAACCAGTATTTAAGCATAGCTTAGTTGATTGGCCAAGTCATTATTTTGTTTTTCTACACAAAAAACAATCAACTACTCTACAAACCCCATGTATAGGGCATCTCAAGGTCACATGTATTTTTTTAAAGCTTGAAATTCAGTAGGATTAAGACAATATATACAGTATTATACCCAGTACTATTTCATCATTAATACAGTAATTTTTAGTATTGAAGTTGTCATTTGTAATATCTGTACTGAACGACATTACACAGATGCTTTGTTCAATTGCATCGCAATCACTTACAATGATGTTTTTAATAGTTAGATTAAGGATTTCGGCGCGGATATGAGTAAAGCAGCAGCGACACACACCCCTATGATGCAACAATACTTCCGCCTCAAAGCAGAAATCCCTGAGATTATGTTGTTCTACCGCATGGGAGATTTTTATGAGCTGTTTTATGATGATGCCCGCAACGCTTCCCGCTTACTAGACATCACCCTTACGGCTCGTGGCCACAGTGGTGGTGAACCTATCCCTATGGCTGGGATTCCTTATCATGCTGCCGAAGCCTATATCGGAAAATTAGTACGCCAAGGCGTTTCAGTCGGTATTGCAGAACAAATCGGCGATCCTGCTACCTCAAAAGGTCCAGTTGAACGTAAGGTCGTTCGCATCATTACCCCAGGTACTTTAACGGATGAAGCCTTTTTAGATGAGCGTCGCGATAATTTGTTAGTGGCGGTCAATAAACAAAAACGGAATAAAGAAGACATTTATGGCATCGCCATGCTGGATATTAGCTCTGGCCGTTTTGTGGTAATGGAAGTCTCCAATGAAGATTCTTTATTAGCCGAACTCGAGCGTATCAAACCCGCTGAGCTTTTATATAACGAAGATCAAGCATTTCCTGAAGCTCTTACTCATCGACCCGGGGCCAAGTCCCAAGCGCCTTGGCATTTTGAATCGGATACCGCTTTTCGTTTATTAACGACCCAACTGAAAACCAAAGATTTACGCGGTTTTGGCTGTGAGCATTTAATCGTTGCGGTTCAAGCAGCCGGTGCTCTTTTACAGTATGCGCAAGATACTCAGCGCACTGGACTGCCTCATGTTCGTACGTTGTTAATAGAGCAGCCAGATGATGCCATTATCATAGATCCTGCCAGTCGCAAAAACCTTGAAATAGATATCAACCAACTAGGAGGTAGTGAACATACCTTAGCTTGGGTCATGGACAGAACTGCCACTTCCATGGGTAGTCGTTTATTACGTCGCTGGTTGAATCGCCCTATTCGCAATCGAAATATTCTTGATGAGCGCCAGCAGTTAATCACAGAAGCCATTGACGATTACCACTGGGAGCCTTTACATCAGCAATTAAAAGGCATCGGTGATATTGAACGAATTCTTTCACGCATTGCCCTAGGTTCAGCCCGCCCAAGAGATTTAGCACGCCTGCGCGATGCCTTGGCACGCTTACCAGAATTACAAACACTGTTAACCAGCTTGAACGCGGATCGTGCTAAAGAACTGTCTGCGTTAATTAAACAGTATCCGCAATGGGTTGAGATGCTACAAAAAGCCATTATTGATAATCCTCCTGTCATTATCCGCGATGGTGGTGTTATAGCCCAAGGTTATGATGAAGAGTTAGATGAGCTTAGAGGCATCAGCAAAAACGCGGGGGATTATTTACTTGAAATAGAACAACGCGAAAAAGAAAAGACGGGGATTTCGACTTTAAAAGTCGGCTACAACCGTGTTCACGGCTACTTCATCGAAATAAGTAAAGCACAGTCTGCAGCGGCTCCGGTTGAATACGTGCGTCGTCAAACTCTTAAAAATGCCGAACGTTTTATCACACCTGAACTAAAAGAATTTGAAGATAAAGCGTTAAGTGCCAAGAGCCGCTCTCTGTCTCGTGAAAAGCATCTATACGAGCAGTTAGTTGTGCACTTGGCAGAAGACCTTTTTACATTGCAAGATACCGCAACCGGATTGGCTGAATTAGATGTACTGATCAACCTAGCGGAACGTGCCAGTACCTTGCGTTTTACTCCACCCAAGTTGATTGCTGAGCGCGGTATCGAAATTGTCGCAGGTCGTCATCCGGTAGTGGAAGAGATTCTGGAAGATCCTTTTGTTGCTAACGATTTAGAACTCAATTCAGCGCACGACATGCTGATTATTACTGGCCCAAACATGGGCGGTAAATCGACCTACATGCGCCAAAATGCACTCATCGTATTATTGGCTCACATTGGCAGCTACGTTCCTGCCGACCATGCGATCATTGGACCTGTAGACAGAATATTTACCCGTATGGGCTCAGCTGATGATTTAGCCGGCGGCCGCTCCACCTTTATGGTTGAAATGACCGAAACCGCTAATATTTTGCATAACGCTACGCCGAACAGTTTGGTTCTAATGGATGAAGTGGGCCGTGGCACAAGTACCTTTGATGGTTTATCACTGGCTTGGGCCGCCGCGGTGCATTTAGCCAATGAAGTGCACGCGTTAACGTTATTCGCGACGCATTATTTTGAAATGACGACCTTACCTGAGCAAATTAATAATGTAGTGAACGTCCACCTAACCGCCACTGAGCATGATGATCGTATTATCTTTTTGCACAACGTCGAGTCCGGCCCCGCTAGCCAAAGTTATGGTTTGCAAGTTGCACAACTTGCAGGGGTGCCTAAAATAGTTATTCAGCAGGCAAAAGATAAACTGCACTTATTAGAAAAAGATAGTTTTCATAAACCGTCGGTCGTAAGCGCAAGTCCTATGCAATCAGATATGTTCACTCAAGGGCCTTCTGTTATTGAGTTAGCCATTGCTGAACTTACCGTAGATGACTTAACACCGAGACAAGCTTTGGAAGAAATTTATCGACTTAAATCCATGTTGAGCTAAACAAGACACCGAATATGCAAGTAACTGCATATCAATAGCAATTAATGATATAAGTTTATTCAATTTATAACCTTGCGGTATTTGAGCGTCATCACTAGAATGACGCCACCGTGATGGGCACTACCCAATGAGATGAGGAGTTCGACTGCAATGACTTTTGTAGTAACTGATAACTGTATTAAATGTAAGTACACCGATTGTGTTGAAGTATGCCCAGTAGACTGTTTCTATGAAGGCCCAAACTTCTTGGTTATTGATCCAGATGAATGTATTGATTGCGCACTGTGTGAGCCTGAATGCCCAGCAGAAGCTATTTTCTCTGAAGATGAAGTGCCCGCTGACCAGCAGCAGTTTATCGAATTGAACGTTGAGTTGTCTGAAAAGTGGCGTGATAACAATATTACTGAAATGAAAGATAAAACAGCCGATGCTGAAGACTGGGATGGCGTACCGGATAAGTTGCAGTACTTAGAACAGTAGTTTGACCGTCATTATTACTGAGCGCCTTTCTTTACCCTAAAGCTTTCCTCTCCCTGAAGCTTCCCTCTCCCTAGGGTTAGACGCATAAAAAAGGGCTACTTCCTGTAGCCCCTTTAGCACGCTCATTTAATGCCTATGCATCACCAAAAATGGTACTCGCATTCAGCCCTTGGCCTTCCATAATTTCACGTAAACGTTTTAATGCTTCAACTTGAATCTGACGCACACGTTCGCGCGTCAAACCAATCTCACGACCCACTTCTTCTAAAGTGCTAGTTTCATATCCCCTAAGGCCAAAACGACGGGAAACGACTTCTCGCTGCTTCTCAGTTAGCTCATCAAGCCAATTGAAGAGGCTACCAGTGATATCATTATTTTGAAGCGTGGTACAAGGGTCTGCGCTGCGATCGTCTGCAACGGTATCCAATAAGCATTTATCAGAATTTGGACCCAGCGGTGTATCGACAGAAGTCACACGCTCATTTAACGCTAGCATGCGCTTAACATCGGCAACAGGTCGCTCTAACAGGTCTGCAATTTCTTCCGCTGAAGGTTCATGATCCAGCTTTTGTGCTAGCTCACGCGCCGCACGTAAATAGACATTGAGTTCTTTAACAACGTGAATTGGTAAACGAATAGTGCGAGTTTGGTTCATAATGGCACGTTCAATCGTCTGACGAATCCACCAAGTAGCATAGGTAGAAAAACGGAAACCACGCTCAGGATCAAATTTTTCTACGGCTCGAATCAAGCCTAAGTTGCCCTCTTCAATCAAGTCCAATAGCGATAAACCACGATTGACGTAACGGCGTGAAATTTTCACAACTAAGCGTAAGTTACTTTCAATCATTCGCTTCCGACCTTTTTCGTCCCCTTTACGGGCTAGACGAGCAAAGTGTACTTCTTCTTCTGGAGATAAAAGTGGCGAAAAGCCAATTTCATTTAAATAAAGTTGCGTGGCATCTAAGGCTTTGGCGGCACTCGGCTCGGCGATAAATCGTTCCTGCGGAGCCTTGCTTGTTCGTGCTAAGGGCGCTGCTGATTTTTTTGCTTTCGCTTTAGTCGGTGCTTCAATTACGTCATCGAAGGTTTCTGCACTGATTTCCTGTTGAGCTGCCATATCTCGTCCCGCCTTTTTTATTTCGTTCTGGTTGTTTCTGTTATGACTCAGATTTCATACCAAAACGTTTGATTAAACCTACCCACCTCCAGCGCGCCGTTTCGGCAGAAACTGAAGAGGGTCAACTGGTCTACCATTTCGACGAATCTCAAAGTGGAGTTTCACTCGATTCGTCCCAGTAGATCCTATTTCGGCAATTATCTGCCCCGCTTTAATTTTTTCTTTCTCGCGGACCAGAATGCGACTGGTGTGGGCGTATGCACTAAGGAATTTTGAATCGTGCTTTATGATCACTAAATTGCCATAACCACGAAGTCCTTTACCTGCATAAACGACCGTCCCTGACGCACCTGCACTTACAGATTCCCCCAATTCACCGGCGATATCAATACCCTTGTTTTGTGAATCATTAGCTAAAAAGCGCCCAATAACCTTGCCTTTTGCAGGCCATTTCCAACCTTTTTGAGTACCTAACAAGGGGTTAACTGTCGTATTTTGACGAGGTTCAACTCGACTAGCAGTAGGTTTTTCCTTCTTTGGCTTCCATTTCGACGTTTTTCCGGCACTGCTAACAATTGATGATTTTTTAACTAGGGGAGGATTCACTATGTCAATTTTTTGTCCCACATAAATGGTATATGGTTTTACGATTGAGTTAGTGTTGGCTAACTCGTGGTAATCCCACCCATATGTCCATGCAATGGAGAACAAAGTGTCACCTTTTTCCACTCGATGAAAACCTGTCGTTTTTTTGCTTTCACTGAACTTCTCTTCAGTTGATATGAATTCGCGGCTACTGAGACAACCTGTCATAACTACACAAATGGCGATGATTGATACATAAGTTGCAGTCTGAAACATTTGGTTTCGAAAGTTATTTTTTTGACACATATAAATGACAGCTTTATGCTTTTTAAAAATGCATGTATTGTTTTAATAAAATACCATTAAAACACTTTTTTATATTCTTTTTTAATCTAAAAAAGACCTAGAAAATCGTCTTTCTTTTGCAATTAAGACTGGCATCCCGACACTCAGCGTCTACTATGAGGTAAGTCTTTCCAACATGTGGAGGACACATTCTCAAATGATGTCTTTTTCAATCCTTGTTTTGATGATTAGAAACTTTTTCTAACAAGAAAACACAAGAAAATCCTACACAAGACATAAAAAAAGCCAATATTATCTGGTCACTATTTACCCATTCAGGCAAGCGATTGAGCTGTTCAAAGGGAACTTCAAGCCCATTACTGTTAAGTCGATAGCTAATGGTTTCTTTCCAAGGCCATACTTTTAACAGTGCCCCCAGCATAAAACCAGTCAATAAACTGAACATCAAATCCTGATAATGATGCAGCAACCAGCTTAATAAACGTGAAAATAACATCAAGCCAATAACAGCTCCAAGTGCGAAAATCGACATAATATCTAACTGCATTCCTTTCACTGCGGCTAATACAGGAGCATACAAGCCCATTAATAAGAGAATAAAGCTGCCGGAAATACCTGGTAAAATCATCGCGCAAATAGCAATACTGCCAGCAAAGAATATATTGAGGTAGTTAGCGTCAATACTAGACGGGCTGGCAATGCTAATAAAGCCCGCACAGAGTGCACCCATTATCAGCGTGGCAAAGGTAACATTATGCCACTGCTTGATTTGTCTGCCTATGTGCAGACTTGAAGCGAGGATCAAACCAAAGAAAAAAGACCATAATAAAATCGTGTGCTGATCTAACAGGTAATGAATGACTTTTGCTAACGTCAAGATGGCACTCAAAATACCTAACAGTAATACCAGCAGGAAAGTACCATTAATAGCTTGCCAAGCAGCTTTCGGGCCTTGCTTATATAATGTGACTAGCGCGCTTATATTAACGGATTTAATAGAATCTAATAGTTCGGTATAAATTCCGGTAATAAAGGCAATGGTGCCTCCAGAAACGCCTGGCACAACATCGGCACTGCCCATGGCAATGCCCTTTAAATACAACCATAAATATTTCAAATGTATTCCTTACTCTCTTTAAGCACAGAGCCTGTGCTAAAAAAAAACCTGCAGATTGCAGGTTTTTCATCGATTAATTAAACACGATCATAGCCAGCTGTTTAAGATTTTTTAATCCCAGTCAGAAAAGGCACGAAATTCACTTCTTCTAATACTTGTCGCTGCCACTTATCACCGGTACGAGTTACTAATACCAAAGATTGTTTGTCGCCACCCACCGGTAAAATCATTCGCCCGCCCTCAGTCATTTGATCGAGCAGCCCTTGCGGGATTATTTCAGGCGAGGCCGCAGCAATAATACCGTCATAAGGACCGGACTGCTCCCACCCCCATTGGCCATCAGAAAGTTTAAAGCTAACATTTTTCAGCTTTAACTGGCGAATTCGTTGTCGTGCTTTGTTCAATAAAGGCTCAATACGCTCGACACTATAAAGTCTTTTTACCAAGGGGGCCAAGATGGCTGTTTGATAACCTGAACCGGTGCCCACTTCAAGTACATTATTCAGTGGACCTGCAGCCAATAGCAGTTCGGTCATTTTGGCAACGATATAAGGCTGACTAATCGTTTGTCCATTACCAATGGGCAAAGAAGTATCTTCGTAAGCACGATGCGCTAATGCTTCATCAATAAATATATGGCGCGGGGTTGAAGCCATCACATCTAATACTTGTTGATTTTCAATGCCTCGTTCGCGCAATCTCTGTATTAAGCGATTACGAGTGCGCTGAGACGTCATCCCTATGCCAAATAGTTGCTGATCATTCACCTGTTGATCCTTGTAAAATTATCCGCTATCTACTGTTTTATTTAGTCGAGGGTTATTAAATACCCGTTAACGGGGTTAAGCATTCTAATGCATTTTTATGAGTCATATCTGCTTGAATTGGCGTAATACTCACTTTTCCTTGCTCAATAGCATGAAAATCTGTGCCTTCGCCTGCATCTGTGCCTTCCCCTGCAGCCGATATCCAATAACATTCTTTACCACGAGGATTAGTTGTCAACACAGGATTATCAGAACGAGATCTATGGCCTAAGCGGGTAATCTCAATCCCTTTCAATTGTTCAAAGGGAACATCTGGCACATTGATATTAATAAGCGTTCGTTCGGGTAGCACTAAGGCTTCTATTTGTGGCAGTAAAATAACTAATACTTTAGCCGCTGTGGCAAAGTGTGTTTTACCCACCAAGGAGATTGCAATAGGGGCTTTATCTAAAAAACGCCCTTCCATAGCCGCCGCAACGGTACCAGAGTAAATCACATCGTCACCAAGGTTGGCTCCTGAGTTAATGCCAGCGATGACACGCTCAATGGCAAATTCTTCACTGCGGTATAGGGCATTCAAACCAAGGTGCACACAATCTGTAGGGGTGCCATTAATAGCAATAAAGCCATTATCGAGGTGCAAAGGGTGCAAAGGACGATCAAGGGTTAATGAATTGGAAACACCACTGCAATCACGATCAGGGGCGATGACATGGCATTCATAGCCCGCCTCCTTCAGAGAGAGTGTCAGTTGAGCCAGACCAGGAGCGTGAGCTCCGTCATCATTAGATAAGAGGAATGCCATTATTCGTCCTTTCCTTTAATTTTTTTTTCAATGTTAGTCTCGCTTAAAGGTGAACTTATAGATTCACTTGCATTATAAACAAAAGGTTTATCTTCATAGCGATCAGGTTCTGTTACTTGAATAAACTCGTGTAATACAGAGGTTGCGTAATGACCTGAAGCTAATGCAAAGCTAATGCTCAGATCACAGGAGTGAGCTCCCTCGAGCCACTGCCATTGCATATGCTCAATATTCGATACTATTTGGCGGCGTTCTTGGTTTAAGCCAGCGTGTTCCATGCCGTTGCATAGGTCTTTTAAAGGTTCTGCAATAGCCTGCTCAAGCGCTAAGGTTTCTGATTCGGAGTTTAAGCGTCCTCGACCCCACATAGGTGCAGTGGTCTTGTTGGCATCTTGAGTCTCGTTAATCGATATATCAATATCACCGGCCAATGATTTACCCCAGAGGCCTTTATTAATTCGAGCAGCTAAGACTTGATTAAAGATGTAAGAACGCGCGGAGGATAAATAAATACCTTTCTTTTGACGATTTTTTTCACGACGTTGGCCTGTCAACATGGCCAAAGCCTGATCCATATTACCGCCCCCACGACCAAAGCGTTGTAGACCAAAATAATTGGGTACACCGTTTAGTTTAATCTTTTGTAGGTTATCTTCGACCGCTTGCTGCAAATAAACAGCATCATTATTTTGTAACAAGTCAGAATTTTCCGCAGGCTTAATATCACGCAGTACAATATTAAAACGGTTGCCGATTAGATCACCACGGCGTAATTTTTTGCTATGACGAGTTTGCACGAGTATTTCTATATCTTCTTCAGGAAAAGGACGCGACTCTAAAACCTTTTCAATTTTAGGTGCATAAATACTGAACCATTGTGTCGTCACAGCGTAACGATCTTTTTGCCCCGCATAGCTCACATCATGTTCTTTAACACCGAATTTCTCAGACAGCAAACGGGCAACCCAGTGGGTATTCACTTCGCGTTTTTTAATATGAAGGTAGATGTGTTCGCCTTCACCACAAGGTGACATCAAAGGAATTTCGCTTACCTGAAAATCTTCCGGATTAAGTTTTAACATGCCGTGAGCATGTGTTTCAGGGTAGGCTTTAGGCCAGTCAAAATTCCACATAATGTTTCTCTAATCTTTTCAAATTATTTAATAGTCATTAGCAAGGCAACAGCGTGCACAGATATGCCTTCTTTACGGCCTTCGAAACCAAGCTTTTCTGTAGTCGTTGCTTTAACGTTTACTTGGTTTAGTGCGCAGTTAAGGTCTTCTGTAATAGACTCACGCATGGCTTCGATATGCGGCGCCATTTTCGGTGCTTGGGCAATAATGGTAATATCGACATTGCCAATTTGGTAACCCTGCTCTGTTACTAAAGTCATCACATGGCGTAATAATCCACGACTGTCGGCACCCGCAAATTCATCATCGGTATCAGGAAAGTGTTTTCCTATATCACCTAATGCACAGGCGCCTAATAGCGCATCACACAGTGCATGCAAGGCAACATCTCCATCTGAGTGGGCAATCAGACCATGGCTGTAAGGGATTTTCACACCCCCTAATGTTATAAAATTGCCTTCACCAAATTTATGCACATCAAAACCATGACCAATACGCATCGATATACTCTCTATCTTAAAAATTATTTAAATAAAATTCAGCCAACTTCAAATCTTCAGGACGTGTTATTTTTAAATTATCACTGCGCCCACTCACCAGCTTAGGCTTGGCACCCGCATACTCCATCGCCGATGCGTCGTCTGTTACCTCAAAACCATCAGCCAATGCCGCCTGTAGATTATTTAACAAAGATGTTAACGGAAACATCTGCGGTGTTAGCGCATGCCAAAGTTGCTCGCGATCAACGGTATGATCAACCCGAGTATCAATCTTGCTATTAGCACAACCACGCTTCATCGTATCGCGAACTGGCGTCGCCAAAATGCCACCATCGGGATGACTTTTAACCGCTAAAAATAATTGATCTAAATCGCTATAAGATAAACAAGGGCGAGCAACATCGTGCACTGCAACCCAAACTTGATCAGAACCCTTTTCTTTTTTTTCTGCGATATTGATAGCGGTCAGAGCGTTCAAAACAGAGTAACAACGCTCATTGCCACCTTCGACAACTAAAATTCGTTCGTCCTTATCGTAACCACAAGCAGTACTAATTTCTTGCCAATAAGGATCACCTTTAGTGACGACAACAACCGCTTTATAAAAGCCCGCTGCTGAAACATCAGTATTCAAAGAAGGATAGGCTAAAACATGATCCAGAGTATGCTCGATAACTGATTTAGTGATCCCTTTTACCGTCATCGATAAATACTGTTTTGGCCGATCGGCTTGCATGCGTGAACCTATGCCCGCTGCCGGTAACACTAACCATGTATGAATTGAGCTGAAAGGCATTTAATGACCGCATTCTTTAGTTTATTTAAGCTGTATTTTATCAAGAACTTCTATTTATCAAGAATGAGATAAAAGCTCTCATCTTTACCAATAAAGCCTAAATCTTCACGGGCTTTTTCTTCAATTAACTCATCACTGTGATGCAGGTCGTCAACCTCTGCACGTAACCAATCATTACGTACTTGCTGAGCCGCAATATCTTGCTCAAGCTCGGTCATTTGCTGCTGTAACTGCCAACTTGCAACGACCCCAGTATCGTCCCACCATAAACGGTACTGCAAAACTAGAATTAATAAGACGGGTATAGATAAAGATAAAATCCACTTTAAAGCCATGTTAATCCCTCTTTTTAATATTCAGTTTATGGCTTAAGCAAAAAGGGAAGCGAATTTTTATCGAAATAAAAATCCAACTTCCCTTTTTCATACTTTGTAATCAATCAAGATACCCGCTACTGACCTTTGATTTCTTTCAAACCATTGTAAGGTGCTTTCCCTGCTAGCTGCTCTTCGATACGCAATAAACGGTTGTACTTAGAAACACGGTCGCTACGACATAATGAACCAGTTTTAATTTGGCCAGCGCAGGTACCTACTGCCAAATCAGCAATTGTTGTATCTTCAGTTTCACCAGAGCGGTGGGAAATAACAACAGTGTAACCTGCATCTTTCGCCATCTGAATCGCAGCAAGAGTTTCAGTTAATGAACCGATTTGGTTAAACTTAATCAAGATAGAGTTAGCAACACCTTTTTCGATGCCTTCTTTCAAGATTGCAGTATTGGTAACGAACAAGTCATCACCGACCAATTGCACTTTCTTGCCTAGTATATCAGTCTGGTATTTCCAACCATCCCAATCAGACTCGTCCAAGCCATCTTCAATAGAAGCAATTGGGTACATCTCACATAGCTCAGCTAAATAATCAGAGAACTGCTCAGAAGTGAAAACCTTGCCTTCACCTTTCATGTCGTATTTGCCATCAACATAAAATTCAGTGGCTGCGCAATCAAGGGCAAGAGTGATATCTTTGCCTAGCTCATAGCCAGCGTTGGCAACAGCCACTTTAATTGCTGCTAATGCATCCGCGTTAGAGGCCAGGTTGGGTGCAAAACCACCTTCATCACCCACTGACGTACTCATGCCCTGCTCGCTTAAGACTTTCTTTAAGCTGTGAAAAATCTCAGCACCAGCACGCAATGCTTCAGCAAAGTTAGGAGCAGATACGGGTTGCACCATAAATTCTTGAATATCAACGTTATTATCTGCGTGCTCGCCACCGTTGATGATATTCATCATAGGCACTGGCATAGAGTACTGACCCGGAGTACCGTTTAGATCGGCAATGTGTTCATACAGCTCAACACCTTTCGCTTTAGCTGCCGCTTTAGCTGCCGCCAGTGATACCGCCAAAATCGCATTAGCACCTAACGTCGCTTTGTTATCGGTACCATCTAGCTCAAGCATCTTGTGATCAATAGCGTTTTGATCCAGAGCATTCATACCAATTAAAACAGGCTTGATTACAGTGTTCACATTAGCAACGGCTTTCAATACGCCCTTACCTAAATAACGGCTTTTATCGCCATCACGTAATTCTAGTGCTTCGCGAGAACCCGTTGATGCGCCAGAAGGAGCACACGCTGTGCCAAAGAAACCGCCTACCAAAGTAACGTCTGCTTCGATGGTAGGGTTACCACGTGAATCTAAAACTTCACGTGCTTTGATATCAATAATGTTAGCCATGTAACTGCCTTCTCCGTATTTTAATCTGCTGCGCCGCGGATACAAAAAGCGATCAACGTGGCATGCTTTAATATGTGATCAATTATTTAACGTTAATTTAATTCAATTCTTTCTATTCAGCAGATGCTTTGTGTTCAAGCGCTGCATTGATAAAAGCACTGAATAATCCATGTCCGTGACGCGGGGTAGAAGTGAACTCTGGGTGGAACTGACAACCCACAAACCATGGATGATCAATCACTTCAACAACTTCAACCAAATCGCCATCGATAGAACGACCGGCAATGCGCAAACCAGACTTTTCCAGTTCTGCGATAATGGTAGCGTTAACTTCGTAACGGTGACGATGACGCTCCACTATAATTTCTTTACCATACGCGATGGCCGTATTTGAACCTTCCGCTAAGCGGCATTCTTGTCCGCCCAAACGCATCGTGCCGCCTAAGTCAGAATTAGTATCACGTACTTCGGTAATGCCCGTCGCGTCGGTCCACTCAGTAATTAGACCAACGACTGGATGTGTAGTATCGGCATCAAACTCGGTAGAGTGAGCGTCTTCCCAACCCATCACGTTACGCGCAAATTCAATAACAGCTGACTGCATGCCTAAACAAATACCTAAAAAAGGCACTTTGTTTTCACGGGCAAACTGAGCGGTTCTGATCTTGCCTTCTACGCCACGATGGCCAAAACCACCCGGTACTAGAATAGCGTTTTTGCCTTTAAGTATATCTGTGCCTTGGCGTTCAATCACTTCAGCATCAATAAATTGAATATTCACTTTGGTTTTATGGTGGATACCGGCGTGATCAACGGCTTCGATCAACGACTTATAAGCATCTAATAACTCCATGTATTTACCGACCATGGCGATATTGACTTGTTTCTCTGGATTCAGTTTAGCATCAATCACTTCATCCCAATCGCTTAAATCAGGTTCGTGACAGCTTAAGTCAAACTTCTCAACGATCAGATCATCTAGACCTGCTTCGTGCAGAACACCTGGAATTTTGTAAATAGTATCTGCGTCTTCTAATGGAATGACCGCACGCTCTTCAACGTTGGTAAACAAAGAGATTTTTCGTAAAGAAGAGGCATCAATTTTATGATCGCTACGACAGATCAATACATCTGGTTGTAAACCAATGGTGCGCATTTCTTTAACAGAGTGCTGTGTTGGCTTAGTTTTGGTCTCGCCGGCAGTGGCGATGTATGGAACCAGCGTAAGGTGAACTGATAGCGCGCGCTTAGAACCTAGCTCAACCTTCATCTGACGCACGGCTTCAAGGAAAGGCTGTGATTCGATATCACCTACTGTGCCGCCAATTTCAACCAGCGCAACATCAGAGCCTTCAGCACCGTCTATAACGCGACGCTTAATTTCATCAGTGATATGAGGAATGACCTGAACTGTGCCACCTAAATAATCACCACGACGTTCTTTCGCAAGCACGTCTGTATAGATACGGCCGGTAGTAAAGTTATTACGACGTGACATTTTAGTATTAATGAAACGCTCGTAGTGGCCCAAGTCTAAGTCAGTTTCAGCGCCATCTTCGGTAACAAACACTTCCCCGTGTTGAAATGGGCTCATTGTGCCTGGATCAACGTTAATATAAGGGTCCAACTTGAGCATAGTAACCTTAAGGCCACGCGCTTCTAAAATTGCGGCTAATGAAGCCGATGCAATGCCTTTTCCTAACGAGGAAACAACACCGCCCGTGACAAAAATATAACGTGTCATACAGGATCCCAGGACTGGAGAAAAATGTTAAATTACAGAATGCAAGTTTCTGTACAATATGGCGCTACATCATACGGATTTTGGCCCTTACGAACAAATGAAACTTGTCGCAAATGGTTAAAAAGTCCCAAAACTCACATTATAAGCCTCGGTGAGTATTAACCAACCCGTTTTGTTTTACAGTCCGCTCACCTAATTTTTTAAACCTGTATTAACCGCTTGTTAAAAGAATCTTATGAATCATTCAAGTATCGATACCGCCAATAAGCAAGGCTACGCCTTCGGAGCAGCTTTACTATTTTCTGGCAAACCTATCATCATTAAATGGGCCTATAGCTAAGGCATAGACGCATTAAGCCTGATGTTGTTGCGTATGACTCTGGCGCTATCGGTTTATTTACTGATAGGTACAATACTGATTCAGAAACAAAAGCTTCTGCAACAAAAGGCTAGACATCGGTTTGCTGCTGCGTTTGTCGGTTTTAAAGTAATAGCTGGGGACTCAGCCACGAACTGATGGCTATAATAGGCATAATTGGTCAAGTAATGACCAGTATAATGGCCGTGGTGCTATTGAATGAAGTATTCACGGTTTAGGTATAGTCTTGGGCATACTAGGAGTGATCCGGTTAAAACCGAAAAAGTAATTAATTATAAATAATCAGATGTTTTCACTCCTTTCATTATTCGATCAAATATAGATAGAGCTTCTTCGACAGTGAAAAGTCCGCTCCGCACATTTGGCCAGAACTCTACTTCTGAACGCCTTACAAATAGAGTTGCCCAGCGCGATAATTTAGCAACCGGAATAGTATCAACATCAAGTGCCGATAAGACAGAAAATCTATGCTTTCCTCCAATAGCGATCCAAACCCAATTATTCCCATCGATTAAAAACTCACCATGAATATGGCCATGCTTAGATGGCGCATAGCCTTCTTTAATAATTTTATTATTTACAGACGTTAGTCGCTGAAACTCTAATTCACCATGATCAGTTGAAATGGGTCCAAAAAATTGACATCCATAATTTTCCGCAGGATTTAATCCATGCTTGTGAGCTTCTTTAGATAATAATCGCGAATGACTACCTTCGATACAAAAACGTTCCATCCTCTGCTCAGGACTTGAGTAGCTCCAAGGCATAACCGTTGCCATTGCAGGATAAGCCCTTAGACGACTTGACTCTACCTTTAATACATCAGCCATTGTTAAGGGCTGATAAGTTTCATAATATTGAAATAAAGTTGAGTTTTCATAAACATGATTTTGTTGATTGTACTGCTGTAATGTTTCGCAAAAAGGATGCTCTTGAGGTAAAAAACCCAATATATAAGAACGACATCTTTGCAAAGGAACTTCTATAATATCACCATTAAACCCACTGTATTCGATGTCTAAAGGATGACTTCCAATAGAGACTAAATCAAAGGGCTTTACTGCTTTTAAATTCTTACTAAATATTTTTTTAAATATAGTTTTCAAATTAGATCTCAACAACCTCTGCCTTTGATCAATTTACAGGAATTATTTTTTATTAAAGGACTGTAATTGAATTATTAATAACTAAGTTTATGGCAATAAACACAAAAGGGGTAGTACTACTTATCTTATTAGCCTTCCTCTATATTTTTAGCATGCATTCATAAAGTACTTACATACTTAAGCAAGGGACGAATACCAACAAAGATCCTGTTATAGCATTTGTCATTCAACATTTACACTCTTTACAATGTAGACTGTATATCAATAAAAATGCTTATTAAGCAACATTAGCGAGTATATTTTTGAATATTTTAATTATTGGTTATGTATGGCCAGAGCCTAATTCCTCTGCAGCTGGAAGCCGGATGATGCAGTTAATCGCCGCCATGCGCGCACAAGACTGGCAAGTAACCTTCGCTAGTCCTGCACAATTAAGCGAGCACATGGCCGATTTAGCAGAACATGACGTACTTTGCCAAGAAATTGAGTTAAATAACGAAAGTTTTGACCATTACATTACTGCATTAAATCCCAACATCGTTATTTTTGATCGCTTTATGATGGAGGAGCAGTTTGGCTGGCGAGTCGAAAAGTTCTGTCCGGACGCTTTACGGGTTTTAAATACCGAAGACTTACACAGCCTAAGAGAAGCTCGACAAAACGCCATAAAAAAAGGGCATATTGTTGATATTTCTCAGCCTGCTGAAATCAAACAGTACTTACACAGCGACCTTGCGATAAGAGAAGTGGCGGCCATTTTCCGAAGCGACCTTATCTTGATGATCTCGTCGGTAGAAATAGCACTTTTAATTGAACATTTCCAGGTCCCTGAGCAGCAACTGCTATATTTACCTTTTATGCTATCACCGTTAAAAGATGACGACATACAGCAGCTGCCAAGTTTTGCCGAGAGAGCTCATTTTATTAGTATGGGTAATTTTCGTCATGCGCCAAACTGGGATGTAGTATTGCAATTAAAACAACACATCTGGCCGCTAATTCGGCAGCAACTACCAAAAGCTGAAATGCATATTTATGGGGCTTACCCGCCGCCTAAAGCGACACAACTGCACAATGCAAAGCAAGGTTTTCATATAAAAGGCTGGGCAGATGATGCTAAAGCCGTGTTTAAAAATGCCCGTATTTTATTAGCCCCTATTCGCTTTGGTGCAGGAATAAAGGGCAAGTTTAGCGATGCTATGGCGTGTGGTACACCCAGCATTACCACCAGCATCGGCGCTGAAGGTATGATTGACTGCGAAGGCCTCAACTGGAGCGGAGAAATCATTTTATTAGAAGAGATGATGAACGATTCGCAAGCATTCGCCGATGCGGCTGTTACAGCGTATCAAGACGAATCAGCTTATCGAAAATATCAACAAAATGGATTTCAAATTTTAAACCAGCAGTACGATAAAAACTACTGGCAAGGACAACTCATTTCTCGATTAATAAGCCAAAGCGAATCATTGCCCGCCCTTAGACAGGATAACTTTTTCAGCTTAATGCTGCGCCATCATTCGATGAAAAGTACGCAGTATATGGCGCAGTGGATTGAGGCTAAAAATAAAGATTAGTCACAATTTCAGTTAGCCTTGTACCCTTTTTACACTGTCACTTGAATGGCTTTAATCACCGCCAGCGCTTTACGACAGGCATGACCTACTTCCGTGCCTCGGGCTAAAGCGACGCCCATTCGGCGCTGGCCTGAAACGTTAGGTTTACCGAATAATCTTAACTGGGTATTAATTTCAGCCAACGCCTTATCAAGCCCCGAATAACAAATATTATTAGAGTCTCCCGCCACCAATAAAACAGCGGAAGCCGAAGGGCCGTGCTGGACAATATTAGGAATGGGTAAGCCCAAAATAGCGCGCACATGTAACGCAAACTCGGAAAGATCTTGTGAAATTAACGTCACCAACCCTGTATCGTGGGGACGCGGAGAGACTTCACTAAAAATAACGTCATCACCTTTAATGAATAATTCAACCCCAAATAAGCCACGACCACCCAACTCAGTCGTCACTTTTTCTGACATGGCTTGCGCACGTTTTAACGCTTTCTCAGACATCGCTTGTGGCTGCCAAGATTCTTGATAATCTCCATTTTTTTGACGATGACCAATAGGCTTACAATAACTGGTGACCAGTTGACCTTTTCCATTTTTGTGACGGATCGTTAATAAGGTTATTTCATAATCAAAATCAACAAACCCTTCAACAATGACTTTACCCGCCCCTGCTCGACCACCTTCTTGAGCATAATCCCAAGCCGCATCTATTTCACTGTCTTCTTTTAAGGTACTTTGCCCCTTGCCTGAAGAGCTCATTATTGGTTTAACCACGCAAGGCATACCAATGCTCTTAACCGCTGCAAAAAAATCGTCTTTATTATCAGCAAAGATATAGCTCGATGTTGGAATCTCTAATGTTTCTGCCGCTAAGCGTCGAATACCTTCACGATTCATCGTTAGCTGAGTAGCACGGGCAGATGGCACAATATTAAATCCTTGCCGCTCTAAATCAGCAAGAGTATCAGTCGCAATCGCTTCGATTTCAGGAATAATATAATCAGGCTGCTCGTCTTTAATAATTTTTTCTAACGCCGCGCCATCCAGCATACTTAGAGTATAACTACGATCGGCAACCTGCATAGCAGGGGCGTTGTCATAACGGTCTAATGCAATCACTTCACAGCCTAAGCGTTTAAATTCAATCGCTACTTCTTTACCCAACTCTCCTGCTCCGCATAACAAAACTTTTGTGGCCGAAGGTGAGAACGGTGTTCCTAAAACTGTCATAATAAATCCTAATATTTAGAGCTCTATTGAATAAGTGAAGAACCTATAAAACAGATTAAAATTTCATCATATTGCCGCTATCTTGCTCTCGCTCAGCGACCTTTTCCATGACGTCTGTTCGCTGTTCATTGTTCATCGCACCCCATTGGCAGATTTCATCACAACTGCGATAACACCCAAGACAAATATCTTTCTCGTCTAAACAGCAAATACTCACGCAAGGCGACTTAACCGCCTGAATTGCTGGGTTAGCTTTAAAGATTTGCTTATTTATATCGTCCACAAAAAGCCCTTCTATTTTGTTAATGGCTCGTTGGTTGCGAGCATTACATCTTCTATATTTAACGGGGTTAATTCTTTGGCATAGCGTTGTCCATTTTGTACATAATGATACGCCCCAAGTTCTAACATCTTTTGTTGCTGCTCTGACAATTGACGCTTTATCACTGCAGGCGATCCTACGACCAATGAGCCATCCGGAATTTCCATCTTTTCAGGAATAAAAGTATTAGCACCGATTAAGCAATGATTGCCAATTTTAGCGCCGTTAAGTACCACAGCGTTAATACCAATTAGGGTGAAATCGCCCACTTCACAGCCATGTACCATTGCGTTATGACCAATCGTCACCCCTTTTCCAAGCGTTAACTTAACCCCGGGATCAGTGTGCAATACCGCACCATCTTGCACGTTACTGTTTTCACCAATTGTAATTACATCATTATCACCCCGTATAACGCAATTAAACCAAACACTGGCATTCTCTTTTAATATCACAGAGCCAATAATACTGGCACTGTCGGCAATAAAATGTGCGCCTTCAATAACAGGTTTACGCTCGCCTAGTTGGTATAACATAAGGTCTCTCTTAGTGTTTAGAGCGGGGGGACACAGAGTTCAAAATTGTATAGCGGCATCAATTTCTATTCGAAACATGACCAAAATCAAAGTGTAAGGCAATAGAACTTAATCGATATTCAAATGCCTTGCAAGGAGGGTAACCAGCAATATACTGATCTTTATCGGTAAATATGTACCTTCGTTATCACCCACCTTTAACTAAGCTCCTTGGCTAAGCCTCTGTTATCCAGATAAACCTTTCGACAACGATCATATATACAAATAAACAGCTTTGAGATTGCTAAATTTCTTGCTGAGTGAAAATAATAATTTAGTTACATGGCCTTTGTTATAACCCACTTCCATGGATAGAACTTTTATGAACCAACCAGACTTATCAAATATCAATACGTCGCATTTAAGAAATCGGATTGATGCCATTTCGGCACAATTTATTAACATTACCCCCAATGCATCCAATACTCATTTGCACAAGGGTATTGATACCACACTGCCACCTGCTGGTTTACATGGAGCTTATGTGAATAACCGCCCTCTTCCAACAAAGGGCGTAAATGATCGAAAAGTTTATATTGTGGGAAGTGGTTTGAGAAATGGAACTAACCTACAAAAATTTCTGAGACTCTCTGCTGGAAATGACGTTATGCATACACCGTCCCTCCATCTTATACTTACAACAAAGCGCTATTGTTTAAAACCGAATAGCGATATTTGCATCCAAATGATTATTTAACATCTCGGTGATCATCATTGCTGTCAAACCCCAAATGCGAAAGCCTTCATAATGAAAGCTAGGAATGGAAAAGGAACCTGCTTCAAAATAATCATGAGGCTCTGTTTCTAAGAAGAAACGTAAGGGCACTTTAAACACTGCATCCAGTTCGGCTAGATTAGCGGTGAAAGTAAGATTAGCAGGAATTATGCCGACAATCGGTGTAACAATATAACCAAAGCGAGAAACAACTTGGTCAAGATGACCAATAACCCTGACATCTTGAGATGCTAGGTCTATTTCTTCATACGCCTCACGTAATGCCGTAAATACAATATCAGGATCGGTATCGTCACGCTTACCACCCGCAAACGCAACCTCTCCACTGTGAGTATTCAGGTGATCGGCACGTCGTGTTAATATAAGGTGCGGATCTAGCTCATCGGTTATCGCAATCAAAACGCCGGCCTCTAAAAGGCTGGGTTGATGGATAATACGGGCTTCATGCTGCTGCACGCTTCTGATTAACTGATTTAGGAGTGTATGATTGGTCATTGATCTATTTTACGACTGATGCCTTTTGGAATACAGGAAAAAAGTAGTTATTTAAATATTGATAAAGAAGCATCACACAGGGTAAATCTTCTCTTTGGTGTGCGACTACACTTTTATACATCATTTATTATAGATTCAGTCATAGATTTTGACTATTAGTCAGGCAAAACACATACACATACATATTCAACTAATTAAATACTGACTTTCATTAGGATAACCGTCAGGTCTACTTCAAGACTCCAGTGAACTTGTTTTTCTCCTAGTCCTTACGTCGTTGTTCAGTAGAGAGCTTTGCTATGATAAGGTCATACTTCTTTTTTGCTAACGAGTTTCAGGAAGGCACATAATGCAGATTCATAAATTAACAGATAAATTAAGTGTCAGTCCACAGGTTGCACTGGAAGACATCGCTAAACTTTCAGCCCTTGGGTTTAAGTCGGTTATTTGTAATCGCCCAGAGAAAGAAAGTGACGACCAACCAGCGATGCTTGATGTTGAACAGGCAGTAAAAGCGGCGGGACTAACTTGGCAGCATCAGCCGGTCGTATCAGGAAAGATTAAAGATCAGGATGTAGAGGACTTTACTGAAATAATGGCGAAGCTACCTCAGCCCGTATTTGCATTTTGCCGAACCGGTACTCGCTGCTCAACTCTTTGGGCGCTGTCGCAAGCAAATGATATGTCTGTGGATGATATTTTGGGTGTTGCTGCCGAAGCTGGCTATAATTTAAGTGATCAACAAACTCGTATTGAAGCTTTATCACATCAATAAGTCATTGTTAGTAAAACGGACATTAAAATGAAGTTCTGCTCAGAATGCGCCCAACCCATTAGTCAATTAGTGCCTAAAGGTGATAATCGCCAACGTTATGTGTGTACTAGCTGCGATACAATTCACTATCAAAACCCTCGCATCGTGGCAGGAACACTGCCAACACACCAAGGCCAAGTTTTATTATGTAAGCGCGCAATCGAACCCAGAAAAGGGTATTGGACATTGCCTGCAGGGTTTATGGAAAATGGCGAGTCGACAGAGGAAGGCGCTTTACGTGAAACATTAGAAGAAGCCAATGCTAGGGTTAACAATCCTCGTTTATACAGCATGATTACCGTGCCTCATATTAACCAAGTCCATATATTTTTCCATGGTGAACTGGCCGATCTAGACTTTTCATGCGGGCCAGAGAGCCTTGAAGTCCAACTGTTTGCAGAATCTGAGATTCCGTGGCAAGCACTGGCGTTCCCAACCACCAGCAAAACCTTGCAACAATTCTTTGCTGATCGCCAAAACATGCAGCAGGAGAGCTCAAATACACAACTCCCTACCCATGTATTTAATATTTCTGTAAAAGACCGACTAAAACTCAGCTAAGCGCCACACATCATAAGCAGGCTCTTCATAAGGGTGTGCTTCTTTTAACGCTGAAACGGCAGCGTTAATCACATAATCACTGCAGACCATTTCAATTCGGTATTCACTGACGGCTTCAATAACTGCGCTTTCGCCTGCAAACGGAGCGTCACCAATAAAAGGCTGAGATCCGGCTAAAGGCCTAAATTGCCCTTGACCTAGCACCTGCCAGCAACATTGATCATAGTGACCCATTTTACCCGCTCCGGTATTAAAGACAGCCGCTTTTACCTCTTCTGCTTTATCATAGGGAACATAAAATACAAGTTTAAACATGCCGTAAGCCTCTATAGTGAACTAACGAGTACTTGTCTCTAAATCAGTAAGAATAAGCATTGCCTGCTCATTATTTGTTCCACACACCCATTCTTCGGCGCCAAAATCAGCACAGACTTTTGGTCGTTCAGGCTGACCAAACAATAAACATAAATTGTTCTCATCGAGCTGGATGCAACGCTGTCCTGCAGCTTTTCCCTCTGGCATTCCGGGAATCGCAGAAGATATTGAGGGTGAAATGCAGCAAGCGCCACAACCGAGACGACAGTTCATATTTGGGTTTTCCTAACCATATTTAATAGTGCCTTCTTCCTAATCTGTTCTACATAACGCTTTATTTTTAAGTGTAATCACTCACGTTAATTAAGTGTGATTAATACCGACTAATTCTGTATTGCCGCGACTATATGCTTCTTTTGCATCTAAGACTGGGCTTGTCAAAGCATAGAGATTGATTTTATCACTGAATGTCTCCTGTTTTTTAAACACACACGTCAGTATCGCTTATGATTAATAACTTACTGTTGTTATTTGTTACCTGACGTCACGACCCTGCTGCATTATCCTGCTTTCTTTATTGAAGCTTTAAGATACAATGCGCTGCCATTAGGCCAGCCCTTGAGTGCCTAAAGAGTTTTTAGAAGAGAATAAAAATTATGATCAATTCTGTTGCCGTTCAATATATGTCAAAAGAAGAAATTGAGCGTTTGATGTACAGTTTTAATGCCAGCAAGGACAATGAAGAAGCTCAAACGTTTGAAGCCTTGGTGCGCCGCTTATTAACCATCTTTGAAGAGCAAAACCGTTAATAGTTCATTCACCGCCAACTAATGCCTCTTCAACGAATACATCGCTCACAAATACATCGAGAAAGACACTACCGATCACAATCGTTCATAACCATACTGACTGGCTCATAATCAATAAGCCTTCCGGCGTGAGCATGCAGCATGCAGCATGAACAAGGTGATATCAGTACACTGAGCTTGCAGCCACTGGCTCTAGCTGAAATTAAAAAAATAGATCCGAGTATTCTTCGCCTTTGGCCCGTTCATCCCTTAGATGAGGCAACATCAGGACTGGTTATTTTTGCTAAGTCTGTTGCAACAGCCACATTTGGTCAATTATTTAGCCAACATAAGATAAAAAAACATTATTTAGCCATTGCACTCGGCAAGCCAAAAAAGAAACATCATTTTTCTCCTTTTAACGTGACGTAATTACCAGACATAAACCACACTATTAGGTAAGTTATAACTCTAATATTGAATCAGGTACTCCCAATGAACACTTTTCGCTTATTAGCAATAATATGCTTCCTGTCAGCGCTCGCAGGCTGCCAACAGGAATATAGTGGTGATGTCGGTGGTGCATCCGTGCAAACCAACTTAGATTTTGGCAACTACAACGCTGAAGGTGCTCGACTTTATGGCCAGCAATGTGCTGGCTGCCATGGTGTTGAAGGTAACGGTACTGAAATTGGAACGCCTCTCGTTGCTTGTGCTAGCTGTTCAACAATCTCCGCTCTCGCTGAAGAAATTTCTTTAACGATGCCGATTGGCAAAAATGCCGAGGTCACAGACTGTAACGGTCAATGTGCGAACAATGTTGCTGAATACATCATGTATGCCTTCAATGGTTTATCGCTTTATCAAGCAACAACTAGCTTAGACGGTGTATATGCCCTTCCTCTGACCAGTACCCTTCGAAATGCGACAGTACAACTAGCAGGTCGCTTACCAACAGATGCTGAAATCACGCAAGTCGTCAACGAAGGTGACGCGGGTTTTAGTACGGTTATGGCAAGAGTCATGAATGAGGACGAATTCTACGTTCGCCTAACCGAAATTTTCAACGATGTATTTTTAACTGATAAGTATTTAAGAGTTAATCAGTTTAATGGCGCTCTGAACCTATTAGATCGCAACGATTACCCAAATAAAGACTGGTACGACAGCGCTTACCCTAACGTCGAGCGTGATACTGATGAAAACATTGCTCAAGACAATATCAATGATGATAACCGAGGCTGTTCGAATATTTTTGCCAATGACGCTGTTGCACGCGAAGGCTTAGAGCTTGTTAACTATATTGTTCGTAATAACCGTCCTATCACTGAACTAGTGACCGCTGACTACACTATGGTTAATTGGTATAGCCAAAAAGTGTACGATGCTGAATTAGTAAGCCCAGAAGCAACGTTCAGAAAGTTAAGTGATGAAAAAGCGCCTTGCGAAGCTTATTATTATGGCTATTCAGATGCGACTCTGCGCTATGACCCTTACGATTTTAAACCTGCCAAAATTACGCGTAGCTTAGAACATACAACTGCGATTCCTCATGCGGGGATTCTGACTTCTGCAATGTTCTTAAACCGTTTCCCAACGACGAATACCAATCGTAATCGCCATCGTTCATATATGGTTTACGATATGTTCTTGGATACCAATATTTTAGAAATTGAAGGCTCTCGTCCAGAAGATGCGATTGATACGGTGAGCATTAATCCAACACTACAAAATGCAGCATGCTATACCTGCCATACTGTCATGGACCCTGTTGCATCTGCCTTCCAGCATTGGGATGATCGAGGACGTCGTATACCGAGTATTCTAAATGCAAGCTCTTGGAACGGTAATGGCATTGAACCTCCTGGCATTGCAGGAAAAACACTACCACTCTCTGGAAGCACAAGCGCCGTTGAATCTATGCTGCAGTGGCTAGGTGATGAAATAGCACAAGATCCTCGTTATATGCGTGCCATCACTCGTCACTTATATAACGGCATCATTGGACAAGATCTATTAAATGCTCCTGGTGAAAATTCCGATGCCGATGATGTAACGGCCTTCAGCGCTCAAAGGAGTATTTTGTCCAGCATTGGCCAAGCAATGGCCGAGGATAACTGGAATGTTAAAACTGCGATTACCGGTTTATTATTAAGTCCCTATTATCGAGCGAATACCGTCGATACCAATAAGGTTATCGTGGCAGGTCATATCGGCTCTACCCGTCTATTAAGTCCTGAAATGCTGCAAAGAAAGTTAAAAGCTACCCTAGGGTTTGATTGGTACGAATTGCGCGAAAACGACCAAGATAACCGCATAATGTTTGGTGGTATCGATTCTGACTCAGTCATTGATCGTATTCATAACCCAAGTGGTTTAATGATTGCTATGCAAGAACGTATGGCTGTTGAAATGGCTTGTCATGCAACTGCCTTTGATTTTACTAAGGTTAGAACGCCAACAGTTAATGAGCGCCGTCTGTTCAAATTTGTCAGTCCCGATGTCCAACCTTTTGATACCGATGGCTTTGAATTGCCTTCAAATGTCGAAGCAATTAAAAAGACCATTCAACATCTCCACAGCACACTGTTAAGTGAAAACTTACCCCTTACCGATGCTGAAGTTGAAGCAACCTATCAGTTATTTTTATCCACCTGGCAAGCAGGTAATAACATGCTGACAAATTCAGATGAGTTTGTGCCAGAGCCATCAACGTATCTTGAGTGGGGTTGTAGAGCTCGTTGGGATAGAGAGAACGATGACCAAGCCTTGGATAGTGCTGCACACATTGACCGAGATGAAAACTATGTAATCCGTTCTTGGATGGCGGTTATAACCTACTTACTTTCTGACTATCGTTATATTTACGAATAAGGGGACTGCCATGAAACGTCGTGATTTTATACAAATGCTTGCAGCGACTGGCATGACAGCCAGCCTTCCATTAACCGCTTTTAAGGCACATGCCGCAGCACCTGATCACTTTTTGGTGATCGTCAATGCGGGAGGTGGCTGGGACCCTACGTCGCTCTGCGACCCTAAAGGAAACTTAAGTCAGTACTTAGCCGAACGTCCTGATGCCCGAAATGAAGGGTCTATTAACTCAATCGCTATCAATACTGAGACTAAGAGAAACCCTGTTTCAGGAATGGCTTGGAGTGATACTCCAAGAATCAATAATAACGATGCTACTACCGCGCGTGTTGATACTCAGTTTCAGAATTTCTTTACCACTTATCACGATAAACTGACGGTAATTAATGGTGTTGATAACGGAACCAACAACCACAGCTCAGGTAATCGTGCGACTTGGAGTGGTAACTTAGAAATGGGCTACCCTAGCTTGGCGGCATTGTTTGCGGCCAGCAAAAATCCAGGTTTACCGATGGCTTATATTAGTAACGGTGGCTACGATTTTACCGCCTCACTGGTATCTCGTGCTCGAGCAAGCAGTGCAGGGTTTATTGACCGCTTAGCTGATCCGAACAGTGACAGATATCACTACCGCAATGAAGATCAGAGCACAGATGTTTATTCGCAAATTAAGCAAGCCCAATCAAAACGCTTAGCAAGGCAAAAAGCGAATGAAACCTTGCCGTTGCGCAGACAGCAATTAAACCAGCTGTTTACTGTACGCCAAGCAGATAACGATCTGGCTAAGCTTAGTGAAGAAAAAGCAATTATTGAGGCATTAAAACCCACAAACGATCACATGAACAATCGTGATCAGGGTTTTAAGCGTCAAGCTTCTTTAGTCGCTGCGGCTTTTAAATCAGGTGTTGCTGCGAGTGCGAACATCAGTACCGGTGGTTTCGATACTCACGGTAATCACGATAATAGTCAATACCAAAGCTTAGGAGACCTGCTTGAAGGCGTCGCTTATTTACAGGAAGCATTAGAAGCTGCAGGCATCGCGGATAAAACGACTGTCGTGATAGGCTCAGATTTTGGTCGCACACCTTATTACAATTCAGGCAGTGGTAAAGATCATTGGCCCGTTACCAGTGTTATGGTTATGCACCCCACAGGCAGTGGTAAAGGGGGAAATGTCTTTGGTGCTTCAACGGATAAATTCCGTGCTCAAACATTAAGCCGAACAACCGGGCAGCCTGATGTGAATGGGCAGTTATTAACACCTGCTCACGTCAACCTCGCATTGCGCAAAGAGCTCGGCATTCATGATAATACGTTAGCTGTCAGGTTCCCATTAAATGTAGACGATTTTGAAATTTTCTCGTAAGGATGACGTTAGAATGATTAGCAAACGATTTACACCTTTCTTAATCGCCAGTAGTTTAATACTTGCTCTCAGTGCTAGTAACACTTTTGCGGTGAATGCGGGGGATAAAGCACCTGATTTTAATATTCCACGTTTAGAAGCAAAAGGCATGATTAGCTTAAAACACTATCGTGGCAAAGTGGTTTACGTTGATTTTTGGGCCTCTTGGTGCGGCCCTTGCCGCAAGTCCCTACCTGCTTTAAACAGTGTTCGAACAGAGTTTCGCAAAAAAGGCTTTGAAGTCATTGCAATTAATCTTGATGAAGAACGCGATGATGCGATGGCGTTTTTAAAAGAATTTCCCGTCGCTTACCCTACCGCAATGGATACCAGCGGCAACGTGCCAGAAGCCTATGGTCTGGTCGGAATGCCAACCGCATATTTAGTTGATAGAGAAGGCATCGTGCAATGGGTTCATGAAGGATTTAAGACATCTGACATTGAGCCATTAAGAAAAAAAATACAAACACTACTCAGTCAGAAATAATATTTTTGATTAATAAAATAAAAAGCGCACGGCATCATTGCACATGATAAGAGCTATCACATGTATAAAGTAAGTTTCATTATTCTTCTCTCAGTATTATTTACGACTAGCTGTACCACGGTTAAACCTTGGCAGCGAGGGTATTTGGCAAAAGACGTCATGGCGTCACCACAAGATTCTTTACGCAACAGTTTAGATAATCATATTTACTTCAGCAAAGAAGGTTCTTCCGGAGGCGGACAAGCAGCAGGTGGTGGTTGTGGTTGTAATTAAAAAGGAATTAACATGAAAAAAATTACCGCCATTAGTGCACTTTCTGCAGCCGCTTTAGCCATACCCAGCTATGGCGAAGTGGCCCCTGAAGATAAAGAACTCAGTTATCGCTTTAGCAGCTACCAAGAAGAAGTAGCTCCTCGGGCACGCGTATTTCAAGGCTCTCTTAAACGTTATAGTATTGATGTTCATCAAATAGGTTACCGTACTCCCATCGGGGATTCTTGGTATGTGGCCAGCGAATTACAATATGAAAGTATGAGCGGTGCGTCGCCGACCCAAACGTATGATGAGGTAGATGATACCGGTAATGCAACAGGGAATAGTGTGTTATTAATGAGTGGCGCAAGTATCGAAGAGCAGCGAACAGACATTAAGATTGCACCTAAAAAATATTTCAACAAGGGTACCGCAGGCGGCATGTTGGCCTACTCTACTGAAAACGATTATGAGTCCATTGCTTTGGGTTTTAATGGCACCTTAGAAATATACGATAAGCATACGACGTTAATTGGCTCACTTTCATTTTCTGATGATACGCTTTCTCCCACCGACGCTAGTATTTCTGCTGCCCGTACTGCAGCAAATGGTGAAAAAAGAAAAAGCTTTTCTATTTATGAAGGTGTAAGTCAGATCATTAATAAATACAGTGTTCTGCAAGTTGGCATCGGCTATACCCGCCTATCGGGGTACTTATCAGACCCCTATAAATTTGCCGACCAACGACCAGATCAACGCGAGCAATTTACGCTGAGTGTTCAGCACAAGCAATTCATGAATGTTTTAGAAGGGGCTGCCATACTGAGTAACTACCGCTATTATAATGACGATTGGGGCATTGTATCCCATACCGTTGATGTAAAATGGTCTCAGCAATTCGACATCTCTCATTATCGTATTATTGCAGCGCCTTTGCTGCGTTATTACACCCAAACTGAAGCCGACTTCTATTCACTGCAGCAAAGCCCTCCCGCGGATCAATTCAATTCTAGTGATTCACGTTTGTCGTCTTATGGCGCGTTTACCTTTGGTTTCACCAGTGAATTGAAATTTTCACAATGGTCTCTGCATTTTGATTGGCAGCAATATAACAGCAGCGAATCATTAGCATTATTTGGATCCAGTAACGATGAAGCGCCTGCCTTGGTAAATTTCTCTACCTTTACTACTGGCGTCGATTATAAATTCTAGTTAACCTAAACTCATGAATTTTCATCAACATAATTTTACTGCCATGGCTTCCCCCTGTAAGTTTTTATTACAAGGGGAAGAAACCATCGTCAAACAAGCCTGCTTAAAAGCTCAAGCGGAAGTGCTGCGCATCGAGCAAAAATTTAGCCGTTATCGTGATTCCAGTTTACTTCAGGCTATTAATAATAATGCTGGAATCAAAAGGACAGCCATAGATGCAGAAACCGCAGGTCTATTAAACTATGCTCAGCTTTGCTATCAGCAAAGCGATGGCCTGTTCGATATAACGTCTGGTGTTCTTCGACAAGCTTGGAAATTCAAATCCAATACCCTTCCCAGTAAAGAAAACCTTCAGCAACTGTTACCCTTAATAAATTTTTCGTCTGTTCAGTGGGATCAACATGAAATTTTTTTACCTAACAAAAATATGGAAATTGATTTTGGAGGTTTTGGTAAAGAATATGCGGCTGATAGAGCCGCTGAAACTTTTCAATCGTTAGGCGTTAAGCACGGTATTGTCGACTTAGGCGGTGACATTAGAGTCATTGGGGATAAAGCAGATAAATCAGGATGGGACATAGGCATTCGAGATCCACAGCACCCAGAATCTGCAATTTCTAATATAACACTTCATCAAGGTGCCATGGCCACCAGCGGTAACTATGAGCGTTTTATGCAAGTCAAGGGGCAACATTACTGCCATATTATGAAGGCGAATACCGGCTGGCCAGTGAATTATTGGGCTTCAGTAACCGTTCTTGCCCCACAGTGCCTTGTCGCAGGCAGCCTCGCAACATTGGCAATGCTGGCAGAAGGTGGCGGCGAAGCATGGCTTAAAAGACAAAGCGTTGATTTTTTTGCAATTGATATTCAAGGCATGCAGTTTTCAAATTCATAGTCTACCCGTCGATTAGTTAACACCTTCGGGTTCGTCTATCCCTGTGCTAAAGTCAGACAATATAATGACAAAAATCAAAATAATCATCGTCACCCTGGGGTTTTAAATGCTGAAAGATTACGCCAACTATGATGCACTGGGCTTAGCTCAACTGATCAAAAATAAAGAAGTCAGCGCGACAGAGCTCTTAGATACCGCCATCGCACAAGCTGAGCAAGAAAATCCAGCCATTAATGCGATTATTACCAAGCTCTACGACTTTGGCCATCAACAGATTACACAAGGTTTACCCGAAGGACCTTTCTCAGGCGTACCTTTTTTATTAAAAGACTTGCTAACACCCTTAGAAGGCACGCCACTGAGCAATGGCAGCGCGGCTTTAAAAGGTAATATATCCCCCAGCGATAGTGAGATGGTTAAGCGTTATAAATCTTCAGGGTTGGTTATTTTTGGCAAAACCAATACCCCAGAATTTGGTTTGATGGGCATTACCGAACCCAAAGCGTTTGGCCCTAGCCGCAACCCATGGAATTTAAACCATACACCGGGTGGATCGAGCGGTGGCTCAAGTGCTGCTATTGCAGCGGGTATTGTACCTATGGCCTCAGCAAGTGATGGTGGAGGGTCGATTCGAATTCCAGCGGCTTGCTGTGGACTATTCGGTTTGAAACCTTCTCGCGGACGTACCGCTACTGGCCCTTATTTTAGTGATATTTGGGATGGAGCCTCCGCAGAACATGTATTAACCCGTTCGGTACGTGATAGCGCCGCCATGCTGGATATAGTGGCGGGCCCTGATGGCAGTTCACCCTATCCTGTGCGTAAAGAGACCGGTTATTTAGCCTGTTTAGATAAACCTGTTCGGCCATTAAAGATTGCTTATACAGTACAATCTTTTTTCGACCGTCCTGTGACAGAAGATGCGATTCAGTCCGTTCAACATACCGTCAAACTACTAGAATCCCTTGGCCATACTGTTGACGCCGTCCATCCCTATATTAATGCCGACGACCTCCTGAATAGTTATTTAACCATGTATTATGGCCACGTCGCGGCTGACCTTGAATTTGCGGCCAAGCTGTTAAATAGCAACTTCAGTAATTTAGATGTAGAAGATACTACCAAGCTGATGGGCTATATCGGTAAAAAGATTTCTGCCGAACAGTTTGTTACCGCGAAGCGTCACTGGAATGAATTCAGCCAAAGCATGCACGCACTGCATCAAGAATATGATTTATTATTAACGCCGACGTTAGGCAGTGAACCTGTGCCTATTGGTGAATTTGATTTAGGCTTGCTGGATAAGATAGGAACTAAAGTTGTTAATATTTTTGGCCTGCAAAAGCTGTTATTAAAATCAGGTATGACCAAAAAAATTGCATTGGGAAATTTAGAAAAATTACCTTTCACCCAACTTGCGAATCTCACTGGGCAACCTGCAATGTCGGTACCTCTTTACTGGACCCAATCAGGCTTACCCCTAGGTTCTCAATTTATTGCACCACTAGGGGATGAAAAAACATTATTCCAGTTAGCACACCAGCTGGAACAAGCTCAGCCTTGGTTCGATAGAACTCCGGCAAATAAATTCAATAAAACTTCGGCTAATGACAATTCAGCCAAAGAAAAGGCGTCATCATGAAAACTGTTTTAATCACTGGCTGCTCATCGGGTATTGGCCGCGCTCTCTGTGAAAAATATTTAGCAACAGGTTTTCACGTTTATGCCAGTGCTCGTAATATTCGTAGCCTAAGTGACTTAACTGAACATGCAAACCTGACTAAGCTCTCTTTAGATGTTAACAGCCAAAGCAGTATTCATAATGCGGTTACTCATATTAAACAAGATCATAATTATCTGGATGTACTGATTAATAATGCCGGTTATGCCGCTATGGGCCCATTAGCTGATATACCCATAGAAGATCTTCGTGCGCAGTTTGAAACCAATGTTTTTGCCCCGATGGAAATGACTAAAGCTTGCTTGTCGCTGCTGATGGCTAAAAAAGAAAGAACAAGTCATGATATAAAAAATAATGCCCAAGTCGTCAATATTGGCTCGGTATCGGGTATTACGACCACTCCGTTTTCAGGGGCCTATTGTGCAACCAAAGCTGCACTGCACTCATTATCGGATGCCCAAAGAATGGAACTTGCACCTTTTAGCATCGATGTCATTACTGTGCAACCTGGCGCTATTGAATCAAAATTTGGCGATAACTCTCTAAGCAACGTACTCAAGCGTATTACGCCAAAATCACTTTATGAACCGCTAAAAGAAGCAATTCAAGCCAGAGCTACCGCTTCACAAGATGACCCAACCCCTGCTGCAGAGTTTGCAGAGTGCTTAGTTGAACAATTACTAAACAAACCCAAAGCCGTGATTCGAATTGGCAATGGCAGTTTTGCTTTACCCCTATTGAAACGCTGGTTACCGTTAGTAATATTGGATAAGATACTGAGTAAAAAGTTCAACTTACACTCTCTCGCTAAACACGAATAGGGTTGAACTTTACTAAGATGTTCTTGCCCTAAATACAATAATTAGATCTACGCCCAGCAATTGCTGAACTCTAAAAAATAAGGTTATTCACTCGTATGTTTAAGTCTTTCTTCCCCAACCCACGACTATTTTTCTTATCGGTGTTGTTATTTGCTGCTGGCGCTGCTGCAGTTTGGTATGGGTTCCGCGAACAAATGGCCGGTCTGGTAGGACTGGATATTTCAGATACAAAACCTGTCATAGGATTAGGTCACTTTGTTACTGATTCTTTTTTATTATTCTACGGCTTCTACTCTGTTTGCACGGCAATCTTTGCATCTTTCTGGTTTAGAATGTCGCCTCATAAATGGCAGTGGTGGTCTATTATTGGTTCTTCCACTATTTTATTTTCTACTTATTATTCGGTACAGGTTTCCGTTGCCATCAATAATTGGCGGCGCCCATTTTTTGATTTAGTACAATCACTATTAAAGCCTATCGATGAGAATGCTGCAGTAAAAATTGTTAGTGAGCAAGAGTTAAACTCTGCTACGGGCCAGCTATTCGAATTACTTATTCTGTTTGCTGAGATTGCTTTTTTAGCTATTTTTATCTATGTCGCCACTAAGTTTTTAGTCAGTCACTTCATTTTTCGCTGGCGTACCGCAATGAACGAATATTACACACAAAACTGGCAGCAATTACGCAATGTGGAAGGTGCTTCACAACGTATTCAGGAAGATACCATGCGCTTTGCGACAATCATGGAAGATTTAGGGGTGTCTTTAATAGAAGCGGTAATGACATTATTCGCCTTTTTACCCGTACTCTGGGTGCTGTCTGAATATATCTCTGAATTGCCGATCGTCGGAGAAATTGCTCATCCTCTATTTTACGCAGCATTGTTTTGGTCAATTTTTGGCACAGGTGTATTAGCGTTAGTGGGGATCAAGTTACCTGGACTGCAATTTAACAACCAAAAAGTAGAAGCGGCATACCGTAAAGAACTGGTATATGGCGAAGACAATGATAACCGCGCTCAACCGATTGCACTCAGTGAACTATTTTCTAATGTGCGTAAAAACTATTTCCGTCTTTACTTCCATTACATGTATTTTAACGTCGCTAGAAGCTTATATTTGCAAGCGGATAATATCTTTGTCTTCATCCTGTTAGTGCCAACCATTGCCGTTGGCGCCATCACCTTTGGTATTTTGCAACAAATCCTGACCGCTTTTGGTCAAGTGAGTAATTCTTTTCAGTATTTAGTTAATTCTTGGACAATCATTGTTGAATTATTGTCAGTCCGTAAGCGCCTAAAGCAATTTGAATCTGTGCTGGACGAACCCCCCGAAGCCGAATTAACAGCCGATAATGGCGCTATTGATAGCCTATAAGATAGCCTGAAGCATCGATCGCTTAATACTCACAAGAGCTTTTAACTGAAGTATTCAGTTAAAAGCTCTTGTCTCCACCTTTTTCCTCTCCATCTCCTGAATCGCCCTCTATACCCTGCTCATTCTCCCGTCTCGCTACAACTCCTTGCGAACAGCTGGCATAATGGCCCCTTGAATTTTGAGGCTTTAATAATGACTACTGAAAATACCCTATTGGCGCGCTGCGGTTCTAAATGTGAATTATGTGGTGTCGATGCACCTATCGTTAAATTTGAAGTCTCTCCTAGTGATGGTAGCGTTGAGCAAAGCGTTATGCTTTGCCCAACCTGTACTGATCAAATCAATAACCCTGATACCTTAGATGGTAACCACTGGCGCTGTTTAAACGACAGCATGTGGAGCCAAGTATTGCCGGTACAAGTAATGGCATGGCGTCAGCTCAAAACCTTAAATGCTAAAGGCGAAACCTGGGCACAAGATTTAGTCGATATGATGTACTTCGAAGACGACGTACAGAAATGGGCCGAAGCCGGCATGGTCGATTTCAGTGCGGAGACAACCCGCGATAGTAACGGTGGGCCCTTAATTGCTGGCGATAGCGTGACCCTAATTAAAGACTTAGTGGTGAAAGGTGCAAACTTCACCGCAAAGCGTGGCACTATGGTGAAGAATATTGCACTGACCGACAACCCGCTTCATGTTGAAGGCAAGGTTAATGGTACCCGTATTGTATTAATCAGCGCGTATTTGAAAAAGCAATAAATGTTGCCGGGCAATCGATTATGACTAATGATCGCTTGCCCGAGTTTATTGCACCTACTTGCTGTCGTTTACTCATTATCTCTTCAAGTACATAAAATTATGAATATTGAACAAATCCAAAATGCTTCGTTACGGTTACGTAATAATAAAATATTTGAATTTTTTGTTGTTAGCATCATTATTTTATCAGCACTTTTAATCGGCGCAAAAACCTATCAAATTTCTGATGGCATTATGCAACTGGTGAAATGGCTAGATTTAGCCATTACAATTATTTTCCTTATTGAAATCACTATTCGTTTTGTTGCAGAAGAAAATAAAAAACGCTTCTTTCATAACGGTTGGAACGTTTTTGATACCTTAATTGTTATCATTAGCCTGATTCCCATTGATGATAGTGAGATGGCATTAATTGGTCGCCTGGTACGAATTTTTAGAGTTCTGCGAATGATCTCGATTATTCCAGAATTGCGTATGCTACTAAATTCCTTGATACGTGCCTTGCCTCAATTGGGTTATGTACTGCTCTTGATGTTTATTATTTTCTATATTTATGCCGCTGTAGGTGCAACTTTTTTTGCTGAAATCAATCCTAAACTTTGGGGCGACATATCAATTTCATTACTTACCTTATTTCGCGTAATGACCTTTGAAGACTGGACTGATGTCATGTACGAAACCATGGACGTTTATCCACTCAGCTGGATCTATTACTTAACCTTTATTTTTTTAACCGCCTTTGCTTTTTTAAACATGGTGATTGGGATTGTGGTGAACGTATTGGAAGATGAACACGCTAAAGAGCGGGCGGCGCAAGACGAGGCCGACGGTAAGATTTCTATGGATGAACTAGCGGCAGAAATTCGCTCGCTAAAAGTAATGCTTGAGCAACAGAAAAAAGACTAAAACAAGAGCTAGTAAGGCAAGCTAATGCCGATGCTGGCTCGATTCTCTCCAACTTCATCGTCCAGCCCGTGAGCGAAACTCAAACGCACTGGCATCATCAGATTATAAAAAGCCAATACTTCAATATTAAAGTCAATTCCTACCCCAGTTAAATAATTAGGGGATTCCCCACTTTGCCACGCACTACCGTAATCAACATAGACGTTGGCTGAATAATCCCCAACCGCGATTGGCCAGATGCCCCAACCTTTATCAACTCGACCTAACCATTGATTAAAATTAAGTCGATTAACATTCATATTATTACCTCCTTGTACCGAAGATACATAACCCCTTAAGGCAAAATCATCACGACCAAAAAGGTTGATTTCAGTTAAGCGATTTCCTCCGCCAATAGTCACTGCCTCATTTTCTTTGCTGGTTTGCGCCGCAATGACTTGCAACGATAATGAACGCCTGCCTGGTAAATCAAACATCTCCTGCCACTGGCCTTGGAGTATTCCACCACGGTAATCACTATCAGAAAGCCCACTCAAAACATCATTAGTTTCATACACTAGATCCAAATAACGGCCAGCCGAAAAGCCAGGGCTATTTAAATACCCCTTACGACTATCAAATTGCAGGCCTATACCTGCTAATGTTTTTTCACAGGTTTTATGGCGCTTAAAATTGGCATCAAGGCAGCGTGCTGAGAGCAGATTGTTGCGAGTAATCGTGCCTTCTCGCTCAATAATAATAGCCGCATTCAGTGATAACTGATCTTCAAACGAGTTCAGAATATGGTTGCGCGCTAAGATCCATCGATCTTGTTCTATAATGTATTCAGGTTTGCTGTCATCAACAACATCGACATAGTCATGAGTGCGTTGAAATACGACTTGATAACGATTGTCATAACGGTAAGTAATACCAATATCGGCCAATTCATTAGCGCTATCTACAGCCAGTTGTAATGCATATTGATGACGTCTCAGTACATCACTGCCCCCAGTTTGAAAGCCAATTTGGCTAGCTTCCGCGGTAGCGCTAAAATAAGGAAACCACCAAGTCGGAGCCAAGCTCGACCAAGGCTGATAATTTTCGCTTGGAGTTTTTTCAACCTCTATCAAATAAGGTGCAGGGTAATTATATTGTCCTTGCTGTTGAGTAAGCGAAAAGCTTGTGAGTGAAGCGAGTAAGTCCTCATTGAAGATAATTTTTCTCATTTCAAAACCTTCAGCGGTATACGCTTGAAAGATAATCTCTGCTAATTTCTTAGTGTCTTTATCGATTATTAATTTAGGTTCGAAAGCCCCTGTTAGCATATTGGTTAACTGAATAACCTTGGGCTGCGCTGCGTCCTCTAAAAGATATAAATTATATATGCCGTCATAATCTGCACTGTATAGAATTCTCCCATCGGCTAATATTTGTGGGCTATTTTCAATCGCCTTGGTATGGGTAATCATTGTCCATGAGGTTATTTTAATCGAATCTAACGCTGTCTTCTTTTTGAAATCAATAGGTTTAAATTCAAAGTTTTTAGATTCACGACTTTTAGAGTCAAAGTTGATACGCTCTAAGTTCCAACCCTGCAGGGCACGCTTAACCGCAATCACCATGTAATCACCGGCCGCTGAAATATCATAATCACCCAACACTGTCGTTTCATCATCCCCCCGCCACAAGCTTTTGCTATTGCCTTGTTTATCCAATAAAACGAGCTCACTAATACCCTTCGATTTACGACTAGCAATCATCAAATTGTTATTCAACCAACGTACATTACGCAGACGAGATTGGGTCGTGATAGCCTGCCATTTTTTGCCTATAACCCCATCGACCAATAGAAAAACATCAGCCCAACTACGCCCGTCTCGCCAAGTAATCAGTCGACTTGCAACCACATCCTGTTGCTGATTAATATCCAGTGCTAAAACGTCTTTTGTTTTTGCTAATGCTAAAAATGCTCCATTGGCATCATCATCAACTTTGCCATTAATATCACTGTTAACGTAGGTAGTTAAAACAGGGGTATCTTCACCGTTATTATTAACAAAATAAAAATACTCTCCTTGACTATTACTCACATCTTTAAAAAGCCCTCGCCTGCCTTGTTCGATGGCTAAGGCTTCACCCTGTTGAGTTGAATTTTTTAACAATGCAATTTCGTTTGAAAACTCCCCTATTAACCATTGATGATAGTCTTGCCAGAGCTGATCAAAATCTTTACCCACGATAGAAGACATAGCATGATTTTGCATTACGGCGGGAATAGCTTCACCGCTGTATTTATTGAGATAATCTTGAATGGATTGTTCGCCGTGAATTTCAGCGAGAAACTGATAGAAATAGCTACCGTATAAATATTGCATGCCTAATGGCCATTCGCGCAACGGAGCCGCTACATCCCCTAATGTTTTCAAACGCTGCGCTGCGACTTCTGTACGCATCTGCATGCGATAGAAAGACCCTTGCAAGCGCCCATAGCCGAGCTCATGATTGGTTTCTAAATACGTCGCTAAGCCTTCTAACATAAAAGAAGGTGTGATGGAGTGCGGCAAAGCTAAAACAATATTACCAAAAATACTCCCTGTAGCTTTCGGTAAACCGCGCGCCATTTGTAGATGTAAGATATGAACATATTCATGACGAATGAGTGCATGCAGCCAATCATCATTCACTTCTAAGCCATCCACTTTATCCGGTGGACTGCTGAATAAACGAATTTGAGCATAAGGGAAAAAAGTAGCCCAACCGTTGGCATAATCGAAATCATCAACCAATACCATCTGGGTTTTTTGTGGCGATGCTTGACCAAAAAAAGGCACTAACTCTAAGTGGACTCGCTCGGCGATATTAAGTGCTTTATCTGCCATAACCCTATTGCTTTTAGGATAAGTAATGACGAAGTGATCGCTTTCTTTAACCCGCCATTGAGCTGCACTATTTTCTACCACCGGCTTATCCCAAGCGGCAAAATTTGCTTGGCTGGTGTGTATATTTACAAGCTGTAAAACGAACACACTGAGTATGGCTATGCAACGCATGTAACTTACCTGTACTAAGATTGGTTTTATTTATTTTAGCATAGCGATTTATTGCTAATAGGCCTAGCATAATAGAAGTATTAGAGTGAATTCAAAGGAGCCTTATATGCAATGGTCTGATCACTACCGCCGACATGCCCGCTACAATGCGTGGATCAATCAATCCTTATTAGAGGCCAGTTTAAGCGTATCAATAACAGAACAAAATAAAGACCATGGTGTATTTTTTCACTCGCTCGTAGGCACTTGGAATCATATTATGGTGGGGGATCTTTTATGGCTAAATCGTTTAGCTAAGATCTTTCCTATTCTCGATGATAAAATGGATAATTGGCCAAATCCTGCCAAACTCGACCAAATTTTATACAGTAATCTAGAAGAACTGACCAAGCAACGCCAGCAGTTGGACGAATTAATTATTCAGTGGTGTGATTTTTTACGGGAGAGTGATTGCGAAGATAGACTGCAATATTTGAATAGCCAAGAGGAATTGCAGGTGAAGCCCTTGCCCGATGTAATGCAGCATTTGTTTAACCACCAAACTCACCATAGAGGTCAAATTAGTGCTTTATTAAGTCAGCTCGGGGTGGATTATGGCACCACGGATTTTATTGCTATGTCGGGTGATGATTAGCTTTTATAACAGGGAAGCACGTTTTAAAAGTACCGAAAGGCTTCAACAACGATCATAATTACCATTAATGCCATTGCTATTAATAAACCATTGCCATTTCTTGGCATACCGCCCTGAGCAATGGAGGCTTGATCGCTCAAAGGTTCGTTGGTGAAGTCATAATCGCGCATCAAAGAAGTGCCTTCAATTAGATCATCATCATTGACCAAGATTTTCACTGAACGGCCAGCAGGCAAGCCACCAACAGCACCCATTAAATGCTCTCCTTCGATAAAAGAGCTGATCCGATGCTGCTCTAACAATCCTTGAATTACATGAGCTTCTAATACATCAGCCGCTTCATAGACGCATTTCATATTGCTTCACTCTTCAATTAACGCTGCAGAACTAGTGGTTAGTGGCGGTAAGAACTTATAAATTTGGTAGGGGCCTTGTTCGGCAATACTGTCAGCACTCATACCGATCACTTGATGCAGACTAGAACAGGTAAAGTAAAGAAAACCCTTTGGGCCATTGCTAAAACCATCAGGCCAACGTATCGATACCGATTTCAACAAGGTTTCTAGCTCACCGTCAGGACGACGACGAACAATTGCGGAATTTTCTAAATCTGATAAGTACACATTGCCCGCGGTATCCATGGCCATTCCATCGGTCATTGTTTTCTCACCAACCGCTTCGACCTGAGCAGCTAATTCAGCCACTGTTAAGTTATCATTAATCAAAGCTGAATAAGGGATACGATAAAGCTGGTCGGCACTGATACTGGCGTAATACAAATACTCATTTTTATGATCCAGTACCAAACCATCAACCCCAGGATTTATGGTAAATGCACCAAATAACGTCATTTTTCGACCCTGCACCACAGGCTCAAAATGGCCCGCTAACACAGACTCATGCTTTTCTAATACGCGCCTCGCCGATTCATTTTCAACATCATAAATAACTATCGCTGGACGTTTAGCTAATATACTCGCGTCGCTAATAATGATGAATCGACCATCATTACTTATTTGGAAATCATTGGCATGAGACCCTAATGAAAATTCAGTACGCGCGAAGGTAAAGCTTTTCAATATCTCACCTGAAGTAAGATCAAAAGCCAACAAACGAACATTTTCTAAACCGTGTTTACCATTATCCAATACCCAAAGGCGTTGCGACTTATCGATGCGCAGCGACAGCACCTCATTAAACGCCAACGGCTCAAGGCCACCAGGCTGCCAATCAATCGATGGGAACGCTTGCGCTTTGCCGTCAACTAACTTGGCTACATTAATGCTAGGACTCGCTTCGGGATGAAAAGTGAAAAAAACATCGCCATTATTAGCCACCGCAATATTACCCGGAGGCAGAGGTAAATCAGCGACCAACTTCATCGCCGTACTCGCCAGAATTGGCCTTGAAGTACGGTCAGGAAAGACTTCCGTCTCAACATACGTATAGCGAATTAGTACAAAAGCAGCGGCTAGTAAAAATACAAACCCGATAATAATTCGATTAATCACTTTAAAAGACATTTTCTTCCTCAAATTAAGGGCTAAAACTTGTTATAATTTTAATACCATTCTTATGTATTTAGATGATAAATGAAACTGGAAATTTTATACCTAGATGAAAATCTAGCCGCGATTAACAAGCCTTCAGGATTATTGGTTCACCGCAGCGAAATCGATCGCCGTGAAACCTTATTTGCATTGCAGTTATTACGCAATCAATTAGGACAACGAGTTTATCCCGTTCATCGCTTAGACAAGCCGACTTCTGGTGTTTTATTATTTGCGTTAAATTCAGAAACCGCCAGCCTAATGGTCGAACAATGGCGCCAGCGAGACGTTGAAAAACGCTACCTCGCAGTCACGCGCGGCTATATGCCTGAAGAACTGCACCTAGACTATGCCATGGTACCTCCCGTCGACAAGTACGCCAAACACGAACACATAAAGCCTGCTCAAGAAGCCATTACCGATTTCAAATTATTAGCGACCGTGGAAATCGATGTTGAAATTGATAAATACCCACAATCTCGTTACTCCCTTGTTGAAGTTATGCCGAAAACCGGACGTAAGCACCAAATTCGTCGCCACCTAAAACATCTAAGCCATCCTATTATTGGTGATGCACGCTACGGCAAAGGTCGTCACAGCCGTTACTTCCGCGATAATTTTGATGCTGGTCGATTGTTACTGCATGCTTGGCAGCTTAGCTTCGAACACCCTTACAGTGGTGAAAGAGTTGATTTATACGCGGGACTGGACAGCCCAATGAAAGGACTGTTAACCAGATTTGATTGGCTGAGCAGTCTGCCTAATCCTTTACGTCAGGCAACAGAGCGAGCGTTGGTTGACGAACAATGTAGAGAGCTACCAGAACGCCCACCAGAGGAAGAAGAATCCTCACCACAGTAATGGGTACAAAATAACACGTCACACCCATACTGATGGCCATCGTGGCAATGGTGTATACCTTCGCTTTTAACGGAATACCCTTGCCTTCCAAATAGTAAACTAGGTATTTTCCCAATTTAGGGTGCCCTACAAGCCAATTATAAAATTTGGGAGATGTCCGCATAAAACACGCTGCCGCTAACAATAAAAACGGCGTAGTAGGCATAACCGGTAAAAAGATACCTATTACTCCCAACACCACACTCAACCCCCCGATGAAGAGCAGCAAAGCTTTTATCGCTTTATTTTTAAATCGAGTTATTGCCGACATACGGGCCTCTAATCAAAGCGTCATCATACATATTTACGTTCATTATTCTCTAATACTTCAATAGCTTAGCGTGAATAGGAACAGTAATAAACGAACTTATCCACCCGTCCTGTGGACAAAATACTACATAAGTTTTTAAAAATCTCTCTGAACAGCATCATGACGGGCTTTAGAGAAAATTAATAATTGCCTGGAAAAATAAAAACCTTTACTTTTCAATGCACTAAATATTATGTGACAATTTTATGACGAATAAACTGGCGTTATAAAGTCATCGGTAAATACATCAACTGCCTGTGAATAACTGGAAAATGGCGACAGTATATCTAAATATAATTTTAACCAACGAAAAAACAATTTTGTTGTTAGGGATAGCATTAGGTTCAATATCCAGCAAACCCGCATGCTTACTGGTCTCATTTGTTACCCACAGAATCTGGGGATAACTTTGTGGATAGACACTTTAAAAAACACGCAAAAGCCCATGTTATCTAGCTCCATGTTAGATTGTACGTTTTTTAACCAATGGAAATAACCCTTTATTATCAATAGGTTACGAGAGTCAATAAGATTACTTTAAGATTTCAAAAGATTTATAGGAATGCCAATAAGATATTTTTTAAATTGTTAATAAAATAGTACTGACGTAAATATTTTATTTTTTTGTCAAGCATTTTTCACGGCAATGTTAATATTTGTTAATTCAATTAGAAAACGAAGAACAATAAGGTGGTAGCAAGCCATTCGAGATAAGTGAGTACTCACATTATTTTATCCCTAAGCAATGAAGCTTATCTGTGGATAAAATACTCATTATAAAGTCTTATAGTATAAAACCCTTACTTATTAGTAGTTTAAATATCAAATTCACTCCTTGAAGCATAAATTTATTCATATTTATCAATTAGATAGAAGATAAAAATGACAAACGATGTTTCTTTGACGACATATATTTGTCTGTGCATAACAGGTAAAAAAAAGGAGCCATAGGCTCCTTTATACTTCATTATTTGATCAAACCTAGGGATTGGCGTTTATTTAAGACCAATCTTCTTAGCCAGCTCATCAGCAGCCATGTAGCCACCAATGAAACGACCATCTTCTAATACAATCGCAGGAGTACCACTTACTCCAACTTCATAACCCAGCGCGATATGCTCAGCAATCGGTGCATCACAATCTAAATTGTCTTTAATCGTGCGGTTTTTCTTAGCCGCCGTCATAGCTTCTTCACGATTATCGTCACACCATACCGATTTAATCTTCTTGTAAGAGTCAGTTAATTGTCCTGTCCGACGATCGGTAATACCTGCTCGAGGGTAAGCCAAATAGCGTACAGTGATGCCAAGATCATTTAAACGACCTACTTCATCGTGCAACTTGCGACAATAACCACAATCAATATCGGTAAAGACGTTAAGTACAGTTTTCTGTTCACCCTTAGCTTCAAAGATCACTAGATCTTTCTCGTCTAAAGCCGCCATCAAACTTTCACGCTTGATGTTATTTCGATTTTTAGTGATGTTGTTCGGTTTTGACGGTAACAGCTCATACAATTCACCACGATAAACCATGTGCGTTAAATCTGGTGTTAAATGAACCAGAGAGCCATCCGCTAAAACTGCTTCTATAATTTGGTTGTTAGCTAGACTAATAACTTCTCTAACTTTTACAGGCTGACCAAAAGATTGGGAAATCTGGGATTCTACGCTGAGCGTTAATTGTTGATTTTTCTGATCAGCATTCATAACTGGCTGAGCGGCTTCGTCGGCAAAAGTGGTGCTTGCGACAGCAAAAACGGTTAACAGGGTCGCTAATATTCTCATTCTATCTCCGCGCTGTTTTTTACAGCTGAAATTATATTATTGCTTTGAGAACCAAGCTCTCAATAAGTTCCCGCTAGTGTACCTAATTTAAGACATAAAAAAACGGGCACTTAGCCCGTTCTTTTAGATTTGGTTAAAAACATATCACTCTTTATTAGAGAGTTATGCTCTTTTACCCAACTTCTCTTTAATACGTGCAGATTTACCGCTACGCTCGCGTAGATAGTAAAGTTTAGCCTGACGTACATCACCGCGACGTTTAACTTCGATAGAATCGATTAAACGGCTGTGAGTTTGGAAGCTACGTTCAACGCCCACACCATGTGAGATTTTACGTACTGTAAACGCAGAGTTAACACCACGGTTACGCTTACCAATTACAACACCTTCGAACGCCTGTAGACGCTCACGAGTGCCTTCGATAACTTTAACTTGAACTACTAAAGTATCACCTGGGGCAAATTCTGGAACATCTTTCTTAAGCTGTTCTGTTTCGATTTGCTGAATGATTACGTTTCTATTGCTCATTGCTCGCTCCCTAATAATCGTGAGAATCTTCTGACTCACGCTTAAAATCTTCTAATAACGAAACTTGTTCGTTGTTTAAGTCTAGCTTGTCTAACAGGTCTGGTCGTCTTTGCCAGGTACGTCCTAAGGACTGCTTCAGGCGCCATTGTTGAATCAGCTTATGATTGCCACTCAACAAGACGCTGGGTACCGCTTGCCCTTCAAATTCTTCCGGGCGGGTATAGTGTGGGCAGTCGAGTAAACCATCCGCAAAAGAGTCTTGTACGGCCGATAATTCATGCCCCAAAACTCCCGCTACTTGTCTACTTACTGCATCTAATAACGTCATGGCAGGTAATTCACCACCACTGAGTACGAAATCGCCGATAGACCACTCTTCGTCAATTTCGGCCTCAATTAAACGTTCATCGATGCCTTCGTATCGTCCTGCCACTAAAATAAGTTTGTCATGCTGAGCCAGTTCAACGACTCCTGCTTGATCTAACTTGCGTCCCTGAGGTGACATGTAAATAACCTTTACATCATCCCCTTCAACAACGCCGGCTGCTTCTTTAGCGGCATTGATAGCATCCCGTAGCGGTTGAATTTTCATCAACATACCTGGGCCACCACCGTATGGACGATCATCCACTGTTTGGTGCTTGTCATGAGTAAAATCTCTAGGGTTCCAGACACTTAAACTCAATAAACCTTGTCTCACTGACCGACCTATTACACCCAGCTGGGTCATAGGTTGAATCATCTCAGGAAACAGTGTTATCACTCCAAACCACATGAATTCACCACACAAACAGGCTTAATTAAAAGTCTGCTTCCCAATCAACCTGCATTTCACCAGCATCCAGGTCAATCTTGCCAATCACTGCATCAACATAAGGAATAAGACGTTCTTGCTGATCAAGACTGCCTTCATATCCCTTAACACTCATCACATCGTGAGGAGCGCCAGAGTTGAACAAGTGATCGATTTTACCTAACAACTCGCCGTTTTTATTAACGACGATCAAACCAACAAGCTGAGACCAATAAAATTCGTCTTCTGCTAGTTGTGGCAAGTCGGTGGATCTTACTGCGATGTCTACTTGGCTTAATGCCAAGGCCAAATCACGGTCGTCGATACCCTCGAACTTTGCAACGATGCCTTTACCTTGGGGCTTAGCTTCTTTAACTTTATAAAAGCGCCACTGACCTTTTACTTTCAGCAACCAATTTTTATAATCTAGAAGTCCGTTCATAGGATCGGTAAAAGAATGAATCTTTACCCAACCCTTAATACCAAAAGCAGTCGTCACCTTTCCGACGATAGTTACGTCAGAATCGCTAATCGATGTGGATTGCTGTGCTGATGCCATGATATTCCCCGGTGAAAGCAAGATTACGCTTGTGTTTTAGCGTTATCTTTTAATAACTTAGCAACACGGGCAGAAGGCTGTGCGCCTTTGCTCATCCAGTATTCAACGCGTTCAACGTCAACACGAAGTGCTTCTTCAGAACCACGTGCTACAGGGTTAAAGAAACCAACGCGTTCGATAAATCGACCGTCACGTGAGTTACGTTCGTCTGCAACAGATAGATGATAAAAAGGACGTTTTTTTGAGCCACTGCGGCTTAAACGGATAACTACCATAAAGTATTTCGCTCCGATCGTTTATGTGGGTAGGTGTTAATATTGCCTACCGTGAGTGTTTGAACCCTAAAAATCAGGGGTCGCGCATTCTACACTAAATTCTCGTCTATTCCAATAGCTTGCAGGCACTGAGCGGTAGAGGTAATGTGAGAGCCAATAACCTCTATAACAAGAATAATCCGGAATACTTCTATGTTTCAAACCATCACTCAAGTGGCACTGCCCATTGCTATTATCCTTATTATGATAGGGGTCGGTTTAAGTCTTGTACCTGCAGACTTTAAGCGTGTTTTTCAACAACCTAAAGCATTTTGGCTTGGTGCTGTCTGCCAAATGCTGATCTTGCCCTTAATTGCTATTGCAGTGATTGCCCTAACAGGCCTAGAAGGAGAACTCGCTATTGGTTTATTCATACTGTCATTGTGCCCAGGAGGAGCGACTTCGAACGTTTACAGCTACCTCGCTAAAGCCGATGTCGGCTTATCCGTGTCATTAACTGCAGTTATTGGCATGATTACGCCTTTTACTATCCCTCTTTTAGCCGTATGGGCAATCAACTTTTATGGCAGCGAAGGCGAAGAATTTGAACTGTCGATTATCAATACTTGGTTTAAGTTGATGGCAGTAACGGTTATTCCCGTATTAATTGGTATGGGTGTTCGCGCCAAATGGTCAGATTTTGCTAAGCGTTCTGAGATTTACGTCAGCCGCTTCTCAATAATGGTGTTGGTATTCGTCATTATTAGTGTCTGTATTAACCTAGGAGATAAATTAATCGGATTCGCTATTGCTACCGGTCCTGCAGTTATTATTTTAAACCTAACCACCATGACTCTCGGCTATTTTGCTGGTCGCTTTTTGTTACATCAAGAAGATCAGTCTCGCACCATTACACTTGAAGTTGGTATGCAAAACGGAACACTTGCCTTGCTAATCACTTCGGGTATTTTACAAACTGGTGGTATGTCGGTAGCACCCACTATGTATAGCTTATTTATGTTTTTGAGTGCGTCTTTATTTACCTATTTAATGTTACGAAAAGATAGCTTAAGAAAAAATACAGCTTAACCAAAAAGGTCTAATATCTAATACAATAGACGCACAAGCTCGAGTTGGTCGAGCAGTATTTTAATGGTCGAAAATATCGCGAGACAATCGCGTTTAATATTAAGGGCTTTATAAAAAAAATATCAATAATTGAACGCTGATTGACGTTAACGAGGCTATAGTTTTTAGCCTCATTAACGCTCACCATTTATGCTTTCATTTTTCTAATCAGTCATTCTGGGAGTCAATTAGGTAGTTCCAATATTCATCCCGCAGAATCCGCTTTTGCAATTTACCCGTCGCAGTATGAGGCAGTTCATCAACGAAGATAATATCGTCAGGCAACCACCACTTCGCAACTTTATCTTCTAAAAACTTATAAATAGTTTCTTTTTCTAAGCTTTTATCTTTCGCCACAACAAATAGAATCGGCCTTTCGTCCCACTTCAAATGCCTAACGCCGATCACACAGGCTTCTGTAATACCCTCACAACCTTGAGCGGTATTTTCTAAATCAATAGAACTGATCCATTCCCCTCCAGACTTGACGACATCTTTAGCACGATCGACAATTCTTAAATAGCTGTCCTCATCAATGGTGGCAATATCTCCAGTATCAAACCAAGTCCTTCCTTGCTGATCTTCAATAAAACAATCCGATTTATCTGATTTGAAATAAGAACTTAATACCCATGGCCCACGAACTCTTAATAAACCACGAGTTTTTCCATCATGCTTTAAAGGAAGCCCGGTATCTTCATCAAATATTTCTATTTCTATGCCAGGCATAGGCTTACCTGCAGATGTCTGGATGTCATAACGCTGATCATCCGTCATATCATTCATTGCTTTCTTCTTTGCACCCAGTGTGGCTAGCGGACTGGTTTCTGTCATCCCCCATATGGGCAGTAGATAAGCTCCATAGTCCTTATCGAGAGTTTCTACCAATACTCTTGGTGAAGCGGAGCCCCCAACACATACTGTTTTTACTGAAGGCATCGTCAAATTATTTTCTTTTAAATATTCAATTAAACCTAACCAAACCGTTGGCACCCCAAGCATTAAATCAACCTTGGCGAAATCGATTAAACGGTAAAGATCTTTTCCCGCCATTCCTTGCCCTGGCAATACCAGAGTAGCCCCTGACATTGGAGCAATGTAAGGCATCCCCCAAGCACAAACATGGTACATAGGAACAACAGGCATAACCACAGTATCGGAAGAGACACTGAGCGCATCAGGATTACGACTAGCAAAAGCATGCATAACGGTTGATCGATGCGAATACAAAACCCCTTTAGGGTTACCTGTTGTGCCAGAGGTATAGCAAAGGCAAGCTGCACTATCGGCATCCAGATCGGGCCATGCTATCTGATCATTTTGCTCTGCAATCAGCTCTTCGTAATTAATAAGATTATTTAGTGAGCTAGCTGGCATTTGGTCCGCATCAATTAATACGACAATGCCTTTTACCGACGTCAATTTATCAGCAATAGGCTCTAGTACAGGAAGGAAACTGGCGTCGATAAAAAGATAGCTATCTTCGGCGTGCTGAATAATATATTCAACTTGTTCGCTGAAAAGACGAGGATTAATAGTATGGCAAATCGCACCGATGCCTGATATTCCGTAGTAGCACTCAAAATGGCGGTATCCATTCCACGCCAAGGTTCCAATTCTGTCACCTTCCTTAACGCCTAAAGCTAATAGTGCATTCGCCAATTTTTTACAGCGAACCAAAGCATCACTATAGGAGTAGCTATGAATATCGCCCTCTAAGCGATTACTGATGATTTTGTGCTGACCATGGTGGCTGGCAGCATACTCTATCAGGCCGGATATCAATAATGGCTGCGCCATCATCTGACCTGAAACTTGAGGCTTTCCTGAATTCATCAAATTCCCCTGCAGTCGTTTTTTATTAGATAATAATCATTTAGTAATAAAGGGTATTTTAAATTAACTGTCAGGCCAATTTACGCTTTAAAAACTTTCATAATCATCATCTGTTGTGCTAACTAAAACCAAGCATGAATATCTAAATTAACACCTAAGTTAACATCAAGATCTAATACTTAAGTCTAGTTCCAGCAACGAACTACACCGTGAAGGCCTAATTTTCTCCTAGCTGCTTAATAAGCTCTGGACGATAATCTTCTAATGAAATGCTCCAGCCTAATTCTGCTATCTGCTCATCTAATAGCTTAATTTTCTCATTTAGCTCATCCATCGTTAACGTATTATTATCCAAATAATAAACCTGCTTCGAAGCCTGAAGGTTAAAATAGTTAATAATAATCGCGTTTTTATCGTTAGCCTCAAGGGCTATTTTCAACTTCTTTGAGCTACGATAAATACGATTCATTTCTCTCTTTAAGCTACGCACATAATTTATGTCTGCCATAAATGGCTTATTAACGATCATTTTGAACAAGCCGAAAAGAACCACTGCGCCCGCAATAACACCGAGTACATTCCAACCAAAATTTTCACCTTCAATACCACTGCCAAATAAAGCAATAAGGATATTCGATACACTTAAAGAGATAATTAATAATACAGCCACGCTCGCGACTAAGAGGATATTAAGACGCTTTCGATAAAGAGTCTTATCGATAGTTTGTAATTTCATCAAGATACTCCACTAATAACCCTCCATCAAAAAGATGGAGGTGAATTCATATTAATGGATTATAACTATTTTTAAGTTTAAAGGTGAGCGCTATGACATTTCATTACCTGCAAGAGTCATTAATGTACGAGCTGATCTCTAAATTCATACTCGTCATTTTCACAGCTAATCCTATCTTTCTCTTGTCCCGCCATAAGCTGCATAAAGGCACCTTTACCGACCTTGATAAAAGTCTCATGATCACCACTTTCAAAAAAGATCTCGTCCATCTTGGAAAAAGCAGAATCCCAAATCACAGGAAAACCATAAACCTGACCTAATGCAGGCACCGCTCCAACGTCGCAATCGGTAAATAAACTTGCTAACTCTTGCTCCATGACCAAATGATAATGGCCATGCATATGATCATTCAGCCAAGAAAGTACCAAGCGATTGGTAGAGGGAATTAAACAGAGACGGTAAAATTCACCGTCATGAGTCATGACAGCCTTAGCAACTTGTTTCGCGGGGATATGAGCAAGCCGTGCAGCTTGCAAGCTGTTACTGGAATGAGGGTGTGGGACCAAATTAAAATCAATCCCGGATCGCCCTAAATGAGTTTCAATACTGGGAGCCATTGACATGAGAATTCCTCCTATAAATCACGACACCCTGTAAGAATAAAGCTCAGTTTAGAAAAAAACAAAGAAAAGCACGCTAAAGATCAAATTAGTTTAACTAGGCGTTTCGATGCTTCCATTTACTATATCCAATGATATTTAACCGCTACTCCCATTCTATCGTCGCGGGTGGCTTTGAACTTACGTCATAAGCAACACGCGAGATGTGTTCGATTTCGTTGATGATGCGGTTAGAAACTTTTTCTAACAATTCATACGGAAGGTGTGCCCAACGCGCGGTCATAAAGTCGATGGTTTCTACTGCGCGCAAAGAGACAACCCACTCATAACGACGGCCATCGCCGACAACACCAACGGATTTAACCGGTAGGAATACCACGAAAGCTTGAGATGTTTTATGGTACCAATCAAAGTTGTGTAGCTCTTCTAAGAAAATCGCATCCGCTTCACGTAAAATTTCGCAATATTCTTTTTTCACTTCACCCAAAATACGCACACCAAGGCCAGGCCCTGGGAATGGGTGACGGTAAACCATGTCGTAAGGCAAACCTAATTCAAGACCCATCTTACGTACTTCGTCTTTAAACAATTCACGCAATGGCTCAACCAAGTCCATCTTCATATCGTCTGGTAAACCACCCACATTGTGGTGTGATTTAATGACGTGTGCTTTGCCAGTTTTAGAGGCTGCTGATTCAATGACATCGGGGTAGATCGTACCCTGCGCTAAAAAATGAACATCTTTAATTTTGGTCGCTTCTTCATCGAATACTTCAATAAACGTATTACCAATGACTTTACGTTTTTGCTCTGGATCAGAAATACCGACTAACTTGCCTAGAAATAATTCGGCGGAATCAGAGCGAATAACTTTTACACCCATGTTATCGGCAAACATATCCATAACCGCATCGCCTTCGTTTTTACGAAGTAAGCCGTTATCAACAAATACGCACGTTAGCTGATCGCCAATCGCTTTATGCAACAAGGCTGCGACTACTGATGAATCAACACCACCAGAAAGGCCCAATAAAACTTTATTAGTACCTACCTGCGCACGTACACGAGCAATTTGGTCTTCAATAATTTTTGCTGGAGTCCATAAAGATTCACACCCACATATTTCGTGAATGAAATGGCCTACCAAGCGCTCACCTTGAAGTGTATGCGTTACTTCTGGATGAAACTGTACGCCATAATAATTTTTCTCAGCGTGATACATACCGGCAACTGGGCAAGATTCGGTCGATGCCATTAACTCAAAGCCTGCAGGCATTTGCGTTACTTTATCGCCATGACTCATCCATACATCTAAAAACTTATCACCGTCTTCTACGTGATCAGAGATGTCTTTCAATAACGCAGACGTACCTTCCGTTTTGATGCGCGCATAACCAAACTCACGCAAAGTAGAACCTTCTACCTTGCCGCCTAATTGCTCGGCCATGGTTTGCATGCCGTAGCAAATACCCAACACCGGAACGTTAAGATCAAATACTGCTTGCGGAGCACGAGGAGAATTTTCTTCCGTTACCGATTCGGGGCCACCGGCTAGGATAATTCCATTCGGTGCATAATCGATAATTTCTTGATCATCCATATCCCAAGCACGAATTTCAGAGAACACACCCAACTCACGAACACGACGTGCAATTAACTGAGTATATTGAGAACCAAAGTCTAAAATTAAAATACGTTGAGCGTGAATGTCAGTCATAACCATCTCTTTCTAAAATGAAAAAACCCGCAGACGAATCAGCAGGCTATTAATTTGTTTAGTTGCCTTACTTTTAGATAAGACCTTTCCCTATTTCTAAATAAGGCTTTGCCGAATTCAATTGGCTTCCGGCTAGATATATTGAGCCCACATCCATGTACGTCCGCCGGCCTGCACATCCTTGTGCAGTCGTAAAAAATCGCATAAAGCCTTGCTTTATAAGCGCGAGTTTTTACCCCATTCGATAGTTCGGGGCTTCTTTCGTGATTTGCACATCGTGTACATGAGACTCTTTCATACCCGCATTGGTGATACGAACAAACTCAGGCTTAGTACGCATTTCTTCCATCGTCCCACAGCCGGTATAACCCATAGCAGCTCGAACGCCGCCCATCAACTGATGCACAATGTTAGTCAACGGCCCTTTAACGGCGATACGACCTTCAACACCTTCTGGTACTAACTTATCTACGCCGCTATTTTTATCTTGGAAGTAACGATCTGAAGAACCTTCTGACTGCCCCATCGCGCCAATAGAGCCCATACCTCGGTAGCTTTTATAAGCACGGCCTTGGAACAATTCAACTTCGCCCGGAGCTTCATCCGTACCCGCAAGCATAGAACCCGCCATGATCACGCTGGCACCCGCGACAATCGCCTTAGCGATATCACCCGAAAAGCGGATTCCGCCATCAGCAATCACCGGTATACCGTATTTTGCCATTGCAGTAGCAACGTTTGCCACCGCTGAAATCTGCGGAACACCGACACCCGCAACAATACGCGTAGTACAGATAGAACCTGGGCCTATACCGACCTTAACGCCGTCAGCACCGGCTTCAGCCAGTGCAATCGCAGCATCGGCCGTCGCAATGTTGCCACCAATAACCTGTAAATCAGGGAAATTTGTCTTCGCCCAACGTACACGATCGATAACACCCGTACCGGATGGATTACTGGTATGGCCGTGTGCAGTATCAACCACAATCACGTCAACACCCGCGGCTACCAGAGCCGTAATACGTTCATCAGTACCTGCACCGGTACCAACAGCAGCACCAACACGCAAACTTCCACGTTCATCTTTCGAAGCCAATGGATAAGCTCGCGCTTTATTTATATCTTTTACGGTCATCATGCCCGCTAGCTTACCAGCGTCATCAACTACCAACACTTTTTCGATACGGTGTGTGTGCAATAAATCTTGGACCACATCGCGACTTTCGCCTTCTTTAACCGTCACCAATTTAGATTTTGGCGTCATCACCGTCGCGACTGTTGCATCGAGATTTTTCTCAAAGCGTACGTCACGACTGGTAACGATACCTACCAGTTCATCACCATCAACAACCGGTACACCAGAAATATTGTTCTTGTTGGTAAGCTCTAGTAATTGACGAATAGTCGAAGTGCTGGAGGTTATAATAGGGTCTTTAACCACACCACTTTCGTAACGCTTAACTTTGCTCACTTCTGCAGCCTGTTCTTCAACAGTCATATTCTTGTGAATAATACCAAGGCCACCTTCTTGTGCGATAGCAATCGCCAAGCGGGCTTCAGTCACGGTATCCATAGCGGCAGAGATAAGGGGGACATTAAGCTCGATGCCTTTTGTAAGGCGCGTTTTCAGCGACACTTGATTTGGCAGAACTTCAGAATAACCTGGAACTAATAAGACATCATCGAATGTCAAAGCATCTTCAGCGATTCGCAACATATGAGGCAACCTGAGCGTATATAGAAGGTTTGGTAGGTACAACTTTGACGCGGTATTTTACTGATGAATGTGCTATTTAGCAAGTGTTCGCTGAGTAAAGCTCGATAAAGAGAAGACACTGCTCCAAGCTGACTACTTAGTCAGAAAACTAAGAAAGATTTGTCGATATTCCGCAAAGTTAAAGGTTTGAATATGTCCGCCTTTCGAAGTTTGCCATTGCTTAGGTTGTTTAGCACTATGATAAAGTTCTAATCCTAATTTATAGGGCAGTATTGGGTCAGCTTCGCTATGGAACATTAGAATTGGACTTGGAGATATATCCGCAATATGAACCTGTGGGTCCCACTGGGTAGGTAATAGCCAAGTAAAAGGCCAAAGCAGCCAACTCCCGGTGACTTCTTGGGCAATGTCACGATAACCGGTAAAACTAGCATCTAAAATCAAGCCAGATAATTGATACTCGTCTTTAAATAACGCCATACTGGTCGTCGCAATGGCCGAGCCGATACTTTGACCAAGAATAAATATTTTGCGCTGAGGAAAACGTTCTCTGAGCCATAACAGAGATGACTCTACATCTTGAAAAATCACTGGAATATAAGGGTCTCCCTGAGAATGACCATAACCTCGATAGTCTAGCAAAAAAACATTCACACCCTGCTCTGGCATCCAATACACACTGCCAATATGGGTGCTAATATTTTCTGCATTACCATGAAGAAATAAGACGATAGGTGAGTCAGATTCATTGTTTTCATCCGCCAGCGCAGGCAAAAACCAAGAGTTAATTTCAATACCATCTGCGGCATACGTCGTGACGTCTTCGAAGGCCAAATTAATGTCGGCGGGAGTACGTAGGTACTGCTGCTGCGGGTAAAAAAATAAGCTGGTCAAACTAGAGCAGGCCGCTAATGTTAATAGCATACCCAGACTGAGCAATACCCGTATAAACCCATTCATTAGAAATACCAATTTAGACCCAGGCTAAGGCTATCGCCATCAACGGTCTGCCCAGCTTTCGTTAACCATTGCTGCTTGCCTTCTATACGCAACTGCACATTTCTCGCTAATTTACTGCCGACTGAAATAACAACATCTTGATAAGCAAGCTCATCACCCAAAACGGACGGCAACCAACTGCCATAGACATTCATTTGCCACTGACTGCCTTGATACAACCAACCCAGTTGAGCCCCAGCCGATAGCCGATAATCATCATCAAATTGACCACCCGTTTTTAATCGTGTTTCTAGTAAGCCATAAACCTGACCCAAATCAACGGAACTCTTGTCACCGTTTTCATTATCACGATTAAAACCAAGATCATAACTATACCCCCCACTCACATTTAAATGAGCAAATAAATCACTGCCTTCTAATATAAAACGATCTAAACCGGCACTAACACCCCAAGAGATAGGCTGCTGAAAATAATCACGAGAGCCAAGAGATAAAATATTAATGAGACTAAAGCGCTGCAGCTGTAATGAAAAACTGTCGTTTTTTGCTACAGCTGAAACGTTGCTTTTATTAATTCCCCGCAACGTCAGTGCTCCCATTTCAATTTGCCCGCCACGAATAAAACCATCAGGTAAATCCATTAATTCGTGATAAGCAATGCGCATTTGAAAATCAACAAACTCTTCTTCATTTTGTTGGCCTACTGCGACCATTGCTCTATGCGTTAAATGCCCTTCGTCATCCCTTATTTTTGGTTCAACGATAGGCTGAAAAACATCTTGTATAGGAATTTTGCTGCGCGCAGACAATATAACTAACGACTTTTTTCTATTTTCTGGGGAGTGCAGTTTCTTTTTCACCACCAAATAACGCAAATAGCTAATCGACACCTCTAAAACCTGCGCCCTTTCAAGTTCAGATAAAAGGATAAATACTTCATCATTTAGATACTTAGTTTCTTCAACTATTTTTTTAGCCCACTCTTTTTGCTCATCACTCAGTTGCGCTTGCTGTTGATTCAACATGATACCTGATGATGGACGGTAGTCGACACGCTCAACTTTATTGGTATCGAGCAAACTGCGAATGGTGTTAATCGGCATAGCCGTCAATGAAAAGTTTTTTGCAACATCAATACGATCACTCGCTGCATCCAACAATGCTAATAAACGGTAAGAGCAGTTTTCATCAAAGAAAAAATAATCAAACTCTGTGTCCTTAGTTTCCCAGATATGATTTACGAACTGATCAACTTCCTGTTCAGTTAAATTAAGCTCATACTCCCAGACATCTCGATGCTCTAAATGACTATATTCATTGACCTTAGCGTAATAAGGTAACACAGAGACTACACCTGGATAGCCACCAGCCAAGCCTTTATAACTAAAAGCCAATTCATTATCGGTAGGATCGGCATTGGCAGCAAAGTTCACACTATAAGAGAGCAACTTACTCTTTGACTCGTCTTTTTTATCCAAACGAATTAGCGTATGGCCATACATAGAAGAAGGTGAGTTTAAATAAGAAGCAGGGAATATTAATGTTAGCTTATGCGCATCAATTTCATCCTTCCACTTTTCTAACTCGCTACAGGACTGCTTTTGCCAACTTGGATAGAATTGTTTTAACCAATTATAACGTGCAGGAAAACGACACTGCAGTGATTTATTATCCGGTTGCTTTACTAGTGAAAACAAAGCTACTTCAGCAACCAATTCTGCCTTTAAGTCTGTTTTACCCATAGGAGATATAAAAAAATTATCAATATCATTTTCACTTTCCATAAAACCCAATAAGCTGTGGGAACGAAAATGTAATAAGTGTTGCCACTGTTGCATGGCAGATACTTTTCCAACAATAGTAGTTTCTGCTTGCTCATTAGAGAAGCTCTGATAAGGAGTTAAAAAAATAATAATAAAAATTATTGCATAAAACTTTTTATAAATAACTTCTGCCAGTCTGTGACAGCTTAAAATGAACATAAAATCCTTTACCTATATTATTCACTTATCTTGTTTGCAGGCACAAAAAAGGCGTGCCATGGCACGCCTTTTTTCAGCTGCTTCTAACAACCAAACTAGAAATTAACCTAGGTATTTCTTTAATACAAGATCAGATTGCATGGTGTTTTTCATTGCTTGATAAGCCGTCTCTGAAGTCGCTTCTGCAGAAAACATAGTATCAAAGTTAGCTTGCAACTTAGTATTGAACGTCGTTGTATCGGATGCATCAACACCAATAATTTCGGCAAGAGCGGCTAATGTTTCGCCTTGGCCTTTGGCAACATCCATAGCCAGTTGATCCATATTGTTATCCATAAACGTTTGAGCACCAGCCAAAGGACCGTTCGCAGCTTCACAACCTAAGGTACCAGAGGTCATACCAAAAGTTTGGTTGCCTGAACTACCGTTAGTGGTTGCAGCCATAACGTGCTCATGCCATTCGTTAGCATCCGTGAAAACTACAGCTGTTCCTAAACCACAACCTGCTGGAGATGCAGCAAAAGACATTGTTGAAGAAGCGGCTAAAAGTGCACCAGCGATAATTTTTTTCATAAATAGATATCCTTATTAAATTTCATTAATGATCATCTGATCATGAAGGATAAGTTAGACTGTCATTTTTCAAAAGTCTAGTAATATGACCAAAGTTATTACTATATTCGAACATAGTTCATAAAAATGAGCGAACTTTTAACCACCCCTCAACCTATCGACTGAATACTGATCAAAAAACAATCTGAAACATTATTTTGCTAAACACTTGTTCTATGGCAAGGTAAGGTCTGAGAAAATCATAAATACTCTACACAATAAATTATAGGCAAATCGTGCTACAAACTGGCAATGATGTTTTTACCGTCTCACAGCTGAACCAACGGGCTAAGCAACTTTTAGAGATTACTTTTAGCTCGGTTAAAGTTGAAGGTGAAATTTCAAACCTATCACGCCCCTCTTCTGGGCACTGGTATTTCACTTTAAAGGACAAGGGTGCCCAGGTGCGCTGTGCGATGTTTCGCTCACGCACCGCTCAGGTTAAATTTCAACCGAAAGAAGGGGATCAAATTGTCGTTCGCGGCAAGGTCAGCTTGTACGAAAACCGCGGCGATTATCAGCTGATTGTTGATGCAATGAAGCCTTCTGGTGAAGGTCAATTACAACAAGCTTTTATTCAACTAAAACAGAAACTCGGCGCTGAAGGCCTCTTTGCCACCGAAAGCAAACAAGCTCTGCCGTCTCAGATAAAGCGCATTGCGGTTATTACCTCTCCCACCGGTGCTGCAATCCATGACATTTTAACGGTATTAAAACGTCGCTTCCCAGCGATTGAAGTTGATATTTATCCAGTACAAGTTCAGGGGAAAGACGCCGCACAGCAAATTATCTGGTCAATTAATCAAGCCAATGCCGACGCTAGGGCTGATGTTATTATCGCAGGTCGAGGTGGTGGCTCGATTGAAGACTTATGGTGTTTCAACGATGAAAATCTAGCGCGTACTATCTTTCATAGTCGTCTGCCTATCGTGAGTGCTGTGGGCCATGAAGTGGATTTCACCATTGCCGATTTTGTCGCTGATGTTCGCGCACCGACCCCCTCCGCAGCCGCTGAAATGCTCAGTCCAGATCAACAGGATTACTGGCAACGATTAATCACTTTAACCAGCCAGTTGGAAAAAAGTATTCGACAGCAATTGCAAAACAAGCAATGGCAACTGCAAAGTGCTCAACGAGGGCTGCAACACCCGGGAGACAAACTGACTCAATATGCTCAAACATTAGACATGCTTGAGTTACGTCTGCAGCAAAGTCAAAACAATCGCTTGAGCAAACTGCAAAAAAGACTCACTAACAGCCAACAAAAATTACAACAGCAAAGTCCGGCCAACACCTTACAAAAATTTGAAAATCAATTAGGTTATTTACAAAAGCGCTTAAGTAACGCCGTAAAACAAGTAATGACAAACAAGAAAGAACGCTTACAACACCATGCACAACTATTGAGCGCAGTCAGCCCTTTGCAAACATTAGCGCGCGGATACTCCATATTACAAACCCAGTCTGATGTTATTATTCGCGATAGTCATGATGTTAAAAAAGGTGACCTAGTTTCTGCACGCATTGGCCACGGCAAGCTTGAACTTACAGTAGAAAAGGTAAAACATGAAAGACTATAATATCAAAAATAATGTAATAATTTCGATCTTCTTCTCTCTTATATTTTTGAGTATGACGAGTGCAGCAAAAGATAATACAATCTTTATGTTGCCTCAGGATAGCCGTGTTCCAGGTGGACTGGCCGTCATTTCGTTAGACCCATCGAACGCTAAAAAAGAGATTACTTTTAAAGGTCAAAAAATTTGGCAGTTGAGTGATACTGACAACAACCACTGGGCAGTCATCGGTATCCCCTTGAATCAAAAAGTGGGCGAGGTAAACTATAAAATAGAAGATGAAAATCACGTATTCACTATCACAGATAAGGCGTATAGAGAGCAATATCTCACCGTAAAGCGTGAACACTCTAATCCACCCGCTGATCAGATTCAGCGCATTCAAAAAGAAAGCCGTTTATCAAGAGAAGCCTTTACCACCTTTTCTGACGCTCACCACAGCAATGTCTATCAAGGGTTTTTAAAACCTGCACAAGGTCCTACATCTAGCCCCTTTGGACTAAAACGATTTTTTAACGAACAAGCTAGACGCCCCCACAGTGGAATCGACATTGCCGCTCCTCGAGGAGCTGATATTATTGCGCCAGCCGCGGGAGAAATTATTTTGACCGGCCATTTCTTTTTCAACGGTAATAGCATTTTCATTGATCATGGCCAAGGCTTAGTGACTATGTACTGTCATATGGATACGTTAGAGCGCAAACAAGGTGACAGAGTCAAAGCGGGCGAAGTTATTGGTAAAATTGGTTCTACTGGCCGTGTTACTGGGCCTCATTTACACTGGACTGTCAGCCTGAACAATAGCCGTATTGAGCCCCTGTTATTTCTTTCAAATCCAACTCTTTAAGATAAAAGCAAGACCTTAAGAGCTGAGTTCAGCATCTTAAGGGTCACGCCATTGGCTAATAAATCATCGATATTTATTTGGCACAATTATACCCGCCGACTATAATAAAACAGGTTTCTTTAAAAACTAATGTTCGTGTAAAAAAACAATGCTATTAGACCGTATTAAGCTTTTATGATAAAACGCATATCCATTGATAAATTACGACCTGAAATGTACGTATCTGATCTAAATTGTGATTGGATACCTCACCATACATTGCAAAAAGAAGGCCGCATTCCTAATAATACGATCATAGAACAAATCAAGCTCCGAGGAATCAAAGAGGTCTATATCGATACAGACCGTGGCCTGGATGAGGAAGACGCATTTACTCAGTCAGAAGTCGAACAGCAGAATCAGGCCAAACTAGATAAAGCAGGGGCTCAGAATATGGCTCATGTAGGCTCAGTGACTGTTGAAGAAGAATTATTTAAAGCCCGTAAGCTGCAAGCAAAAGCCAAAAGCATTATGACCGGTGTTCTCAGCGATGTTAAGTTTGGCAAGCCTCTAGCAACGGAAGAGTTTGATGAGCTTGCCGATGGCATGATTGATTCTGTTATGCGCAACCATAATGCCCTCGCCTGCCTTGGCCGTATTCGTCAAAAAGATAATTATTTGATGGAGCACTCCATCAATCTTGCGGTATTAATGGGTATTTTTGCCAAAGCAATGAGTATCGATCGGGAAACAATGCAACAAGTAATGGTTGGCGCATTACTTCACGATATTGGTAAAATAATGGTGCCGGATAATATTTTGCACAAGCCTGGTAAACTCAATGATGACGAATTTGCCCGCATGAAGCAGCACGTCGTCTTCAGCCGAGAAATACTCGAGAAAACCCCAGGAATTCATCCACTAACCGTTGATGTCGCCGCGCAGCATCACGAACGTATTGACGGCAGTGGTTATCCAGAAGGTCTTATGGGCTGTGATATTTGTCGTGAAGGGAAAATGGTCGCGATTACCGATATTTATGATGCAATAACCGCCGACCGTTGCTATCACAAAGGCTTGTCTCCCAACGTTGCATTAAAAAAACTGCTCGAATGGAGCGGGACACATCTAGAAGCAAAGTTGGTTCATACCTTCATTCGCAGCATGGGTATTTATCCTGTTGGTTCCTTAGTCATGATGGAAAGTGGCCGTTTAGCGGTGGTGATGGAATCCAGCGAAAAAGATCAAACTCGACCTATTGTCAAAGTGATTTATCACTCACGTTTAAAGCAATACATACCTGCTGAAATCATTGACCTGAGTAAACCCATTAGCCAAGACAGTATCAAAAGTTCGATTGATGCCGATAAGTGGCGCATCAAAATAGCTGATTTTCTTATTTAATTCGCCATTTTTCATATCATTCATGTAAAAGCTAGCTCGTAAACGTATACAAAAGCCAAGCAAGAGCATAAAGAAAAGGCTGATGGATCATATAAATAACTAAACTATGAATACCTAAAAACTCTAAAGCCTTAAGTATAGCGTTGTCTTTAAACTCTATCTTTATCCAGCCCTGATGCGTTGCAAATACTCCAAGGAGAACAACCCCAACCCAAGGAAATGGAGAAATGTAATCCATAGAATTATGATTCAAAAGCGGCCAAGGAATACTATAGCCCAGAATTAAATGAGGAATAATCAGTATAAGAGCTACAACTAAACTAACTCGAGGGTATTTTAAGAAGGGTAAAACAATTAAGGAACAAACAGCAATACTATGAAGAGTGCCAAAATATACCCACGATTGCGGAAACATATAATAAGTAGAAATAGTTATAGCTATTGCGCACGCGACGAGCTTTAAAAACCTCTTCCAAAATGGATTCCATTTTATATGATTTTTATGGGCGAGAGTAAGCCCGCACCCTACGGAAAACATGAATAAAGCAACAATGACTCTTGGAAAGACATACCAAAAATTGTCCTTATAGAAATCAACTTCTATAAACCCAAATAAATTTAAATCATAAGAGCCATGGAATATAATCATAAGGACAATGGCCACTCCTCGAATATAATCGAGTAGAGGGTAGCGTTTTTTAGTCATTGGCAAACTGGCAGGCATGGACATATTATGTAGGCTTATCTGCAGTTGCGGCCGTCACTTTACTAGCAGCAGAAGTTTTACGAATCAAACCCTCTTGAGCAACCGACGCGACTAACTGCCCTTGCTGGTTATAAACTTGTCCTCGACAGTATCCACGATTTGAAGAAGCACTAGGACTGTCCATGGAATACAATAACCATTCGTCCATTTTTACGGGGCGGTGAAACCAAATTGCATGATCTAAACTGGCGACTTGCATACCTTTTTGAGCAAAAGAAACCCCGTGCGGCATCATTGATGTACCAATTAAATTAAAATCCGTGGCATAGGTTAGTACACTGGCATGCACCATAGGATCATCCGTAAGGGCGGCATCGGCTTTCATCCATACGTTTTTAATTGGGGCCTGCTTTTTAGGTGCAAAGACATTTATTGGATCAATCGCACGAATTTCAATCGGTTTATCAGAGGTATAAATATCGCGTACTTCTTCAGGAAGTCTATCTTTAAACATGCGACTAAGTTCTAACTGAGACAATAAACCTTCTGGTCCCCTAACATCTGGCATGGTGTCTTGATGTTCGAATCCTTCTTCTGGATGCTGAAACGAACACATCATAGTCAAAATTGCTTTTCCATTTTGACTCGCAGTAATCTGCCTAGTCGCAAAGCTGCGGCCATCGCGTACACAATCGACTTCAAATTCAACACTATCAACCACATTGCCTGGACGTAAGAAATACGCGTGCAAAGAATGCGGTGCCCATTCACCTATTGGCAAAGTTTGACTGCCAGCCGATAGGCTTTGTCCCAATACTTGACCTCCAAATAGGTTGCGAAAGCCTAAATCTTGGCAGCGGCCACGAAAACGGTTTACCCCGATAGACTCTAGGCGCAGTAGATCAACAAGATCTTGTACATGTGGCATAAAACGTTCCTTTTATCCGGTGGCTATCTCTGCCCCATAAAATTAAATATTCTTTACGACAGTTTAGTCAGCCTAGGACATTCTGCATTGGCCCAACTGACGTGTCTTAATACTAACCTTTAACATCGCGTATCTAATTAAGCCTCTGCGGCTATGCCAAATCCTGACTATCTGTATAATGCCCATAATACAGCTATTCGCCGACATTTTGATAAGACTTCTTAGATATGACCATGACAAATCCAGATCAGTACGCATCTCTGCTAGATGAGAAGCAAGCCAAAATCGAACAAGACTTTGCCAACTTTGCGATTAGTAGTTCTGGAGAACAACAAACTTTACCTGAATTGGAAGTCTTTGCCAGTGAGCCTGAAAATTTCCGCCTGCGCGCTGAGTTCCGAATATGGCATCAAGATGGTCGTTGTTTCTATGCCATGTTCGAGCAAGGTAAAAAGAAAGATCCTTACGAAGTCACTGATTTCCCTATTGCTAGCAAACTGATTAATCGCCTTATGATTGAGATGCGCGAAGCTATCCACCAGCCAGAAAATGATGTGTTAATGCAGCGCATGTTTCAAATGGAGTTTTTAACGACTCTTAGCGGCGATGCGTTAATCACCATGATTTATCACAAACCACTCGATGAAGAATGGCAGGCGGCAGCGGAAAAGCTGCAAGCAAAGATTGGTTTTCCAATTATTGGCCGTTCGCGCAAGCAAAAGTTAGTTTTAGAGCGTGACTATGTCATCGAGACATTAACGATCGCGGGTAAAGAGTATCAATATAAGCAAATCGAAGGCGGGTTCACTCAGCCTAACGGCGGCATGAACCAGAAAATGCTGGCCTGGGCAAAAGCATTATCGAAGCCTTTGAAGGGTGATTTAGTCGAACTGTATTGTGGCAATGGTAATTTTTCGATCGCCTTGGCAGAGCACTACAACAGAGTACTAGCGACTGAGATTTCTAAAACGTCGGTGTATGCAGCGCAAGATAACATCGAAATGAACGGTATCGATAATTTGATTATCGCTCGTCTTTCAAGTGAAGAATTTGTACAGGCTTTGCAGGGAGTGCGTGCTTTCCGTCGCTTAAAAGACATTGATTTAACAACTTATGAATTCAGTACGGTATTAGTCGATCCGCCACGTTCCGGCTTGGATGATGAATCGGTTAAGCAAATTCAAGGTTATGACAACATCATCTATGTTTCCTGTAACCCAGTAACATTGCACAACAATTTGCAGATTTTGACCGAGACTCACGAGATTAAGCGCTTTGCTATCTTCGATCAGTTTCCTTACACCCATCACATTGAGTGTGGCGTATTTTTGCAACGCAGAACCTAAGTTACTTAGATAAATTTTAACGCCGTGATACTGAGTAAAAATATTTTGCGGTTTTAAAGAATCTAGCGGTTTTTCTTTGCTTTTTTCTTACGCAAAAAGTCTTTCACAGTGGTCAATTTAGCCGTTGGTTGAAACGCACGATCAAATTGATCACGAATGTCAGTAACCTTTTCCTCACGTTTTTCATGCTTGCGGCGCTCAGCGGCTTGCGCAAAATCTAAAATATCTTTCGAATCTGACATACAATACCTCTTGAAGACCAACAAACTCATCTAATTAAAGCTAAGGCCAAAAAATTAATGAACAGTTTACCGATTGATTCTATTTTACCAGAATTAAATCAGGCCTTAAGCCAAAACAAAAATGTCATCTTATCAGCCCAGCCCGGCGCGGGTAAAACTACCCGCGTACCACTGGCATTATTAAACGCTCAGTGGCTAAAGAATGATGATGGCAGCTACAAAAAGATCATCATGTTAGAACCTCGCCGCCTCGCCGCACGCAATGCGGCACTCTTCATGGCAAAAAGCCTCAACGAAAGCGTCGGTCAAACCGTTGGCTATCGCATGCGCCAAGATACAAAGGTTAGCTCAAATACGCGCATCGAGGTTATTACCGAAGGTATTTTAACCCGCTACCTGCTGCAGGACCCCGAACTGACTAACATTGGTCTCATCATTTTCGATGAACACCACGAGCGCTCAGTGGATACCGATTTGGGTTTAGCTTTGAGCCTGCAGTGCCAGCAAGTGTTTCGAGAAGACCTAAAATTACTTGTCATGTCCGCCACCCTCGATAAAGAAGCCCTCGAAAAAATGCTAGAGGCTGAAACGCTATTCTGCCTTGGTCGCGCCTTCCCGATTGAATATCATTACCGTGGCTTTGATGCAAAAAAACGCCTAAGCAACCAGATGACTGATGCTATCATCACTGCATTACAACAAGAAGACGGCAGCATTTTAGCTTTCTTACCCGGAGTTCGTGACATTCAGTTTGTGCAGCAACAATTACAAGAAAAACTGAACAGCGCTCAATTTTCTTCACCCTCTTCTGCTTCTTCCTCAATCATCAGCATCCATCCACTTTATGGACAGCTCAACGATAAAGAACAACAAGCGGCGATACAAGCGACGGAAAAAGGCCAGCGCAAAATTGTACTCGCCACTAATATCGCCGAAAGCTCACTCACTATAGAAGGTATACGCATCGTAATTGATTGTGGATTAGAAAAGCAGCTCAATTATAATGCCCGTAGCGGCATGAATGCTCTGGTCACTAAGAAAATCAGCCAAGCATCTTCCATTCAACGAGCGGGCCGTGGCGGAAGAATAGAGTCAGGGGTTTGCTATCGTTTATGGAACGAGCAAGAACAAACAAGCTTGGAGGCACACAGTCCGCCAGAAATCAGCCGTATCGAACTCAGTGGCCTCGTCTTAAATGTCGCGCAGTGGGGCGCTGAGATTGGCGAACTCGATTGGCTAACGCCTCCCCCTGCGCGCTTCATCGCACAAGCTCAAGTTTTATTAGCCAACCTCGAACTATTAGATAACAAAGGGCAAATCAGCGCTCATGGTGAACAGGCGAGTCAGTTAGGAATGTCACCTCGATTTGCTCATATGCTATTAAGTGCAGATTTAAAGCAACACTTAAACGATGCCTGCTTACTCGCAGCATTGCTAACCGATACTCCCAAAGCTCTGCGTAATAATGATGATTTATCCAGCCTGTTGCAATATGTAAAAGCGCAGCCTAAATCATTCAATTCGATTTACCGACAAGCACGGGCATGGGATAAAAAAGTTAGCTCTAATCACCATCAAAACCACAACATTAGACAGAAGACGAACATAGCCCAGTTATTAGCTTTAGCCTTTCCTGACCGAATCGCCCAACGCAGAAAGAGCGATAGCCAGACCAATGCCAAAAATAGCGCCCAAAATAGCTCCCAGCACTATTTACTGAGCTCGGGGCGAGGCGCACAGCTTTATGGTAGCTCTGCTTTAAGCCGTGAAGACTGGCTGATCGTCACCGATATCGAAGATGACCTGCAAGGTAGCAGCTTAATTCGTAAAGCCATGCCAATATCGGAGCCTGAGCTATTAAATATTTTTTCTTCCCACATTCAAACTCGTAGCCATATTGAATGGAATGATAAAGGCCACTTGGAAGCCGAAAAACGAGAATACCTCGGAGCTCTGCTCATTAGTCAAAAAAGGCTATCTTCCTTGAGTAACCAACAATGGCAAGATGCATGGCGGAACTACTTTATTGATAACGGTATAAAGTCACTGCCTTGGACAGATGAGCACTTGCAATTAATTGCGCGTTTGCAATTAGCATTTGAATATCATTCAAAACAATCAGATACCGCGGTGAGCTACCGTACCCCGTGGTTGGATTTCAGTGAAGAAGCTCTACTAGCTAACAGTGAGACTTGGCTAATGCCTTTGCTTAGCCAATGTCGCTCTCAAAAAGCATTGCATAAAATCGATCTGAAACAAGCGCTATTGAATCGCTTAGGCTGGGACAAAGTAAGTGATTTTGAAGCGCTGGTGCCAGAGAAGATGCAAGTGCCGAGTGGCTCTCATTATAAAATTGATTACCAGCCAACTCCTCCCGTATTAGCCGTTAAGCTGCAAGAAATGTTTGGCTATCAGGGTAAGCCCAGCATTTGTAATGGTCACATTGACCTTATGCTGCATTTAATGTCTCCCGCTCGTCGGCCATTGCAAATCACCCAAGACCTGCCCCACTTTTGGGCTAACAGCTATTTTGATGTGCGCAAAGATATGCGGGGGAAATATCCCAAGCACCACTGGCCCGAAAACCCGATGGAATGTGAAGCAACCCGATTCACTAAGCATAAAAAACGCTGAAGACCATAGCGTAGTGATCAATAAACATATAAACAGGCGGCAAGACGGACTAACCCGTTAGCAATTTAATACCCACGATTAATGTAACCAGTTCATAACAACGTTTAATCCACAGACTGCCTGCTATTATCGAACTGTGAGCTCCTAAGTAGCCACCCACCAAAGAACCACAGAGTAAGGCAGGCAACCAATCCCACTTCACTTCGGCTAATAGGGTCATGGTAATGGCACCCAAAGCATTCCAGCCCAAACCAACGGCGATCAAGGTATGCACTACCGCTAAACGATAATCAAGACCAAACCACAATATCAGCCAGAGTGTTACAAATAAGCCACTGCCTGCTGATAAGGCGCCATTGGCGAAACCTATAATGAACAGTCCCACAGCACCAATAATTACACCTAACATATCACGGTGTAATGAACGCTTTTCCAATCCCAACTGCGGCTTCATCATAGAGTAAAATGCTAGGCTTAGTGTTAACCCACCCAGGATTATTTCCGCCCAGCGATCATTAACATCAATGATGATATAAGCACCCAAAATAACCCCAGGTATGCCTGCGACAAGAATCAACACTAGCAAACGAATTGAACTTTGTTTCTCTTTGACATGTCTGATTGTTGCGCCAAGGCCTAAAGCCACCGTGGCGATTTTATGAGTCGCTAAGGCCAACGAAAAAGGCAACCCCATAAAAATCAAAACGGGTAATTGAATAAGCCCAGCACCGCCTCCCGCCAAGGCAGAAAACCAATTGGCGACAACTGCGATAACAAATAGCAGTAAATGTTGCGTATAATCCATAAATGAGTCGAGCCGCTTAATATTGAGGTGCTGAATTTGGTTACTGAACTTAGTTACTGAGCTTAGTTACTGAACTTATGGGCTTGATTCAAATGTTTAATTTAAATACTTCAGGTAAAACAACACTATGAGTAAAACCCAAGCTTCACCCGCAGATACCCAGTATTCACTTTATTATTTCGCTTCATGCCCTTTTTGCGCGCGCGTATTGCGCACACTCAAAGGACTTAATATTGATGTCGAACTACGTGACATATCAGCCGATCCAATCCACAGAAATACCCTACAAAAAGCGACAGGACGTTCCACAGTTCCTTGCTTACGCATTGAAACAGGCACAGAGAGCCAGTGGATGTTTGAGTCATCAGATATTACTCGCTTTTTACAGTCGCAATAAGCTCCGCTAATTGCCCTGATGCCATTAACTCTTTAATGGTATCGACTATGGCTTGAGTGCTTGGGTCTATTTCCAAATTGACCTTAGCGCCAACTTTAATTCCGCCAAAAACGGTTACATCGCGAGTTTCTGGAATCAACCAGACAGTAAACGTATCTTCAGATACTTCCGCAATCGTCAAACTGCAGCCATTTAAGGCAACAAACCCTTTATTCAAAAGATAAGGTCTTAGCTCCGCAGGCCTCTCAAACACCAAGCGCATATTAAGTTCGTCTTGCTCAATGGCCAATACCCGGATGTAGCCAAATACATGGCCCGATACTACATGACCCCCAATTTCATCACCAAAACGCGCTGCGCGCTCAATGTTCAATTCATCGCCGCTCTTTACATCAGCCAAATTGGTTAATTTCAGCGTTTGTGCAATGACATCAAAACTTACCCGCAAACCGCCATCAGCATTTTCTTTCATAGTACGCACGGTTAAGCAGACACCGTTCTGGGCTACCGACGCGCCTAATTTCAAACCTGCTGAAAATGAGGCAGGAAAATCATAAATTAGACTAGCAAAATCAGTCTGTTGGTTAATTTCTTGTAATACTAACTTAGTCTGTACGATACCGCTGAACATGGGGGGAACCTATATTAGTCTTTCTCGAGGGTTGATATTATGCTCTATACTTAAGGTTAATAAAATATTATAAGGCAAGTTATCGCATGAAAGGAATTGATCGTAAAAAAATCGGACTAATACTTTCTGGCGGTGGTGCTCGTGCTGCCTATCAAGTCGGTGTATTAAAAGCCATACATAAAATATTACCCAAAGAAGCCCGCAACCCATACGATATTATTGCAGGAACGTCTGCCGGTGCCATTAACGGGGTTGCACTGGCAAGCTATGCTGAGAATCATCATATTGGTATTCGCCACTTAGAAAGAATTTGGACAGGCTTTAGTCCAAGTCTGATATACCGTACTGATTTTAAAGGCGTTGTAAGTACCCTCGCACGGCTAACAAGAGCCACAATAATTGGCAGAAAATATAAACACGATCGAGTTTCAATGTTAGATAACTCACCCTTACGCGAGCTACTCAGCAAGGTTATTAATTTTGACAACATTCAAAAAGCCATCGATAACGGTGCACTGCATGCTATGTGCGTCACAGGCTCTGGCTTAGACAGTGGCGAATCGGTGAGTTTCTTTCAGGGTCATTACAGTATAATAAACTGGCATCGACATCGCCGTATTGGTTATCGATCTCGTATTGGAATAGATCACTTAATGGCCTCCTCTGCCATCCCAATAATTTTCCCGTCAGTGAAAATCAATCAAGAATATTATGCAGATGGCGCATTGAGGCAACTTGCGCCCATTAGCCCAGCACTTCATTTAGGGGCTGAAAAAGTACTCGTTATTGGCGTGAGTGGTGTTGCTCACAAACGCAAAGAACACGTTGAAAAAAGCAAATATCCGACACCGGCAAAGGTAATAGGGCATTGGCTAAATGCCGCTTTCTTAGACAGCATGGAAACTGACGTTGAGCGTTTGCAGAAAATGAATCGTACTGTCGATCGAATCCCAGAAGATATTCGAAAAAAGCACGGAATGAAACTAAAACCCATTGAATTGTTAGAAATTAACCCTAGTGAATCAATTGATGATATTGCAGGTCGTCATGTCACTGAGTTACCCAAAATTTTACGCTTATTTTTAGGAGACAGTGGCAATACCAAACGTAATGGTTCTGGCTTACTCAGCTACTTACTTTTCTCTAAATGGTTTTGTAAGGATCTAATTGCCCTAGGCTACAAAGACGGTTTAGCGCGCCGAGAAGAAATTGAAGGCTTTTTCTCTGATCATATGACTCTGCACAATGAAAACGAAAAAAGTGCCTAATTCATTGAAGGAGTCAGTGCTATATAAACGCTTTTTCTTCTTGGTTGAGCCGAGGCTGTCCTATTTTATGTGAGTAAAACATGATGTACAGAACCTATACAGCTAAAGGCTAGACTTACTCAGGTTTTCCTCATAGCATAGCTTTTCAATTTGAAAAAAAGATAAAAATAATATGCTTTCAAAAAGACCTGAAGGAGAAGTGCAGCCCGGTGTTAAATGGGGACCCTTTACTATGCGTATCCCATTGATACATTTGCGCTTTTCATTACCTAATATGCTGCAAGGATTGGCTGTTGCTGGCGCAACTGGATTAGCGTTGGTGCCATACTTTATGGCTTTGCTTGGCTTAAGTTTCGATGAAGCGGTTGTCATGGCAATGTTTCATAGCACTCTAATCGCCTTTTCATGGATGTTTTTTGGCGACCCCTATGCGCCCGGTTGGCTTACGCCTGCCATACCTTTTGTGGTCGCTTTTATTACGGCACCGGCCTACCTAGGTGATCATTCTGCTCAATTTCAAGCAATGACCGCATTGTCCTTAAACTTTGCATTTATCTTAATTGTTTTGGGAATGACAGGGCTAGGGGCAAAACTCATTAAAATTGTCCCCAATGTTTTTAAAGGCGGTATTATTCTTGGGGCGGCCATTGCTGCGTTTTTACGTGTTACTAAAGATGGAGATGCCGCAAACGTATTTCAATCCGCGCCTATTGCAGGAACATTGGGTTTGTTAATTTGTTTGGCATTTGCTTTTTCAAAACCTCTACAAGCCCTCGCTTTAAATAATAAATCCATAACTAAATTATTGGGTTTGGGATTACTTCCTGGGTTTTTTATTGCAGGCATCGTAGGCTATTTTACAGGCGAATTTGAATACAATATCCGCTGGGAAATATTAGATGTCGTAGGCGCTTCTGCTTCCTTGTGGGGTAAAGCATCTCCTTTTGTTATTGGCTGGCCTCCTATGGAAACCTTTTTAGCCTCGTTCCCACTTGCTCTAATTACCTACATATTATTTTTTGGTGATCTGATCACAGGCAATGAAATGATAGAGCAAGCGCAAAAATCAAGGAGCGATGAAAAGCTTGAAGTTGATAGTAACCGAGCACACATGGCAACGGGTATCCGTAATCTATTAATGGGCATAGTGGCTCCATTTTTTGCTACGCAAGGGGTTTTGTGGACAGGTATTCAGGTTGTTTTACTAAAACAATGGGCAGAAGGTAAAGACAAGGTAGATTCTATATTTGATAGTATTGGTAGTTTTTATGCTTTTGGTTTGCCGATCCTATTTATCTTTTTGCCCTTGGTTACCTTACTAGAGCCATTATTGCCTTTAGCTTTGGCCGTTACCCTAATACTGACTGCTTTTGCCTGTGCTACGCTTGCGTTGTCGTTAGTGAACGATGCAACAGAGCGCGGTGCAATGCTGATCACAGCGATGGCTTTTAGCGTGTTTGATCCTTGGTTAGGGTTATTGATAGGTATTGTTACTATTGTGGTTTTATGTGGACCTAAAGTGTTTTCACCCAATGCTCGCAGTGCAACTGACAAAACTGATGTATCAGCATAGCTAACTGACACCCATCTTTAGATGGGTGTCAGTAGCAGCGCTTTATTGATTTGCGTTGTATTAGATGACTTCGAAGATTTAACTTTCTAAGTCATCTAAATAACGCTCTGCATCCAACGCTGCCATGCAACCCGTTCCAGCAGAAGTGATCGCTTGGCGATAAATATGATCCATAACATCACCGGCGGCATAGACGCCTTCGATACTGGTTTGAGTCACATTACCCTTCAGACCACTTGTCACTTGAATATAGCCGCCATTCATATCCAGCTGACCCTCAAAAATTTGAGTGTTAGGTGAGTGACCAATAGCAATAAAGACCCCTTCCAAATCGATATCTTCGGTCTCACCCGATTCACGATTTTTAATGCGCATTCCTGTGACACCCATATTGTCACCCAGAACTTCATCTAGCTCGCTGTTCCACTTAATTGTGATATTACCATTCTTAGCACGGTCGTTGATCTTATCTTGTAAGATCTTCTCGGCACTGAACTTGTCACGACGGTGAACAACGATGACCTCTTCTGCGATATTGGCAAGGTACAAAGCTTCTTCAACTGCGGTATTACCACCACCAATAACGGCTACTTTCTTTTTCTTGTAGAAAAAACCATCACACGTTGCACACGCTGAGACACCTTTACCTGCAAAAGTTTCTTCACTTTCTAAACCTAAATATTTTGCACTAGCCCCAGTACAAATAATTAAACTATCACAGGTGTATTCTCCAGAGCTGCCTTTTAGGTAAAAAGGACGCTGCTTTAGATCAACTTCATCAATGTGATCAAATATGATTTCAGTATCAAAACGCTCTGCATGAGCCTTCATTCGCTCCATCAACGCAGGTCCTTGCAAACCTTCAACATCACCCGGCCAGTTATCGACTTCTGTCGTTGTGGTTAACTGCCCACCCATCTGCATGCCGGTAATCATAACGGGGTTTAGGTTTGCACGCGCTGCATAGACGGCAGCGGTATAACCCGCTGGACCCGAACCTAATATTAATAATTTAATGTGTCTTGGCTTGTTCATGAGTGATAACTCTCCAAAAAAATCCTCAATTAAAACGAGGAATAACGATACTATGTCTTTTCATTTATATGGGGCGATTATAGGGGAATTAAAGTGCAGGAGGCATAACTAACAAACGATTGCGGTTTAAATTAGTTAATTTTAGATCAAACTAGACTTTTTTATAATTCACTGTGTAAATATTCCCCTCTTTATCAAGCAGTCTCTCAACCCTGACTATACTGATTAATAATTGGAATATAAGGCTCAATCATCATGCAGAAAAGGCAAAATATTAAACAAAAGTCCCGCTTAGGTCTGCTGCTCATTGATAAAGGATATATTATATCTCAGCAGCTAGACCAAGCCTTGCGCTTGCAAAACGAAACGGGAGTGAAGCTTGGGGAAATATTAATTGATCAAGGCTGGATCACTGAGCGGCAACTTAACCACTCTTTAAAAAAGCAATCTCGCTATCGTTATGCTGCAGCCTTGGCCACTTTGCTATTAGCGCCACTTCAGCCTTTTATGGCTTCAGCTCATGCAGAACCAGACCCTGTAAGCACAGAACAAGTGATTGAAAAGAAAGATCGCACGGAGCCTTCTGGCTTAACAGCGATGACCGATGCTGACATGGCGGAAGTAACGGCACAAGAAGATCCTTAAAGGATTCCTACCGTTCAAGATATTCTAGCAACCTTGGGCAACTTATTGATGCCAGCAACAAGTTTATTCGATGGTGATATTGATTAGGGCTCTTACGAGCCCTAATATCGATTGCTATGGATTTTCGTCCAGTTCTTCTTCAAGCTCAGCTGGAATCAAGTCTTCACGACTAATATTCATCATAATTAGAATATTTGCCGCAACATAAATTGAAGAATAAGTACCAACGATGACACCAATAAACAACCCTAAAGCAAAGTTGTGAATAAGCTCGCCGCCTAAAAACATCAAAGCTAACAAAACCAATGCCGTTGTTAACGAGGTCATAATGGTACGACCCAAGGTCTGATTCAACGAAATATTAATAATTTCAATGGCATCCCCCTTGCGCACGACTCGGAAGTTCTCACGTATACGGTCCGCAACCACGATAGTATCATTCAAAGAATAACCAACTACGGCCAATAACGCCGCAAATACGGTTAGATCAAAATCCCATTGAAACAGTGAAAATAAACCTAAAATAATCACAACATCATGAAATAAGGCCAATACCGCACCGACCGAGAATTTAAACTGAAAGCGAAAAGCAACGTAAAGCATCACCACAAATAAAGCCATGAGCAAGGCTAAACCACCTTGATCACGCAATTCTTCACCCACCTGACTGCCCACGAATTCGCTACGACGAAGTTCAACGTCATTTAAAGACTTACCATCATTTAGAGTGCCTACGCGCAATGCTTCAAGCACCTCAGCACCTAATGTATCGCGATAAGCTTCTGCCATACGAATCAAAACATCCGTTTCGCTACCAAAGTTTTGTACCGTGGTATCCATAAACCCTGACGCTTCTAGCTTACTTCTAATGTCCTGAATATCTGCTGGCTGCTGATAAGAGACCTCAAGCAAGGTCCCCCCAGTGAAATCCAAACCTAGATGTAAACCACGAGTCGCTAATGAAGCAATGGAGATGATCAACAATATTGCAGAAAATATCATGGCTACATTGCGTAGCTTCATGAAGTCAAAATTTAATTCCTTAGCCATTATTTAGTCTCCCCTGCGATAATTTCAGTTTCTGAGTCATCTCTTTTTTTAAGACCACCAATCGAAAGTGTCTTAATTCGACGACCACCATAAGTGGAGTTAACTAACGCTCGAGTTAATACAATCGCGGTAAACATTGAAGTGATAATACCGAGAGATAAAGTCACAGCGAAACCTTTTACTGGACCAGTTCCGACAGCAAACAAAATAACAGCAACAATAAGTGTCGTTATATTAGCATCAAAAATAGTCACAAATGCACGATTATAACCTTCATTAATCGCATGCTGTGGTGAGCGACCAGCGTTCATTTCTTCTCGAATTCTTGAGAAGATCAATACGTTTGCATCCACAGCCATACCTACCGTCAACACGATACCGGCTATACCTGGTAAGGTCAGCGTTGCGCCAATCAAAGACATTAAAGCAATCAGGATGACTAGATTGAAAAACAATGCCACATTGGCGAAGAAACCAAAGAGACGATAGAAAATCATCATAAAGAACAGAACGAGACTCAACCCAACCAATACAGACGTAACACCTTGTTCAATGTTGTCTTTACCTAAACTAGGGCCCACGGTGCGTTCTTCAACAAAATACATAGGGGCCGCTAATGCGCCAGCCCGTAATAATAATGCAAGTTCTGAGGCTTCTGCAGGGTCTAAACCTGTAATGCGGAAACTAGAACCCAGTTGGCTTTGAATAGTCGCCAACGAAATAATGCCGCGTGATTCAGTATAACTAGTAATGGTAACTTCTTTGCCATCTTGCATTTCATATCGTGTCGAAGGCTTTTGCTCGATGAACAATACTGCCATACGACGTTTAATCGATTTGCGAGTCACCTTAGCCATAATATTAGCGCCGGTTGAATCGAGGCTGATATTGACTTGTGGTTGTCCGGTTTCATCAAAAGAAGGCTGCGCGTTAGTTACGCGATCGCCAGAAATAATCTCATCTTTTTCAACACGGGCAGTACGAAATTCATTGGTTCTAAAACTATATTCTTCACTCGAATAACGGCTCGAATCCGGCTCAGCTTCTAAACGAAAAGATAAGTTAGCCGCTTTACCCAGTACTTTTTTCGCAGTTGCCGTATCTTGCACACCCGGCAGTTGGACAACGATACGATTAGAGCCTTGACGCTGAACTAATGGCTCGGCGACACCTAGCTCATTCACACGGTTACGAATCGTAGTTAAGTTCTGCTTTACCGCATAGTTCTGCAAATCTTTGCGCTTTTGCTCAGTCAAAGCAATGATCACATCAAACGTTTCGTTGGTTTCTGTATTTGCACGAAAATCCGTCATCGAACGGCGTAAATACGAATCACCTTCTTCTTGCAGCTTTTCAGATTTAAAACTAACTCTTAAGCTATTATCCTCAATCGTTACTCGACGATAGCGAATGTCTTCTTCGCGCAATTGACGCTTAACTTCGGCCTGATAGTTTTTCATCTGGCCTTTCATGTAGCCTTCCATATCCACTTCCATGAGGAAATGCACACCACCACTTAAATCAAGACCCAGTGTCATAGGGCCAGCGCCTAAATCCAATAACCACTGTGGAGTTGTCGGTGCACGGTTTAGAGCCACTACAAATTCGTCACTTAGGGCACGCTGTAACTTGTCTTTAGCAGGTAGCTGCTGTTCGCTATCCGTTAAACGAAATAGAACGGTGCCGCCGGTAACTTCCTCACCAAAGAAATCTATTTTGTTCTCTTTTAAGTTAGCTCGAATTTTCTCTAACGTTCGCTCACTTAGTTCTGCACCCGCTTGATTCGGCGTGATTTGAATCGCTGGATCAGGTGGGTATAAATTAGGTACTGAGTAAACTACGGCTAATGCCAGCAAGAATACAATCAGTAAGTTTTTCCATAATGGGTATTTATTGAGCATCAATCCTGCCCTATTGTTAATTTAGCGTTTATTGTTAATTATTAATTCTTTGATGCTGTAAGAGGCTATCAATTTTGCACCCGTAACACACAAAAAGGGCAGCCTTAGCTGCCCTTTTATTGTGACCGCGATCTAAGCTTTAATGCCTTTAATCGTGCCTTTTGGTAAGGCGGCCGTAATAGCTGATTTTTGTACTGGCAACTGAACATTGTCAGCCACTTCGATCATTAGGAAGTCATCATTAACTTTAATGATTTTACCTACAAGGCCACCGGCTGTTGCTACTTCATCACCCTTTGACAAATCAGAAAGCAACGACTTATGTTCTTTCTGACGCTTACTTTGTGGACGCCAAAGCAAGAAATAGAAGATTAATAAAAAGCCGCCCAAGAAAATTAGCTGGCCAGTAACACCCATCGCTTCTGGGGCAGCACCTTCAGCAAACGCTGATACAGGGGCTAATAATGCGGCCGCGGCCATCAATTTTTTAAAGTTCATATTCATTTCCATTAGTTCAGTTGCGGTAATATATCAAATTTTGCTGTCAAGTGTTGTCAATCCAAGCAACAACCCCTATAACAAGGTGAATTAACTTCTATTTAAGGTTCAAGTGGTGGAACTTCAAGGTCTCGCGCTGTATAAAAATCAACAACGAACTGATCGAAAGTGCCTTCATCTAACGCTTTACGCATACCTGCCATTAAAAGTTGGTAATAACGTAGATTGTGAATTGTATTCAAGGTAGAGCCTAAAATCTCTTTGCACTTATCTAAATGGTGCAAGTAAGCACGCGAGAAGTTCAAACAGGTATAGCAATCACACTGGTCATCTAACGGACGAATATCGGTTTTATGCGTCGCGTTTCGCAATTTCAATACCCCTGTATGAGTAAATATATGAGCATTACGGGCATTACGCGTTGGCATCACACAATCAAACATGTCCACCCCACGACGCACACCTTCAACCAGATCTTCTGGCTTGCCTACGCCCATCAAGTAGCGAGGTTTGTCCGCGGGCATTTGATGGGTAAGGTGAGAAAGAATCCGCATCATATCTTCTTTTGGTTCACCAACACTCAAACCACCAATGGCATAACCATCAAAGTTGATATCCGTTAACTTAGCCAAAGATTCATCACGCAATTCTTCGTACATCCCCCCTTGAATAATACCAAACAAAGCAGAAGGGCTATCACCATGAGCGTCTTTGGAACGCTGCGCCCAACGCAAAGACAAACGCATAGAATCAGCGGCTTCTGTTAATGTTGCAGGATGAGGCGTGCATTCATCAAAGATCATCACTACATCAGAACCCAAGTCACGCTGTACTTGCATTGAGCTTTCAGGACTCATAAATACTTTTTCACCGTTAACAGGAGAACGAAAAGCAACGCCCTCTTCGGTAATCTTGCGCATTTTTCCTAAACTGAACACTTGGAAACCACCCGAGTCAGTAAGAATTGGCTTATCCCACTGCGTAAAGCCGTGTAAACCACCGTGCAGTTTGATAATGTCAGTGCCTGGACGCAGCATCAGGTGAAACGTGTTACCTAAAATAATATCCGCGCCAATATCTTCAATTTGCTGTGGCGTCATTCCTTTAACGGTGCCATAAGTACCGACTGGCATAAATGCTGGCGTCTCTACCTTACCTCGTGGGAAATTCAAAGTACCACGACGTGAATTGCCCGATGTGCCTTTGAGCTCAAAATCCATAAAACATTTTCTAGTCATCATCTGCCTTACTTAAATTTGCCTTGCTTGTTGTTACTAATCGCTAGCAGCAACATTCTTATAATTTCTTAATAGGGCGCGGTATAAACATACTGTCGCCGTAACTGTAAAAACGGTATTTCTCTTTAATCGCAGAATCATAAGCGTTTAAAGTATGTTCTTTTCCTGCAAATGCAGAAACCAACATAATTAATGTCGACTCAGGCAAGTGGAAATTGGTAATCAATGCGTCCACCGACTTAAACTCATAGCCAGGGTAAATAAATATTTGAGTATCATCATTAAACGGCTGAATTTCTCCACTCTGGCTGGCACTTTCTAAACTGCGCACCGACGTTGTGCCTACCGCAATAACGCGATTACCACGAGCACGCGCGGCGTTAACCTGATCACATAGAGCTTGGTCAACATCCACATATTCAGAGTGCATAGTATGGTCATTCACATCGTCAACCTGCACGGGCTGAAACGTTCCAGCACCGACATGCAGAGTCACATAACCAAACTCAATGCCTTTTGCTTTTAAACGCTCTAATAACGGATCATCAAAATGCAATCCCGCCGTTGGCGCTGCTACTGCACCATCGTGCTGAGCATAAACCGTTTGATAGCGTTCTTTATCTTCTTCGACATCCGCGCGATCCATGTAATGCGGTAAAGGCATATGGCCTTCGGCTTCTAAAATTTCAAATACCGGACGAGGATCTAAAAACTTCAGTTCAAATAACGCACCTTTACGCCCTACGACCTCAACATTGGCGCCACCCAAAATGATACGCTGACCTGCTTTTGGTGAACGCGATGACTTTACATGAGCAATCACATGATGTTCATCAAGCACTCGTTCAACCAACGCTTCTAACTTACCGCCACTTTCTTTTTGGCCGTATAAACGGGCAGGGATCACCTTGGTATTATTAAAAACCAATAAATCCCCTACATTTAATAAGGTTTCAAGATCACGAAAGCCATTATGCTCTATAGAACCGGTTTCACCGTCGACACACAATAAGCGCGAAGCACTGCGTTCTGCCATCGGAAAGCGGGCAATTAATTCATCGGGTAAGTCAAAACTAAAATCACTGGTTTTCATGGGGATTCACTGAAATAAGCTACTCGTAAGCTAATGACTATTAACAAGTCACTAGGCGATCAATCGATCGGTCAATTGATATAAAGCGGCATTTTACCTGAGCAAAGCATACAAGTTAAGTGACTATTAAGGCCACGAGGTGATTGCTAACTAGAATTGACCATCAATGCCTCAAAGTCCGGCAAGATAATGAAAATAAACGCTTTTTTTTGAAAGTGTTTGACAGGTATTTAAAAAACAGTATTATATGCGGCCTCTGAACGAGATTCAGTGCCAGTGTGGTGAAATTGGTAGACACGCCGGATTCAAAATCCGGTTCCTGCAAGGGAGTGGCGGTTCAAGTCCGCCCACTGGTACCATTATTTTAAAAGCTGATATTTAACGATATCGGCTTTTTTTATGCCTTGCGAATACTGGTCTGCATGCAGAGCTCCGCACTCACTTCCCCTTCTCAATATCAATCACCATTTATTCATAAAACTAACACCGTTGAAATTTCGATCTAAACTCTTACATAATGAATAGCCTTAAGTAATGTTTACTTCAAAGAGTTATTGCTAGATTAGTAGCAAACTTGTATAGAAAGCACTTCAATTTAATGATGACTAGATATACTGGGTTCGTTCAACAATTGGATAAATTAAACACACGACCCAATCTTGTAGTTGTCAGACCTCGTAGTTTAAATTTAACGATCAAAACCCCTGGCAGCCTGGCGGTTGCGGGGGGTTCAAGACGTATATCCTATTCAGCGCCCATCATATTTTTTCGGCTCATATTACTCCCGATATTTGTGTCTACATAGGTGTAGGTCGTGATTCTGTTAGGACTGCTGTCACCGTTTGAGTCATAGCTACTGGTCAACTGATTGCCATTGGTATCATAGGTGGAGGTAATTATTCTGTCAGGACTGCTGTCACCGTTTGAGTCATAGCTATTGGTCAACTGATTGCCATTGGCATCATAGGTGTAGGTCGTGATTTCGTTAGGACTGCTGTCACCGTTTGAGTCATTGCTATCAGTCAACCGATTGCCATTGTCATCATAGGTGTAGGTCCTGATTGAGTTAGGACTGCTGTCACCGTTTGAGTCACTGCTGTAGGTCAACTGATTGCCATTGGCATCATAGGTGAAGGTCCTGATTGTGTTAGGACTGCTGTCACCATTTGAGTCATAGTTCTCGGTCAACGAATTTCCATTAGCATCATAGGTGTAGGTCCTGATTGTGTTAGGACTGCTGTCACCGTTTGTGTCATAGCTCTCGGTCAACCGATTGCCATTGGCATCATAGGTGTAGGTCGTGATTGAGTTAGGACTGCTGTCACCGTTTGTGTCATTGCTATAGGTCAACCGATTGCCATTGGCATCATAGGTGTGGGTCCTGATTGAGTTAGGACTGCTGTCACCGTTTGAGTCATCGCTATAGGTCAACTGATTGCCATTGGCATCATAGGTATAGGTCGAGATTGAGTTAGGGCTGCTGTCACCGTTTGTGTCATTGCTATTGATCAACTGATTGCCATTGGCATCATAGGTGTAGGTACTTATTCTGTCAGGACTGCTGTCACCGTTTGAGTCATCGCTATAGGTCAACCGATTGCCACTGGCATCATAGGTGTAGGTCGTGATTTCGTTAGGACTGCTGTCACCGTTTGTGTCAGTGCTATAGGTCAACCGATTGCCATTGGCATCATAGGTGTAGAGCCTAATTCTGTCAGGATTGCTGTCAGCGTTTGAGTCAGTGCTCTCGGTCAACTGATTGCCATTGGCATCATAGGTGTAGGTCCTGATTTCGTTAGGACTGCTGTCAGCGTTTGAATCATAACTATCGGTTACAACTGATTGAAAGGAATTACTTATTTCCTGCACCTGATAAAAGTGATTTAAAGCTTGCCCCACCTGCTTAATAAAACCTGAACTGATTAAGCCCTGTTCCACTGCCTCACCCATGATTTGCTTTAGAGGGTAAATCTCTCTGAAATCAAACATATCCATCGTTAAGTCAATGCTTTTACCCTGCAGAATACTGGCCATGCCATCCGCGACGGTAATGCCATTGCTCGCATCTTTGTCACTATCCAGTGCCTGCAAAAACGTGAGCATATTACTCAATGTTCCAAACGCAATACTCTCTGGTGTATTGCCTGAGTCCAAAAGGGGTGTAAGTTCATTTAATGTTGTTGGCAAAGTTGCATCAGGTATTAAATCGAGGGGTGTCATTTCTGGCGCCGCTGTCGCACTTTCTCCAAGGACAAAATCACCTATAGAAAACACCACTGATTCTCCAGCTTGGTAGGAGAAGGCCCCGTTTACATCTGTCACACCTGACTGAGTGATTGTTGTGTAATTCAGTCCTTCAACCGCACTGTCAGTAAAATAACCAGTCAAAAGGGGCTCCGATTCCTCTAGGGGCTCTGCGTAATTGCTTGAGCTTCCACCGCAACCAGCAAGGGACAACGCTGCGCAGCATAAAATTGACAAGTGTAATCCGTTAAATCGTTTCATTGCTCTTCCTATTATTATGTCAGTCAGCGCAACCGTACGCCGAATTCATATACCAACCGCGACAACTTTTAAAATAAGGGAGATGAACTGTAATATCAGTATTTTTTGACTCCCGCCAGGAAGTAGAAAATGTAAATAAAATGTCAGCAGATCACCGAGAGTGATATCTATATCTTAGCTGCACTTAGAAGACAAGGAGTTTCAATATCAGCTATTACTGAAGGGTTTGGAAAGTAGCACTGTTTATCGCGAATTGAATAGCAACTTTTATCGAATTATTTTTGAGGATTTTCTTTGAGTTTGTGAAGTATGACGTTACCTAAAACGGTAAGAAGAACACCTATGATTGCACCAACCAAGCCAATAATAACAATCCAAAATTTTGTATCAGAGACAACCTTTGTTGCTACTTCTGCCGCTAGTTGAGTTGAATCTATGACTTTCCTTAGTTTCATAACGCCGTCATAAGAGGCAGCATGAAATACCATCAGGCCCACATTTATTGTGGGCCACTGTTATGGCTTTGTTATATTATTTACAGTGTTTGTCCGATTTTTTTAGATAAAACCTTTCGCTTACAATAATAGGTTGCGGTGAAGTAGTGACTGAGTCATAAAATGAAAAACCAGAAAAATTCATGAGATTCACCCATAATTTTAAGTCTTTCTCAGTTAGACCATCTAAATAGTTTGATGCAGACACTTTTTCAAATATTCCATTCGAGTCTATAGTGTAATTCACAAGCGCCGAAGGTGAATCTATATTACTATTTTTGGGCTCTTCAGATGAGAACAGACCACAACCGAATGTTTTCGTGGTAAAAATGGTTGATAGTTTGTTTTTTGGTGTCCAGTAATTACCAGCATCATTAGGCTTAACGTTGATTGCCGCTGGTGCACAAGCAACCAAGCTAAAAAGTGTACCTAGTAATACAGGTTTAATAAAAATCGACATATTCATCCTTGAAAATTAACGCCCGCATAAACTGCGTAGCAAGTTGGACGCGTTTTTGCGCCTTTGTTTTTGCAAAAAACGCGACACATTATGGAGTCCGTTAGTGCTACTGTTAGGCCATTTATTTTATCGGTCACGGCAATTTAATACTCTCTACACCACAATAAGCAAGCACCCTTCTAAATATTTCGTTTATATAAATATATCCTATTTTTGCAACTCCACCTGCTTTCTTTAGATCTCTTTTCACATGTCTTAGCACACATTCATGGATAATGAGCCTTTCTTTCAAAGTTTCACTTTTGCCAGGTAATTTAAGATATGTTTCAACGGGGTCTGGGGAAATTTTATCACCATATGTGTTGTAGATTAACGAAGCTATTGCAATAGCGGCACCTTCGTTGTTTCCTTCATTAAATAGCTTATCATCATATTTAGAATCAGAAGCAAAAGCAGAAACTGTAAAAATAGTCAACGCAAGAATACTTGTTCGAATAATTTGACCACTAATCATATTATTACCTTTTGCATGCCTAACGAGGGTGTAGAAAAATACGATATTTAGACATGTTTCCCTACTCCTAAAAAATTCCGTTTAATTTGCTCTGTTTTATTGAGCTTTATAATATATAAAGTGATATTCGAGTATATCGCTCATATTGTCAAACATGAGCTCAGGCAGCTCTAAATTCGATCGCACAGAGCCTCTAATAACACCTTACTAGGCCCAATTCTTTACTTCACTATTCTTCCATAGCTTTTCTATATTGTGCACCATGCAGTACATTAGCCACTGAGCCGTCGCTTTAGCTTCACCACGTAGACCTATTCGACTCAAGCCTTTGTTACTGGTGATATTTCCGAACACTGGCTCAATCGTCCACATTCTTCGGCTGTACATACGACGACCTTCTGGACTATCAATTTTCTGTTTCATTAGATCCAAGCAAGTTATTTTTTCCTGCCCTTCATTTAAAAATGATACTTCCTTCCTTTTTCTTTGACTGGATTTCTCATGCACTTCGATTGCATACTGCAATTCCGACAATTTTCTAGCTCTCCACGAAAGCGAGAATAAACTCCTTTAACGCCTTTATAATCATCACCTAAAAACTTCAACTCTTTTCCCGCTGGACATATACAGGTATTACAAGAAAAGCTAACTTTAAATTCTGAGCTATGCATGGCCATATTAGTTTTTGCTTTATCTTTCCGCGTATTTTTCCTTAACTCTTTGTGCTTCTTATAAAAATCAGAATCAGAGAACACAGGGTTACGTTTTCTAAACTGATTGTCAGGCACAACAGCATTAATCTTTTCATCAAACAAATACTGCATGGTAGCTTCACTTGAAAAACCAGTATCTGCCGTTAGAACTAATGACGGTTTGAAAATATCATCACCAAAATTTTTCTTAATACCTTCAACCATGGGTTTTAATGTAGCCTGTTCTT
>JBLGAF010000007.1:0-128418 GCA_047612075.1 Oleispira sp.
ACTCAATCACAAATACCAAAAGGTCTTTCTGTCTGAGCAGGCGGCGAATAATACGCTTATCCCCAGCCCCGTCAACCGATTCCTGTAAATATATTACGAAAGCATGAAATGAATACAAGAAACACTCGGTTTGCTTAAAAATCGTACAAACCTAAGCTAGGAATTAGAGAATAGATGGGATTTAAGTAGCTTCAAATTAATGCGCTACAAAAACTCAGCGCTTAATTAGACACTAGTTCGAATAAAGAACCGTTTAAACTTAGTTAACGAAAAACGTTGTCCTAAAAGAACTAGAGTAATAAAGGCATACAAGCTTGGATCAAACCAATTCGAACGTATCTGTAGTAAGTAATGCACGGCACACAATACAGCAACAAGATAAAGTACCTTATGTAATGACTTCCACTTGTGCTTTAGTTTTCTCTGCCAACCCTTAGTCGACGTAATAGAAAGAGGTATCAATAATACCCACGCTAGAAAACCTAATGTTAAATAAGGTCTCTCCACCAGCTCGCTACCAATATCTTGCCACTGCCATGCCAATAGAAAAGCCATATAAGATAATAGATGCAGCGTCGCATAAAACATCACCAACAAACCCAGCATGCGCCGGTGTACTAACAACCATTTCCAGCCTAACCACTGGCGAGCTGGACCAACCGCTAAAGTTAGCAATAGAGTATTAAAAGCCCACTCCCCCGTAAACCAGACAATTGCCTTGCCTGGCTCAGGCCCTAGGATTTCATAATTTCCCATCTGCAAAGCGACTACTTGGCCAAAAATGTAAATAAAAGGACTAAAGAGCACAGCAAAAATCAAACACCGACGGACAGAAACAGACATTAGATTCTTTTGCATTAAAATGACTTTCTCAAGTCCATTCCTTTATACAAGTGCGCAACTTGCTCGCCATAACCATTAAATATTTCAGTCGGAATACGGTTAACATTGAACAAGCCCGAAGGTAGGCGGCGCTCTTTTGCTTGGCTCCAGCGTGGATGGGATACTTCAGGGTTCACATTGGCATAGAAGCCATACTCGCTTGGAGCAATAGCTTGCCAAGTATTAATAGGGGGCTTTTCGGTAAAACGAATTTTGACGATCGACTTAATACTTTTAAAACCGTATTTCCAAGGAACTACTAAGCGCAATGGTGCGCCGTTCTGTTTGGGTAAAATCTCACCATACAAACCCACTGCCATTAATGTTAACGGGTTCATCGCCTCATCAATTCTAAGTGCCTCAACATAGGGCCAATCAATCGTCGAAAACCGCGACCGCTGACCTACCATCTGCTCAGGTGCTTCTAGCGTTGTGAATTCGACATATTTTGCCGTAGATAAAGGTTTAAAGCGTTTAATCAACTCCGCCAAAGGAAAGCCAATCCAAGGAATCACCATGGACCAGGCCTCTACGCAGCGAAGGCGATAGATACGTTCCTCTAATGGCATAGACTTTAAAATATTTTCCAAGTTGAAGGTACCCTGCTTTTCACACTCTCCCTCAATGATCACCGACCAAGGATCGGTAACCAGAGCACCCGCATTGCGCTTAGGATCATCTTTACTGGTGCCAAATTCGTAGAAATTATTATAAGACGTAATATCACGATAAGACGTTAGCCTTTCACCTTTACCAAACGCCGTATCAGCAGCACCAGATACCTGACTCTTTAACCAATCTGGACCGAAATCTAACGGTTTACCCGAGCGAGTTTCTAATGCACCTGCGGAAGAAGCCAGTCCCATTGCCGCTAATGCAGCACTGCTTTGCTGCATAAATTTTCGACGATTCAGATAGGCTGAATGAGACGTGATTTCAGATGATGGTATATCAACAGCAGGCTTAATCAGCATAATAGACTCACAGTTAAACGGTAATTAAATAGCATGTAGTGCTTAGTAGTTATAATTGTAGACCGCTATCGGCCCATAAAATTCCAACCTAAGCTAATATTTTACGCTTTAACAGACACAAAAAAGGCCTCTTATGAGACCTTGATTTTGTAAATGTAATCGTAAATTAAGATTTAAATTTAGATTTACGCTCTTTCCAATACATCATGCCACTCACCACTGGACCCGATATAGCGTAGGCTAGGAAAATACACAACAATACCTTGGCAGGATCTATTGATACCACGACAAAGGCCATAACAACCGCAAGCATTGCAACGAAAGGCACCTTACCTTTTAAATCTAAACCTTTGAAGCTGTGGTAACGAAAATTACTGACCATTAATAGACCAGCAAACGGCACTAATAATGCCATAAACCAAGCAACATCTTGACCCGTAGAACCCATTTCACTGAATGACCATACCGTACCCGCAACAATCGCAGCGGCTGCAGGACTTGCCAGGCCGGTAAAATAATTTTTATCCGCCGTATCAATTTGGGTATTGAAACGTGCTAAGCGAAGAGCCGCGCCTGCGACATAAACAAACGCTGCAACCCAGCCTACTTTACCGAGATCTTGCAATGCCCAACTAAAAGCGACCAATGCTGGGGCGACACCAAAAGATACCATGTCAGCCAAACTATCGTATTCAGCCCCAAAGTCACTTTGAGTATTGGTTAAACGTGCAACACGGCCGTCTAAACCATCCAAGATCATGGCAATGAAAATGGCAATCGATGCGTTGGCGAATAAACCATTCATGCTGGCGACAATTGCATAGAAGCCAAAGAACAAAGCACCTGTGGTAAACAAATTCGGTAATAAATAAATACCTTTGTTACGTGGCTTCGAATTAGAACACTTGTCGGTGTCATTTGATTCGGTGGTGTTTTTTTGAATATCGTCTTTCAATTTCACTACCTTATTATCTTGATCATTCATAAATTTAACTTTTACCTATCTATCTATATAGTAGCTGCTATTTGCTAATTTCATATAATTACGGACTAAGCGCTGCTGCAGCTTTAGAGCACTGGTAAATCGCTAGCGCATATAGATATACAATTTCAGTCTTCCATCTTACTGAGATGAGTGAAGAATCGCTAGTCATTCCCACATCACCGTTTGCCACAACGCCGAAATCAAAGGTTCATGCAGGCGCTTACTTTGAGCACAAAGCCCAACAGCAAAGGGCTCCAGCTCAGGTTGCACATCCAATATACGTACTTTACTCATTAACGGGCTGTTTTTCAGCACTAAATCAGGTACGACTCCCACACCACAGCCGAGGCTTACCATACTGACAATCGCTTCGTGGCCAGAAACCTGTGCATAAATATTTTGCTTTAAACGCTTCTGCTTAAACCAACGATCAACTCGGGTTCTTGCCAAACCCGTTTCAGAAAGAACCAAGGGGACTTTATCCCAGCAGATGTCTTCTTCTAACAACTCAGGAACTGCATGACTCAATAACGGCGCAATGAATAGAAGAGGCGCAGGAGTAATGGTTTTAAAGGTTAAGTTTGCCGATAACTGATCTGGACGAGCCGCAATCACCATATCCACATCACCTGATTGCACATGAGAAATCGATTCCGCCGCGTCACCGGTTTTTAAGCGAATATCGACTAACGGATGTTGGGCACGAAACCGCGTCAGCAACTCAGCTAAAAAACTATAACTCGCCGTCACAGAGCAATAGATACTCAACTGGCCTTGCAACTCACTCGCTTGACGCTGCATTGAAAGTTTTAACTGGTGCCACAAGTCTAATACCTGTTCAGCATGCTGTCGAAATAACTCACCTTCGGCGGTTAAGCGTAAACGAGTGCTTTCTCGATCAAATAAATTAGACCCTGTACTTTCTTCCATGCGCTTTAAACGTCGACTTAATGTTGAGGGGCTGCAATGGACCAGCTGGCTCACCACACCCAGATTTTGATGTTCAGCTAACTGAACAAAGACCTCTAAATCCTTGTATTCCATGCTAAATTCCCAACGCTATGAACCAATACATTCACAGCTTTAATCACAACACGCTAGTCGTTGCATATTATGCAATGAAAAAAAGCAATTATAGCATTTTACGCAATGAAAAACTTCGCCTAGAATGCACGCCATCGAATGAACTATTCGCCCAAATTAATATTAATCTACTTTTTATTAACTTTTATGGATTGGAGTGACTCATGTCTAACAACTATTTCAACACGCTAAACTTGCGTGAACAGCTTGATCAACTTGGCCGTTGTCGTTTTATGAACCGCAGTGAATTCGCTGACGGTTGTGAAGCCCTTAAAGGCAAGAAAATTGTCATTGTTGGTTGTGGTGCTCAAGGCCTTAACCAAGGTTTGAACATGCGCGATTCGGGTTTAGACATTTCTTATACACTTCGTGCAGCGGCAATTTCAGAGAAGCGTGCTTCTTTTGTAAACGCCTCTGAAAACGGTTTTGTTGTGGGTACTTACGAAGACTTGATTCCTCAAGCTGATCTAATACTTAACCTGACTCCTGATAAGCAGCATACTGCCGTTGTTACTGCAATTATGCCTTTGATGAAGAAGAATTCTACCCTTGCTTACTCTCACGGTTTTAACGTGGTTGAAGAAGGCATGAAGATTCGCGAAGACATCACAGTAATCATGGTTGCTCCTAAGTGCCCAGGTTCTGAAGTACGTGAAGAATATAAGCGTGGCTTTGGTGTGCCGACGCTTCTTGCTGTTCACCCAGAAAACGATCCTCGTGGTGAAGGTTGGGATCTTGCTAAAGCTTACGCTTCTGCTACGGGTGGTGACCGTGCCGGTTGTCTTGAATCTTCTTTCGTTGCTGAAGTTAAGTCTGACCTTATGGGTGAGCAAACTATCCTTTGTGGTATGTTGCAGACTGGCGCTATCTTGGGCTTTGAAAAAATGGTTGCTGACGGCATCGACGGCCCATACGCCGCTAAATTGATTCAATTCGGTTGGGAAACGGTTACTGAAGCATTGAAGATCGGCGGCATCACTAACATGATGGATCGTCTAGCTAACCCAGCTAAAATCGTTGCTTTTGATATGGCTGAAGAACTTAAAGACCTTATGCGTCCATTGTTCCGCAAGCACCAAGACGACATCATCACCGGTCACTTCTCTAAGACTATGATGGAAGATTGGGCTAACGACGACGTTAACCTACTTAAATGGCGTGAAGAAACAGCTGAAACTGGCTTTGAAAAAGCCGCGCCAACTGACACAGTAATCGACGAGCAAGAGTTCTTCGACAAAGGCATCATGCTTGTTGCTATGGTTAAAGCGGGCGTTGAGCTTGCATTCGAATCTATGGTTGAGTCTGGCATCGTTGAAGAATCAGCCTATTACGAGTCGCTGCATGAAACTCCATTAATCGCTAATACCATCGCTCGTAAGAAGCTTTATGAAATGAACGTTGTGATTTCCGATACGGCTGAATACGGTTGCTACTTGTTCGCACACGCAGCGATCCCTCTATTGACCGAGAAGTTCATGCCAAACATCACAACCGAAGTGATTGGTAAAGGCCTGAACCTAACAACAACGTCTGTTGATAACGCGCGTCTCGTTGAAGTTAACGACGAAATCCGTAATCACCCTGTTGAATATGTTGGTGAAGAACTTCGTGGCTACATGACTGATATGAAGCGCATTGTTGCAGCGTCTGAATAATTATTTAGAAACTCAATAAAAAAACCGCTACAGAAATGTAGCGGTTTTTTTATACCTAAAATCCAAACATCGAACTGAACTTCAGTCATTTCAAACTCATTTTCACCCAATTCATTTATACCCCAATTCCTAAGTTTTCATATTAAACGTCCAACTAAGTTATTCTATTTAAGGGTTACACTTAACGACCCGGTATGTATTTCTTTATATTAATATTGAAATAACGTTTTAAAATATTGTTCGCTTCCTCTTCTGACTGGCGCCAGCCGTATATTCCTGGTTTAGTCGTTTCAATTACTAAAGTTTTGAAAATCAACCAGTCATAAATAGCCAATGTTGATGTCACATTTTTTGCTGAATTTTTACTGCGAGAATGATGCTGATGATGCTGTGTTGGAAATGTAATGATATGACACAAACACCACATAATATTGCGTACCCATTTATTTTTATGGTTTAAAAAGTACAAATCATAATTCCAATTCACGTGGGTGTGAGCTGCCCAAAGTCCCTTAAATACAGTGGCCACTAAAAATACTTCTGTTAAACCCAAATACAGCGAAACTAATTGAAACCAATAGTTAGGTAAAATAAACCACCATGCCCAACCATTAATGAAGGTTTGTGTCACAGAGACCTGCCCTTTATTATCAGTACCGCCAGACAAATGATGCGGACGATGATTCATTTTATAAAAGGCTTGAACCCATTGCAGAGCTTTATTTTTAGGACGCCTAGAATGCGCAAATAAATGGGCAGATCCGTGTAAAAATTCTTCGATGCAAAAAAAACCCAAAAGTGCCCACCAAAAATAATCTTGCTCCAACCAAGCAAGACTCCCGGAACTTGCAGGAAGTAAGGTAATCATAAGTAATGAGATACCCATTAGTAGCAATGGTCTTTGCACTACCACCATCATAAATGTGGCCAAAAATGCCATATACCAGTCTTGTTTTGTTTTCTTACCACCTTTAGTGCGACCACTGGCAAACTCCCACAGAGCCGCCAATACAATAAACAGCACTATCACCACTTTCAGTAAATATTCCATAGATCACCCTTCAATTATTTTTTAATTATGTGGGTACCACATTAAGAGAGAATCAATTATATTAAAAATCAATATTACTGATAAGCAACTTCCATGAAACTGAACTTACGATCCGTAGATCTTAATTTATTGCCTATTTTTGAAGCCATTATGGAAACACAGCAATACTCAAAAGCAGCCGATCGACTTGCAATGAGCCAGCCGGCAATGAGCGCGGCCGTACAACGTCTCAGGAACACCCTTAAAGACCCATTATTCGTCCGCACGAATAAAGGTGTTATTGCTACCCAAAAAGCAGAAAGGCTGTATCAAGATATACAGGGAGCTTTGTCGCAGATTCGACGAGGCCTAGATATGCAAAAAGGATTTGATCCTAAGGCACAGCCACATAGTTTTCGTATATTAAGTGGTGATTATTTTGAATTTGTTGTGCTGCCTGAATTAATTGAAGGCATTGAGCGAGATGCTCTGCAAGTTCGTTTTAATCTTAAACCTGTTTTAGAAGACTCAACCAAACAACTCATACATACTCAGGCCGATGTCATGTTAGATGCTTTTCCGGTTGATGATGATAGGGTTCATTGCGAAGTCGTCTTTGAAGAGACACTCGTGGTGGTGGCGAAAAAAGATCATCCATGGATTAAGCAGCCAATCACCATACAGGATTTTTTTGATGCCACACATGCGGTTTTGCCAAATATAGGGCGTGTATTACCCTTGGATAAAATTCTAAATACGCCTCATATGCAAGAAAGAAAGGTGGGGGTGCAAGTGACTCAATATATCAGCTTGTTAATAGCGGTTGCCAATAGCGAATTCATTGCAACCGTCCCTAAGCATCTTGCGATAAGATACGCAGATGCTTTGGGGTTAGCAGTATATGATTTTCCTCTCGATATTCCGCCAGTTCCAATTTATATGATGTGGTCAAAAGCATTTGATGATGACCCCGCTAATAAATGGTTATTAGCTCAGCTTCGAGCAGTTATGAAAAATATCCGAAAATAAAGTTACCACAACTCTACAACATGAAAAGTGGCGATAACAAGCTATCCGGTTTATACGACCAGGTTTTCAATTTCAAAGCTGTGAGTAATCTCAACTCCACCTTTCTCAAGCATAATAGACGCAGAGCAGTACTTCTCTGCTGACAACGCCACGGCCTTCTCAACCGCCACTTCACGCAATTTACGACCCTGAACTTTAAAATGGATATGAATCTTAGTGAAAACTGCTGGTACAGCATCAGCACGTTCGGCTTCAATTTCAGCCACACAATCTACAATATCCTGGCGCTGCTTTTTTAAAATACTCATCACATCAAAGCTGGTACAGCCACCCAAACCCAATAATAACAATTCCATTGGGCGCATACCTTGGTTTGTACCACCATGATCTTCAGGTCCATCCATGATGACTGAATGGCCAGTACCTGACTCGCCGATAAACTTGACGTCGCCGCCCCACTTAATTGTCGCTTTCATTAAATATCTCCATAGGATGGCCTAAGTTTACCATAGCACCCGTCGATAGAATAATATCAGTATTTAGTATGAGACTTATATACACGCAATATTCACTTAGTTTGTTAGAATAGTGCTGGCATGTGGATTATTCCTGTTGCACCATAATATTTTGATAGACTACATTATTATTTTAATGAGCACCTTCGCTCTCATTACCGTGGATGGGTAACTAATTTATGAGCCTTTATGGAACAAATACCAAAGCTGAGTATATTAATATTTTTTTAGAACATGCTCATCGGCGCCGCTACCCTGCTCGCAGTACTCTCATTTATGCTGGCGATCATAGCGAGTCACTCTTTTTACTCGTGAAAGGTTCTGTTTCCGTCATCATTGAAGATGAGGATGGTCGTGAGATGGTTATGGCTTACCTTAATGAAGGCGACTTCTTCGGAGAAATGGGGCTATTTGATGTCGAATCTAAAACACGTACCGCTTGGGTTAAAGCAAAAGTAGATTGTGAAGTAGCCGAGATCAGCTACATAAAATTTCTTGAATTGGTCAAAGACGACCCTCGTTTGCTCTACACAATTTTTGAACAAATGTCCTTACGCTTGCGTAATACAACGCGCAAAGCTGGTGATTTAGCCTTCCTCGACGTAACAGGGCGAGTCGCACGTACGCTATTAGAATTATCTCAAGAACCAGATGCGATGACTCATCCAGACGGCATGCAGATTAAAATAACCCGTCAAGAAATAGGCCGCATTGTGGGCTGCTCTCGTGAAATGGTTGGCCGTGTACTAAAAGCTTTAGAAGAACAGGGCTTGGTCGATGTTGCAGGAAAAACTATGGTTGTTCATGGCACTCGCCGCGCAGCCACTTTGCCACGAAGAAACACTTAATCACTCAGTGAGCAAAGACTTTATGAGCGACCAAGCTTTATGCAACGTCGAGCATTTTTTGCAATGATGATAAACAATCGCTTAAGAGGACGAAGTAAACAATATGAGCCCAAATTGGTTGATTTACTTGCAGAGAACATTGTGGCCTCAGCCAAGATTCGAGAACAGTTTCCGAATAATAACTCATATGATTTTTTATACCGCAGCACAAAAAAAAAAGCAGACCTCAAAATTGAAGGCTGCTTTTTTTATTTCAGCTATGAGCACTTAGAAAATTAGAACTTAAAAAAAGAGCTCAGCCAACTTATCCCCAGGGAATTCAGCCCGCATAAAAGCTTCACCCACCAAGAAAGCATTTACCTGCTTCGAACGCATCGCCGCAACATCCTCACGAGCGACAATACCGCTTTCGGTAATCACCATACGATCTGCAGGAATTTGATCCAACAAAGCATAGGTATTTTCTAGACTTACTTCGAAAGTATGCAAATTGCGGTTATTAATGCCGACCAAAGGTGTATCTAACTTAAGCGCTGAATGCAGCTCTTGCTCATCGTGCACTTCTACCAATACGTCCATACCCAGCTCAGTGGCTAAACCCGCAAGATCCTGCAGCTGCATATCACTTAACGCCGATACGATTAATAATATACAATCAGCATTAATCACTTTTGCTTCAAATACTTGATAAGGATCGATTAAAAAATCTTTACGAATAACAGGTATCGAACACGCATTGCGCCCTTGCTGAAGAAAATCTTCACTGCCTTGGAAATAATCTTTGTCGGTTAAAATCGACAAGCATGCCGCACCCGCTTTTTCATAAGATTCTGCAATACGTGCAGGATTGAAATCTTCACGAAAAACACCCTTACTCGGCGAGGCCTTCTTAATTTCGGCGATAACCGCTGGTAAACCCGCTGCGACTTTTCCTTGCATCGCTTTATAAAAACCACGCGCTTCAGGTTGATCAAAAGCCCGCGCTTTCATGTTGGCTAAAGAGACTTCTGCGCTACGCTGCTTAACTTCGATCACCTTGGTATCAAGGATTTTTTTTAAAATCGTTGGGGTATTCATTAATCGTTTTCCTGTGCCAAGCCTAAATAGCTTGTCGTCTAAAGAGCTAAACTTGGTCTTCTGCGAAGCAACGCGTAAAGGCTATTAATTCATTTAATTTCCCCAGTGCAAGACCTGAGTAAATAGCATCTTGCGCCATTTCAACACCCAGTTCTAAACTACTGGCGAGGTTCGCTACATAAATAGCTGCACCCGCATTCAGCGCGATAATATCAGCAGCTTTATCTCCCGCCTCAGTCTTACGCTTACCTAACGCATCCCTAATTAACTGATAGCTCTGCTCAGCATTCTCAACCGTTAAGCCGATTAAGCTTTGGCTATCAATACCAACGTCTTCAGGCTTCAATTTATACTCTGTGATCTGGCCATTTTTTAATTCGGCTACAGAGGTTTCCGCCGCCAGACTGATTTCATCAAGACCATCATCAGAGTGCACGATCAATACATGCTCACTGCCTAAGCGTTGTAAAACTTCCGCCAATGGGCGACATAACGCCGCATTAAATACTCCTACCACTTGGTTTTTAACCCCTGCCGGATTAGTAAGTGGCCCAAGCATATTAAAAATAGTCCGCTGAGCTAGTTCTTTACGTGGGCCAATAGCGTACTTCATGGCACTGTGGTGAGCAGGTGCAAACATAAAACCCACGCCAATTTCATTCACGCAGCGTGAAACTTGCTCTGCGGTTAGGGATAGACAAACACCGGCAAATTCTAAAACATCAGCGCTTCCCGTACTGGAAGAAACACTGCGATTACCATGTTTAGCCACCTTGCCACCTGCCGCTGCAACGACAAAAGCAGAGGCGGTCGATACATTGAATAAATTAGAACCATCACCGCCAGTACCGCAAGTATCAACGGCGTTAGCATCATCAACTTTGACCCCAGAAGCCAGCTGACGCATAACCGTCGCAGCTCCAGTGATTTCATCAATGGTTTCACCTTTCATGCGCAGAGCAACTAAGAAGCCACCAATTTGAGCAGGCGTCGCTTCACCACCCATGATCTGGTTCATCACCATAACCATTTCTTCTGTGGTCAGATTCTGACGTTCAATGACTTTCGCTAGCCCTTGCTTAATATTCATGCTGAACTTCCTTCACTCTTCACTTATAATTTTAACGGTGCAATTGCGGCTCACTATTTGCTGCGCTTTAAGAAATTATTTAACAGCTCATGACCCTGCACGGTTAATATTGATTCTGGATGAAATTGCACCCCTTCGATATCGAATTCTTTATGACGCACTCCCATAATCTCTTCCATGCTGCCATCTTGATTTTCAGTCCAAGCCGTTACTTCTAAGCAATCAGGTAAGGTCTTTTTATCAATCACCAATGAATGATAACGTGTGGCTATCATCGGGTTATTTAAGTCCTTAAACACACCAACATCGGTATGTACGATGGCAGAGATTTTACCGTGCATAACCTGGCCAGCGCGTACAATGTCACCACCAAAAACCTGGCCGATACTTTGGTGCCCTAAGCAAATACCCAGAATAGGCAGCTTGCCGGCGAAGTGACGAATCGCTGCAACCGAAATACCTGCTTCTCTCGGTGTGCAAGGTCCAGGGGAAATCACCAAGTGGTCAGGATTCAACGCTTCAATCTGTTCAATGGTAATGTCATCGTTTCGATAGACCTGAACATCAGCACCTAGCTCGGCGAAATATTGCACCACGTTGTAGGTGAAGGAATCATAATTATCAATCATTAGTAACATAGTAAACTCCTCCTATTGGTCTAAGCCAGATTCAGCCATCGCCACCGCACGAAATAGCGCGCGGCCTTTATTTAATGTTTCTTTCCATTCGAGGCGCGGCACTGAATCTGCAACCACACCCGCACCCGCTTGAATATTCAATACGCCGTCTTTAATAACAGCAGTACGAATAGCAATCGCAGTATCCATATTACCATTCCAGCTAAGGTAACCCACCGCACCACCATAGACGCCACGTTTTACGGGCTCAATTTGATCAATTATTTCCATTGCGCGTATTTTGGGTGCACCGCTTAAAGTACCCGCCGGATGAACCGCACGTAATACGTCCATGGCAGTAATGTCTTCTTTGACCTTGCCGGTGACGTTAGAGACGATGTGCATCACATGGCTATAGCGCTCAACCACCATTTGGTCACTCACTTTTACCGTGCCCACTTTTGAAACACGACCGGCATCATTACGACCTAAATCGATGAGCATCAAATGTTCAGCAATTTCTTTCGGATCGGAGAGTAATTCTTTTTCCAATGCTAAATCTTCTTCTGGGGTCTTACCACGATAACGTGTCCCAGCAATCGGACGAACCGTTACTTCGCCATCTTCTAAACGCGCTAAAATTTCTGGCGATGAGCCGACAATATGAAAATCACCCAAATCCATAAAATACATATAAGGCGAAGGGTTTAATGTCCGTAATGCCCGATAAATCTGAATAGGGTCACCGGCAAAGGGTACCTTCATACGTTGAGAAATCACGCACTGCATAATATCCCCAGACAAAATATATTCTTTAATATCTTCAACCGACTGCTGAAATTCTTGCTCACCGAAACCGGATTTGAAATCGCTTTCATCAACCGTTTTTGGTTCTGCCAATGCTTGGCCGATATCGCCTTGATAAGGCTGACGTAGTTTAATACGTAGCTCATCTAAACGTGCTTCCGCAGTCGCTAAGGCACTGTCTTGTTCTGGATTAGCGAGAACAATCAAATAGATTTTGCCACTCAGATTATCAAATACGACCACTTCTTCCGAAACCATTAGCAATATATCAGGAGTGCCTAGTTCGTCAGGAGGACTCGAATCTTGCAAACGTTTTTCAATATAGCGTACGGTATCGTAACCAAAATAGCCCACCAAACCGCCATCAAAAATCGGCATATTGTCTAACTTAGGCACTTTATACTTGGCTTGCAGCTGTTCGATATAATCTAACGGATCTTCAACGGTCTGCTGGGAAGTCAGCACGCCATTAACAAAATGGCTAATATTTAAGCCTTCAACCTTAATTACTTCCGCGCAAGGCAGGCCAATCATGGAATATCGACCCCATTTTTCACCGCCTTGAACGGATTCAAGTAAATAAGAATAAGGCCCGGATGCGAGCTTTAGATAGGTAGAAAGTGGCGTATCAAGATCCGCCATTACTTCACGCGCAACAGGAATTCGATTATAGCCTTGCTGCGTTAATGTATTAAATTGTTCAGGAGTCATGACCTAGTCCGTCAAGCAATCAGATGAGAGGGGTTAAAATAGATAAATTAAAGACGATATTGAACCGAGTGGGTTCTTTGACCCTTACCATCGCTTAGAAAAGAGATGCCCTTGCTGATCAAGGCATGTGTACTGAAAGGACACGAAAGCTCCTAGCCATCAAATAAAAAATTAAATCAACTATACCGAGTTGGCCGGATTGAGTCTAGCGCTTACGCCAATCAACCCTTGGCCAACCCCGTTGTTCTGCCAATTCGGCAAGCTGTGGGTTTGGGTTCAAAACAACGGGTTGATTGACAGCTTCTAACAAGGGTAAGTCAGCATGGCTATCGCTATAAAAAACGGCGTCAGAGAGTTCGAAACCTTGCTGTTTAGCAAATACTCTTGCCATTTCAACCTTTCCTTCGCCATAGCACAATGGCTTAGTAAGCCCCATGATTTTGCCGTCTTTTATATTGAAACGATTGCCAATAACAAAATCTAACCCTAACGCGTCAGCATATGCTTTCGCCATTACCTCATCTTGTCCAGTAATAAGGATTAACTGGGTGCCTTGTCGTCGGTAGGCAAAAAGCAATGAAGCAGCCTGTGGGTAAATGTATAAATGCCCTCGTTGATCAAAAAAATTCCTAATATGCTGGCGGTAATCACTTAAGCTCATGCCTCTGGTGCGAGTGCGGTAATAATACGACAAGCGCCAATGACTCACTTTGCCTTTTTTATACGCTCGATACAAAGAAGCTAAGGCTTGGATGGCTTCAAGGATTGCCCAGCGATCGAAGCGCACACGCCACTTTATCCACAGGCTACTGGCATCTCTATTGATTAAAGAATCGTCTAAATCAAAGAAAACATAGGAGGCCTGATAAACTTGCAATGTTTTTTCCACAGGCATAAAAGAGACTCTTACCAAACTCGAAATTTATATAAATCAGGGACTTTTAAATTAACACAGGGTCATTAATTTAACCTCTTTATTGATCCTATGAATCAAAATTTCTTATAATTTTCGATATTAGGGGTTGAAAAATAAGCGCGATTGCCACATGTTTTATAATAGCGCAGGCAAAAATAGCCTGATGAGAAATCAATAAAATTGCCTTAGGCAATTAATTTGACTTATCTCATAGCGCTTTTGCAATCCATGGACCATTATTATTACTCGTACACTTATAAGGATTCGCCATGAAAGGTTTGGAAATTAGCTTCCGTGATATTGAACACTCAGACGGTATCGAACAGTTGATACGCGAAAAAGCCGGCAAAATATCCAGCATATATGATTCTATAACCGGTATTCGAGCGGTTGTGGCCATGCCGCACAACCACAGCCACAAAGGGAAATTAGCCCACGTTTCACTTGAATTTGGCTTGCCGGGCGAGACTGTTGCCATTACCAATGACAGTCACGACAACAAAGCTCATGAAGACATGTACGTCGCAGTAAAAGATGCCTTCGAAGTCGCACAGCGTAAAATTCGTAAAATTCATGAAAAACGTCACGACCTGAAACGTCGAGCTGGTTCTGCCGCATCCCCTGAGATTGCGGAATAAAGAGACTGGTAGACACAAAAAAGCCGAATCACTGCTGATTCGGCTTATTTATAATTCCTAATTTAATAGAAATTTACTCTAGCTTAGAGAGCTGTTCATACTTGGGCTTTCTTTATAAAGTACTGTACTAAAACTGATCAGCTGTCATCTCATACAGGCAATCAGCGCCGCCTTTAACAGACTGGCTCAAAGAAAGGTATCTAGGCAATAAACGCTTAGTGAAGAAGCGAGCCGTCGCTAACTTGTTCGCGTAGTAAGGCTCAGAACCTTCTTTTTCTAATGCTTTTTCAGCCATCATTGCATACATGTATGCGAATGAAACGTAACCAAATACCTGAAGGTATTCAACCGAAGAAGCACCAATCTCATTGGCATTTGATTGAGCTTCAGCGATAACCCAATCAGTCAAGTCAGTCAAATTAGCAACCGCCGCTTTAAGCGGAGTAATGAACTCAGCCATCGCTGGATTGCCTTCTTGGCTAGCACAGTACTGAGCAATTTCTTCAGCGTAAACTTTATAAAAAGCGCCACCATTAGGAACGATCTTACGACCGATAAGGTCAAGCGACTGAATTCCGTTAGTGCCTTCATAAATCTGAGTAATACGGATATCACGAACATGTTGCTCTTGACCCCACTCACGAATGAAACCGTGACCACCGAATACTTGTTGGCCAGCAACCGCTGATTCTAACGCAAGATCGGTTAAAAAAGACTTAACCACAGGGGTCAATAAAGAAACCATCGTTTCTGCATATTTCTTAGTTTCAACGTCATCAGAGAACTTAGATAAGTCCAACCACTTCGACGCATACATAGAAAAAGCACGAGAACCTTCTGTATTAGCACGCATCGTCATTAGCATACGACGCACATCGGGATGCACGATAATGGGATCAGCTGTCTTCTCTGGAGCAACTTTTCCCGTTGGAGCACGAGATTGCAGACGATCGTTAGCATACGTTGCTGCATTTTGGTAAGAGTTCTCAGCAACCCCAAGACCCTGAATACCCACCGCAACACGCTCGTAGTTCATCATAGTGAACATAGCATTTAAGCCTTTGTTCTCATCACCGATCAACCAACCTTTCGCGCTATCATAGTTCATTACACAGGTTGCAGAAGCTTTAATGCCCATTTTGTGTTCAAGAGAACCACAACCCATGCTATTACGCTCGCCCAAAGAACCATCTTCGTTAACAAGTACTTTAGGTACTAAGAACAAAGAGATACCTTTAGGGCCTGCAGGGGCATCAGGAAGCTTAGCCAGTACAAGGTGGATGATGTTCTCCGCCATGTCGTGGTCTCCCCAAGTAATAAAAATCTTAGTGCCTGAAACATCGTAAGAACCGTCTGCATTTGGCACGGCTTTGGTACGAATAATACCCAAGTCAGTACCACAATGGGGTTCCGTCAAATCCATTGCACCCGCCCATTGGCCGGAATACATGTTCGCAAGGTACTTGTCTTTTAATGCTTTACTACCGTGAGCATCTAGAGATAAACAAGCACCCGCTGTCAACATAGGCGCAAGACCAAAAGCAATATTTGAACCCTGAACCATTTCTTCAACCTGGCCCACAAGCATCTTAGGCATACCCATACCGCCAAACTCAGGATTACCGCCAAGTCCGCCCCAGCCACCTTCGCTGTACATTTTATAAGCTTCTTTAAAACCTGGAGGAGCTGTTACTTCACCATTACTCCACTTGGAACCGATTTCATCACCTTCGCGATTTATCGGTGCCAGTACAGCACCAGCAATTTTACCCGCTTCCTCAAGAATCGCGTCCGCTGTTTCTGTATCAACAACTTCAGCTAAACGAGCGTTTTCAGCCCACATACTGGGTGCATCAAATACTTCGTTTAACAAAAAGCGCATGTCGCGCAGGGGAGCTGTATATTCAGGCATTTCGGCGTTTCCTTAATTTAAGAGCGTTTATAAACTGCGCGGCATTTTAAACCATCTAGCGCTACAGTCGACTATAGAGTGTTAAAAATCGGTCAAATAAAAAAAAGCCGCACTTTGAAGTGCGGCTTTTTTTATTGTCACGTAATTACTTACGCATTAGATTAGAACGCGAAATGTTCTGCATCTAGTTCCATCAAGCTATCTGCGCCAGCAACCATGCTGATGGCGTGAGTCGCTGTACGTGGAAGAATACGTTGGAAGTAAAAACGGGCTGTTTTAACTTTAGCGCCGTAAAAATCTTCTTCCGTAGTTCCCGCAGCCAAGTTTGTTTGAGCAACTTTAGCCATTTGTGCCCACAATAAAGCAAGCGTTGCATAACCCGAGTACATTAGGTAATCAACAGAAGCTGAGCCTACTTCGTCACGGTTTTGCATAGAGGTCATGCCGATTTTCATCGTTAGATCGCCCCACTCTTTGTTCAGCTTAGCTAACGGCTCAACGAACTCTTTCATGTCGGCATCATCAGCGTTTTCTTTGCAGAAAGCATGAATTAGCTTAGTGAACTGCTTCAAAGAAGCGCCTTGGGTCATAAGAACCTTACGGCCTAATAAATCAAGCGCTTGGATACCGGTAGTCCCTTCATACAAGGTAGAGATGCGCGTATCACGAACGATCTGCTCCATGCCCCATTCTGCGATGAAACCGTGTCCACCGAATACTTGAACACCATGGTTAGCCGCTTCAAGACCCGTTTCAGTCAAGAATGCTTTAGCGATTGGCGTTAAGAAACCCAACATGTCATCAGCTGCTTTACGGACTTCTTCAGTTTCGCCGTTATGAACGATATCAGCATTCATAGCCGTCAAATAAACCAGTGCACGACCCCCTTCAGCAAACGCTTTCTGTGTCAGAAGCATCTTACGCACGTCTGGGTGAACGATAATTGGATCAGCGACTTTTTCAGGTGCCTTAACACCGGTCAAAGAACGCATTGCCAGACGGTCTTTAGCGTATGCTAGAGCGCCTTGGAAAGAACCTTCTGCGGCAGTAACACCCTGTAAAGCAGTACCGATACGCGCAACATTCATAAAAGTGAACATGCAGTTCAAACCTTTATTTTCTGGTCCAATCAACCAAGCTTTAGCGCCATCGAAGTTCATCACACAAGTAGCATTACCATGAATGCCCATTTTGTGTTCCAAAGAACCACATTCAACAGCGTTACGATCGCCTGGAGTACCGTCTGCATTAACAACAAACTTAGGTACGATGAACAAAGAAATGCCTTTGGTTCCAGCAGGAGCGCCTGGTAGGCGTGCTAAAACGATATGGACAATGTTGCCCGCCATGTCGTGCTCACCCGCAGAGATAAAGATCTTAGTACCCGTAATGGCATAAGAACCGTCTGCATTTGGCTCAGCTTTAGTTTTCAATATACCCAGATCAGAACCACATGCTGGCTCAGTCAAGCACATAGTACCTGTCCACTCACCCGAGATAAGCGGAGTAAGATAGGTTTGCTTCTGTTCTTCAGTACCCCAAGCTTCTAATGTACTTTTAGCGCCGTGAGATAAACCAGGGTACATACCCCAAGACCAGTTAGCTGTGCCGACCATTTCAGAAACAATAGTTCCTAGAGATTCTGGTAAGCCTTGACCGCCGTATTCAACGTCAGAAGACAAAGAAGCCCAACCGTTATCAACATACTGACGATAAGCTTCTTTAAAACCTGTTGGTGTAGTAACCGATGCATCTGCGTTGCGAGTACAACCTTCAACATCGCCACCACGGTTTATAGGGGCAAGAACGTTTTCACAGAACTTAGCACCTTCGGTAATTATCGCATCAACCATGTCTGGAGTGGCTACGTCTGCAAACACAGGTAAACTGGCATAGTGAGCAGGAAAGTCTAACAATTCGTCAGCAACGAATTTAATATCACGTAGGGGAGCTTTATACTCTGGCATTAGAAAAACCTCTGAGCCTTTATATTTATGAACGGCAAAAACCGCATATCGATTAACAACTGATAATTGCGATCATAATATGAACAACTATCAAATTCAAACACTTGTTTGAAACATACGTTTGCGCGCTAATTTTGTCAAGTAAGTAAGATCAATAGCGTAGAAAAAATAAAGCCATCGGATGACGTCTTTAGAAGTTTTTTACAGTTTAGTCACTTAAGTCAGGCGACTTAATTAAACAACCGCATCTAATAATTGCCCTGTAGCCTTACTAGTATCGTTCTGGCTAATAGCGACTAAGATCTCATTGATTTTAGCAATGCGATCATTGGCAAGCTGAGCGTCGTTAATGTTTGAAATTTTAGCATCCCTAGGGGCAGGCGAAGACTCTGAATTTTGTGCTTTATCTGTTTTATCTGCGCTATCAGTCGCTGAAGTTTCGTCAGAGCTTGAACTGCTTCGGCTTTCAATCACCAGCTCGGCGCGCGCTTGATTTGCTAGCTGAGCCGCTAATGTTGCGACCTTTCGATCTTGCGAAGAAGGTTCAGTTGGGGCTAAGGCGGCACGCTGAACCAATAGCATTTTTTCCAGTGTTGCAGCTGGGTTACCGGGAATAACGCCGACATCAATGGGGACTTCACCACCCACCGCATAATTAACGCCATCAGGGCCGCGCTGATAAATAAAATTAGCGGAACCCGCATATTGCCCACCCACTGCACTGTGAGCATTTTCATGAGCGTGGACCTCACTTTCGCGCTGCGATAATGACCTCACAAGCTCCAGATCTTGTTGCTTTGATACATTTTCTGACTGCTCTGAATTTTTATTCGACTGAGCCTGTATTGGGGTTGAGCCATCTTGCTCTGAACGCTGCTGTTGGCCTTCTTCTCGAGTATCTGTTTTATTAACGCTGTTTTCATTGCCACGAGCAGCAATATCAGAATAAGTCGAATTCTCTGGAGCTGCTACAGGTTGTTGACCTTGCTCTGGCAGTGTTCGGGATAGACTGATATTAGAAACAGCTTCAACGGGAGCAAAGCTAGTAGATCCTGCAGTTTCTCCGACTGGCGAAGATAAACCACCCATTGTCGGCGTTACCGGCAACACACTATTGGCTAACATACCCGCACTGGTTGGAATTTGCATATTCTCCGGCTACCTTTACCTTTACGACTATGTCTAGGCTTCTATATCTAATAGCGAGCCGATTTGCTTGTCTGTTGCGTCAAGTACCTTGACGTTTAATGCCACGCCTTGCTCACCTTCTTTAAGCTTTATTAAAGCATCTGTGACCTCTACTGTGCCTTGAGTAGGCCTAGCGGTTGTTGCTTCAACTACTTGTTTAGCGGCTTGCTTCACTTGCTCGGTACTCTGCTGAATACCCGCGGTGGCAATATTAGATGGTGAACCAGAATTAGATCCTATATTCATAAATACCTCACATACGTCGCATACTTCATAACAAAGGTTAAAATTAATATTCCTTAACTTTTTTAAGTAAATTGCTTTCACGTAAAGAAGCCGCTTTCGCAACTCACTGTATATATTTTATACAGCCAAATGCAAAGAGGCCAGCAAAATGCTGACCTCCTTTAGACTATATCGTTATATAATCTTATATTTATTAAAGCTTTTTTAAATTGAACGTCATAACGCGATTATTTTACCGCACTGTAGAACATTTCATTATCAGCGCTAATAACCGCTTCAACAGCCAATAACTCATCCAACTCTTTCGGCTGTCGAGTCACTCTATGTTTCGAATTAATACCCAATTTACGAAACAGTTCTTGGTCTTTATTAGCCGCAGGGTTTGGCGTAGTTAATAAACATTCGCCGTAAAAAATAGAATTTGCGCCAGCGAAGAAGCACATAGACTGCATTTCTTCTGACATATCCTCACGACCTGCACTTAAACGCACATGTGATTGCGGCATCATAATCCGCGCAGCAGCGATAGTACGAATGAATTCAAAGGGATCCAGATCATCTACCTTGGCTAACGGTGTACCTTCGATTTTAACCAATTGGTTAATCGGTACTGACTCTGGATGCTGAGGTAAGTTAGCCAGCTGACGTAATAAACCAATACGGTCTTTCTCACCCTCCCCCATACCAACGATACCACCCGAGCAGACTTTCATGCCGGAATCGCGGACATTTTGCAACGTCACTAAGCGATCCGAAAAAGTACGTGTAGTAATAATCTCACCATAATATTCAGGGGATGTATCCAAATTATGGTTGTAGTAATCCAAACCGGCAGTCGCCAATTGCCTAGATTTATCTTGGTCCAACATGCCTAGCGTCATGCAAGTTTCCATGCCAAGATTTTTAACCCCCTCCACCATAGCGATCACATAAGGCATATCTTTAGCCCGAGGAGAACGCCAAGCAGCACCCATACAAAAACGATCAGAACCTGCGGCTTTGGCGGCTTTGGCTTTTTCGATAACCGCTTCCACTTCCATCAGCTTTTCTTTTTCAAGCTTGGTATCGTAACGAGCACTTTGTGGGCAATAGGCACAGTCTTCAGGACAAGCACCGGTTTTAATCGATAGTAGTGTACTCACTTGTACCTGATTGGGATCAAAATACTGACGATGAACAGTCTGAGCTTTAAATAAAAGATCGTTCAATGGCAAGGCAAATAATTCAGCCACTTCTTGCTGCTGCCAATCATGGCGTAATCCATCTAGCATTTCATTCATTTGGCTCATACCTTTTATTTAAAGCAACTGATAGAATTTTTCTAATTTAATATTGAAAGCATAATAGCTAGACACATGGATTGGTCAACCTAGATGGATAAAAAGGTATACTCATGGTTAAATTTTGCACTACTAGGCTTTTCTAACAGAACCTGCGAACTCTGCTTAGAAATAAATCACGCCTCAGGGTTTATATGTTCGTCTTGTGAAGACTCATTGCCGCAGGCAAAACACCGTTGTCAAACATGTGCTATTGCCTTGCCAAATCAAGGCTACTGCGGACAGTGTCTGCATAAAAGACCCGCCTTCGATTATAGCCATAGCAGTTTCACCTATGCCCCACCGATCGATGCTTGGTTACAACGCTTAAAAACCAAACGTCGCACAGAATGGGCACATAAACTTGCCAGCCTAATGATCGTAAATCCGCCCGAAAATTTAGCCCAAGTAGATGCTTTCACGTTTGTGCCTTCGAATCGCTGGAGCTTGATGAAACGTGGTTTCAATCCGGCAGAATTAATTGCCCGAGAACTGGGACGTGCATTCCATAAGCCTGTCATCTCTAGAATAGCCACTCGCAGCCATAGCCGAGAACAAAAAACGTTAAACCGCCACCAGCGTATTAGTAATGTGGGCTGGCATTTTCATGCAACGCGCAAAACTTTAAACGGTGAACACATCATGCTGATTGATGATGTTATGACAACAGGCAGCACTGCGCATTCAATGGCGCTCATTCTGAAAAATGCCGGCGCAAGCAACGTCGGAATCTGGTGCTTAGCACGCACCCCTAAGCATTAAGCTCGCGCTATTTACTGCGATTCATACTCAGCTCAGTTATACTGCAATGAATTAATTTCGTCTCCTCGACTAAGCAGCGGCTAACATGACCAGTATCGAAATACCGTCTTTACACCCCTATCAAAGCCTTAGCCCAGATGCCGTTATCGACGCTGTTGAAAGTGTGGGTTTATTAACGGATATGCGCCAATATCCGCTTAATAGTTATGAAAATCGTGTCTATCAAGTCGGTATTGAAGAAGAATCACCTGTTATTGTGAAATTCTATCGCCCTAACCGTTGGTCAAAAGCTGCAATTTTAGAAGAGCATCAATTTCTAGCTGAACTTGCAGAAGAAGATTTGCCAGTGGTTGCTCCGCTTGAGTTCAATGGCCAAACGCTGTTTGAAAACAAAGATTTTTATTTTTCAATTTCGCCTCGCAAAAGTGGCCACTCGCCTGAAATTGCCAACTGTGATCAGTTGGAATATTTAGGTCGCTGGTTAGCACGAATGCATCAGGTGGGTAGAGACTATAATTTTCAGCATCGACCTATTTGGAACGGCCAAGCTGAACTCGGGAAAAACCAAGATAAAACGATTATCGAACAAAGTTGCGAGACGGTTTTAAATTCGGGTTTATTAAATGATGACTTCCGCCCTGCTTATGAATCTTTATGTCGCGACCTGAATGAATTGGTCAAACAGCAATATCAGCCAGCCACGAGTGATACCCTGCGCATTCATGGTGACTGCCATGTCGGCAATTTATTATGGCGCGATGAACAACTCTATGTGGTTGATTTTGATGATTGCGTACAAGGTCCTGCCATGCAAGATATTTGGATGCTACTCAGTGGTGAACGCGAAGAACAGCTACAGCAACTAGAAGCCATCCGTAAAGGTTACGAAGTTTTCCAACCCTTCCCTTATCATCAATTGAAATGGATCGAATGCTTGCGTACGATTCGCTTAATTAAACATACCGCCTGGGTGGTCGAACGTTGGTCTGATCCTGCGTTTCCACTGGCATTCCCATGGTTTACCGGTGTGCGCTATTGGTCAGAACATGTTTTGTCTTTGCGGGAACAATTGGCCGCTCTGCAAGAAGAGCCGTTATACATTGCCAATTAAAACAGTTCGCTTATTAGAAAAAAGTCCTAACAACGATTATTCGCTATTAATAAAAGGAAACATCATGAGAAAAATATTGATAACTAGTCTACTGACACTGGTTGCACATCAAGCATTGGCCAATGACCATGCCACAGAGACTCAAATGCCTGCTGGCCTTTATGTCGGTGGAGGTGTTAGCTATAACGATTTAGATTTTAATTCAATCGATAACGACGCCAACAATGAAACCGCGACGGGCATACAAGTTTTTGCTGGCATTCCAATTACTAATACGATTAGGAATATTGAAACGTTTGCTGAAGTTGGATTTTTTCGTACCAGCAGTTTTGATTTTGGCCCACGCAACAAAGAAAGAGTAACCGGTGTTTCAGGTTCTGTCGTTTTGCAAAGAGATTTGAATGAAGTTAATCCTAACCTATACGCATTAGCCCGTGCGGGCTTAGAAATCGGTGACGATGATGGCGTTTTGATGGGTGTTGGTGCTGGTTACCGTATTACACCAAAAGTAGATGTACGTGCAGAATTTGTTAATAAAGATTTAATCTCGTCTTATCAGCTCAACGCACTTGTCCGATTCTAATGACAGACTTAGTTGTTGCAAAGCAATTGTTGAAATACAACTAAAGCAGCTACTCGTTTAATCGAGCAGCTGCTGCATTTGATCTATATAGACATCCGCTTGGCACTCATTACAGGCATCAGTAATTGAAATACCGTGATTATAGCCGTACGTGACCGCGACGGTTTTCACCCCTGCAGCACTCGCCGATTTAATATCTGAAATAGAATCCCCTACCATAATTGCTTGCTGAGCACTGACCGACAAATTTTCAAGTGCTGTTAATACGGGCAGAGGATGAGGTTTTTTAAAGGCTAAATCATCGCCACAGATAACATCTAAAAAGTAATGATCAATAGCTAAGGCTTTTAATAAGGGTAATGTGAATCGTCTCGGTTTATTGGTAATCAAACCCAGCTTTATACCCGCAGACGTTAGCGCTGACAGAACCAACAAAACACCATCGTATAGCCCTGTTGCTAATGTTAAACGCTGCTCATAAGCAACTTCAAAAATAGAGTAAGCGGCTAAATAGGTTTCATCGTCCTGCTCGTTCGGATAACAGGCATGATGCAACTCATCGCCATCATCACAATCGGCCAATGCGCGCTTAACCAAAGCTGCCGCACCATTGCCCACCCAACGATTGACCTTCACCTCTCCCGCTGGCGCTTTACTCATACTTTCCAGCATGACATCGATCGCCGCCGAAAGATCGGGCACGCTATCAATCAATGTGCCATCAAGATCAAATAAGACCACACCGATAGGCTGAGGATTTAATTCAGCTACCCGTTGGGAGAAAACAGATGAAATGCTCATATTTATTAGCCTTACTGCTAAGAATTATTTAGCTAATGCCAACTCAGCACGCATCTCATCAATAACCGCCTTATAATCAGGCTGATTAAAAATAGCCGAACCCGCCACAAACGTATCTGCACCCGCTTCAGCACAAGCACGAATGTTCTCAACTTTAACGCCGCCATCAACTTCTAAGCGGATATCATAACCAGACTCATCAATCATCTTTCTGACTTGCGTTAATTTATCAAGGGTATGAGGAATAAACGACTGGCCGCCAAAACCTGGATTCACTGACATCAGCAATATCATATCCAACTTATCCATCACATGCGTTATGTGATGCAAAGGCGTTGCAGGATTAAAAACCAAACCTGCTTTAAGACCCGCATCTTTAATCAACTGCAAACTGCGGTCGACATGGTCAGAGGCTTCTGGGTGAAAAGTAATATAGGTAGCGCCCGCTTTAATAAATTCGCTAATCATATGATCAACCGGCTTCACCATTAAATGCACATCAATATCAGCTGTCACACCATGCTTTCGCAAGGCAGCACAGACCATTGGCCCAATCGTTAGATTTGGAACATAGTGATTATCCATCACATCAAAATGAACAATGTCAGCACCGGCGGCTAATACATTATCAACTTCTTCACCTAAACGAGCGAAATCAGCGGCTAGGATAGAAGGAGCAATTTTGTAATCAGGCATAAAAATCTCAAAGTTAAATAGCGATAATAGGCGCATTTTAAATGGAAAGTCGCATAAAAGTAAGGAACATCTTTGGCTTCTTAACTAAGCTATTAAGTAACTGTTCCTTCAACCTGAGTTTAATCTAAATTTATAAGGCACTTGAATATAAAAATGTTGTTGCTACCCGTCTATCGTTTAATCTCAAAAGTAACTCAATTACTGCTCTGTATTAGCTGTTTATACAGTCTATCTAGCTCATCGTGGGCAGCTGAAGAGGGCTCAAATGAAGAGAGCTCAGATGAAGAAATATCGCAAGTACAAAGCTCAGATGAAGAAAGTTCGGGGGTAAATAACAAAGAGACAGAGCCATCCATTAAAGAGCCATTGCATTACCTGCCTGACATACCTAAAAAACGCGCCCAATCTCTTATTCACTATATGGAACGCATGGAGCGCGAAGATGAAATCGTATCCCTAACTGGCTCAAACCAAGACTTCTACGGATTATTTTTGGGAGATGTTACCGGCCGTCCTCAAGGTGGCGTGTTAATTCTGCACGACAACCAACAGCATGGCCATTGGCCCAAAATAGTCGCCCCATTGCGGGAATACCTTCCTCACCATGGCTGGGCAACCCTGACCATTGAACTGCCGGATATACCTGCCCGTCAGCGTATTGCAAGGCAAGACCTAACGGTGCCTTCACCATCCAGTGATACTGAAGAGGCGAGTGATGCTGAAGAGGCATACAGAAAACAAAATCAGCAACGTATCTTCACCGCCATGGAATATCTACGCAGCAAAGGCCAATTCAATCTCGTTATTATTGGCTATGGTACTGGAGCCGCTTTGGCCATCGACTATATCAATCAGCAAAACGAGGGGGCCAAAGTAAAGGTTAGAGGCAATAAAGGCCTTAGTCTCATTACCATCGATGCGATGCCCAGTCCCCACAACGCCAGTAGGATGGACCAGCAACTAACAAAATTTAAAATACCTTTTTTGGATCTAATCCAGCCAAATAAAGCTTACGCAGTTAAACAAGGCGAGGCTCGACGAGGAATAATGAAGAGGAATAAAAACAAACGATACCAACAAGTCATAACATCTAATATCGCCAGTTACTATGAAGATAATAATCCGACCAACCGCCGTATCCGCGGCTGGTTAAAAACCAATGCCGCTGGCACTCGCATCAAAATAAGGCGATAAACGACGGGCTAGTTATAACGCGCATTACACTGAAATATATTTACTTTTTCGTCAACGTCAGACCGCTACTAACGGGCCATACATCAACAATATTAATCATTTACTTTATACGAATTAATAGTCAGTTTGATTTTTAAAGGTTGATCCATGCAATACTGAACGAGCGTGCTACAATCAATTTATGAGCTAGATTCTTTGGCATACAGCTATCGTTTTTCTTCTATCGATTCTTAAAAAATAATCAGATTAAAGAGAATTTTTAAAGCATCAATTAAGATAACTAAGTTTGTTTGCCTACTTAATAAATTTACAAAAAATAAAAAGGTAATTTATGTTCTTATTCAAAAAACAAACTTGGTTGACTTCCGCGTTATTATTGACTCTGACCGCCTGTGGTGGTGGCGGAGGTGGTTCTGGTGGTTCTGATACTAACGATACGCCCGATAACCCCAATACGCCAGATAACCCCGATACTAGCGATACGACTGCGCCAACTGTTAGCAGTACAACGCCAGCGACATCGAACACTGCGGTGCCGCGCAACAGCACCATTACAGCCACTTTTGATGAAGACATTTTTGCCACGACGGTAGATGCCACCAGCTTTACGCTGACACAATCAGGCAGTATCAGCGGCGAAGTCACCTTCGATGGCAGCAACAATGTGGCGACGTTAACGCCGACTGCCGATTTGTCCATTCTTACCACTTACACGGCCACTTTAAGCACACAAATCACAGACCTGAACGGTAATCCCTTGGCTGCAGATTACAGCTGGTCTTTCACCACGACTGAAGGAGCCTGGGGCACGGCTGAAATGATTGAGGACAACGCAGAGGATGCATCTACTCCTCAAATCGCATTTGATAACAGCGGCAATGCCATCGCTGTGTGGAGCCAAAACAATGGTGCTGATATTAATCCTGTTAATAACATTTGGGCAAACCACTTTGATGGTTCAACTGCCGAATGGGGCGCGGCCGAACTGATTGAGGCCGACGCAGGAGATGCAACATCCCCTCAACTTGCAGTAGATAGCAGCGGCAATGCCATCGCGGTTTGGAGCCAAGGTATAGGTCTCCCTTCCCAGACCAACATTATGTCAAATCGCTTTGATGGGACAGACTGGGGAACGGCCGAACTGATTGAGACCGGCGCAGGAAATGCCGCATCCCCTCAAGTCGCGTTTGATAACAGTGGCAATGCCATCGCTGTTTGGAGTCAAAGCGATGGTCTCTTAACCCCTATTGTCGACATTATGACAAACCGCTTTGATAGCACCACCGCAGAATGGGGCACGGCCGAATCAATTGAGGACGGCACAGGAGATGCGGCATCTCCTCAAGTCGCATTTGATAGCAGCGGCAATGCCATCGCGGTGTGGAGTCAGAACGATGATAGTGTTGATAACATTATGGCAAACCGCTTTAATGGCACAGTCGAATCGGATGATTTCGGATGGGGCGATGCCGAATTAATTGAGACCGGCGCAGGAAATGCCGCATCCCCTCAAGTCGCTTTTGATAACAGCGGCAATGCGATCGCAGTGTGGAGTCAAAACAATGTTGCTGATATAGATCCTGTTGATAATATTATGGCACACCGCCTTATCTTTGATGACACTGGCTTAATCTCCACAGCCGTTCTGATTGGGGGCGAAAGCACAGGAAATGCCGCATCCCCTCAAGTCGCAACTGATAGCAGCGGCAATGCCATCGCTGTGTGGCAGCAAAACGATGGTGCTGAGACTCCTGTTGATAACATTATGGCAAACCGCTTTGATGGCACCGTCTGGGGCACGGCCGAATCGATTGAGGCCGACGCTGGAAATGCCGCATCCCCTCAAGTCGCATTTGATAGCAGCGGTAATGCCATCGCTGTGTGGAGTCAAGACAATGTTGCTGAGACTCCTGTTGATAACATTATGGTAAATCGCTTTAATGGTAACGTCTGGGGCAGCACTGCTGAATCGATTGAGACCGACGACACAGGAAATGCCGCATCCCCACAAGTCGCGCTGGATAGCAGCGGCAATGCGATCGCAGTGTGGAGTCAAAACGACGGTGCTGTTGATAACATTATGGCAAACAGCTTTAGAAACGACGTTGATGCACTTTAAAAAATCTAAAATGGCTCCTTCGGGAGCCTTTTTTTTAATAAAAAAACATGAATTTAATTTGTCTAATGCGGCTGAGGTTATAAATAAGATGACGGTGTCATATAATAACAACCGCTAACGATATTGTGGGTCTATTAAAAAACGCTGTCATTGGAAAATCTTGTGGTAACTGAGTATCCGAAAAATTTGAGTTATAATTATTACCACCTCAATGATTCGATTTAAACCATGCCCGATATTCCAACTGCCTTAAACCTTTGTCTCCAGAAAATGCTCTCTGACGCCCGCATTAGCAAACAGACCTTACCCCAGTGTCCGCAAATCAAGCTCTGGTTAATTGACCCCATTCCCATGCAGCGGCCATTTACCCAAGATGAGATTTTAGCCATTCAAGACTATCCAGCCTACTGGGCTTTCTGTTGGGCCAGCGGTCAAGTATTAGCACGACATATTTTAGATAACCCCGCCTTAGTAGAGGGCAAACGCGTTATGGATTTTGGTGCAGGTTCAGGAGTCGTCGCCGTAGCGTGTATGATGGCTGGAGCAAAGCAGGTTATTGCCTGCGATGTCGACCCTGACGCTCTTCTGTCCTGCCAAGAGAATGCCAAACTTAACCATGTTGAATTTGAACTCCATGGCGACCTATTTGCATTCGAGCAAGACATTGATTTATTGATCGCAGCAGATGTTTTATACGATAAAGCCAACTTGCCATTGTTAGAGGTCTTTCTCGACAAAGCCCCCACCGTTATAGTCGCGGACTCACGGGTTAAAAACTTCGACTTTCCGCCTTATTATGCCGTTGGTAACATTGAATCTTTTACCGTGCCTGACTTGGATGAACTCGATGAATTTCGCTGGGTCAACTTATACAAAGCTAGTCGAATATAAGACGGGTTTAATAGACCGAATACGTCTCTAAAAGGCCCATTAAACAATTCAAAAAAACTGTATTTAGCGCTATTATGAATAGGTGCAAGAGTGGTTCTCCGAATAAATGTTGCACTACTTATGTCGCTAAAAAGCGCACCTAGTCTTTAGGCAATAGCGATTTATACTTGTCACATGGGAAGCAGCAATGGCACCAATATCATCCGCGGGTAATTTTATACCAGCAGCCCAGTCACCTCGAAGTCAAGCTGAGCGTTCTGCTCCAGCTGCTAAAATCGAAGAGACGGCACAACAAGAAAAACAGCTGCAACGGGTAAGTGATGAACAAGGCCGCAGGTCTTCTGAACAAGTAGAAGCGACAAATGATGATCAAACGTCACCCTCCGTGGCGCAAGCAGATGATAAAAAGTCTGTTGGAGAGCAGCAAGAAAATGAGGCCGCACAACAAGAGGCACAACGAGCTGAGTTTGATCAGCAAGCTGGCAATGTCCGCGAAACAGAGCCTAACGATGTGCGACCTTTTTCTAGTTCTAGTTCTAATTTCAGCTCTGAGTCAGAGACTTCTGCTACCGCTGAAGTAATCAAAGTCGAGCCCTTGCAGGCAGATAATGCGGCGATTGATATTTTCGTCCAATTACAAAATATCGATAACCCCCCTAGGCAAGGACAAGAGGTCAATCGATTCGCGTAATGATTCTGTGTTGATTATTTTCACCTAAGAACGCTTAATGATTAAACCAAACGCGACAAGCCTCAGCTTGATAACCAGAAAGTCACCGGCCCATCATTGATTAAAGCAACCTGCATGTCAGCACCAAATTGCCCAGTGCCAACAGAGACCGGTTGATTTTTCGCTTTAGCAACAAACTCTTCATACAATGCTTCGGCCAAAGCAGGTTCTGCCGCCGTTGAGAATCCTGGACGTAAGCCTTTTTTAGTGTCCGCCGCTAGAGTGAATTGCGAAACAATTAATACGCTACCGTTAACTTGTTGAACGTCTAAATTCATTTTGCCATCATTATCAGCAAAGATTCGATAATGACTCACTTTGTGCAATAGTTTATCCACATTTTGGGAACTATCCCCTTTCTCCACACCCAGTAATACAACAAGCCCATGATCAATAGCTGAAATGGTTTCCCCTGCAACCCTAATACTGGCTTCCGATACCCTTTGAATTAATGCTTTCATTATTTTACTCAACTATAAACCGACTATGAATCAACTATAAAATAGTTATAGATCTTACGATTGGTTACGCGGCAAATTATAAAGAAGATTGAGTTTATATGCCCGTACTGTCATGATGAATAATGAATAAAAAAACAATCACCTGCAGTTTAATAACATTACTTTTCTGCTTGTCTGTATCTGTTAATGCTACCGAGATTTTCATCACTATTGATGAAAATGGCAACCGCATATTTTCTGATATTTCCAGTAAAGAATCTCGTATCCACAAGATCAAAGAAATAAGTACAATGCCTGCTATAAAAGTGCAGAGAACAACCGCTACCGCAATTGATGATAAAAATGTCGATACACAATATCAGCAACTCACCATTATTAGCCCAACAAATGAAAGCACCTTAAACCGAGATAAACTGGGTAGCTTCGTCGTGTCAGCGCAATTAAGTCCGAAATTATCAGATAACGATGAGGCCATTTTGTTATTTGACAACAAAGAAATAAGTGTGGGTAAACAATTAAATTGGCAAATCAATGATGCAGATCGTGGAGCCCACAACCTGCAAGTAATTATTCGCAAACAAAATACCTCGCAAGCAAAGATAAGCAGCCCAAAGGTCACTGTATTCGTTAAACGCTAATCTAGCCAAAACCGCACCATAAAAAAGCACATTTCTAACTATATCGCACCAATAGCGTGCAAACCACTTAATCTATGCTCTAACTTTGTTCAAAATTAAGCTATAATCGCCTACTGAAGCATCAGATACGTGCATACTCGAGAGTGGTTTGTTTTTTGCATTGTGAATGAAATAACCACAGACCCCCCCCAACAAAAGGAATGGTTTATTAATGATTGCATCGGCAGTTCTCAACCAACAGTTACTAGAATACCTCAATACTGGCATTTTATTGCTCGACGTAGATCTGTCTGTCATTTATATGAATCCTGCAGCTGAAGTATTACTGCAAGTCAGTGGGCGTCAAGGTCTTGGGGAACATTTCTGTGACCTTGCCTGGGAATCTGAAGAAGAAAAAAAAGCGCTACATAACTCAATAAGTACTGGCTATACCTTCACCAAGCGCGAAACCGAAGTAGTACTGCACAATACTCGCAGCATTACCGTCGATTATAGCGTGAGCCCTATTGTTCACCCCGAAAGCAGAACGCCTTGTTTATTAATTGAAATTCAAGGGCGAGATCGTTTAATGCGTATCTCTAGAGAAGAACAGATATTATCAAAACAAGAAACGACTCGCGAGCTGGTTCGTGGTATGGCCCATGAAATTAAAAATCCGCTGGGGGGAATTCGAGGTGCTGCACAATTATTATCTCGCGCTTTACCCGATGAGTCTCTCGACGAATATACCAATATTATTATTGAAGAAGCTGACCGCTTGCGAGACTTGGTCGACAGTTTATTGGGTTCGCATCAACTGCCTAAGCAAGAAAATACCAACATCCATGAAGTCATAGAACGCGTATGCCAACTGATTGAAGTAGACCAAGACCAAGCCGGTGATATTAACATCGTGCGGGATTATGATCCCTCTATTCCAGAATTTATCAGTGATAAGTCTCAGCTGATTCAAGCCATTCTTAATTTATGCCGTAATGCGGTACAGGCCATGGTTGAAGCGGGCGTTGAAAAACCGACACTTTCTTTGCGAACTCGTACAAAAAACCAATTTACCATAGGCCATCAGCGCCACCGCTTAGTGGCCCATATTTCTATTGTAGATAATGGCCCCGGCATTCCAGAAAATTTAAAAGATAATTTATTCTATCCCATGGTCAGTGGCCGCGCCGAAGGTACAGGCTTAGGATTATCAATCGCACAATCATTGATAAACCAGCATGAAGGTATCATCGAATATGAAAGCGAAGCTGGCCATACAGAATTCTCCATCTTCTTACCACTTAAACACTCTTAGGACTGATCAATATGAATACTGTTTGGATTATTGATGATGATAAATCAATTCGCTGGGTACTGGAAAAAGCGTTAGAACAAGCAAATATTCCTTGTCGGGTATTTGAAAGTGCTGAAGCCATTATGGGCTTGTTAGAGACAGAAAAGCCTGCCGCGATCATGACTGACATTCGTATGCCAGGCATCGATGGGCTGACTTTATTATCTCAAATCAATGAAGCTCATCCAGAGCTACCCGTTATCATTATGACCGCACATTCGGATCTTGATAGCGCCGTAACGTCTTATCAAAAAGGCGCTTTTGAGTATCTGCCAAAGCCATTTGATATTGATGATGCAGTTACCTTGATTCATCGTGCAATAGCCCATTATGAAGAACAGCAAGCCACACAGAATATCGTTGAAGAATTACCTAATGATACTGAAATTATTGGTGAAGCCCCTGCTATGCAGGAAGTTTTTCGTGCTATTGGCCGCTTAGCGCAATCTAATATAACCGTGTTAATTAACGGCGAATCAGGCACGGGGAAAGAACTTGTTGCGCATGCACTGCATAAGCACAGCCCTCGAGCGAGTGAGAGTTTTATTGCCTTAAACATGGCGGCAATTCCAAAAGACTTAATTGAATCAGAATTATTTGGTCACGAGAAAGGGTCTTTCACTGGGGCTGGCGGCCAACGTCGTGGACGCTTTGAGCAGGCGAATAACGGTACTCTATTTCTTGATGAGATTGGCGATATGCCAGCGGAGACTCAGACTCGTTTATTACGTGTTCTAGCCGACAGCGAGTTCTATCGTGTGGGTGGCACAACACCGGTTAAAGTTAATGTTCGCATTATTGCAGCAACGCACCAAAACCTTGAAGATTTAGTGAAAGAAGGTCGTTTTCGCGAAGATTTATTTCACCGCTTAAACGTCATTCGTATTCATATTCCACGCTTAGCTAATCGTCGAGAGGACATTCCTCGCTTATTAAAACACTTTTTAAACTCTGCGGCAGAGGAATTAGACGTAGAAGTAAAAGCATTAAAACCTGAAACCTCAGATTATTTATCCAAACTCGATTGGCCAGGTAACGTTCGTCAGTTAGAAAATACCTGCCGCTGGATTACCGTTATGGCTTCTGGTCGTGAGGTGCATGTTGATGATCTACCTCCTGAGTTGTTGGCTCAAGAGTCGACAGCACCGAAGGAGGGAAACTGGGAGCAAGCATTGCAATATTGGGCCGACCAACAACTGACTCAAGGTACTCCTGCGCTATTAGATATTGCCGTCCCATTATTTGAAAAAATCATGATTGAAACAGCACTTAAACATACCGCCGGTCGTCGCCGTGACGCCGCCGTATTATTAGGCTGGGGACGTAATACTTTGACGCGTAAAATAAAAGAACTGAATATGGATACTGAAGAAATACACGAAGAAGATATTAGCGTCTAGGTTCGATTTATAAGTTAAGTTCGATTTATAAATCAGCATTTAATTTAAGACGTTAATACATAACTTCTCGCCAATAAATAATTCGGTCACTTCCACGGTACTGGCCGAATGTTATTTTCCCTGATGGATTATCAGCATAATCTCCATCATCATTGTTTTCCGTGTTTAACCAAGGTAAACCATTGATACTGGTATCGTATACAAATTTTACCGAGCCTTCATTGCCCAGTTCAGCAGCACTAAAACTGAACGTGCCTTTACCGGCGGTAATATTTGTAAGTAAGCTTGGGCTGGTTTCACCATCGTCTAGATTATCAGTCCAAGAATTAGCGATTGGAGAAAACGATGGACTGGTATCTAATAATACAGTGCAATAATCATCGGTATTTAAAACAAAATCAGTTCCGTCATAATATTCAGTTTGCACCGCCATATCTAAGTCAAAGGTTTCCGGGCCAAAGGCATTACTAAGCTTTAGTTGGCCAAAGCGGAGATCCAGATTATCAGAGATATCGAGTCTTTTAGCATCACAAACACCCGAAGTCGTACAATTCACACTTGTATCAGCTCTCATATCCAAGTTTTCTAATAGACTGACATTACCATCATTATCATTCAACTGAATACCTATTTGAAGGTTTTGATAAGGGCCGTCTGGGCCCAAAGCAGCACGTGAAAAACTGCCCGAATAGGAATATATGTACTCTCCACCACTCCAATTTGTCGCGCCAAAACCATTTACCCTTGTTTGATAATTACCTCCATTGTTATTATTTTCGGAGACAAACTTAATATCCGTGCTCGGATTCATTTTTACAAAATTGCCAGCATAGTACTCGGTTTTGCCACCCATGAAATTTTTTGCTTGCAAGGTATAAGCGATATCGATATTAGGTTGGTCCATGTAACTAAAAGTGCCACAACTATCAATCAAATCTGATGAAAGCAGAGCAAAATGATCTGGATAAAAACGGCCAACGTTGTTTTTATCCCCTAAGATATTTGCACCACTAGCTGCTAAATAGTTATCTAAAAAAACATTAACATCTATGATACCAACTTCATCCCAAGTCAATGAAGCAGCAGGTTCGGTGATTCCTGCCGTAAAAAAACCGTCACTCGCTGATGTTTTAATCACTGTCGCGCTCAATACTCCAGAGTCACCTGTTGATGGTAAATTTAATAACGACGTTATAGTTAAAATTTGATTACTAGTACTAAGCTCCTGACCAAAATTAGGCGTGACGGAATTATTGCTAACATCACTGCCCACATCTGGGAATCCATCATAATTAGAATCATCTTCAGACTGCCAATTGACCGCTCGAATAGTCATTGGAAATGGCGTTCCAGCACTAACGAATTTACTACCGCCCTCATCAGCAGAGTCATAATTAACAGGGAATCCTAGATCAAACGCAAAAGGTCTTACAATAAATTCATTAGTATTTCCTATTAGGGTGAAAGCAGGATCAGGCAGATTTTCAACAACACTAATGCTTGCATGTAACTGTATTTTCCCCGCATCTGGGAAGTTGAAAGACAAAGGTGCACGACCCTCAGCATCAAATAGCATATCTAGATTTGTGTAAGTGAGCCCAGTGCCATTATCAGTGCCTGATATATTTTTTATTTCCTCTGCACTAATAGACAGCTGCGCTGTACTGCAATTATTAGAATCGATACAACTATAGGCAACGCTCACAGTTTGCGGTCCAGCAAGCCCTGCTTCGCATGCCCCCGTATCAGTATTGGTTCTAACTGCACGTAATACCAAACTTTGATTGGCAGGAGCTTCTGTTGTCGGCTTGCCTGATATTTGAGAGTTAATCGGCGTTATATCCAAATGACTGCCATCTGCATAGAAACGAAACGCCGCATCCAAGAATGATATTCTAGGGTCTTCATCACTGCCTTCATCATCAGTGAAGCTACCATCCGATACATCAATATCAACATCGAGCAATTCAGACGTTTGTTTTAAAAAAATACTAGCGCTTGAAGTTTCCGCTATCATTGTTACGGGAGAAGTTACTGTGCCACTTACGGTTGGCGTTGTCGTTAATGAAATACTGGTATCATTAACCACATTCGTCGCATCATGGTTAGTATCATGGGCAGTAATAGTGATTTTTGAACCTTCACAGGTCAACCCCGGGCTGGTATGAGAGATTTCATAATGATCAATAAATGAAAACGTTTGAATAGGCTGTGCTGCACATACTTTCAAATCACCAATTTCATGGATGTTCGTTGATCCACCCGTTGAACCTGTGAAGGATACTACCCAATTTTCCGGTACCGCAGCCTGCGAAGTATTTATTGCAAATACATCAAATTCCGCGACTAAAATAGTATAACCAGAGCCCGTATCTCGCTGAACACTAACCATTGCTTTGTCACCTCCAGCGGTATGGTCAATGATGATTTTATAGCGGTGACCTGGATTTGCAGTGCTTCCACCTTGATCGATACCCGGTGATAGCCCATTGGTCCCGGTTAAAAACGGATAGCCAGAGGTCCCTGAACCTGAACCTCTCAAAGAAATACTGTCAGGAATTCGACTTCCACCGCCAAGACGACCTTCTCCTGAATTTGAAAAATTACCGTATTCGTCAATGCCTATGCCCAACCAGCCGCCCGCAAAACCATTAATTCCAGTTTTTTGCGCATAGCCTAAAGAACCACCAGAAGCACCTGCTGCTGGGCTAATTGACGCATCTGAAAAGTTAACTGCGATACCATCAGCACCGTTGCCAGCATAAGCATAATAATCAAACTCAACTTCTATGCGGTTGTCCGCCCCCGGAAACTGATTTAATAATGTTGCGACTGTCGAGACATTGCCAGAATTATCAGTTAAACGTAAACGTCCATCAGCAACTATTCTTGGGTCGCCAAATGCTCCGCTACTATTTCCCACAGACCAACTATCTGAAAGATCGCCAAGGCCAACAAAATTATCGGTAATGCAATTCAAACCACACGACAACATAAAATTTTGCGTACTATTTAATGCGATACTTTCGCCCGTTAAATTTTGAACATTATTAATGGTTAATGTATACGATGTAAGGTCTAATAAGCTATACCCTGTAGTCAACGTCACTTGGTTACTCGCCGTTAGAGCTGCGCTGGTAATTACTACGGGGGATAGTGAACCATTCACTAAAATATAATTCCCTATTATTTCTGCACTCACACTGTCTAAGTCTTGCGAAAAATTTATTTGCAATTGCGTTAGGTTGCTACACGAGTCCACTACACTATCGATAGTTGGTGCTATTGCGCCTTCGTTTAAAGCAATCAAATGACCAATGCCACTATCAAAAAACTTATTTGCAGTTGAATTCCGAGAGCCAGTAGCACCAATCGCAGGAAATAACTCCCAAGCCATCATCGAAGTAATACCATCATCATTATTGTATTCTTCAAGATCATAAGCTTCTGTCATACCAAGCCCAGCAAAAAAAGATTGGTTTCCAGCCTCTATAGTATAAATCGCGACGAGCATAGAATTTTCATTGACGGTTGTAACAGAAGGCGCTGTTAAGCTTCCCCAGAAAACCCCATCTGCTGCGATGTTCTCATCAGCGATAGGATTACTATTATCAACCCCCCTAAAAACCGACAGGCCTAAAATGTAACGACGATTATCACTACCATCAAAATCCCATTCATAGCTTGTACCTGGATCAACAGCGGTTGCTACTTTATAATAAGCCGATTGAAATACATCACTATCCTGATCTTGTGGTGCGATTAAGGTCCAGCCCGCAGGCGTCGTTACACCATCGCTGCCACTGCGATTACGGAAGGAAGCCTGAACTATTAAAACATCCCCTTCCTGTGTAATCGCGGGTACCACTAAACTTGATTTATCATCATTACCACTATCAGTGGTCTCGGCAATAAAACTAATAGCGGCATTAACAGGTAATGCTATCAATGAAATCACAATGAAACAAAATGGAATGTACATCTTCATTTTAACCTCACCTCTACCGAACGTTCTACGTTAGAATTATCACAACGGCCAATACTAATAATGGTACAAATAGTATCACCATTGGCTATAAAGCTTGTGCATGTTGTTGCAGCGCTGCATTGGTTTAAGCCGACCACAGTAAAGTCATATTCCACATCTGCACTACCACCACAAACACATGGCATTGCATCGAGTACAGCTGACGCTCTGAGTTGAACACCGCTTTCGGAGGCATAAAATGCTCGTGTCGAAAGTACATTTTGACCATACGATTGACTGCTTGTTTCATTAAGTTGATTCACCGCAACAGCAATTAAACTCATGATAGTAATAATGAAAAGTGCAACAGGTAAGCTAATGCCTGACTGTTTAAGGCGTGAGTTATTAAGGGACATTACGTAACTGAACCTCTTGGCTAAGTTCAAGACTTTCTAGGCTGGAGTTAGAGCGAACAATAACTAAGCTCATTCGAATTACCGCATTTCTTTGTAACTGCGCCTGTAAAATATTAAAAGACAAACTATTCACTTGTAGAGAATCTGCGATAAGAATGCTATCAGCTCCACTGGTAGGAATGCTACTGCTACTGTCGGGGTGAAATCCATAGTTTTGATAACGCCATAACCGTCCATTAGTATCTTCGCAAAAGCTAATGGGATCACTCACAAGATAAAAACGCTTTCTAGGAGACCCTGTAGGAAAACGATAACTCGAAGGCGATTCAAAAGTGATAGTTTGCAAATTGGCTGACGGAATTCCTGCGGGACTTGCGCTGGCCACCGTTGTGGAAATACTTCTATCTGTGGCTGGGCTAGTACCGTATACGGAACTTTCACTAATAGGGTATACGGCGACATAACCAGACTCACCGCCGACAGCGTTAAAAAAAGCAATCGCATCAAAATTGGTTTCTGCACTGGCGATGGGAACCGATACATATTCAGAGCTGTGTAATATCGGCACAAACTCTATACAACTGTTGCCACCATCATCAAACGCTCTCACGCTGTTCGGCAACGCACGCCTTACTTGCCGTAAGACCTTCTCCATAGCAATGCTAGCGGTACTGGCTAAAACTTGGCGTTCAGCGCTATCCACCATACCTTGTGCAGACTGAGATATGAATTTAACACTGCCCGTTGCTAAAATAGCCAATACAACAATCACCATCACTAGCTCAACCAAAGTAAAAGCCATCGACGTTTTTTGGCAAGAAAGTTTTTTACACGAGAGTGTGTTCATAATTCAGTTTTTGAAATCAACATTAGAAATCAGCTCTCATAACAGAAAATACAACATTTTGGTTAAGCGGCGAAGTAATAGTCAGTACAATTAATTTGCTATTAGTCGCAGCAGCATTGTTAGGCCCGACACATTGGACGTCTATACCAACCGTATAACCCGAGTAATTCGAAGTAGTGGTAGAATCAAGAAAATCGGCCTCTTCAGACAAACCATGATAATCATCAACATCATCGAATAAATTGCGTTCATCTTCTTCCGCTTCACTACCATCGATGGAACAGGTTCCTACTACACCGCCGCCTAATGGAGAGTCTTCTTGGTAACGCATGGATAATATTTCATCAAGGTAAGACTGTGAAAGCTGAGTCGCTTTACTTTGCAATATAGGGTCAGAGCTTCTGCCGACTGCGGTAAACAAACTGGATGAGAGGGCAGCCAAAGCAATACCGAGCACCATGATACTAATAATCAATTCAATTAAGCTAAAGCCTTTTGTGCCATGAACGTTCAAGGCATTAGGGAATGCAGCTTCCTTCATAAGCATATCCTGAAGAGCTAATACACAGTTCAACGTCCGTCGCAGAGTCAATACAGACGCGTAAATTTTCAGCCGGTACTCGATTACCATTACCATCGAAAGTGACGATTAAAGGAGCTGCCGTCAAAGCGGAGCAACTGGTGGTTGAAAAAGGACTACCAAAACGAATTTGTTCAGCTTCACGGCCTACTTCAGCATCATACGTCAATGAGCCCGAACTCACGACTAAGCGCCAACGATCACTGTTTCCACTAATATTCAATTGCGTAGGGTCCGTGCTATCTACCGATGTTCTGGATAAGGCAGTTTGCTGGGCTAGGCGCGCCGAGGCAATGAACTGATTCGTGATGATAGCAGTTGAATAACTTTGCGATGAAGGGAAACGACTGGCTGCGAATGCTGAGAGAATACCCAGCAAGATGATTACAGTAATGAGTTCGATTAATGTAAAACCTTGCTGAGGATTTTTCATAAAGATTAACCAAAGGTCATTCGACGGTTGGTTTAATATTAGCTATTAACAACTGGAATCGGTTATTGCAACTGAAGCGGGAACAGTGGAGGTTGCTTCCGTATAAACAACCGAGCATGAAGTGTCATCTGAAGCGCCTGGTATGGTTACCGTATCACCAGTGACAGTATAATCAGGAGCTGATATCTGTGCAGCTAGCATGATACCTGCATCTGTTGGATAGCCGTTTGCCATGGTTATTACGGTGCCTTCCAATGTAACCGACCCACCAACGGCTATTCCACCTGCTAATTGTGCAGCATGGGCAATATTCGACGCTGCTTTCATAGATCCTCCTGCGCCATTGAGACTGGCCGCTCTCGCATCCCCACCTAAATCGGCAAATCGTGGCAAAGCGAATGCTGATAACACCCCTAAAATCACGATGACCATAATTAGTTCGATCAGGGTAAAGCCGGCTTGTTTATTGATCTTTCTCATAGATCGCTCCTAAAGTTTATTTTAATAAAGTTAATTTTAATAAAGTTACTAACATTATCAAAATAAAGTAATAACTCGACCTGTTGCCAGATCATAATTTATTCGCAAACCATCCTGATTGAGACGGTAGCGATAATGGCAGATGCCATTTTCTAATTGAGCAAAATATACCATTTCGCTATCACTAGAAGACTTATTATCATGCTCAGTTTCCAGCACCACTTTCGGCGCAGAATCTTTTAACAAGCCATTCCATAGCCTTATACAAGATGAGTTACTAAGAGCAAAACCGTCAGCAGCTATTGATGCTGAATCTTGGTAATTCATTGCAATAACATCTATTGGCCAGCCCTGTTTTCCCATCAGTATATTTCCGCCGCCAAACCCTTGCAGTAATTCAATTTTATTCGTCGACCCTTGAGACTGCCATACGCTGTGAGTTAATCTGACTACGCCTTGCAACGAATCAGCGGTTAATTGCACACTAGCCTCATAAGCACCATCCTGTAAGGAGCTTATCTTAGAAACAAAGACTCCCAGTAATGCCGAGATGATCGTCAATATCAGAGTCAACTCTAGTAAACTAAAACCCGCTCTTTTAGTAGCCGATTTGTTAATAGAAAATGTATTAATATTCAATCCCTTGCAACTAACTGTAGTCAAAGGTCCTAATACTTTCTCGTTACTGTTACCAATTGATACAAAAATACATCTTTTCATTACTTACCACTCATGGCACCGCCTAAATCCCAAATGGGTAAGAACACCCCTAATGCTAATACAAGCACTAAACCACCCAAAAAAACCAACAAAATAGGCTCTATTGAATCTGCCAGCTGTTTTAATTCATAATCAATTTCTTCTTCATAAAAATCAGCGACGTCGTCGAGTAAAGTATCTACCGAGCCTGTTTCTTCCCCTACCGACAACATTTGCAAGACTAAAGGGGTGAAAAGACCCGTTGCTGCTGCAGTACTGGTTAAACGTTCCCCGCGCTCCACGCCACGAGACATATCTTCAATCGCAACACCGATGGATTTATTACCAACACTTTCTGCGACAATAGAAAGAGCTTTTAAAATGGGCACCCCTGAAGATAACATCATCGAAAAAGAGCGAGCGAAGCGGGATAAAGCGATGCGTTTAAAGAGTGAACCAAACAAAGGTAATCGCAATTTTTTAGTATCCCACCATAAAAGACCTACTGGGGTTTTAATAAATCGCAACCATGCATAGCCACCGCCAATCGTCACTAACAAAATTAACCACCAATAATTAATAGTCATTTCAGAAGTAAACATTAATATTTTGGTCGCAATAGGCAAGTCAGCTCCTAGTTTTGCAAACACACTCGCAAAACTAGGAATCACCATGACATTGATAACCGTCATCGCAAGCATAATGGCGCTCACTACAAACAATGGATAACGTGTCGCAGATTTAATTCTTTTCTTTGTTTCTCGCTCCAACTCTAGGTGAGCGGTTAGCTTTTGAAATGCAAGATCTAGATGCCCAGTATTTTCACCCACATGAATCATACTAATAAATATCGGGGAGAATATTTTAGGAAATTGACGAAATGCAGTGGCTAATTCACTACCTGAAACTAACGATAACGCGACAGCGTTAAGCACTTCCGATAAACGTTCGTTATCGCTCGATTCTGCTAGTCCATTAAGCGCACGAATAATTGGAATTCCAGCCTTAGCCAATGCGTATAGTTGACGCGTTAACAATACTTGATCGTCTAACGTAATCTTTTTTTTAGGCGTAAAAGAAAATTCAATACTTTTTGCTTCTAATGTTTCTTCTGCCAAACTCGTAAGAATAATTTTTTGTTGTTGTAACTGACTCATCGCAGCACCACGACTTGCCGCCTCTAGCTGACCACTGACTTGCTGACCTGCGCTATCTCTGCCGGTATATTTAAAATCAGACATGTTAGCCCTCGTCGCTTAAGCTAGCGCTGACACGAAAGACTTCATCTAAAGAAGTAATCCCTTGGCGAGCATAATCCAAAGCACATAATGCTAGCGGTCTAAATCTAGCATGAGCATGAGCAGCAGCGGCAAACTCATCAGACGAATTTCGACGCATTGCCGATATCATTTCATCATCCATCTCTAATAATTCATAGATCCCCATACGGCCACTATAGCCAGTATTATTACATTGGTGGCAACCACGACCTTTTTTATAATTCGTCAGTAAAGAATCCTCTGTCATAGACATTAGCCAAGCACGCTCTTGCTCTTCCAAGTGATGATCTTCTTGGCAATAATTACATAACCGTTTAATTAAACGCTGCGCCATAACAGCACGCAGGGAAGCCGCTACTAAATAATTATCGACCCCCATATCCAACAAGCGCATCGCTGTTGAAACAGCGTCATTAGTGTGCAGAGTAGACAGTACCATGTGCCCAGTCATAGCCGCTCTTAAACCAATTTCTGCGGTTTCATGGTCACGCATTTCTCCGACTAAAATAACATCGGGATCTTGTCGCAACGCGGCGCGTAATACCATTGGGAAATTCAAACCTACTTTAGGGTTAACTTGAACTTGATTAACCCGAGGTAGTCGATATTCAATCGGATCTTCGGCGGTAATAATCTTTCTTTCTTTGGTATTCAGTATAGTGAGAGCTGTATATAACGTGGTTGTTTTACCACTGCCCGTTGGCCCAGTAACCAAAACCATTCCATGAGGACGCTTTAAAAGATAATTAAACCGCTCTTGAATATCCTTCGGCATTCCTAAGGAATCAAAATCGAGTATGCCACCACTTTGATCTAATAACCGCATCACAACCGACTCGCCAAACTGAACGGGCATAGTCGATAAGCGAACATCAATACTTTTATTTTTTACGCGAATATGAAAGCGACCGTCTTGAGGAATTCGCTTTTCTGAAATATCAAGCCCAGACATAATTTTCAGACGAGAAACAAGAGCAGAAGCAATTCTACGCTCCTTCATCACCTGTTCTTGCAAATCACCGTCAATTCTCATACGGATTCTGAGTTGAGATTCTTCAGGCTCAATATGAATATCAGAAGCTTTTACTTGTACGGCATCTTCAAAAATACTTTGCAATAATCGAACAACAGGTGCATCACTGCTATCACTACCCGATGCCAGCTCTGTAATATCAAAATCACTTTCAGAGAGTTCGCCTTCTAGCTCACCCGCAATAGAAGCAATTTCATCCTGACGTCGATAAATACTATCCAAGGTCGTTAATAGATTATCTTCAGAAATAAAAGCTGGTAGCACAGGTCGCTTTAATTGGCGCTGAAGATCATCAATAATCATCAAATCAGTTGGGTCTGACAAACCAATAAGTAGACCATCGGGCTGTTCAGCTAATACAATGCAACGATAGCGGCGAGCATAAGTTTCTGGCAGAATTCGCACAATATCGGCTTCAATTCGATAGCGGTTTAAATCAACGTAGGGGTAATGAAAATAATCAGACAAACAAGACAGCAGTTTATCTTCAGAAACAAAATCGAGATCGGTTAGTACCTTACCAATTTTTTTCCCAGTACGCTTCTGCTCTGCTAAGGCTTCCATTAATTGTGATTCGATAATGAATCCCTTTTCAACCAATAGATCCCCAATACGGATTTTCTTTTTTGCTTCAGTTCTATCTTTCATTAATTGCAATCCTACCCTGTTCCATACGAGCCAAGCGCGTAGCAATCCATTTCTGCTGCTGGTAAGTTAATAATGATGAATTCAGCAGGCTTTTATAGATTGAATATGTTTTGTCACCTTGCCCTAACTTTAAAAAATTCAACGCCATCGCCAGCTTCCATTTAACTTCATAAGGTTGCTGTATTATTAGTTCAGAGTAATATTTATTAGACAGGTCATAATAGGCGTACATTTGCAAACTAGGGGCAATGAGTCGAAACCAAGCTAAGCTCGTATTATCGTGTTGCGCTAAAATAAATTGATGTAATTCATTTCCATTGCCTTGTTGCATTAATATTCTTACTTTTAATCTAAGATATTCATCTTTTTTTTCTGCTTCAAGTGCAAGGTCAATCCAAGATAATGCGGTTGAATTTTGCTTCTTTTTATAAGCCTTCAATGCCAACTGGTACTGTTTAAACCCTGCTTTTTCGACGGCTTTTATCTTGGCTGCTTGATAAACTTCTTTTTTGACCATCGCCTTCTTAGAAGCAACTTCCCTTGCGAAAATTCGTTCATCCTCTACTGCTTGACTGTCTTTAGCAGCCTTCACTGCAAGCACTTTAATTTCAACTGCGTTACTTTTAAGCACTTCAATTTCAGCCGCCATTTCAGAAATGCGTTTATTTAAAATATTATCTTCGAGTGCAAGTGCTGATTGGGAAGTGCTTGCTATATCAACTAGATCATCATTCACTTCTTCTTTGATACTGTTTTTTGAGCCATTAATAAGCGGCGCGGTTTGCTTTGACATTAATGGTTTCTTGGATAACTCTAGTACTTCTTGCTCGCTGAAATAAAAGACATCAAGCAGGGATTGTTTATAAAATAATTGCAATGTTAAAATAAACAGTAACAGCACCACTAATACAATAAAAAATATGCCTATCCGTTTATTTTTTTTTGCAGACTGATCAAGCGGCAAAGAATGCAGTGGCATTGCCTGATTCGGTTTAGGCGAAGCTGCATCCAACTGACGCAGCACATCATTAACTAAGCTCATGAACAAGTACCCACGAACTTAGAAGTGCGACCAACATAATTTCTCGCCAATAAAACTTATTATTAGTTAACTTCTTTGCACCCTCAGTATCATTGACAGCCGCTCGAACGTGCGCTTCAGAAACAGAATATTCACCTCGACCAAAAGCACTGAGCAAGGCTTTTTGTGCGATGATATTAATTAACCGAGGAATACCCTCTGTCGCCTTCACCATCAACTTTAATGCTTTTTTTTCAAAAACTGGCATTCCACGGTAACCTGCCAAAATCATTCTCTGCTGAATATAGTGCTGTAAACTCGCATCATCCATAGGCTTTAATTCGGCGCTGTAGGTAATACGTTGCTTCAATTGGCGAAAACGATCTTGCGCTAATAGGATATCAAGCTCTGGCTGACCAAAGAGAACAATTTGAATTAAACTGCGGCTTTCAGTTTCTAAATTTGAGATTAAACGCAAAGCCTCCAAACTATTTTCGGGAATGCACTGAGCTTCATCAACAACAAGTACAACGGCACGGCCTTGCTGAGCTAACGATAATAAACTTTGTTGTATTTTTTCTTGTACTTGATAAATGTCTAAGCTTGTTACCGATAAACCTAACTCATGACCCATAGCACGCCATAAAGCTTCTGGCGACAAGGCTGGATTGGGAATATAAATAGAAACAATGTTTTCGTCCTGTAAACTATTTAATAACCGACGGCATAATAAAGTTTTACCTGTACCCACCTCACCGGTTATTTTAATAAAGCCTTCACCAGCCTGTAAGGCATAACTCAATACATTAAAACATTCTAACTGTGGTTTTATTTCAACATAAAATTCAGTATTAGGAGCCAATGAAAAAGGTGGCTGCGTAAAACCATAATAATTTTGAAAGCTAGCAACTAAATTGGAACTGGCATTTTTGGCACTCGCCATATTCATAATTTAGGCCCTGGCTTCAGTCCAGAAAAGCGATCATTTATACGTTCCATTTCTTCATAATGGAAACGACTATCAACTACTCGCGGCTGAATGAGTATCACTAATTCACTTTGGATCGTGGTTTGCCTATTTTGCCCGAACAGTACACCAATGATGGGGAGATCTCTTAAATAAGGAATACCAGATGATATCGTTCTCTTTTCATTCTGCATCAGTCCCCCAATAACAACAACCTGGCCACTCTTAGCACGAATGATTGAATCTGTTTCACGAACAGTACTAAAGGCTAGAGGCACTGTTAACGTTCCAGAACTTAGTTGTACATTTTTTTGTCGCTCACTTACCTCAGTAATCGTTGGGTGAACATGTAAAATTACATCTTTCCCTTCACCTATCTGCGGGGTTACATCCAGCGCGATACCGGAGAAAAAAGGTGTAAAGATAACCTCAGGAGAGCTTGTCGTGGCACTGCCACTGGTCGTGGTTGATGATTTTAATTCGGTAACAAAGTATTCATCGTTACCTACTTTAATAACAGCTTTTTGATTATTGACAGTGGCGATTCTAGGACTGGATAAAACTTTAACATCACCTTGAGTTTCTAATAGCTCAATCACTCCGGTAAAGTTTTCATAGTTCATATTAATATTGAATACGCCACCAATATCATCCGGGTTGGATAGCAACTCTGATGCCATTGATCCAACCGCATCACTCGTGGTATCACCTACAACACCTTGTCGGCCAGCACCGAAGGTATTCCATTGAATACCTGACTGAAAGCCTTCATTCAATGAAACCTCTAATATTTTCGCTTCAATTAATACCTGTTTACCAACACTAAGCTCAGCTCTCTCTAAATAAGCGCCAATGTCTCTAAGCGTATTAGGCATTCCTTTTACGACAACCATTCCAGACAGTGAATCTACAATAACACTGGCATTCTCTTTGCCTGCTATCATCATATTTAAGGTTATCTTTAGTTGCCCCCAAAAATCGCTCGATGAAGTAGTATTTACTTGGGTTGAATTAATCGCCGATGTTGATGATGAACTCGTATTAGAATCATCCGTATTTTCGTTACTGTCTGTTGAGCTGACTTGCCCACTACTAACCCACATGCCCGATGAACCTGAACGACTAACATCTAAATAATTAATCGGAAATATTCGTGTTTGCACAGTACGCGGGAATACTTGAATACCGTAACTAGAAATTGAATAGTCGTATCCATAAATATCCCTTACCGCATCAAGTGTTTCTAGTACCGTAACATTTTTAAGGCTAAAAGATACTGAACCTTCAAGACCTTCATGGAGAATAATATTATAATCTGTACCAAGCACAAGGCTCATCAAAAAAGATTTTACCTCAGTATTTTTTGCCGAAATATCAAAACGCCCATCCTCTATTATTAGCTCAGGTTCGGGAGGAAGAAGCTGTTCAATAAATGCCCGCTCATCATCGTTTTCAAGTTTTTCTTCACCTTCTTCACTTTCTTCGAGCCATACTAATAAAGGCTCAATAATTTCTTGCTTTTCTTTCTTTGGATTGTTGTTAGCACATGAAGTTATCGCTAGCGAAAAAATTAAAATAGTTAATGCTCTATTTTTCACGATTATATTCCTTTGTCGTCGCAGTCATCGTTAAAGTAGTACTACGCCCTTTGTATATTACTTTAACCCACTGATTTGTTATTTCTGCTACCTTAGCTCCACCAATGATTTGGCCTTCCACCACCAAGGTGTTATTAATCACAGCGATTTTTCTATTTTTCGAACTTAATATTTGTTGTAAGTGTAAGGTTTCTGGCTCAACAGCACGCGTAGGTTGATTGTCTTCCAACCAGCTAGGAGGCTTCATAGGATCTTGAGAGAAACAATTAAAAGACAAAAATAACAAGATTAAAAGTAATGGCTTTAAAATATCAAACACCCAAAACCTCCTTACTCATACTCAAGGTATAAATTCTTATATTTAATATGCCTTTGGGATACTGTGTACTTTGATACTTAAGGTCTTGCCAAAACAACTGCCATGGCAAATCATCAAGGCGCTTTAAATATAACAGTGCACTATCGTAAGTTGTCTCTAATTCAACATCAAAGGTATGGCGATAAATCAAAGCTTCTTGCCCAGCATTAGTATTTGGGATATTGCTTGCGTCGACAGTAGAACTGGCATCAGAGGTTAAGTTACTTCCTTGTATATTCATTGCCTCTTCTGGCAAGTTAATCAATGATATAAGCTTTAGCTGCTTATCTTGCGTTAACACACGCTCTAATAAGCTAACCATTTGTTTTGGTGCTACTAAGGCTTGAGTTAACAAATTAATTTTTTCTTGTAAGCTTTTACTCTCCACGAGCACTTCCTTTAACTGCTTTCGCAAAGGAATATTAGGATCCTGTAATTTCTTATTCTTAGTGTTAATTATATTTTCTGACAGTAATTTAGTAGTGCTAATAAGACTATTTTTATCTTCCACTAACTGAGCATTGGTTAATACAACAGGCTCTATTACCAGCAGATAACCTATTAGCAGTATTACCACGATGAGCGTCGATAAAACCATATGCTGCTCTCGAGAAGTGAATTTCTCATAAGTAGTGATGCCATCGATGAAAGGTTTTTTTTGCCACCAAGTCATAATTCTTTCTCCAGTGCAGGCAACTGCAATTGAGATGATTTGTTTAGACTTTGTTTTTGAGTGGAAAGAAAAAACTCATTCCACGGAGTATCTCCTTGTACTATATTAATTTGCCTGAAAGATCTGCCACGATACGCATCCTTAGACCCAAGAGATGTGATATAGCGTGATACCTTTTCCGGTGTTTTCGCAAAACCAGATAATTGTATATCTTTCCCTTGACCAAGAATTTCAATTTCAGACAACCAAATTCCACTGACATCTTGCTGTGAGAGCTGCTCTATTAGCGGCGTGAAACTGCTTCGAGCACTGATCGAGTCTTGCCGCAAAAAACTAATCACTCTTTTTTGCTTAGCTAATAACTTCTTTTCTCGTTCAAGACTTGCCTGAAGATTTTTATTGATACTGGTATTTGGGAACTTTGCAATAAGTGTTGCTAATTCGAGATCCAGTATTTTTCTCTCCCGCTCTAACTCTGCTATTTGTCCAGTAGAATAAAACTGAAATGCCAATAACGCTATTGCTACTGCTACTAATCCGAATAGAGTGATCAGGCAGGATTTTATTAACAGCAGAATTTCAGGCGAAAGCTGAGGCGGCCGAAATCGAGGTAAATAAAGGTTAATGCTATGTTTAACGGGCAGCATACGCTAACGCTCCCCCTAAGGCTGTCACTGATTTATTAATATCAATAACGTCATCTGAAACTTCCATTCCCACTTTTTGTGCGAGCTTGTCTGCGATATCAGGCTGCTCAATATGCGCAGTAAGTAATGGTTGCATAGCATCCACCAGGTCCTTTAAATCCCTATCTCCACCCATAAGCCACAATTGAGTAATTTGTCCCATGCCAAGCTGGCTTTCATAATAATCTAACGACCGCTGGACTTCTAACACGAGGTTTTCTACTTGCTGTCCATTCACTTGCGCTTTCTGTGAGAACCCGACGTAAGCTTCTTTATAACCTGCCCAATCGTCATCAACTACTTCGAACTGCAACTCAGAGGATTCGAAATCATCGCCCGAGTTCGAGTTTTCGCTGGTAAGATCATCAAGTCTCATTTCTTCTAAGTTGAGATCATCGTGATCACCTTCCTCAACAGAAGCATCCTCAACAGAAGCATCCCCAACAGAAGCATCCTCAACAGTAACTTTTTCAAAAGCGCTGTTAATATCTAAAGCATCAATACCCATCTCAACTTGCCTTGTCAGAAATAAAGCGCCATTTTGATATAAGCGAATGCAACCGTGATTAGGGCCTAATTCTAACAAAGCAATTCCATGATCTATTGAGCTCGCCGCAAGTACATTCAATAAACTAAGCTCTGGTACCGTAATTATCTCAACCACTAGATGCAGTTTTTGAGCCCACCGAACCCGCTTCTTTATCGTCTCATCAGGACAGGCAATAGCATGGGCCATTGACATGCGTCCGCGGTAAGCTTCACGAGGTAAACGCAGAGCCTGAATAGCCGTTTCTTCAATCGGTTGTGCTAACAAATCACCAATACGAAACTCGATCGCTGCGCTCAACTCTTCATCAGGCACAGCAGGGGCTTCGACCAACAACAATTCATAATCGTCATCATCTAATACTAAAACGGCGGGGGTGCCATGAGTCACATGCTGTTTGAGCCACAGTGCCAGCGCATCAATACCCTGCTCCTGATCATAAGTTACCGCGTCGACAATACCCTCATTAGAATATATGACGGCACTCGGGTTGAGTGAAGACAAGTTAATGCCTACCCAGCGTTCATTTCTTTTTTTACTAAATGGCCAGCGAAACTTCACCCACCAACTCCTATTGTTAAAGTTACAACATTTCCTTCAACAGTTTAGTACATAAATAACAAAATGCGCTCATAACATGAATACTAATAACTAATGTCTATTACAGACAAGGCGTTCAATGACTAATGTCGGATTTTTCTTCCAATTATCGCCCAGCTTTCTATAATCATCCCATACTGAGGAGCCAACATGTTTAACATCGTTTTATTTGAACCCGAGATTCCACCGAACACCGGTAATATTATTCGCCTGTGTGCAAATACTGGCTGCCAACTGCATCTTATCAAGCCGCTAGGCTTTGATATGGAAGAAAAAGCATTACGCCGCGCCGGGCTGGATTATCACGAATGGGCCAATGTCCGCATTTATGAAAATTACGCCGACTTCCTAGAAAAAGAACAGCCTAAAACTATTTACGCCCTTACCACCAAAGGCAAGAAAACCCATTCTGAAGCGTCGTTTAAAGAAGGGGATTTTTTAATGTTTGGCCCAGAGACCCGAGGCTTGCCAGAAGATATTCGTGCAAGCATGCCGTTTGAACAATGGCTTCGCTTACCTATGATGGCAAGTAGCCGCAGTATGAACTTGTCGAATACCGTCGCGGTGATGATTTTTGAAGCGTGGCGTCAGAATGACTATTCCGGAGGGAGCTAGTGTTAACCTCTTAGCTTTAAGTTTAAATAAAAGACATAAAAAAGCCGAAGTAGAGTCGTTCTCTATTTCGGCTTTTTATTTAATATCAGAAAACGCTTTTTATTGAACCGTTTCTTCTACCGCAGGAGCTGCTTGCTGAGCTTGGGACTGTTGAAACAAAGCTTCAAAGTTAATCGGCGCTAGCATCAAGGCAGGGAAACTACCTTTAACAACCAACTGGTCGATTGTTTCACGCACGTATGGGAACAAGATATTAGGGCAGAAAGCACCTAACATGTGTTTAAGCTGCTCGCCTTCAATGCCTTTAATATGAAAAATACCACCAAGAACCACTTCAACCAAGAAAGCCGTTTCGCCATCGTTTTCCGCTGTCGCAGTTACTTTAACGTCAACTTCATAAGTATCGTCGGTCAATTTACGCGAGCGGCTGTTCAAATCGAGCTTAACCTCTGGTTTCCACTGCTTTTGAAAAGATTCGGGAGCATTAGGAGATTCAAACGATGAATCTTTAACGTAAAAACGCTGTAATGAAAATTGACCTTGGTCTTGTGCTTGATCTTTTACTTGCTCTTGCTCTTTATCTTTTGCTTGGTCTTGTTCAGCCATGATACATCCTTAACTTTTATTTATTCTTAAATACAGCCCGCTTGGCCATACTGTTTAAATTTATTTGGTGGCTACTTAGTAACTACTTAGTAACTACAGGAAGGTTTTGGTTAGTCCATTCCAGCATGCCGCCGCTTAAACGGAATACTTGGAAACCTTTCTGTTTCAACGTTTTGCCTGCCATGCCAACGCTCTGGCCAGACTTACATACTAATACAATGGGGTGTTCTTTTGAAGATTCAAGCTCTGACAACCGCTCTGTCATTGACGTATAAGGAATATTGATCGCATTCGCCACATGCCCTCCGTCAAAGTCCTTTTTATCGCGAATATCCAAAACAACCGCATCTTGTTTGTTGATCATTTGAGTCGCTTGCGCTGTGCTTATACTGGCACCGCTGCGCTGGTTGTTATCCCAAAAAAAGGCTGCTAAGAAGACGCCCCATAAGCTGACTAACATCCAGTTATTGTTAATAAAATCGAAAGCTTGTTCCATAACCTATTTGCTGCCTATTTGGTTGACTGATAAGAGGATCAAAGACCGCAGTATAACCGCCATAGCCTGAAAAAGAATAGAAAATGACGCAAGGCCACAGATTCGCTAGAATAGGCACAATACTTTTGTCTACTCACGTTAAATTATTAGAGTTATTCTTGTTATGAGCCAGACCCGCACACCGACTGCACTAATTATCCTTGATGGCTGGGGCCACGGCGAAGAATCCGAACACAATGCCATCGCCAATGCTAATACCCCTAATTGGGATGCGCTATTAAAAACCTATCCCAATGCCCTCATTCAAACGTCTGGAAACGCAGTAGGTCTGCCTGATGGCCAGATGGGTAATTCTGAAGTAGGCCACATGAATTTGGGCGCGGGCCGTATCGTTTATCAGAACTTTACCCGTATTAATAAAGACGTTGCTGACGGCGGCTTCTTCAATAACGAAGTGTTATGCAACGCAATCGATAAAGCAAAAGCCAGCGGTGGCGCGGTACACATTGCAGGCTTGCTATCCCCAGGCGGCGTCCACAGCCACGAAAAACAAATTTTTGCAGCGTGTGAAATGGTGGTAAAACGCGGTATTACTAAACTCTACGTACACGGCATTTTAGACGGTCGCGACGTACCACCGCGCAGTGCAGAGCCATCAATTAATGCGCTACAAGCTAAACTCGATGAACTCGGTACAGGTTCAATTGCCACATTAACTGGGCGTTATTACACCATGGATCGTGACAACCGATGGGATCGCGTTGAACCAGCTTATGTTGCGATGACAGAAGCGAAAGCGACCAACCACTCAGAAACGGGCAGCGCTGCTTTAGCAGAAGCTTATGCTCGCGGTGAAGACGATGAATTCGTTAGCGCGACAGTGATCGGCGAAGGCGGCAAGGTTGAAGATGGTGATAGCATCATTTTCATGAACTTCCGCCCAGACCGTGCCCGTGAAATCAGCCGTGCCTTTGTTGAGTCTGATTTCTCTGGCTTCGAGCGTAACGTGATCCCTAAATTAGCCGATTATGTGATGCTAACCGAATATGCAGCCGACATTCCTGCCAGCTGCGCTTATCCACCCGCTACCTTAATCAATGGTATTGGTGAATATGTATCCAACCTAGGTTTAACTCAGTTACGCATTGCCGAAACCGAAAAGTACGCTCACGTAACATTTTTCTTCTCTGGCGGCCGTGAAGACTTATACCCAGGGGAAGAACGCATATTGGTTCCCTCCCCAGACGTTGCAACGTATGACCTTCAGCCTGAAATGAATGCACCAGAGTTAACCGACAAACTGGTTGCAGCAATTAAGAGCGGCAAGCACGACTTAATCGTTTGTAACTATGCCAATGGTGATATGGTTGGCCATACTGGTGTTTATTCAGCGGCTGTAAAAGCCGCTGAATGTATTGATGAATGTTTAAAGCGAATTACTGCTGCTATTTTAGAAGTGAATGGGGAATGCCTTATCACAGCTGACCATGGTAATGCCGAACAAATGTTGAATCCTGAAACGGGTGGCCCTTTAACGTCTCATACTACCGGCCCTGTTGATCTGGTTTACGTACATACTCATAATGACGGTCGCAGTATTCATGCTGGTAGCCTATGCGATGTTTCACCCACGCTGTTAACCATCATGAATCTAGCACAACCGGCTGAAATGTCGGGCACTAGCCTCATCGATAAATAAAAGAGAGTCAAAACATGATCCGGACCTTCTTTCTGCTTTGCCTTTTCATCAGCCAGCTCACTCAAGTGAGTTTTGCTGACGAACAGGCTGATCTTGCCCAGCTGCAGCAAGAGATTAACAAGCTGCAAGCATGGCTGAAAGAAACCGAATCGGAGCATGATAAGCTCAATGAAGCGTTACAAGAATCTGATAAAAAAATAGGCAGCATCGCCCAGAAAATTGATGAAACTCGCACGTTATTAAAGCAAGAGCGGTCGCGCCTAAAAAAGCTGCAAGCGGAGCAAAGCCAACTCCGCACCCTTAAATCAAAACAAAAACAGCAGCTGGCCAAGCAATTGGGCGGCGCCCAGAGGCTCGGCAGTCAAGGCTCTATTAAAGTTTTACTGAACCAAGATGACCCGCAGCAAATCAGTCGCATGTTAAAGTACTTCGAGTATTTTAATAAAGCCCGCATGGAAAGCATTCAAACCTTAATCGTTAATTTAAAACGCTTAAATAATATTGAAAACGAAATACTCAGCCAGCAAAATAAACTGATCAAAACCGAACAAAGCTTATTAAAGAAAAACAAACAGTTTAATAATGAAAAACAACAACATAAAAACCTTTTAGTCCGATTAGAGGCTCGTCGCAAAGAGAAATCAAATGATCTAAGCCAAAAGCAACAAGATCAAAAACGCTTACAACAACTGATCAATGAAGTCGCGACCCTGCTCGATAATAGTGTACGCAAGCGAGATGCTCGCCCTATACGCTCTTTGAAAGGCAAGCTACCAAGACCTACCAAAGGGCGTATTATGAAAGCATTTGGTAATAACAACGTACAATCCCGCAGCAAATGGCAAGGCTGGTTAATGAAAGGCTACGAAGGATCGGCGATTACCGCCATCCATCATGGCCGCATTGTCTTTAGCGACTGGCTGCGAGGTTTTGGGCTATTGCTGATCATTGATCATGGTGACGGCTATTTGAGTTTGTACGCTCGCAATCAAACTTTATCAAAATCCGTGGGGGACTGGGTGTATCAAGGTGAAAACATTGCTACTTTAGGCAGTTCGGGGGGGTTTAAGGAACCTCGCCTCTATTTTGAAATCAGACACAAAGGCAGACCACAAGATCCCGCCGCTTGGCTTAAGCGCTAATGCATAGCAAACATCGTGAAGGGGAAATCAAACACATGGAAATTAAAATGTTCAAATACGTCGCTTTTAGTACTTTGCTTATCGGACAATTATTAACCACTCAGGCCCTCGCATCGACAGTAGAGGGAGCAGGTACAGATACACCCATAGAAGAGAGCCGACTGCCCTTGCAAGAACTGCGTAATTTCACCGAAATTTTTGATCGCATTCGCAGTGCTTATGTTGAACCTGTGGATGATGCAACGCTCTTGCAGTACGCCATTGATGGCATGCTAAGCAACCTCGACCCACATTCTGATTACCTATTGCCAGAAGATTTTAGCGAACTGCAGGAACATACCAGCGGTAAGTTTGGCGGTCTGGGGATTGAAGTAGGCATCGAAGAAGGTCAAATTAAAGTCGTTAGCCCGATCGATGATACCCCTGCTGAAAAAGCGGGCATTAAAGCGGGCGATTTTATCGTTTCTTTAGATGGTAAGCCGTTACGGAAGTTGTCATTAACCGATGCCATTGACCAAATGCGTGGCGAGCCTGGTACGGACATTGAACTCAGTATTCGCCGCAAAGGTGAAAAAGAACTTTTACAATTTGTGTTAACCCGCGCTGAAATCAAAGTGGCCAGCGTACGCGGTGAAAACTTAGGAGATGGTATCGGTTATTTGCGCATTACTCAGTTTCAAGATAAAAGCGGTCCTGAGCTTATTGCAGCCATCACAAAATTACAGACAAAAGCTCAAGACAATAAAGAGCACCTCAATGGCCTGGTATTAGATTTACGTAATAATCCTGGTGGTGTTTTAGACGCGGCGGTTGAAGTATCGGATGCTTTCCTAAATTCAGGATTAATCGTTTATACCGAAGGCCGTATTAGTGAATCTGACTTTCGCTACTCAGCAACCGAAAATACCATTGCTCAAGACATTCCACTGATCGTTTTAATTAACGGCGGCTCGGCTTCGGCTTCTGAAATTGTTGCTGGCGCATTACAAGATCATAAACGCGCTATCATTGTTGGCACCCAATCGTTTGGTAAGGGCTCAGTCCAAAGCGTCTTACCCATTGCTGGCAATAAAGCGATCAAACTTACCACCGCCCGTTATTTCACCCCCAATGGCCGCTCGATTCAAGCCCAAGGGATTCAGCCAGACGTCTTTGTAGAGCAAAGTGAAGTTACTACCTATGAGCGGAGTTATTACAAAGAAAGTGACCTATCGGGCCATCTCACTAACGGCAATGACAAAACAGAACAAACCGACAATACCAACGAAGATGACCATCAGGTATCGGATGATCTATTAAGCAAAGACTTCCAGTTATATCAGGCTTACACCCTGCTGAAAGGTTGGAGTGTTTTTCAGCATCACGCCAAACCAATGACTGAGCCCACGAAGGTGCTTTCTAAAAAAAACAAACTAGTACCAGAACTAGCACCAGATCAAGTAAAGACGACACATGACTTATAAAATCGCTCTACTTTTACTGTCTGTGGTATTGAGTGTTATTCCGCTCACTCAATCCCACAGCGCTCAGCTGGTTATTATTATCGATGATATTGGTAATAGCTATGAGCTGGGCAATGCCATGGTGGAGTTGGAAGGTCCACTTACCTTAGCGTTTCTTCCACATACCCCTTATGCAAAAAAGCTGGCCAATAAGGCCTATTTGCAAGAAAAAGAAATCATACTCCATGCCCCTATGGAAAATACCGTCAAGGCTGCACTCGGCCTTGGTGCGCTCACCCAAGCATTAACAGAAACTGAGTTGAAACAAACACTGAGAAAAGCCATCGCCTCCATTCCCCATGTTCAAGGTATTAATAACCATATGGGCAGCGCATTAACTCAGAATAAACAAGCAATGAAATGGGTCATGGAAACCCTGCAAGACGAACAACTGTATTTTATCGATAGCCTAACGTCAGCTAATTCAGTTGCTTACACACTGGCTCAGCAACAAGGATTGCCCAGTTTAAAACGCCATGTTTTTTTGGATAATGATACATCCACTGCTGCCTTAAATAAGCAGTGGCAGCTCGCCTTACGAATTGCAGAAAAGTACGGCAAAGCCGTTTTAATTGCTCACCCTTATACTGAGTCCCATCATTTCCTCGCCCAGAAAATACCCCAACTAAGTAATCAAAACATTGAACTCGTGCACGCCTCTCAGCTATTTTTACAGAGCGCATGGCAAGCGTTTGATAACCATAAGCCCCACGATAATCAATACGCTAACCGCTATATTTTACATGCAGAAAAAATGTTACCCAGTAACAACCCACAAGAGTTACTTTCTAAAAATACCTTGTGACTTATAAGACTATCTAGTATTTGTATAGTAACTATTGAGTCTTCATAGCGCTCAAACCATAAAATAAGTTCAACAAACGCGATACGATAAAAGAGTCAGATTAACTCAAAAGGAAGAGTACCCATGACTTCCATTAATACCAGCAACAACTTTGTTGGCAGCAATAGCGAATTAAACAAAACCTTTAGCCAAGTCAGTAGCGGCAAGAGTATTAATAGCGCCGCCGATGATCCTGCCGGGCTAGCCATAGTCACTCGCTTCTCCAGTCAAATCTCTGGGTCGCAGCAAGCCCAGCGCAACGCCCTAGATGCTCAATCTTTAATCCAAACCGAAGATGGCGCCCTTGCACAAATCTCTAACGGTATACAACGGCTTCAAGAGCTTGCTGTTCAACAAGGCAACGCCATATTGAACGATTCAGATCGCGTTGCAATCGGCAAAGAAGCCAGCCAAATTAGCGATCAAATCAAACAAGTGATTGAACAAAGTTCATTTAACGGCAAAGATTTGTTTCAAGAAAATGGTGCGGCAAAAGATTTGAATTTCCAACTGGGTGACAAAGCCGGCGATGTGGTTAGCTTGGCGGCGAATACGACGGCGGCACCGATCCAACAAGGGCTAGACCAACTCGACTTTTCCAGTCCCAGTTCGGCAAGTAACTTAACCGCCCTTGACTCAATTCAGCAGCAAGTAACTGAACGTCGCTCCGACCTAGGCGCCGTAAGTAATCGAATCGATAGCAGTATTGAACAGCTCGCCGATAAAAAGGAACAAACACAATCAGCAAGAAGCCGTGTAGAAGATGCTGATATTGCGAAACTGATCAGTGAGATGGTAATAGAGCGGGTAAAACAGCAAGGGCAACTGGCCGTACAAAGCCAAGCTAATGCCAGTGCGGAAGATACATTAAGACTCTTATCTTAAAAGAAATCGTAACACAAGAGTCGTAACATTCAGTCGTAAAGACTAATCTAAGCGCATCTCGATACCGGCATCACTCATGTGCTGCTTAGCTTCTTGCACAGTATACTCACCAAAGTGAAAAATACTCGCCGCTAACACAGCATCCGCATGGCCTAACAAAACGCCTTCAGCTAAGTGCTCAAGATTACCGACACCGCCCGAGGCAACAACAGGAATACTCACCGCATCACTAACCGCACGCGTAACGCCTAAATCAAAACCGGTTTTCACACCGTCACGATCCATACTGGTTAATAGGATTTCACCTGCGCCGTAGTCCGCCATTTTAATCGCCCACTCAACCGCATCGATGCCAGTAGGTTTTCGACCACCGTGGGTAAAAATTTCCCATTTATTATCCACATCGCCAAGTTCACCCGAACCCGCAACACGTTTTGCATCAATGGCCACAACGATACACTGAGCGCCGAATTTTTCAGAAGCTTGACGGACAAAATCAGGATTGGTGACTGCAGCAGAATTAATTGAAACTTTATCCGCACCCGCATTTAGCATGCGACGAATATCTTCAATTTCACGAATACCGCCACCCACCGTTAATGGAATAAAAACGTGCTCAGCAATCGCTTCTACCATTTTTACTGTGGTACCACGAGCTTCGTGGGTCGCAGTGATATCAAGAAAAGTAATTTCGTCGGCGCCTTGTTCGTCGTAACGCTTAGCCACCTCAACTGGATCACCCGCATCACGAATACCAACAAAGTTAACGCCCTTCACGACACGACCTTGATCAACATCGAGACAAGGGATAATACGTTTTGCTAATGCCATAACTTGTTACCTAACCAACATAATAAAAGGCAAGCTAAGCTTGGCCATCCCAGCTTAAAAAATTCTGCAATAACTGCAGGCCGTTGTTATGACTCTTCTCTGGGTGAAACTGCACCGCAAAAATATTGTTTTGTCCCATAGCGGCCGCAAACGGCTTACCATAATGACCAATGCCTTTAACTTGGCTCTGATCATCCGCAGTCACAAAATAAGAATGCACAAAATAAAAGCGGCTCTGATCTTTAATATCTTGCCATAACGGGTGAGCAACCTGCTCAACCTGATTCCAACCCATGTGCGGGACTTTTAAGCGGTCACGGGTACCATCGCGCAGCTCGTCACCTAATAATTTGTCACCAAAATATTGTACTTGGCCCGGAAAAATATTCATACAATCGATGCCACCATTCTCTTCAGAACGCGTCATCATCGCCTGCAAACCAACGCAAATACCGAGCAACGGCTTTGTCTGTGCTACTTCTGCGACAACTTGATCAATCTCTTGGGCATGAATCTCGCCCATGCAATCGCGAATAGCACCCACACCCGGCAGTACTATGTGATCAGCAGCCAATATCACCGCCGGATCAGAAGTCACCAAAATATTGCAATTGGGCGCTACCTTTTGCAAAGCGCCATGAGCGCTGTGCAAATTACCCATGCCATAATCGATTACCGCACAGGTTTTACTGATGACTTTACTCATGGACTATAGAACACCCTTAGTCGATGGCATTTTTCCTGCCATGCGAGGATCAAACTCTAACGCCATACGTAAAGCGCGACCAAAAGCTTTAAAAATTGTTTCTGCTTGGTGATGCGCATTGAAACCTTTTAAATTATCAATGTGCATGCTCACACCAGCATGATTCACAAAGCCATGGAAAAACTCCCAAAATAACTGGGTATCAAAACGACCAATACTGCCACGGGTAAAAGTACACTTGAAATCTAGACTAGGGCGTCCAGAAAAATCAATCACAACTCGAGACAAAGCTTCGTCTAAAGGTACATAAGAATGACCATAACGGACGATGCCACGCTTATCACCTACCGCCTTAGCAAAGGCTTGGCCTAAAGTAATGCCGACATCTTCAACCGTGTGATGGTCATCAATATGAGTATCGCCGTCGCAATAAATATCAAGATCAATCATGCCGTGACGAGCAATTTGATCCATCATATGCTCCAAAAAAGGCACACCAATGTCGAATTTCGCTTCACCGGTACCATCAAGATTGATGCTAACTTTAATTTTTGTTTCTGAGGTATTACGCTCTACAATCGCCTTGCGGCTGGCATTTGCCATGGAAGACTCCAAAAATATCTCGCCAAACGAGGAAAAAGCTATTATAAAGCAAAGCACAGCAATATCACAGAATTGAGACCCTCATGCCAGTACATATTGAACACATAAGCCAGCCAACAGAACAGGACTGGATTGATCTGGGTAAAATTTACTCAGACGCCCCTCGAGAATGGCTTACAGATGCCAGCGATATCCATACTTCGTTACAACCATTACTCAATCAAGGCACTTGGCTTATCGCTGGTCGTTTTAATGCGCGCTTATTAGGCGCACTTAAAGCTGAAAAAGACGGTAATACTATCTACCTTTCTCACTTCTGCGTGCGTAAAATAACCATCAATCGAGGCGTTGCTCATCAGATGTTGCACCACATGAGCACCTGGGCCGATGAAAATGAATTTTCACTGATTGCCAAAGACGTCCCCCCCGAGTTTGCGAGTGCCTTGAAAAGTCGTGGCTTTATATCGAAAGATAACGATTTCATACGCCTTTATAACTAAGCCTCTGGATTGTTTCTTAGGTGGAATAATCATTTGTTATTTCTCCCCCTAAAGTTTTCCATTTTATTGCGTCATACTGATCGTTATAGGTTGAAAGCATCACGAAACATCGGCTAAGATTAAAAGTAAAGGGAATAGAATCGTATGAAATACATCACAACGTTGTTAATAGCATTTCTGTGCTTAATTAATCTGGCTCATAGCGCCAGCCCGACAGAAACCGTTGAATACGCCACTCAATCAGTTATCTCTGAACTGAAAAAAACACCTATCAAAGAGCGTAACTCGGGCGCTGTACAGCGTTTAGTTGAAAGCTACATATTGCCCGCCATTGACCAAGAGCGTATTGCCAAACTGGCGCTCGGCAAGCATTGGAGAAGAGCGACCAAAGACCAGCAAACAGCGTTTATAGAGACCTTCCGCGACTTACAGATCCGTACCTACACAGGCGCTTTTAAGGCTTTTGATGGTCAAGAATTTCAATTCCAAGCCGCTCGGTTCAATAAGTCAGGCAAAAAAGCCATCGTAAAAGGCTACATGATTCAACCCACTGGCCAACGTATCACCATCGACTTCAAGCTCTACGTGAATAAACAACAAAACTGGAAAATATACGACGCCGTGATCGCTGGTTTAGGTATGGTGACAACCTACCGCCAACAGCTTAGTCAGCAATTACAGAATGAAAGTTTAGATGAGGTTATTGCCAGTATGCGTAGCCAAATACAAACCGCTCAGCGCTAAAGAAGCCAACTTTAGCGTGTTTTTGTCTTACCCCGTTTTCTTTATTAGGTCTTTATGACTTATTTATCAAAACACTCCTCCGTTCAGCAATAAAACAGCTAAACTTTATATTATTCAATGGCCAACCACGCCACGCTTACTCCCATGATCCAGAAAAACTACTATAGTTTAACTTCAAACAGAATTTTGATCATCGGAGAGAGAAAATATTTCGCCAAGGAAGGTGGTGTTATTGAAATCGATTTCGACGAAGAAAATGTCGACATAAAAATCAATCTTCAAACAACGATTGAGGCTCAACTCTCTATTAATACTACTTTAATCGAAGTGGCCTCGGCCGTGAATAATCAAGGGCAAATTTAGCCAATGAAATTATTAGATGCACAAACAGTTCGTACCAAGTTTGTGATTATCGCCATCACCACCAGCACCCTTATGTTATTGCTAGCGACAACTGCTTTTTTATCGTTAGAACTGCACTTTGGCAAACAAGACTTAAATAAAAAAATCTCAGTTGTTGGGCAAGTCATTGCTGAAGGTTCAACAGAAGGGCTTACCTTGCGTGATAATAAATTATTGCGCAGTAACCTCGCGTCCCTCTCTGCGGATAATAGCGTGGTAAAATCTTGTTTTTATGATGAAGAAAAAGTACTAGTGGCGAGCTATGAAACACAGAACAATTTAAAAGGTTGCCCACAAATGTTGAGGACTTTGAAAGCTAATAAGTCTTCGTACGTCGAACGATACTTTCCTATTGAACTCGACAATCGAGTGATGGGTACTCTCTATCTTGCTTATCATGATGGCGACATCATTAATCGCGTCAAACACATCAGCTTTTTTGCAATTGGTATTCTTTTTAGTACTATTTTTATTACCCTGTTATTGGCCACGCGCTTACAACGCATTGTTACTAGCCCGTTAAGGTTATTAGCAGACACCATTAGCAGCATAATCCAGCGTAATGACTTTTCCATTCGTGCCAATAAGCACCATGATGACGAGCTGGGTCAACTGGTGGATATTTTTAATGAGCTATTGAGTAAAATTGAAAACGAGCACCGCTTATTGAAAGGCAGTGAAGAGACATTTAGAAAACTGACAGCGCTTTCTCCTGTGGGTATATTTCAAATCAACCCTGCTGGTAAAATCATTTACGTCAACCAACGCTGGCGTGAAATAAACCATATCAAACACCCAGAACCAGACCTAGAATCTTGGTTCTCAAGCTTGCACCCTGAAGATGTTCCAGCACTGAATGAACTCTGGCAACGGCTCGTCGTCGAACATGAAGATATGGCGTGCGAAGTGCGATTAATTGCTAAAGATGGCAGTATTTCTTGGACTTATATCCAAGCAACCTCTCTGCATTCTAAAGAGGGGACTTTGTTAGGTTTTTTAGGTTCAGCCTCTGATATTTCCGAGCTTAAAAAAGCTCAAATACAAATGGAAAACCTTGCATTTTATGACCCTCTAACCGGTCTCGCTAATCGACGATTATTCAAAAATAGACTAGTTAAAGCAGTAAAAAGCGTACAAAGAACCGATAGTTCAATCGCCTTGCTCTTTCTTGACTTAGACCAATTTAAACGTGTCAACGATTCCCTTGGACACGATATGGGCGATGCTTTATTAAAAGAAATTGCCCGTCGTCTTAATAACAATGTTCGAGGAAATGATACCGTTTCTCGTATTGGTGGTGATGAATTCACCATATTATTAATTGATATTAACAATACTAATGATGTGCGCATTGTTGCGGAAAAAATCCTTAAATCTCTTGCGAAACCCTTTATGCTGAATGGCCAAGAAATTATTAGTACCGTCAGTATTGGTATTACCATGACACCAGAAGACTCCATCGAACCTAATAACTTAATGAAAAATGCTGACCTCGCCATGTATCGCGCAAAAGAGCTCGGCCGAAACAACTTTCAGTTTTTCTCTGAAGATCTGAATACCACCATCTTGCATAACTTAGAGATGGAAAAAGAACTCAACATCGCGATCAAACGCAATCAATTTATTCTCATGTACCAGCCTAAAATCTGCATCGCCAACAATACAGTGACGGGCGTCGAAACTCTGTTGCGCTGGCGTCACCCAGAAAAAGGACTTATTCCTCCCGACTCTTTCATTCCTATTGCAGAAGAAACGGGGCAAATAATTAAAATTGGCGCATGGGTTTTAAAACACAGCTGTCACCAAATGGGAGCGCTCATTCGCGAAGGCTTAATGCCTGAAAATTCCAAAGTAGCCGTTAACCTCTCTGCTAAACAATTTTCCGATCCTAACTTATTGCAAACTGTGGTGGATATACTCATACGATCAAAGATAGATCCGCTCAACTTAGAATTAGAAATCACAGAAAGCATCATTATGGATGATGTCAACGCCGCCATTGCCACTATGGATGCCATTAAAAATAAAGGAATTTATTTAGCCATTGATGACTTTGGTACGGGTTACTCGTCTTTGGCTTATCTAAAACGTTTCCCTATTGATGTACTCAAGGTGGACCGTTCTTTTATCAGTGATATACCCGAAGATAAAACCGACATGGCCATTACTTCAGCCGTTATTTCCATGGCACACAAATTGGGTATGAAGGTCGTCGCCGAAGGAATTGAAACCCAAGAACAGTTAGAATTTTTAAGAGAACACAAATGTGACTATGGCCAAGGGTACTTATTCAGTCGTCCACTGACACTGCCTCAGCTGCATCATTTTTTAGTCAGCAATCACCAGCAGACGAAGAAGCAAACCTCATAAACCCGCCTTAGCTAGTCGTAAATAAGGGCAGGCCGCTTTATACTAGCGGCTTGTTCATTTTAACTAGATTAACTCATGCCATCTGCCAGTAAACAACCGCAGCTAAGCCAAGCATTACTAAGCCAAAAACAGTTCAGCCAAGCTGTTCTAAACTGGTACGATGAAAATGGCCGTAAGCACCTACCTTGGCAACAAAACATCACACCTTATAAAGTGTGGATTTCAGAAGTAATGCTGCAACAAACACAAGTTGCGACAGTCATCCCCTACTTCGAACGTTTTATGCAAGAGTTCCCCACCGTCCACGATCTTGCCAAGGCAGAGCAAGATAAGGTACTGCACCTTTGGACAGGGCTGGGCTATTACGCTCGCGCTCGCAACCTGCATGCCTGCGCTCAGAAAGTGAGTACTGACTTCGCTGGTATTTTCCCTCAATCGGTTGAAGGCTTAACCGAACTCCGTGGCATTGGCCGCTCAACCGCAGGTGCGATCGCCTCCATTAGCATGGGAATTAACGCCGCCATACTCGACGGTAATGTAAAGCGCGTTTTGTGCCGCTATTACGCCGTCGAAGGCTGGCCTGGAACGACCGCGGTGCAAAAAGAATTATGGCTCATCGCAGAACGTCTTACGCCCAACGAACGTTGCAACGACTATACGCAAGCGATGATGGATATGGGTGCAACCTTATGCACTCGCAGCAAACCCCAATGCGGTATCTGCCCACTAGCACCTAACTGCCAAGCTAATGCTCAAGGGAACCCAAAAGACTACCCCAATTCAAAGCCTAAAAAAGTAAAACCAGAAAAGCACATACAATTAATTATGCTGCAAGACCCTGACGGCAATATATTATTAGAGCAGAGGCCCCAACAGGGCATTTGGGGAGGCTTATGGAGCTTTCCTGAACTGGCAATGGAAGAAGACGCTCTTAGCCGCAGCCAAGTATTGTTTGGCGCGCTGGCCTTTAAACAAGAAGACTGGCCCAGCTTCCGCCATACATTCAGCCATTATCACCTTCACATAAGCCCCATCTTGATTCATCTGAGCAAACGGCCCAATGCCATTGGGGAATCTGCTCAGCACTGGTACAATCCACAAAAGCCTTCGGAATTAGGTTTAGCCGCCCCAGTTAAAACCTTGCTAAACAACATTCGCTTAGCGCAGACAGCCAACACTAAATAGATGCTCTCAATAGCATTCACAAAATAGGGACTCCTTTATGTCCAGCACCGTACTTTGCCGCAAATACAATAAAGAGCTATCCGCTCTAACTGCAGCGCCTTTTCCAGGCCCTGCTGGTATTGATATTCTCGAAAATGTTTCACAACAAGCCTGGTCTGAGTGGATAGAACACCAAACTCGACTGATCAATGAAAAACACCTCAACATGATCGATTTGCAAGCCCGTAAATATCTTACAGAACAGCGTAGCAAGTTCTTAAGTGGCGAAGATTTTGATAAAGCCGATGGCTATGTTCCTGAAAACAAAGAATAAAGTGCAGTATTTTGTTAAAAGTTCTTGACCCAAGTTCTGATAACAGGTTTAATGCGCGCACTCAACGAACACTTACCAATGTGTAAGTAGCAAGTTCAACGAGTCGCCCGGATAGCTCAGTCGGTAGAGCAGAGGATTGAAAATCCTCGTGTCGGCAGTTCGATTCTGTCTCCGGGCACCATTTATTCTAAGAAGCCTATACTGAAAAGTACGGGCTTTTTTTATGCCTGTAATTCAAGCTGTTACACAACTGGTGTACATTAAAATTCAGCGATCAACCTTATCCTGCAAAGCATCCCACTGTGACCAGGTTAAATCGCGACCAGGAAAAGCGATGGTCGAGAACCACCATTGGTCTTTCAGCCATTGCTTTACTGCCCTCTCTAATTGTTGCTCAAGGCCGGTGTCTAGCTCGCTTTGTCTTACCCATAAAATCACTCGAGCTTCAAAAGCTACTTTTTCTGACGGCTCGATATAAAAACAACCCAAGCACTTTGTTTCGTCCAGACTCATTACCGTATAGGCGAAAGAGCGTCTAAGTTTAAATTCTCTTTGGTGCCACCCAAGGTCAACTAAGTCGTCTTCAAGTGTCAAACCTTTAGGCCATGTATCATGAGTACCAAACAGGCCTTTAAGATGCTGCGCACTGCTCATTACGGCATCATAGTCTTTTACTAAGTCGTGTATGGTGAGCATACGTGCTTTAAAATTATGAGTGACTAACCCTTCTGGGATAAGAGCGTCCGCGGGTACAAATTTGTTCATCTGGCGTCCTTTGAAACACTTTAGCGAAGCAGCGTAATGCTCGATATTGGCTCTAATCATTTCATACTGATATGAGTGATTTAACGTTTTGGCAAGCTCTTGCTTAAAAAATCTAAAACAGTGTGAGTAAATTCTTCTGGTGTATCTTGCGGAACCCAGTGTGATGCACCTTTTATTGGATGAAAAGTCGCACCAGGTATTTCTGATGCTAATCTTTGGCCGTCCTCTGTTTTCTGCCAAGGATCATTCACTCCCCATATAATTAGGGTGGGTGCAGAAATACTAGAATGGCGGTCTACTAAAGCCATGGTTTGATTGGGATTTAATGCAGAAGCATTGCGCAGTAAGCTAAGTTTGCCTTCTTCACTAGCCCAAGGTGCAATAATGCCTTGTGTGAATTCGGGGGTAAGCCGCTCTCTATTAGATAGACCTTCTGATAGGCATTCTTCTAAGGTCTGAATGAGCTCTTCTAAAGGACGATGCTTCCAGCGTAACGGATGCCCAAAATCAAGCATGTCATCGTCAAATCGGTCATAACAGACGCTATTGCAAATAACTAAACGATTCACATAATCGGGTGACTCTATGGCCAAAATCAGTGCCACTGCACCGCCAGTATCATGACCCACCAGATGAATTTTGTTTATGTTTAATGCATCCAGCAAAGCTCTAATCATGCGCGCTTGATCTTGAAAAGAACGGTCAAAGCGATCTCTGCGATCTGACCAACCATGACCTAAAAAATCAGGGGCGATGACCCGATAACCTGCGCTAACAAACTTAGGTATCACTTGGTGATAAAGAAAGCCCCAAGTGGGAATACCGTGCATTAATAAAACGGTGCCCTGCTGAGCCTCGCCCATATCAATGTAACGTATATCTATATCGATATGCGCAGCAGTGCCCGCAGGCAATACTATGGATTTTTGTGCGGCTTTAAATTTAGAGCCGTCAGATAACATACCGTCTTCCATAGTAGAATCAGGACTCAATATCTTCAACATCATCACCTACTCGGGTCATTCGAATCATATGAAGATTATCATCTTCGTTTTCTTCAGTGGGCGGATGGATCAGTTCTTCTAAGCGTCTTTTAGTGGCTAAAAATTCCGGAGATAAAAACTGGTCAGGACTGCGGGGTCTAGGAACTGGAACTTCAATAAGTTCCTGAACTTCTCCCGGGTGCGCCTTAAGCACAAGAATTCTGTCCGCAAGATAAATCGCTTCATCAAGGTCATGCGTGATAAACAATACAGTGATATCGATGTTCTTCCAAATATCAATAAGATTGGTTTGCATTTTAAAACGGGTTTGGGCATCTAGTGCTCCAAAGGGTTCATCCATGAGCAATATACGCGGTTGATTGGCCAACGCTCTTGCAATGGCAACACGTTGTTTCATGCCGCCTGATAACTGATGAGGATATGAATCGGCAAACTTACTTAAGCCAACTAAGTCTACCCATTGCATGGCTTCACTTTCTGCATTGGCATTTGATTTTCCTTCCATTTGCAAACCGAACATGACATTTTTTTTAATCGTTAGCCACGGGAATAACGTATAGCCTTGAAACACCATGCCTCTGTCTGGACCGGGTTCAGACTTAGGCTCGCCATCTAACAAGACCTGACCTCTGCTGGGGGTTTCTAGTCCTGCCAGTATGCGAATAAGCGTTGACTTACCACAACCAGACGGGCCAATCACACAGACAAATTCTCTGCGATGAGCTTTAAAATTAATATTTTTTAATGCAGTAACGTCACCCTGAGGAGATTCAAAGATCTTGTGTAAATCTTTTACCTCGAGGATCACTTCACGCTCTTTTAATTTTTTAAATCGTGCTGACACACGCTCTTCTTGTTGAAGATAATTGGGCAATTCTAAAGGGTTCATTATTTAGACCTTATCCTGTGAGCTTTCCCAGGGAAATGCGCGCTTCCCTAGCTTGGCCAGAACCACATCTGTTACCAGACCGATAATACCGATCATAATGATTGCGGCAAAAACATTATCAAAGTTTTTATATCTGGCTTGCTGGGTAATAAACCAAGTAATGCCTGAACTTGTGCCAATTAATTCCGCCACAATTAAATAGGTCCATGCCCAGCCAAGTAAAATACGTAAGTCGCGAAACAGGTCCGGTAAAATACCGGGCAATACGACCTTAAAAAGTATTTGCATTTTATTAGCGCCAAGCGTTAATGCCGCTTCGAGTAAGGAAATATCTAACTTGCGAGTGGTGTTCGCGACAATAAGAACTTGTTGGAAAAAAGTGCCTAAAAAAATGATCGCGATTTTAGGACCATCATGTATGCCTAAAATAGCCACTGCTAAAGCACCGAATGCAGGTGCCGGTAAATATCTAAAAAATTCAACAAAGGGTTCTTGAACTTTCGACACCGCAGCAAACGTACCGCACAGAATTCCCAGCGGTACTCCAATGATGGAAGATAGAAAAAAACCCCAAAAGATGACCGTAATACTGTGCCATAAGCTTTCATGCAGCCATTGCTCACTGCGCCGTTTAGGCTCGGTGGTAAAGGCGGTGTAAAATGCGGTGGCTACTTCATGGGGGGCGGGTAAGTAGACTGGGTTAGTTCTAAAACCTTGGGGCGCAATAGTATCTGCTAAAACCGTTTTATTAACTTCAGCAGCAAAAACAGCGCGGTCAATCAACATCCCTTCTTGAAACCATGTGACACCACCAGGGTCAGTCACTTCTACCTTGGGGTGCCAAACAAAAGGCACATAACTGAACATGGACCAAATCATCAAAGGCAGTAGAAAAGACAAAAGTGTTAACCACCGAGTGCGGATCGGTGACAACGCTTTTCTAACTGCAAACCATTGGGGCTTTTCTTTCATTACTACGGCCTTTGAGGTCATTGGTTTTTATAGACCCATTATAATTGAAGGATCTATATAGCTATCAACATTTTGAGACTCGGTATACACCTCATAATTTACATTGAACTCGTCAGATATTTTAGAAGAACCATAGATTGAAGAAAGATCATCTGTCTTTTTAAAGGCTTCTTTAGCCTCGGCTAATGTTAGAATTTTAGTACCGTCTAAAAGAGGCGCATAAGCTTCAGGGGTAAGACCTACTCGAGCCGCCATTATGCTTAGGGCTTCAGGTTGAGTTTTAGGATCCTTAATAAAATCTACTACGCGATACCAAACTTTAACTACTTTTTCCCAATCGGCTTTGCGAGTAGCAAAAGAGCTTGGTGATGCAACATACATATCATAGATTAAACCTGGAGCATCTTTAGAAGTAGCAATGGCTTTTGAACCAGGAACAGAAATAATAGCCTGACCGGAACTTGGCTGCCATGCAACAATCGCATCAACATCCCCTGAAGCCAACACTTGAGGCGTTGAATTGGTAGGTACGTTTACCAACTCAACATCACTTTCTGACAAGCCTACTTTTTCAAGTGCATCTAACAGCATCAAGTGGCCAACAAAGCCCACTTCAACGCCTATTTTTTTTCCTTTTAGATCTTCAACAGAATCAATCCCAGGCCTTGCTACGATCATGTCATTACCGTTACTAAAGTCAGTAGCCATGAACATAATGCTTTTTGCTCCCGTAGCACCAATAACCAAAGTATCGCCATTCGTCATGCCAACAGCATCTAGTTGCCCAGCGGCAAACGCATCCAAAGAAGCCACGTAGTCAAACCATTCAAATTCAACTTCAACACCCGCTTCTTTAAACCAATCTTTTTCAATGGCAACTTCCCAAGCCACAAACCCCGGCCAATCTGAATAGCCTATTTTTAAGGGTTCGGCTGCGTGAGAAACAAAACTCACCAAGCTCACTGTCGCAATGACCATGCATTTTTTGATAATATTTTTGAAGTGTTTCATAGACTACCTCTAAGCATTTTAAGTTACACAAGAGCAATCAATCGGTTTAGCGATGAGTCTCCCGGGCTTTTATCCCGCCGTGTAACCTTTGCTTAAAAGGTCGATCACTCTCGGTCCAGTATGCACTTCATAAAACATTATTTTATGAAGCCGGAACCCTAGTGATGCTATTGGTGTTCAAATTGTTCGGTTGATCGCTCAGCCGTTGACTGCTCTTAACTGCGTTTTGTTTTAACCAAGTGTTTTCTTCAAAATGGTACTTTCAATATCTGTGCCAGCTGTAAACATATATAAAATTGCCCTATGTTCACCACATGTGATCAATTAATCTGTTTTAAAGGCACAGCAGCGCACCGAAAAGGTGCCATTAATTTACTGCGGTGCTAGGTTAGCGCATTAAGATAGCGACTTAGAGTTTCTTCCTCAGCTTCGAACCAAGTCTTAGCATCGGGATGAAAAGACGTGGTAGAAGAAAACTCAAATTCAGGCTCAAGGGTGTCGATAGTAAAACGGCGCTTAATTTGCTGGTCATCTTTGAAAAATATTTGAATAATTTCATTTTTATCAGAGTCGAATTCAAATCCATCTAATGCAAAAAGCGACTCTCCTAGCCTTGATGATTGAGTAGAAAAAAGTATGTCAAACCCTTCATCAAGATTGCCTTGCGCAACTGAGGTTTCAAAATTAAACGCCGCCTTTAAATAGTCAATATCTGAGCTATTATTCCTCACCTTATCTCTTAATTGCATGTCCGCGTCACCTAAGCCCATTTCAATGGGGCGTCCTAAAACTAAACCAGCCCAATTGTCATTAATAATTAATGCGCCTCCACTATGGCAAAGTTCTCCAGTCGTTAGGTTTATTTCGTCGATCAATTCAAAACTAAGTAAAGGTCCAGAAGATTTAGATTTTAGTCGCCAATCCTCTATATAGGTCTGATGTGGAGAAGACTCCATCATACAATCGCCTACCCGCGAGAGAATCGCAGGCTCTGGCCATCTATTATGTAATTGGAATGCAACACCCCCCGACCAACTGAGTTGTTGATTATTCCAACTGCAATCGGCAGACCAGCCCTCGTAGTTCGCCAGCTGGTAGAGTTCACTTTGATTGCATTGTTGCCAAGATTTTCTAGTGACCTGATCAGCTTCTTTAGGTAGGCGTAAATCAATCGTTAAATTTCGACCCTGTAGCCAGAACACATGTGTTTGAGTATCTGTCTGACCGTTTGCAAACGAAATACTTCTTCGTTTGAAGCAACCTATCATCCACTCAGGAACCGTTTTAATGGCTTGTTGAGCATGACATTCGAACAATTCTTTAATATGCATTTCGACTCTCCTTAACTGAAGCTTGGCCAAAAGATAATAAAGAATGAGAGTTTTCAGGTAAATATACTTCACCACGAGCAGCTCGTTTTTTTAGATAACTGAACGTTTGCATTGTTTGTGCAAGCAAGTGGTCACCGCAAATTACAGCTTCGTATAAAGGCTTTTCATCTTTTTTCAACAGCGATGCGATAGGTGCCACAGTAGTGTCGTAATCCAGACTTGAGAAAAATGGAAAGGCATAGCGCTCTTCTTTTACCTGTCTGACGCGATGAGAAGTTGCTATATATTGACCATTAGATACTAGCTCCATCATGTCACCAATATTAATCACGAAACAATCATCTAACAGCGGTACATTGATCCATTCATCGGCGCCATTGAGTACCTGTAAACCCGGGGACGTTGGCAATAACACAGTAAAGAATTCATAATCCGTATGAGCACCAATACCCGAATCAGTTTCCTTGGCCTGTGGATTATCAAAATAATGAATCAAGCGGAGCTGACTGGGGGGCTGGGTCAAATGCTTGGTAAAGGTGTCTTCAGGTAAATTTAATGCCAATGCAAAACCTTTGAAAAGTATTCTACTTAACTCCATCATGGCGTCATAGTAAGCCTTAACATCGGTCTTAAATCCTTCAAGTAGAGGCCAAGTTGTTTGTGCATGCTGCTCAAAGCGTGTCATTAAGCTGGGCGAGTCAGGCCCTATATCGTAGGCTTCTTTTAAGTCAGGCGTTTTTTGTATCGGCTCAGCACTATAAAATTGCTCTTCACCCCTAGGTACATAACCCGTATGATTTTTCGATAATCCAATATAATCACACATTTTACTTTCTTCATCTTGTGCAAAATACGCCTTAACTTTCTGTTTTAGATTTTTAATGAGTTCAGGAGCAACCTGATGTCCCTTCAAATATAGAAAGCCTGCATCGCGAACAGCTTTGTCTAAATTCTTTGCTGATAAAGCTCGATCAACGGGATCGTCAGAGAACAATAAAGAAATATCAACAATAGGAAGCTCAGTAAATGCTTTATGTGTTTTTCCTGGAAGAATCGCCATGTGTGAAACCCTTTTTTAAATCACAGAGAGAACACTGGTCGTCCAGACTAGATCAGTCTTATAATGAATAAAGCATTAAAAGCTGTTCGGGTCGTCCCGAAGAATAAGATAACTGACCTCATGCTCATACAAAAAGCATGCCACTGAGGCGAAACGATACTCTATGAAAGACCAAGGTCTCACTCGGTGTCGGTTGAATTAAATCAATCGAGTCTATTCATTTAATTCAACCGACAATACGAATCTTTACTAGCACAATAACCTTACATTAATGACCCTTCAGGCTCGACAACACATGCTAGTATTAAGGAGAATCAAATAGGGAGGTTTAATTATGAAGGCGTCTGATTTATTTGTTAAAGCATTAGAACAAGAAGATGTGGAGTACATTTTCGGCATTCCAGGTGAAGAGAATCTCGATGTTTTAGAGTCTTTGAGAACCTCCACAATTAAACTAATTCTTACCCGCCATGAACAAGCCGCAGGCTTTATGGCAGCCACCTATGGGCGTTTAACTGGCAAGGTTGGCGTTTGTCTGTCCACCTTAGGCCCAGGAGCAACCAATCTTGTTACCGCCGCCGCTTATGCTCAGCTTGGCGGTATGCCTATGCTAATGATAACGGGACAAAAACCGATTAAAGCCAGCAAACAAGGACGCTTTCAAGTATTAGATGTAGTGGACATGATGCGACCAATTACTAAATATACGGCGCAAATCGTCAGTGGCGAACGAATAGCGTCACAAGTGCGCGAAGCATTTCGTCTCGCCAGTGCAGAGCGCCCGGGAGCAGTTCATTTAGAGTTACCTGAAGATATCGCTGATGAAGAAACAAGCCCAAATCTGATTACGGAAAGTGATATTCGCAGGCCAGTAGCAGAGGAGAAATCGATTAAACACGCCGTTGATATGATAGAACTGGCCAAGGCCCCTCTATTACTTATCGGAGCAGCCGCAAATCGTAAAATGTCGAGCAAGATGCTCACTCGTTTAGTTGACGAATTTAATATCCACTTTGTTACCACCCAAATGGGTAAGGGAGTGGTTAATGAAGAGAACGCTTTATTCTTAGGCAATACCACACTGTCTGATGGCGACTTTGTCCATCGCGCGATTGCCCATGCCGACCTCATTATTAATGTTGGCCATGATGTGGTCGAGAAACCCCCCTTTTTTATGCGCAATAACGATAAAAAAGTTATTCATATCAATTATATGGCTGCAGAAGTCGATCCCGTGTATTTCCCCCAAGTTGAGGTGATTGGTGACATTGCGAATAGCATTTGGGCCATTATGGAAAAACTACACATTCAAAAGCATTGGGACTTTAGTTATTTCGACAAAGTGAGAGCAGCGGAAGAAAAAGAATTACCCCGCGGCTGCGACGATGATCGTTTTCCTATGTACCCTCAACGCATCGTATCTGATGTGCGTAAAGCGATGCCAGATAATGGCATTATCGCTTTGGATAATGGTGTCTATAAGATTTGGTTCGCCAGAAATTATAAAGCGCGTAAACCTAATACCGTTTTACTCGATAATGCATTAGCCACAATGGGGGCTGGCTTGCCATCTGCTATGGCGGCAAAACTGGTATATCCTGATCGTCCCGTCATTGCTATCTGCGGTGATGGTGGCTTTATGATGAACAGTCAAGAGCTTGAAACCGCAGTACGCCTCAATCAACATATTATTATCTTAATTCTCCGTGATGATGCCTATGGCATGATTAAATGGAAGCAAGCCCACATGGATTTTGATGACTTTGGTTTAGATTATGGCAACCCAGATTTTGTTAAGTATATTGAAGCCTATGGTGGTAAAGGGCATCGCATTAAAGCGGCAAAAGAGTTGTTACCACTGATTCAATCTTGCATGGCAGAACCTGCTGTTCATCTCATCGACATTGCGATTGATTATAGTGAAAATGACGAAATTTTAAATAATCAACTACCGATTCTCAGCGCTAAAGTTTAAGCATTGCTAAAACTTAATTAACGCTCAAGATAAAGTAGACAGAAAAAGGACATGAAATGTTAAATAACAGTTACCCCTATTATTTGGCTAACGAAGCCATTTTCGCCAATCAAGATTTAGAAGTCACCGACAAGTATTCTGGCGAGGTAGCGACTCGAGTTGCTTTGGCCGACGAAGTTGCTATTGATAAAGCCATTGCCGCTGCAGAAGCAAGCCAAGAGGCGATGCGCAAAATGGCTCCTTACGAGCGTCGAGACATCCTTAACCACTGCGTTAAACGCTTTACCGAGCGTGCTGAAGAAATGGCACTGGTATTATGCATAGAAGCCGGCAAACCAATCAAGGATGCCCGCGGAGAAGTGGGCCGCCTAATCGATACCTTTCGTATTGCTGCAGAAGAATCCGTTCGTATGAGCGGCGAAATAATGAACCTTGAAGTCACCCCCCGCGCTCGTGGTTATACGGGCATGTATAAACGTGTGCCGATTGGCCCTTGCTCTTTTATTTCGCCGTTTAATTTTCCATTAAATTTAGCCGCGCATAAAGTTGCCCCTGCTCTTGCAGTGGGCTGCCCTTTTGTTTTGAAGCCTGCCAGTCGTACCCCTATTGGTGCCTTAATTATTGGTGAGGTATTAGCAGAAACTAATTTACCCAAAGGCGCATTTTCTATCTTACCTTGCTCTCGCGATGGCGCAGATTTATTTACCGTCGACGAACGCTTTAAATTATTAAGCTTTACAGGATCTCCTGGTGTTGGCTGGGATTTAAAAGCTCGCGCGGGTAAAAAGCCGGTGATTTTAGAGCTGGGAGGCAATGCCGCCTGTATCGTTGATGAAGATACAGATAGAGAAGCAGGCGATTTAGATGATGCGGTAGAACGTATTATATTCGGTGCTTTTTATCAGTCTGGGCAAAGCTGCATTGGCGTACAACGCATCCTTGTGCATGAATCTTTATATGAAAAGTTTAAACAGAAATTCATTGCGAAAGTTGCTGTATTAAAAATGGGCGATCCAAAAGACGAAGAAACTTTTGTTGGCCCTATGATATCTCTCTCTGAAGCCAATCGCTTAAAAGGCTGGATCGACGAAGCGGTAGAACTTGGCGGAGATTTATTAGTCGGTGGCAAACAAGATGGCGCTATGCTGGAAGCAACTGTCTTAGAAAATGTTCCTAATCATGCTCAGCTAAATACCGAAGAAGCCTTTGGCCCAGCAGCAATTTTGAGCTCGTTCTCTCATTTTGATGACGCCCTAAAAGAAGTTAATAACAGTAAATTTGGTTTGCAAGCTGGCATATTTACTCGCGACCTTTATAAAATGAACAAGGCCTGGGATGAGCTCGAAGTCGGGGGTGTTGTTATCGGTGATGTACCGAGTTGGCGTGTGGACAATATGCCCTATGGAGGAGTTAAAGATTCAGGCGTCGGTCGTGAAGGCATTCGTTTTGCGATGGAAGATATGACCGAGATTAGGCTATTAGTTATACGAGATAGAAATCGTTAACAACTTACTTGTATACCACCGCTAAAAAAAATAGCGCAGCTGATATCGATCACCAGCGCTATTACTTTTTTCATTTAAGACACTATAACGCCTTCTGCCAACCTAATGTCAGCATAGGATCAGCCGCTAGCTGTGGCCCATCGAGATCCTGATAAACCGGTACTTTATATTCTAAAGCCAGACGATTATCTGCTGGCAATAAGATGTTTATACCCAGCGCTGTTGAGAACTGCTTACCCGCTCGAAGATTTTTTCGTGCCGTCGGTACCATCATTGAGCTTAAGTCGCTATCAGCCCCAACGATGTTGCCCCACTGCTCATAATCCCCACGCACAGATAAACTCATAAGATGATTAACCGGCAAAGCCGCCCAAGCTTGTGCTTGATAACGATTACCTAAACGATATTCACGCTCATTGCTAAAAGTACGTAATACAGCCTTTAACTGAGCGCCGTATGAATAAGAATCTTGAGTACCGTTATAGGTAATGCCTGGCATCACATCATAAGTGCCTGAACCTAGTTGCATTGGGTAAGGCAAGATAATGTCTTTACCCATACTCATAGGTGTCGCATCTTTTTCATCGATAGAGCCAGTCGGTAAACTCAACCCTAAATTCAGATGAATTCGGTTGTTACTACTAGCAAATAAACGATACAAAGCGACTGCCTTTAGATCACCAATACCTTTTGATTGCGTTTCGAAATTTTGTCGCATGGTCATCGGCGTTCCCATGCCAGAGCCCATCATCGGCATATTCATTACCAACTTCATATCGTTTTCAATGTAGGGCAACATAAAAGCTAACGTTACTGTATTTGACGGTGCATACATGGCACCCAACATATGCATTTGCATCGTCATACTTTTCGGAGCCACCATAAAGTCTGCTAGAACCTCATCGTCAGATACTTTCTTGCTGGCATTTAGATTATCCGTCATCGACATCGTCATATAACGATACGACAACATCCACTCACCTTCGTTATGAGTATGGTCACCCATTACCCCTATTGGTGCATGACTATCAGCACGATTGCTATGATCATGCAGAACAATCCCTTCATGCCCTGACTGAGCATGATTCATTTGCGAATGATCCATATTGGAATGATCCATTTCTTTAGCCATTACAGGCATGATAAATAGACTAGAAAGACAAACAGCATAGAGAGTATTTAATTTCATATAGCACTTATTTAAATAGGTAAGGGAACATAACTCTGGGCGCAGTGTAAAAAAATGAGTGCCACTCAATAGTGGAAAATCATTTTCAAGAACTGGCCTAGAGCAACAACTTATTATTTTACTTTAATCAAGTTGACCGACATCGACAAAGGTCATCATTCAGCATCGAATTGAATCGCCTCAGTATGACTAGCAGCTTACTTGTATACCTTCGTTCTATTAGGTTACTTATTGCTAATTTTTTTAGTACTAGTTTTTGAGCACGACCCGATAGCGCGGACTGCCGTTCTCTAAGCGCTCAATAGCCACATTAACATCAGCAAAATCAAAAACTTCCACTTCTGGTTCGATGTTATGGCGCGCCGCAAATTCTAACATTTGACCAATAACCGCTGGGCTACCCACGGGTGAACTTGAAATAGAACGCTGTCCACCCATTAGAGCTAAAACGCTGACTTCTACTGGCTCAATAACAGCTCCTAAAAAGTGTAAACGTCCTTTGGATTTCAATGTTTGCACATAACGACCCCAATCCAGCTTTACGTTAACGGTGGATAAAACAAGATCAAATGATCTTGCTGCACTGGCTAACGCGTCGCTATCACGAGAATTTAAGGTTTTGTGAGCACCTAACTCTAGTGCTTCTGTTCGCTTCGCTTCCGAAGACGTAAAGGCAGTTACTTCACAGCCCCAAGCATTTAAAAACTTAAGCGCCATGTGCCCCAAGCCGCCAATACCAATCACCGCAACTTTTGCCGTGGGCTTTAAATCAAACTGTACCATCGGGTTATAAACGGTAACACCACCGCAAAAAAGAGGTCCCGCTTTTTCACTGCTTAACGCATCCGGCAAGGCAACGACACTGGTTGCTTGCGCTCGTACTTTATCGGCAAAACCACCATGGCGACCGATCAACGTACCCTGCGCGCTGCTGCATAAGTTGTGGTCGCCTTCAAGACAAGTATTACAATCATTGCAGTAACCCGAATGCCAACCTAGACCAACACGATCGCCGATATTAAATTTACTAACATGCTTACCTAAAGCACTGATTGTTCCTGCCACTTCATGGCCGGGCACAAAAGGATATTGCGTAATGCCCCATTCATTATTCAGCATGCTTAAATCACTGTGGCAAATACCGCAATAATCAACTGCGATCTCTACATCGTGATCGGCCAAAATGCCTGGGTCATACTCGTAGGCTTTTAATTTACCGCCGGCTTCGAATGCTGCATACGCTTTAATCATGCTTGGTTTCCTGAATAGGTTTAACCACTCAGTATTATTCACTTAAGTGGTATAAATCAAGGATAAGGATAATAATTACAATAACAGCAGCGCTATACGGCGAGTGTAGCTATAAAATTAATCTATTAATTCATTAAAGTGTTTATCAAAAATGCAACGGTCTGCATTAGCCAGAATGGCTAACGCATGAATTGATCGGGAAAGCCTTTGGTTTGCATCATGGCCATACAGTCCATCATTAAAGCAATGGCAACATGCACTCCAACACCGCCCCAAATAGATTTTGAGCGTAATGCCAGAATACCCAAGAAAATACCAAACGAGATCGCACCAAAAGATTCTAACCATAACTTGGGAAAGTGCAGCATGAGATAAGGTAAGCACATAATTGCAATCGACAAACTGCCAAAGGGAATGCGTAAGCCATTCACCAAAAAACCGCGGAAGAAAAATTCAACCGCAATAAACTGCAAGATATAAATACATTCCCATAAGATTAAATCCAACCAGCTTTTATGGGCTAAGTTGTAGAAGGGATAATGATTAGCGAAGTCTTCACGAAAGCTCACCAAAAATGCAAACAACATAATAGGAGATGCTAATAACACATAGCCTAGCCAATGCTGTTTGATGCTACCGACTTGCCAACCATAATTTTTTAATGGCTGCTTCAATACAAGCTTGATCGTTAGCATGGGAATGATTAAGAAACACAAGACATTCCAAAACCCCCACCACACATACCCTAATAACTCGCGATAAGGGTGATGGCGAAACGCTCGCGACCATGACTGGTTTTTAATATCAAACCAAGCCTCAACCATTCGGATTGTCTCCAACAATATACTTGAGTATTTTAAATAGTTCACCATCAGTAAACAAACACAAGCAACCATAATGACCAGCCAAACACGCTTACGTTCAAGATCATCATTGCGATGAATACGCTCGGCTTTTGCTTCAGCATCAATGGCGGTTAGCGCATTAAGAATTTGCCGAGGGTTTAACGTATGGCAAATTTTTTCAATAACAGTGGTTGGCATCCTTGCGTTAATTTTCACTATTAACCTCCGGTCACAGGGGGCATAAAGGCAACTTCATCACCGTCACTGACCACAGCATCTGGCGCACAGAAATGTTGATTCAAAGCAATACGAATGCTGTCGTTTTGCAAAGCGATCATACCTTGGGTAATTAATTTTTGTTGCAATTCGGCAACGGTCTGACCTGCGAACTCATTGCCTAACTGCAAGTCAGCTTGGCCAATTTGATCTTTAAGACGGGCGAAAAATAAAACATTAATCATAATTATTTGCCTGCTTCGGTTGCTGCGGCATCTGCTTTCCAGTCACCACTTTTACCACCGGTTTTCTCGAGTAATTTGATATCACCAATGGTCATGCCTTTATCCACCGCTTTACACATGTCATAAATAGTCAATGCGGCGATAGATGCGGCCGTTAACGCTTCCATTTCAATGCCTGTTCTATCCGCAATTTTGCAACGCACTTCAATACGCAACTCAGTTTCACTGATCGTTTGAATATCGACCTTTACCCCAGCAATCATTAAAGGGTGACACATAGGAATCAATTCCCACGTTTTTTTTGCTGCTTGAATACCAGCAATGCGGGCCGTTGCCAATACATCACCTTTCTTATGCTTACCTTCGGTAATCATGGTTAGGGTATTGGGCAGCATAGTAACAATGGCTTGAGCTAACGCTTCGCGTTGAGTGACGTTTTTTTCACTGACGTCGACCATACGGGCTTGGCCTTTTTCATCTAAATGGGTTAAATCCATTTTTATTTCCAACTTGTTTTTTATAAATATAAATTAAAACTTAAAGGTTATATTCGCGCTCAGCTAATAGACGCTCAATAGTATGCAGCTCTGCGGCATCATTCGCATTATTAAAACTGAGCTCCGCATTTTTTGCGACAAGAACGTTAACACTGTCCATCGATCGTAATAGTCTTTGTAAGGCATTCTTATTTTCGGCTAAGCACTGCTCAAAAATAGGCAACATACTGGTATGATATAAACCATGCAAGGGCTGTAAACCTTGCTGAGAAAAAATAATGGCCTGCAGCGAGCTGCCTGATTCACTCGCTTCATTGGATTTTAAATACGCTGACAGTTGAGTCGAAAGTTGCGCCATCACCTGAGTAGTCATTAGTGGTGTATCGCAAGGCATCACTAACAGCCAATCATGTTTTGCATGCTGCAAACCTGCAGCTAAACCCGCCATTGGCCCTTGAAAGTGGCCTTCTGTATTTTGATCCGCCTTTTTATCTTGCTCTTTATCCGAGAGGCAATCTAGCTGGTAACCTTGGTAAAGTTCTTGGTTACGATTACAGCTAATGGTTAAATCATCCACCAGCGGAGCTATACATTCAATCGTATATTCAACCAAGGGTTTTTGCGCTAAAGAGATTAAGCCTTTATCACGGCCTGCCATACGGCGACCTTCACCACCGGCTAAAATCAGCCCACTCAACATACTTTTCACCACCACGGTTAACCATGCCCATGAGCAGTGGTTAAAGTATAAAACTCAATCTCGTCATCAAGGCTAATTACTTCACCCGCCGGCACGCAGGCAAAACCATCACCCCAGCTAGAAGATGATAAAACTCCCGAGCTTTGGTTATTAAAAATTTCAATGTTCCCTGCATTAAATCGAGCACGTAGAAACTCAGTGCGGCCAATGGATTTTTTAGTCGTGAATGCCGCGTTGCCTTTTAATACTAATAGCGGCTGCGCATCGGCGCCTTGCACGGCCCATAAAAAATCTCGCGCCAGCTGATAAAAAGTAACCACCACAGCAGCAGGATTACCGGGCAAACCGATCACCGGAGTTTGATTAAACTGGCCCAGTGCAAACGGCTTGCCGGGCTTAATGGCTAGACGCCACATTTCTAGTTCGCCGCCACTGCTAATGGCCGCTTTAATATGATCTTCTTCACCAACAGAAACACCGCCACTGGTGATAATAACATCGGCCTGAACACTGGCTTGGGTTAAAACGGCTTGAGTATCGGCGAGGGTATCGGCTGCAAAAAAAGGCCCAATAACCTCCATTCCCATACGCTGCAACAAACCGATTAAGGTAAAGCTATTGGTATTATAAATTTTACCTGGACTCAACGGCTTACCGGGTTCAACCAGTTCATCTCCGGATGAAATCACCGCGACTTTTAGCTTCTTCTGCACTTTTACTTGGTCAAAGCCCATTGACGCGATAACGCCTAGGTCTTCTGCGCGTAAAATTCGGCCAGGCTGAAACAGGGTTTGGCCCAGCGCAATATCCTGACCCGCAGGTCGAATATTTTGTTGGAGTTTTACATCCACTAGATCCGTAGAGAAAATCACCTGACCGCTTGCGCTCACTTCACACTGTTCCTGCATTACCACCATATCGGCATTTTCAGGCACTGCCGCGCCGGTAAAAATTCGCGCACACGTATTATCTAATAACGCCTCTGGGGCGTCACCCGCCGTGATCCGTTGCGATACCTTAAGCTCTATAATGCCCTTACGAGCCAACTGTTGCTGACAATCAGCTAAACGCAAAGCATAACCGTCCATCGCGCTGTTATTAAAACCTGGAACATTAATCGGCGAGGTAATTGTCTCTGCTAGTACCCGTGTTAATGAAAGATGAAGGGCCACGGTTTCAATTCCCGCTAAGGTGCCGTACTGCTGCGCGCGCTGAGCCAACACAGTACGGGCATCTTTTAATGGCACAAGGCCTTTGACTAACGCTGGGGAATCACAAGATGACATGGTTTCTCTCTATATTTATATCTATATCTTTTTCAGTGCGAATTAATAACATCATTAACAGATCATTGAACTCAAGTATCGTTATTATCATTAGCGTGATAATAACGGCGTATTAAACGGCTGAGCGCTTTGCGCCATGGCTTGGGCTTAATACCAAAATTATGCTTAATTAATTGGCTGTCTAAAATGGTTTCACTAGGCCGACATTCGTCGTCGTCCAGCTCTTCTAGGATCACGTGAGCAAGGTCTTCATACTGACGGGCCTCCGCTAATAATACTTCGGCAAACGCATATTCCGTCGTACTTTCCACACTGCAATAATGATAGGTGCCCCATAAAGAGTCATCACAACCAATCTGCTGTAATAAGGCATGAATAACCTGAGCAATATCGTCAGCGGGAGTCGGGGCGATGCGAATAAGATTGTCCAACTTTAAACTGCCCTGACTGCGGGCATTGTCCAAAAGCTGTACCGCATAATCTGCTGTCAACAAACTGAAAGGTTGGTTCACCCGAACGATCAAATGTTGGAGCTGTTGACCAACCTGATTTTCTAGCGAGATTAGACTCTGATCTCCTGTCATGGCATCATTTTCTAAGCTGCCCACCTCGTTATAATCAAAGACCTTAGCAGACGATAACAACACGATTGGAATATCTTGTTCAATTAACAGCGCAATCCATTTATCCAGATGCCCTATCGCATTGGCATCCCCTCCAGAGACGGCCAAAATAGCCAAGGGCGTCGTAGCCATCCCCTCCGGGACCGAAAGGCGTTGTCGATCGTCCAAATGATGGGTACTGTAAGGAAGGGCTAACTTACTGGCTAATTCAGCCAAACACTGACCCACAGGAAACTCAGCCCCAATGATAAACCAATGCCGATTAGTACCACTAAAACCCATGTCGCCTACTCCATAATTAGTCTACAAATAGAATGATTTTATTATAACGTACCCATTTGATCAATAATGCTAAATTCAATAAATGGACAATTTTTATGTTAAATTTCAACTATACTAAGAATATAACAAACCTTAATGATATGACTCAAATATGCTGAAACAGCTTATATTTTTCCTCATTTTAATCAGTGTTTCTTTTACTGGGTTCACTAATGAACTTGTTAATAGCGAGGATAAACCAAGCTATTTTGGCATGGCTGGATACTTTAGCCATGATGAGGTCTTATCGCTGGAAGAGGTGCGTCAGCAAGACAAGTCCACTTGGAACAGCATCGATATTAAAGATGCCAGCTTTGGCTTCGATCAGCGCCATTTCTGGTTCAAAATTCCACTGCAAAATATACACAGTTCGGATAATCCTTGGTTCTTACGCATTAACTATCCACTGCTAGATGAATTAGACGTTTACCTAATAGCGAATAACGAAGTTATACAGAAGTTTCATAGCGGCGATAAATTTCCTTTTGCACAACGCCCCATTAAACTACCTACCTTTGTATTCCCATTAAAAATTGACGCTGACCAAGAATATTCACTCTACCTTCATGTACAAACCACTAGTTCACTCCAGCTTGCACTATCACTGCAAACAGAAAGCGATTTCTGGCAAACACTGGCCTTTGAAAACGCCACCAGTGCCGCTTTTTACGCTATTTTACTCAGTATGCTGATATACAATACGGTGATATTTTTTATTGTTCGAGCGCGTAGCTATTTATATTATATATTGTACCTCGCCTCCTTCATTGTATTTATGGCCAGCATTCACGGGTGGGCATACAAGTTTTTATGGCCGGATAGCCCCATAATTCATGAGTTATCTGTCGCTTTTGCCATTGGCTTAAATATTATTTTCGTAGCACTTTTCTGTTCGACCTTCTTAAAATTAGCCACCCTCCGGCCAAGTCTAAATAAAATTATATTGTTATTTGTCTGGATCGCCGCTGTCTATTGCATTGCCGTACTGATTTTTCCTTACGCTATCATGATCAGGTTGGGGGCGGGGCTCATTATCATAGTGGCAGCCATTGGTCTTTTCTCAACAGCGCAAGAGTGGTTTCGCAGCGGCAGTCGAGAAGTAATGACGTTTGTCATTGCCTGGATAACGATGTTAATTGGGGTTTCACTTTACAGCGGGCAAAAGCTCGGTTTTCTTCCCATTAACACCTTGACTGAACATGCCATCGAAATAGGAGCAGTCATTGAAGTTCTATTGGTTGCCGTAGGTTTGGCGGATCGAATTAATACCGAACGTAAAGCGCGTATAGAAACTCAGCAACAGATGTTGGAAATTCAGATAAAAGCCAATCAAGAGCTTGATAATAAAGTGCGGGAACGCACCGAAGAGTTAGAAATATTAAACAACCACCTACAAACAACTGCTATAACGGACTCATTAACCCAAGTTAAGAATCGTCATTATTTTGATCAAAAGTTACCCACAGAATATCGTCGTGCCTATCGAGATAAATCTTGGATTGCGCTATTAATTCTTGATATTGACCATTTCAAATCGTTCAATGATGACCACGGTCACCAAGCTGGTGATATCGTATTGCAAGCGGTTGCTAAGAGTATTAAAGAAGTTGTGAAGCGCCCAAGTGATGCTGTCACACGTTACGGGGGCGAAGAATTCACGGTATTACTGCCTAACACACCTGTAGAGGGTGCTTATAAGGTAGCCGAAAGAGTTCGGAAGGCAATTGCTGAACTGAAAATCGATTGGCAGCAACAATCACTTTCGGTCACAGTGAGTATTGGCGTAGCGTGCTTTATTCCGGCTCATCACGAAGGTGAAGGTATACTATTAAAGCAAGCCGATGATTTTTTATACGTGGCAAAAGACAATGGCCGCAATCAAGTTGTTTATGAAGGCAACGATCCGTCTGCGTCTCCTGCAGTGATTGATTAAAAGGCTATAGAGCCTTTCTAAACGTTAGATTAACCCGGTGCTTAGCAAAGAAGTCATGCTGACCAAATTCTAACGGCAATACACCGTGATAAAAAAAACGTGACTCACCTCCCCATACAACCACATCACCATGGCGCAATCCAACTCGAGTTTGCGGACTAGATCGATGAAGGCCACCCCATAAAAAAGTGGCTGGTAAACCTAAAGAGACAGACACAATAGGCTGAGTATCATCTACTTCATCTTTGTCTTGGTGCAACGATAAACGCGTACCGATTTGATATAAGTTTATTAAACAAGAGTCAGGATTAAAACTTGCAAAGCCTGCGGCTGCAGCGGCGTCTTCAGCTAAGCGTTTAAATTCCTCAGGCATGGCGGGCCATGGTAATCCAGAAACAGGGTCAAAGGACTGATAACGATAACCTAGATGATCACTGATCCAACCCACATCACCGCAACTTGTCATTTTTACTGACATAACCTGACCACCTGGGGTTTTCATCTGCCGGAACGGAGCTTGCTCAATAATCGAACTCAGTAAATTTCTAATCTGCAAACCCTGCTCTTCTGCAAAGCCTACTAGATGCCATGCTTGAGCAGCAATTTGTGTGGCAACCGTATTGTCTTTCACGACAGAAGAAAAAAGATCGAAATTCACCTGAAAATCCTTATGAGCTGGCAGCTATATGAAGTTAAGTAGTATCTTGCAACCATAAGCCACTATTGTAAGGCTCAATACACCGATCAAGTATAATACTAACGCATTTATCCACTGACGTTTAAAAGCAACTTTTTCTATGAGTGATTTCATTAGTAACCATCCTTCATCGAGGTTTTACCACTAAAAGTACGATAGAGATAAATGTTGTAAGCAATAACGACAGGAACGAATATCAAAATACCCACTAAGGTAAAATATACTGTCTTATCCGGCGCAATTGCCTCCCAAATGGTTAATCGACCAGGAATAATATAAGGGAAAACCCCCGCCACTAAACCACCAAATGCTGTCATAAATAATCCCATGGCGTAGCCCAAAGGCTTAAGACCGGGTTCTTGCTCTTCACGTAAAACAGACCACAAGCGATAAGAGAAGAAGAAACTCAACAACGGCAAAGGCAATAATACTAGACTACCTGGAAAGCTTAACCAACGCTCAGCAACCGCAGGCTGATCGACCAACATCCAAATACTGACGACGGCAAAAAATGCCAACATCAAGAACAGCAATTTAAGCGCTAACTTTTTTGCTACCACTTGTAAGCTAGCTTCGGTTTTGCGCACCAGCCAGCAAGCACCTAATAAACCATAACCACTGAGCAAAGCAAAACCCGTGGTAATAGAGAAGGGTGTTAACCAGTCAACCGGATCGGCGAGGGTTTTCGTACTCGACATATCACCGACCAATGCACCTAGAATCAAACCTTGGCAAAACGTCGCGATAATAGACCCTAGAGAAAAACTTAAATCCCACCAAGCCTGACTGCGATCTGCTTTAAAACGAAATTCAAAAGCAACGCCTCTAAAGATTAACGCCACCAGCATTAAAATAATGGGTAAATATAAGTTCGATAAAACAAACGAATAGACTATCGGAAAACCGACAAAAAGTACCACACCACCAAAGACTAACCAGGTCTGATTACTGTCCCAGACGTGCGATAAACTTTTCATAGCAATTGCTTTGTTATCTCTATTTTTTAATAGTGGAGATAAAATACCAACCCCCAGCGAGAAGCCATCTAATAAGACATACACCAAAATACCAAAACCAATTAACAATAAATAAACCAGTGCTATATCCATTATTTTTCTCCCTTGTCTTGTTTATGCTGATCTTGTTTATATAGGTACTCTGACAACTCTTGGCTATAACCTATATCCACCTGCGCAGGATTTAAAGTAGCCGGTAAATCTTCATTACCATCGAGTAATGGATTAATCAGCGATGCTTGCACTTCATCTAAACTCGGTGGCCCTTTTAAAATAAGCTTACGAATAAAGTAAATATAAGTGACAAATAGGCTGCTATACACCACCACAAACAGACCCAAGGTAAAGGCAACGGTTGCGGCCGGTAAAGGAGAGATAACATCAGCGGTACGCACTAAACCTTGCACCAACCATGGCTGACGGCCCACTTCTACCACATACCAGCCCGCGAGAGTTGCAATCACTCCAGCAGGAATCATAGCCACCGAAAGGTATAACAAAGGCTTAAAATCAAACAAGCGTTTTTTATAACGCGCGACAGCCCCTGAAAGCCCTAGCAATAACATCAAACCGCCGAGCCCTATCATCACGCGAAAGGCAGTAAATACCACGGCTACCTGCGGACGATCTTTTTCTTCTACCTGATCTAAGCCAGGAATTTCGCCGTTCACATCATGAGTGATTAAAAAACTGGCTGCCTTGGGAATCAATATTTCAAAATGATTGGTTTCATTTTCTTGATCTGGAATGGCAAATAAACGCAGCGCCGCACCTTTCTCAGTTTTCCATAGACCCTCCATCGCCGCCAATTTCACCGGCTGATGCTCGGCAACATTTAAACCGTGAAAATCACCGACCAATATTTGCACTGGTGTCAAAATTAAAATAGCGAACATTGCCGTCGAAAAGCCAATTTTCGCAAATTCTTTATGCGTGCCCTTCAATAAATAATAGGCGTTCACTCCGGCAAATAATAAGGAGGCTGATATAAAGCTCGCCAACAACATATGGGATAAGCGATAAGGAAAAGACGGATTGAAAATAACTTCTAACCAGCTGGTCACTTGAAATTGTCCGTTAACAATTTCATAACCTGCTGGGGTATGCATCCAAGAATTGGCCGCCAAGATCCAAAACGACGACATCACAGTACCCAAGGCTACAATACAAGTCGCAGCAAAGTGAACCTTAGGGGACACCTTATTCCAACCAAATAACATAATGCCGAGGAAACCCGCTTCCATGAAAAAAGCAGTGAGTACTTCATACGCTAACAAGGGCGCCAACACCGGCCCCACTATTTCGGAGAACTTACTAAAGTTGGTGCCAAATTCATACGACAGCACCACCCCAGAGACCACACCCATACCGAAGGTGATGGCAAATGGCTTCATCCAAAATTTTACTTGTTGTAAGTAGACAAGATTTTGCGTCTTCAACCACATGCCTTCCATAAACGCTAAATAAAGCGACAAGCCGATAGTGATGGTGGGAAACATAATGTGATAGCTGATGGTAAACGCGAACTGCATGCGCGATAGCATGGCCGTATCTGGGAGTGTGGCGAAAAGATCAAACATAAACTCTGCCTTATAATGTCTTTACTGGGGTGTTGATTGAATAGCTTAATTACCTAGCAATAGCGGCTTTCGTGCCAACTTATTAACGACTCAGTAATATGGCGTAGAACCGCATGTTAAAGGCATATTTTATTGAACAGCCATTAAAAATAGCCAAATTAGTCGACCCAGGTGTAAACTATGTTGGCAGTTCGAAACGTTTACCGTAAAGAGAGTTTACAGACATGCTGATTTCTTTTTTCTCCGCTAGCTTGTGGATAACTATATTATCCGCCACTCTTACTGCGGCCTGGCTGTGGTCGAAACGAAAAGAAGAACCGGCGCTCATTGCTCTAGCCGCCTTTTGTTTATCCATGGCTAGCTGGTGCTTTGGTCACATCGCCGCCATTGAAGGCTACCCGACCATTGCCCGCAGTCTGTTATTAGCCAACCCCTTATTACCGACCACATTTTTACACTTTGTACTGTTATGGCTAAGGGGCAGTATTCCGATTGCCGAAAAAAGCTATCGCTTTACTCCGTTAATCTATGTCCTAGCCATCGTGGTCACACTGCTGAGTATTTGGGCAGAAAGTAGTCATATAGAAGCATGGAATGTTTTCCCCAGTTTTTTCCACATAGACTCTATTGGCTGGCTCAACATTTTATATACCATCAGCGTCGGTATCGCCGCGCATATTTTATTACTTTACGGTTACCGTAATAACCAAGGAAATAAACGGCGCTCAATTATTGCAATGTTCGCCGTCGGAGCTTGGGGATTCTCTTTGGCCACCAGCTTTATTTTACCGTCGCTGGCAATCGACTTCTTCCCCTACCCCATGCTGGCATTACCCAGCTACGTGGTATTAGTTGTCTACGCCGTAGTGCGTTATCGCTTAGTCGAAGTCAACCGCTGGGTCAGCCAAGCCATACAATGGTTAGCGATACTCATCGTTTCTATGCTGTTAATGAGCCTGCTACTGGCTTTTGTTGCCCCCGTCGCGATGGCCGAGTTAGCCACCGTACCAACGCTGCAACTATTTATCTACTCCAGTATTTTGTTATTACTGGCTTGGCTATTATATGGCCCCGCAAAGCAGTTTTCCGACCGGCTGGTTTATCCGGGTGCCAGTATTGATGAAGTCACCTTAAACCAGTGGCTGCAGCAATTAAATAAAGCCACCTCTTGGCAAACCCTTGCGCAAACGATTGAAAGTATTTGGCAACAACATGCACCATTAACAAGGCGCGCGAATGGTAGAAGACAAGAGAACATCGGTGTAAAAATCATCAATGCCACGGGAGAACTCTATTTAGAACCAAAGATAGATGAGCCACAGACAAAAGAAATAAAAGCGTTATTCGTTTGTATAAAACACGGTGAATGGGATTGCCAACTATCACACTGGGAAGATATTGCTCCTGCACAGCAACACATGGCAGAATTACTCGCCGCGCTCATACCCAATGCCTGTACATCGTTAGAACGCTCCATTCAATTAGCCAAAATAGAAGCCAGCGCAGAACGTGAACGTATCAAACAACAACACCTAGTAGAACTTGGCAGCCTTACTGCTGCCATCGCTCATGAGCTTAGAAATCCACTGAACATTATCAATATGGCTTCAGCACAATGCGATGAAAAAATAAAGAACCACATACGCAATCAAGTGGTCCGCGCTGAGTTAATGATTAGTGATACCTTGTCATACGCAGGCAACATTGAATTAAAAACCTCTCAGCAAGATCTCGTCAGTATTGCGCAACACGTTATTCAGCAAATCAACGGCTTGTTTTCAGTCTCTATTCATTTAACCAGTGAAGCACAATTAATGGGGCAGTATGATAGCGAACGTATCCAACAGATTCTTATTAATTTGTTGGAAAATGCCGCTGCTTTTACCTCTGCCGTTGCCGATGGAAAGATTGAATTAAAGCTGAGTCAAAACAAAAACAATACCCTTATTCAAGTCAATAATAACGGCCCTGCAGTTCCCCAAGATATGTTGTCGCATTTGTTTGAGCCTTTTATTACCCGGCGCAGTGGTGGCAGTGGGCTAGGATTATCCATTGTCCGTCGTATTGTCGATGCCCACCACGGCAGCATCACCCACAGCAATCAACTCGACTGGCCGGTGTCTTTTGTTATCAGCCTGCCACTTACTTTTAAAGACCAAGATAATTGATATGAAGACTAGAATATTATTAATCGATGATGAAGTGGCCTTCTGCGAGTTATGCGCACTCTGGCTAGAACAAGCAGGCTATCAGGTTGAATTCGCCCACGACGCGGCGAGTGGATTAGCCCTATTCGAGCAAGCTAAAAAACTTAGCGATAGCAGCAACCCAAAAAGCCGCCATGAAGGATTCGCTTTGGTCATTCATGACTTAGCGCTACCCCCTAGTTTTAGACCAGAAGATAGCTTAGAAAATTTAAAATTTTATCAAGACGTTCCCGTATTAGTATTAACCGCGCACAGTGACCGAGCACTGGCATTAAAGGCCATTGAACTGGGCGCTTGGGATTTTATTAGTAAACCCATCGACCCTGACTTACTGCAACTCATTATTCAACGAGCTCTGGAAAAAAATAGTTTATTACAGCAAATTAAAACGTTAGAAAGTGAATTAGAGCAACAAGAAAAACAACAAGAGACTGCCAACTTTGGACTCATCGGAAAAAGCAGTGCGATCCAATCGACTCGGGAATTAATACAACGTATTTCAAATACCCAAGTCCCAGTATTAATTCAAGGACCTAGTGGTACCGGTAAAGAAATCATTGCCCATGCTATTCATAATAACAGCGACCGCAAGTCACATAAAATGGTTTCAGTTCACTGCGGAGCAATACCCGCTGAATTATTAGAGAGTGAATTATTCGGTTACAAAAAAGGCGCGTTTACAGGCGCTGACCGTGATCGCCAAGGGTTATTAGCCAGTGCTAATAGGGGCACATTATTTCTCGATGAAATTGGTGAAATGCCATTAGCCATGCAGGTGAAATTATTACGGGTGCTGCAAGATGGAAGTTATTACCCAGTCGGCAGTCGAACATTAGAAACCCTTAATGCGCGCCTAGTATGTGCGACTAATAGAGACTTACCGACAGAAGTACAAGACGGAAATTTTCGCGAAGATCTTTATTACCGCATTAAAGGTCTCACCATCAGCACTACCAATTTAAGTAATAGAAAAGAAGATGTTGCTATACTGGTGGATTATTTTTTAGGGCGCTATAACCAACAACATAAAACAGACATTAGCCTAGATAAAGAAGCCTGCGGCTGGTTCATTAATACACCTTGGCCTGGCAATGTTAGAGAACTTAAAAACACTTTAGAAAGCGCGGCAGCTATCTGTTTGAGTAATAATATAAGCTTGCAAGAAATCGCCTTAATACGCGGAGAGAGTGCCGTTCAAAACCTTGCTAAAGGTTTGTCAGCTAATAATCTTGCACAGGACACTGGCTCGCAAAAAACCTTAGAACAGCGAGTCAGCGAGCTAGAAATCTCACTCATCACCCAAGCTATGAAAGAACATCAAGATAATAAAACCCATACCGCGCAAGCATTGGGAATTACCCGCCAGGGGTTAATTAATAAAATTAAGCGTTACGAGTTAATATGATTAAACGAACCTATGTTCCTTTTTCCAAACGAATAAAAATTGCTGCTAACTTATGTCTAGTGGTTATTGTTATCGAAGTTATCAATCAATTTACGGGGGGATTTTTCCGATCGTTTGGCATCATACCCAGAAACATCAGTGGCTTAGGCGGTATTGTTTTTGCCCCTTTTCTACACAGCGGGTTAATACATTTATTCAGTAATATTGTTCCACTTTTTATACTGACGTTGTTGCTACTGGGCCACGGCCTAACTCGCTTCATTTTAGTATTTAGCAGCACGGCAATAATCGGCGGATTACTGGTCTGGTTTTTAGGTCGGGATGCCAATCACATTGGCATAAGCGGAGTCATCTACGGCTTGTTTGGCTATCTTGTTGTTGCCGGCTTTATCAGTCGAGAGTTTAAACTCCTTATGATTAGCTGCTTGGTCGCGTTCATGTATGGAGGGCTCATCTTTGGAATATTACCTATCCTTCCCCAAGTATCCTTTGAATCCCATTTATTTGGTTTGATCATAGGCATTATCATGGCGTTTATTCTGGGAAAAGATCCTAGTTATAAAACCAAGATCACTAAACAATAATAAGAAACTAAACCTTCACCGCCAGATAGATCGTATGACGGCTGCCTTTACCGTTATGCGCTCTGACTGTTTTAGTTTCAACTTTGAATTTAGCTTTCTTAAGCTGGGTAGTAAATTTAGGGTCGTGCCACGCTGACCATACCGCCAAAACACCTTTAGGCTTTAAAGTTTGTCTGATGGCCGATAGACTATCCATTGAATACAAGCTGTTATTATCACCATGAGTGAAGCCTTCCGGACCGTTATCGACATCCAATAAAATAGAATCAAACTCAGGCTGTTTTGCTTTGAACAATTCAGCCACATCACCTAGGTGAACAATCACTCGGCTATTATCCAGCGGCCTTCCTGCACACTCACCTAGCGGGCCTTTGTTCCACTCAATGACATCGGGCACTAGCTCAGCCACAACAACCTTAGAACTGGCCTTGGTCGCCTTCAGTGCCGCAGCCAAGGTAAATCCCATGCCCATACCACCGACTAAGACTTTTGCATTCTCAGCATTTTTCACATGCGCACAGCCCAAATCAGACAAGGCTAATTCCGAACTGTGCGTGCGGCTATTCATTAACTCACCACGAACACCTTTCATATGAATAGAAAATTCTTTATCACGCTGAGTTAACTCTAACTCACCGCCGTTATTCGGGATTTTGGCTAAGCCTAATAGAGTCCAAGGAATCATGTTTTTCCAATTTATAAGGGGAACGATAGAGAATAATGGTGAGATTTTAGCATAATAGCGAAATTGAAAATAATATGACTACACCAATACTTGCCGTGTATTAGCAATGTAGTGATGAACAGCCTGCTCAACGTCTTCGTCAATCATCTCTTCTGGGCGGCGATCATTGGGGCAAGCCATACGCGGTGTTGTGCCAAACAAACGGCAAATCAATGGTCGCTCTCCGTAAACAGTGCAACCATCGGGGCCCAAATGCACACAACTAAGATCGTTTAATGCGGCTTCATGTTCATCGTCAGATTTCACCGGCAGCCGTGACATTTCTTCGGAAGATGTAGTTACTGGGCCACAGCAATCGTGACACCCTTTTACACATTCAAACGACGGAATTTGCTCGCGCAAGCGCACGATGATATCTCGATTATTGTACATTTATACCCATTATTGTTTACCTTTTTGATTGCCACTGATAATACGCCAATTCTACCCGAGTTGCTTTAGGTCTACCCGTACAGCCCAGTAAAAATAGCCTTCGTTGCTTATCAGCCCTAAAGTCCGTGTTACTTGCCATTACAATTTATTCATTGACTAGCCTACCTACCGGTAGGTAGGCTAGCACTCAATTAATATTTCTTAATAGCCCAGCGCCGCAAGATAAATCTTATGCCGTCAAAAACCAAAGCCGTACCTAACATAGAGCCATTAAGCACACGCCAGCAAATTGTTGAATACTCTGCGGATATGCTGCGCAGCAATGGTTTTGAAGGCTTTAGCTATCTAGATATTTCTCGTCATTTTAGTATTACCAAAGCCAGCGTGCACCATCACTTCCCAAAGAAAGTCGATTTGGGCTTGGCGCTTTGTGATTGGACTCAAGACTGGCTTGAACAAGGGCTAACTCACTTCGATGCGAAAGCAACGTCTAATTGGAATGCCTTAGAACGCTACTTACGTGCGGCGATGAAACACAGCTTGCATGAACACAAGCTATGCCCGATTAGTGCTTTTTATAGCGATCTAAATAAACTGCCAGACTCCATTAAAGAACGCCTAAAAGCCTTAGATGACTATGAATTGAACTGGGTTACTCAGGTAATGCAACAGGGCATAGACAATAATGAATTTGCACCTAATAAAGATGCCCGTGCCTTAGCCAGCTTGTTTATTTTTAGCTGTAAAGGCGCCCTGTATCACGCACGTTTGCACGGACAAGATGTGTTTCAGCAGACCATGCAACAATTTGAATACCTTATAAAATCAGAAAATCTTCATCAATCATCAGAAAAACAAATAGGAACACTATGAGCACTTCTTTATCTCCATTATTTCAACCTATTACGTTAGGTCCTCTGTCATTAAAAAACCGTGTTGTTATGGCACCGATGACCCGTACATTTTCACCCGGCGGCGTACCCAACGATTTGGTCGTGGCTTATTACGAACGTCGCGCTGAAAATGAAGTCGGTTTAATTATTACCGAAGGAACTACCGTTGATCACAAAGCAGCCAATGGCTATCCTCGTGTGCCTGCCTTTCATGGTGAAGCCGCACTGGCCGGTTGGAAAAAAGTAGTGGATGCCGTACATGCTAAAGGCGGCAAAATTGCTCCGCAAATATGGCATGTCGGTTCAGTACGCAAAGAAGGCGCTGACCCTGATCCTTCAGTACCAGGTTATAGTCCTTCTGGATTGTTTATGCCGGGTAAGCAAAATGGTATTGCCATGTCTCAGCAAGATATCGATGACGTAGTTGCAGCGTTTGCACAAGCAGCCGCCGACGCCAAAGAAATCGGTTTTGACGCAGTTGAAGTGCATGGCGCCCATGGTTACTTAATCGACCAGTTCTTCTGGGAAGGGACTAATCAGCGCGAAGATAGTTATGGCGGTAGCTTGCTAGCCCGCACTAAATTTGCCGCTGAAATTGTAAGTGCAATTCGTGCTCGTGTCGGTGCCGACTTCCCTATTATTTTCCGTTTCTCACAATGGAAGCAGCAAGATTATGATGCACGTTTAGCACAAACTCCTGAAGAGCTAACAGCATTCTTAACACCTTTAGTGGATGCCGGTGTGGATATTTTTCATTGCAGCACACGTCGCTATTGGGAAAAGGAATTTGAAAACTCTGCTGTTGACGGTCATTTAAACCTAGCGGGCTGGACTAAGAAAATAACGGGCAAGCCCGTTATCACCGTAGGCAGCGTGGGTTTAAACACCAGTTTTGTCGGCGAGGAACACGGTCTGCAAATGTCGGCTAAAGCGGGCATTGAGGCCAGCTCTATTACTGAGCTTGCTGAACGTTTGGATAACAAAGAATTTGATTTAGTTGCCGTCGGGCGTGCTTTAATTCAAGACCCTAAGTGGGCCATTAAAGTTCGTGACAATCGTTTAGATGAATTGCAAGATTATTCAAAAGACAGTTTGATGCAGTTGGTTTGACACTTACTAATATTTAAATTTTTTTGTAGCACTTCTGGCAGAAATGCCAGCGGTGCATTCAATTAATCTACTGCTACAATACACTTATTTCGTCCTGTTTTTTTTGCTTTGTACAATGCCATATCGGCACGTTCGAGAAGTTCTTTTTTGGTGTCATTGATTTTTATTTCTGCAAGACCAACTGATACTGTGATATTTACTTGCTCCCCGTTAAAATAAGATTTGTGACATTCAACGATTTCACGCAATTTATTAGCTATTTTCTCTGCAGCGTTAATATCAGTGTCAGGCAACAACAACACAAATTCTTCACCACCATATCGAGCGATAAAATCTTTTTTTCGAATATTATTATTTATAATATTTGCAGTCTCTCTAATTACCTTATCGCCTGCTTCGTGGCCCAAATTATCATTAACAGATTTAAATTCATCAATATCAAAGAGAAGAAATGTAAGTACTTTTTTATCATGTTGATAGCGCTCAATTTCATAGGAAATCCGCTTATTATAAGCATGACGATTGGCAATTCCAGTTAGAGCATCGGTCATCGCCAATTGATTTTTTCTTTGCATTTCATCATTAAATGGTTGAGAAACTCCTTTTTTAATCGCAAACCAAAAGAAAGCTATAAGTAAAAAAATTGTTACGATATAAATAAAAGTCACTGTAATCTTAAGCTTGTGCAAACTTTCTTTTACGCTCTCTTCTTTAATTTTATAAAGGTTTTTACTTATTTTAACGATACGATCTAGTAGCTTAACAGGCTCTCGATCGATACCACGCACATGATTGTCCGCAGCTATTTGTGGCTCATATTTTGTTGTGCTGTATATAGATAAACCTTCGCGATAAAGAACACCTAATTTTTTATATTTTTTACTAAATATTTTGACAGTGTTTTTTAATTCTGGATATCCTTCCGTAGTAATGTGCAAGCGCTCTACTTCTTGTATCGTTTTTTTCTCATGCAATAAAAAGCCATTATAATATTTATTATAAAGTTCTTTATCATAGCCTCTAAGCAAAATATTTTTCCATTCTTGAATTTGGGTCTTAAAATATGCTTGTGTATTAAATGTACTATCTTGTATATCATTTACTTTATTAGATAGCAGTATCATTGAGCCTGTCAGCCTCTCGTATTTAACAATTATGAACCCTGTTAAACTTGTAGTGATTAACAACCCAACGATAAAAATTAACGTTAGTTTATTTTGAATTGAATTCATCTATGAATTAACCAAATATAAATCATTGTAATAAAATCCCACCATACATGAAGCTAGGAACAGCGATGAGCAAGATGCCGCAGACAATTCTTCTGTCTCGAAATAGCTGCATCTAAACATTTTCTAATCGTTGATTCTGGAGACCTGATAACTTACTTACACGTGGAATTGAGCGCGTTTATACTGAAACGCTATTTCGCGATTCTAGTACAACTAGTTGATTTGACTCGTGATTTTTGAAATCCATTTCCAAGTTGCAGATATACGCGCTTGCGCGTCTGAAATAATAACAAATGTCTCATTGTGTCTAATGCGCATACTAACAATATATTGCTACATTTTTTTAAATTATTCCAGTGTAAGCGCGCATTTTAAAAACACATTCTTTACAAATGCGCATGAGTAAGCTCATGAAAGAGGACCATGTATATGAGCTTCTTGGCTGATGATGCCGAATTCACGGCGGTAGCGGTCAAAACACCGCGCACCGGCATTGAGTCGCATCAAAGCACCTTCGGCAATGGCTTGAGCAACGCTAGGGTTGCCGTCCACTAAACTGGCGATGACTTCTCTATTCCAGTCTCTTGAATGCCTAATATCCACAGTGGAGTGAATTTTAAAATAGAGACTGCCTGACTTGGATATGTTGAGTTTATCCAATGCTTTTGCCACCCAAACGCTGCGACTAGGAGCCGTTAACTCTACAGCACCCAGTGCACCAACAGAGTGGTACGCATACTGGCGATTGAACGCCGCTGCCAGCAACATATTGCCCAGTGCGAGCGCTTCCCACACAGCGCTGCCGGCGGTATTTTCAGAAATGTTGAGTTCACGAACGGTGGCATCCAGCATTGGGCCATGCATACCTTGTTCGGTGCCTCGGCCCATTTCGTCCCAATAATTTCGGGCCATTTCAAGCTTGGCCTGCACTGGCATTCCTATCTGAGTTAGCGCGACCAGATCGTCAAAACCGGCTTCACCCGCCACTTCCTGCTGAATAAACCAACGCATTTGGCTTTCGCTAACGTGGTCGGCTAACCAAGGGAAAAGGGAATCATTTTGACCAGGGCCTGCTTCTCTTAAGTTTTCGAACCAAGCTAAAAAACCAGCGGTATCTGAGGGAGCTTCATTGGCTAGATGGAGGATTTTTTGGCGTTCTTGTTCAAAAAAGTGAGTTTCTTTTTCGGTCATTAGCAAATTGCGCTGTAAATTGGCTTCCCAGTCGCTATCCTGCTGTGGCGTTGTGGGCACCATCCGAGAGTGACCATAGCGCATCAGGTCTTGGTGAAATTGTTGATGGAATTGCTGATTGTTGCGTTGATCCATAGGACTGTCGCTCCTCCATTATCGCTACAAGCTTTGTTGTATAACAAGCCATAACGTGTGTATTTTTTTAGGGAATACTAAGGGCTACTTAATCGTCACCACCAGACCCACCACGGCTAACCGATCAACCGTTTGATAAGCTTGGCGCTGAAGTTCTTCGCCAAAGACATCGGGGTCAATCTCTTCATAATGGATAACGTGTTTGTCTTCTGATAACAGTGGTTTTACAGTTTGCCAGAAAGTATCTACGCCGTCGACGATAGCGCTAGCCGTGTAAAGCACGAGTTTACCGCCAGTAGTCAGTCGTGATAGCGCTTGTTCGGCGATTCTAACGGATAAGGCCGCGCCTAGCTTTTCTCCGCCATGACGATAGGTGCGTTCAGTATCATCTACCATGTAAGGAGGGTTAGAGATCACCAAATCAACGTCACCTTCTATGCCATTCAAGATATCGCTGTAAGTGGTCTCCACTCTAGCGGAGATACCTGCAATTTCGGCATTGATGCGGGCGTATTCAAGTGCTTGGGGATTGATGTCGGCCAAACATATGCTCTCGACTCGATCTTTTAGGCAGAGCCCTCCAGCGCCACTGCCACACCCTACGTCTACCAATCTTGTTGCAGAGGTTACGTGCTCACGTAACAGTTTGGCGTAGCGATAGGTGTCTGGGCCAAAAAATACAGCATTTTGATCCGTGGTTGGATAACCTGAGTGCAGATAAATATCATCGCAGAGTGACGCGAAACGCAACTTTGAAATGTATTTATCCCCCACTCTGTTCAGCTCGCCAAAGTTCATTAGGTCAATAAATATTTCTGCGGGTAATACCTCAGGCAAAAAAGGCCGGTTCCAGCCAAACACATCACGTAAATTGCAGGCATAAAGCCTCCGATTAAGGACAGTTTGATGTGACTCTGGAGTGATGGCAGTAAAGGCGTAATTTTCTTGCCGTAAGAATTTAGCGATGGATACGAGTGGTAAGTCTGCTGACATGAGGTTCTTCTTTATAGTCGTTTATGCTATCAACATATTTGTTGAGCCTACGCTATTAGAAGGTTCAACTATGTATGGATGACTTAAGAACCTTAACATCTTTTAAAACTTTTAAACCTTTTGCTTTTAAAGTAACCATTTTTATCCAGTAACACCTTAGTTATTACCTGATAGAGAATAATGCTATTAATATTAAATAGGTCAATTTCATATTCAATTAACGCCCTGCTAAAAGGCAAAAACCAAAGAACCTAGTTTATGGCATCCAGATATTCTTCTTGAAACTGTATACGCCACTTTTTCAATTCACCTGTTTTTATTTTCTCTTTAATAGCAGTATCAATTTTTGCTACTGCATCGTTATATCTGAAATTAAAATAGACATACAAGGGTAGGGAACTTATATCGAAAATAGGATTGATGTCATTAATCTTTAGCCGCTTAAGCGTTGCCAGTGCACCTATGTCGCTTGTAATTAGAACATCAGCACGTCCTGCTTTAAGGATACTCATTGCTTGATCCAAATAGCTTACTTCTTGAACATTAGGAAAGTTTTTTGTTAAATCATGCGTAGTTTGCACCCCTCTAACAATTACAAGCGTATGTAAGCTAAGTTCGGCTACTGTTGTAATTGAGATATTTTTAGACTCCAACGCAAAAGCTACGGTCTCTACTGTGGAATAAGGTGTAGGAACACGAATAAGAGATGGATTACTTTCCCCGTAAGAAAAAATACGAAGTAGACTACCATCTACCCTTCCAGAAACCACTTCTGCTCTTGCTCTTCTCGCAGGCATAGGCTCGACTTTAATATCAAATCCTGCACTATTGAATATTGGCACAATCATTTTTGCTGCAATCTCTTGCTCCGCTAAACCTGCGATACTTGCGAAATGAAATTCAGTTTGACCCCAAGCAACTTTTGTAAATAAAGTAAGAGTGAAAAAGATCAACATATAATATTTAGTGCTACGTAAAATATGCAAACTCCTTTTTAGTACATAACGAAGGTGTAGAAAAATACGATATTTAGACATATTCCCATCTGACCGAAGGCAACGATACCAGATTCATGAAGGTTTGATAGAAAAACTATCTCATCGACAAATAGATCAGAAAATAAGAAAACATCACTCCAGTGTATCACGTGAGATTAGTAGAAATCAGGGCCTAAAGGGTTACCGCCCAAGACAAGTAAAATCTTTTTCTGTGCAACGCAAAGAAGAGAAGCCAAAGCACATAAAACTAACCCTAAAAGTACAAGCTGTTATTAAAAAGAATATCGGCAAGGAATGGAGCCCTAAGTAAATACAAGGCCGCTTAATATTCGAAGGTCATGAAATGGTTTGTGCGACCACTATCTATCATTATATCCAACAATATAAAGCCGAAGGTGGCAAGCTCTACAAGAATTTACGACATAAAAAATCTTATAAAAAGCGCACAGGTTCGAAAGATAAAAGAGGTCAGATCATCGGTAAGATTAGTATTGATGAAAGGCCTGCCATCGTTAATAGCAAGGTGCGCTTGGGTGACTGGGAAGCAGATACCGTCATTGGCAAGGGGGCATAAAGGCGTTCTAATGACACTCGCTGAGCACTGTAGTCGAAAGACGCTGATTGCGCATGTTAAGTCTAAGCATGCGGAGGTTGTTAGTGACGCAATTATTCGATTACTAAAAGGCGAGAAAGAGGACCTGCAAAAGCTCTAACCACTGAAGCGCGACACTGGTAACTCTTAATGGTTAATTCTACTATTTTGCCTTTGGGTAGGGTAACGCTAACGACGGAGTTTTTTTTATTGCCAAATTGTAAGTGTGCCGCCACGATGCTATAGGCGGTCGCACAGCAGCCTGTGGTAAGAACCGAGCGTAATGACTTAGGCTCTTCTGTCTTGGTATTATCAGCGCTTTCGGGCCACACGATTTAAATGGCCTGTGATAACCAATAAAAACCAATTCCCACAGCCGCGGAAGCAATAACTTTACGACTCCAGTTAAAGACCTTTACTGATTTTTGTTGTAATTTTTTCTGTACTAGACCAAAGCTTAATCCAAACGCGACCATTGAAAATAATACCCCCGCACTGAACAACATCAGATAACCCATGGCTTCTGAAAGGCTGGTTTGCATCATTGCTGGAATTAAAGCCAGTGCAGGAGCGCTGCCTGCGAGGCCATGTAAAATGCCGACCATAACGGGTGTATGCGCTTCTTTTACTTGCTGTGGACTTTCTTGCTTTGGGCCATCGTTATTTGAATTATTAATCGCATGAGTTTTTGCATGCTCAGCCACATGAAGATGAGTATGCTCTATTGAACCTTGGCTGTGCTCGTGAGTATGTTTATTGAGTACAATTTTCTCTTTATGGAATTGCCAAAAACAAGAAAGCCCTAAAACAATTAATAAAACCCCTACGCTAGACTCAGCAATCTGTTGTACCGCTTCTGGTAATGCGACGCCTAAACCAAACAATAACAAACCTAAAACGATCAATACACTGCCATGACCAACCGCCCAATTAGCACTAAATTTTAAGGTGCGTTTTAGACTCGGCTTGCGATTACTCAAGGCCGATACTGCCATAACATGGTCTGCATCTAATGCATGCAATAAGCCCAAACCTAAACCTGTTATTAATAATGAAAACATTTCGATAGTCATAGTGAGATCACTTATAAATCATACTGTTGCGGCATTAGTCAATTCTGGATTAAACAAACAACTGATCGCTTTAGGATTTGATGGAAAGAATAAATGCAGGTAGCTGGCATTTAAATTGTTGTGGCGGTAAATTGCCTCGCCTGGAGCTGAGTGTCGTTGGCGGCGACCGTGAGACAGTGCTTCTGGCAGATTAAAGCTTCGCGACCGGTGATGTGCGTGGGCACGCACTTCTCCTTCAGGAAAAATCGCGGTCTGCATGCCCTGACAACCCCGTTTACCTTTCATCGCACCTTGGCCTGCAAGGATGCTAGCCATCACGTGAGTCTCATCATTTAAGTCAGTAAGGTCTTCTAAACAATACAAGAAGCCACCGCACTCGGCTAAAATAGGTTTTTGCGCATCAGAAAATTCTTTCATGCTTTTCAACATGCTAAAGTTCTCGGCAAGTTTTTGTGCATGTAATTCAGGATAACCACCCGGTAACCAGAGCGCGTCTGCCTCGGGAATAACAGCATCTTGCAGTGGCGAGAAAAACTTAACCTCTGCGCCTAACTCTTTTAGAATTAATACGTTGGCTTGATAAATAAAACTAAACGCGTCGTCTTTTGCTATCGCAACGACTTTATTTTTTAAGTAAGGTTCTGCGATCGGCAATTCTGCGAATTTGAATTCTACATTGGCAAAACGTTTTAGAATATTTTCTAGTCCTGCTTCCACCAGCCAATCAGCACCAGCTTCGAAACGTTGCTCTAATTCGTCCCGTACTTCACTGGCTTGAACCAGACCCAAATGACGCTCGGGCAGTGCCACTAGCTCTGAACGTTCCAGGGTTGCTAATAACGGTAAACTTGCGGGCAGTGCATCCGCTATCAACTGACGATGACGCTCTGTACTGCAGCTATTGGCTATCAACCCTGCGACTTGAACATCATCACGAAAATTGGCTAATCCCACGGCAATGGCAGCAGCGGTTTGCGCCATGCCTTTAACGTCCATCACAATCGCCATAGGGATATTGAACGTTGCGGCTAGATCAGCACTCGACGGCTCGCCATCGAACATACCCATAGCCCCTTCGACTATAATTAAATCAGCTTCTTTGGCGGCTTGGTAAAATTGATAACGACAATAGTTTTCACCCGCCATCCACAAGTCTAATTGCTCAACGTGCTCACCCGATGCTTGGGCTAAAATCTGTGGATCTAAAAAATCAGGGCCTGTTTTAAATACCCTAACAACCTTACCTTGGCGCTTAAGCATTCTTGCTAGCGCTGAGGTAATCGTGGTTTTGCCCTGTCCCGACGCAGGGGCGGTTACAAATAACGCCGGACAAAAAACAGATTCCTGATTCTTTAACGTAGCCATTAAAATTCGATACCTTCTTGGGCTTTCACACCTTGGCGAAATGCATGCTTATCATCTTGTACCGTGGAAATGGTATCGGCAACGTCTTGTAATTGCACGGCCATAGTGCGGCCAGTGATCATTACATTTTGCATTTTAGGTCGAGCTTTTAAGGCTTTAACAACGGGTTCGACATCAAGGTATTCATATTTGAACATGTAACTCATTTCGTCAAATAATAAGAAATCATAGCGTTCATCTTGCAGTAACTTTTCAGCGAGAACCCAAGCTTGTTGGGCAGCAGCGATATCTTGGCTCTTATCTTGAGTCTCCCAAGTGAATCCGTGCCCCATTACGTGCCAATCAACCAAGGGATGATCTTTAAAGAATTTCATTTCGCCCGTTTCCATTCGGCCTTTGATGAACTGAATAACGGCGCATCTTTTACCATAACCTAGAGAACGAGCCATGGTGCCTAAGGCAGAGCTGCTTTTACCTTTGCCATTGCCTTTTAAAAGTATCAAAACCCCACGCTCTTCTTGGGCTTGGGCAATTCTTTCGTCAATAATGGCCTTCTTTTTTGCCATGCGCTGTTGGTGCTTATCTTCGCTCATTGATTTCCCTTATTAATACTTTTAAAAAACCCCCTATATTAACAGAACTTAGGGGATTCTATAGGAAGGCAAGGGGTAAGCAGTTATTTTAACACTTTTTTAAGTCGCGTTTTTACTTCCAATGCTGTCAAATCTATACGTATTTTTAAGCTATTTGGTTGGTAATTCGACTAATTTCCAGTAGTGGTCAAGCATGCTTACCAATGGATCGAAACCTTTATCAAGGCTTTCTTTGACGATATAGCCCGCAACATGTTGCTCGTACGCCGCTAATTTATCCTCGTCATCTTTACTGGTGGTCAGTACAAATACCACATTGGATGATAATTTGGCATCATTGCGTATGATCTCCAATAATTCTAAGCCACCCATTCTTGGCATATTAAGATCTAACAATACGAGATAAGGGCGCCTCATATCACCGTCTCTTAAAATTTTCAAAGCCTCGATACCATCTTTTGCACGAACTACAGAGTTGGCTACTTGCATGCGTTTAAAAGCACGCTCAACACTCATTGCATCAATATCATCGTCTTCTACAAGTAGAATAGAGGCTGCTGTATGATTTACATTCTTCACGCATTACTCCTTATTAGAAAGATTTTTAGGCCACGTAAATATAAATGAAACATCTCTTTCACCTGTTGAAGAAACAATTATTTTTTCTCCCTGAAGATCAAGTATTCTTTTTATGATCGACAAACCCATACCGCTCCCTTCAACCTCATCCCTAGGCCTCAGAGTTTTAAACATTTCAAAAATTCTATCATGATGCTTTGGATCAATCCCCGGCCCGTCATTTGAAACTGTAAATTGAAAGTATTTATTATATTCAATGGCTGATATTGAAATAGTGCCATTAGCTTTGTCATGATGTTTAATGGCATTGCTAATAAGATTTCTGAATATAACTTCAAGCGGAATGACTAAGGTATTAAAGACAGGTAATGGGTCTACGATATTTAATGAAAATCCTTCGGGTGGATCTAATAAACTGAAGAAATTCTGAATCATCTCTTTCACATCTATTTCTTTTACTTCCCCATGATTATAACCTACACGAGAATATGTTAATAAATCATCCAGTAATTTTTCCAACCTTAATGTTCTACTTTGTAATAATTTTAAATGTGTTTTAGTTTCTTCACCTACACTGTCTGCAATATCTTCTTCAATCCAGTTGGCTAATTGCATAATACCGCGCAAAGGAGCCTTCAGGTCATGGGAAGCGACATAAGCAAATTCATTTAGATCTTTATTACTACGCTTAAGTTCATTGGTGATCGCTACATCTTTAGTCATATCAATAACGGTCGCGAGTATTTTTACTCCGCCATCAACGTTAAAGTGTGCCAATCCTAGTTCTACTGGGAATTCATCATTATTTTTCTTTAGTCCATATAAAACGTCTTCTAATTCCGTTTGGCATTGCGATATGCTTTTCTGAAAACTTTCACGATGCTGTAAATGTACATTGTGAAATCTGTGCGGAGCTAACAGGTCAATAGATTGGCCCAGTAATTCTTTTTCACGGTAGCCGAACAGTACCTCAACTTGAGGGTTAACTTTTTCGATGACTCCTTTATCGTTTGTAATAATCATCCCACAAGGAGCTGCTTCGATAATATGACGAAAGTATTCCTCACCGGCAATGACTTTTTTTGTCATTTCATCCACCAAAATCAATGACTTTTTATTACGCATGGCTAAGATAATAAACGATAAAATAATCAGACAGTTAATTGTAATGCCAGCCATTAAGATGTAATTAGATTTATTATTTTCGATGCTTTTATTAAAAGTATTAGAGGTTTGAATGGTAAAATCCCAAGAGCGATTATACATTTCTAATGTAACTTTTTTACTGTATAGAGGGGTTGGATCATATCCCAAACTTTCAGAATTCAATTCATCGTAGAGCCGTTTTTTACCATCGTAGATACTAAATATGACAGGACGTTCATCTGGGCCAAATATGCCTGCTATTAATTTATACATAATAAATGGAGCGTACACATGGCCAGCAAAGTGTTTTTGACGCAGCGCCTTAGTCGCAACATTTTGGCTATTATAAAAAGGCACATACTGTAAAAAACCTGGTGTCTTTTTAGAGTCTTGCACAAGAATAATAGGCCCAGTAATGTGTGTCATTGCAGTATCTCGCGCTTTTTTAGCCGCCATAAATCGATTCTGCTCAAACGCCATATCTAAGCCTATAGCCTGTTCATTGCCCTTTAATGGCTCAACGTAGGTGATCGGCCAATATTCTTTTTTATCATGAGTGGGATAAATATTAAAATTAGGCCGTAATACTCTCTCTCTCTTAATAAAGTCCTCAAGTTTCTCTGGTGGCACATGAAAAATGACACCAATACCGTTGATACCTCGATACATTGACCCTAGTTTTAATGCCTCTGCAAATCGTTTCCAGCTTTCAGCATCAATTTTTCCGTCCTCTGTATGAATAACGACAACACCTGTACTTAAGGCATCTTCATAATTAATCATGCGTTCATTAATGCGTTTCAGTAATTGGCTCGATAAAAAATCAAAGCGTTGCTGTATCTTCTGTTCGACTTGTGACGTTGAGTCATGCCAAGCAGCAATGGTTAATAGTACTGATAAAATAATAACAGCCCAATGCACTGAGTACCAACGACTAAAATTAACGAGTGGAATCATATTTTTATCCTAGTTAATTTGTATTGTCGAATTATTCAAGTACTTATCTTCAATATCTTTTTGCTGCATGGGCTTTGCATAATAATAACCTTGCACTTGGGAAATATTGCACGACTTACATAAGGAAACTTGGTATTCCGTCTCTACGCCTTCTGCTATGACCATAATACCCAGGATATAAGCCATTGATACTAATCCTTCAATGAGAGCCACGTTTTTTAAATTGTCATTATCTTGTGGCATCAAACTCTTATCAATTTTAACCACAGAAATTGGATAATTTCTAAGGTGTGAAATTGATGAGAATCCGGTGCCAAAGTCGTCTAATGACAATCGACAATTCAGGCAACTCAAACCGATAAGGGTATTATAGGTTTCAATGGTATCTTTTAATAAAGCGGTTTCAGTTATTTCAATCTCAATAAGCTCTGCAGCAACATTGTGCCTTATTAAGCAATCACTTAACCTTTTAACAAAGTGAGGGTCGGGTAACTGGTGTGCAGAAACATTAATGGCCATGGTCAGTGAACGATTATATTTTTTATTCCATTTTGCCAATGTTGAAATAGCTTCTTCTATCACCCAAGCACCAATTGCTACTATCTGGTTGGTATCTTCTGCAATACCAATAAATTGATCTGGACTTCTAAGAGTTCCGTCTATCTGCCAGCGTATTAATGCTTCAAAGCCTAATATTTTTTCACTTTCTGGGTTTATAATTGGCTGGTAATGCAACTGAAATTGGTTTTTATTAATGGCACATTTTAATTCAGTTTCAATTTTTACACGTTCCTGAAACTTTTTTTGCATATCTGCTTCAAAAAAACAAACTTGATTTTTACCGAGTATTTTTGCTCGATACATAGCGACATCGGCATGTTTAAATAATATTTCACTGGTGAGGCCATTTTCCGGATAAAAAGCGATACCTAAGCTTAACGTTGCTTGAATTGATGTAGATGCAATCTCAAAGGGCTTATAAAGAACAGAGATAATTCTTCTCGCGACTTGTCCAGCCTGTTCACGGTTTGTTAAATTACTGAGCATGATAGCAAACTCGTCTCCGCCTAAACGCGCAAACGTTTCATTACCGCGCAAACAGCTTTTAATCCTGACAACTAATTTTTTAAGTAATAAATCACCCACGTCATGCCCAAAGCTGTCATTGACTGATTTAAAGTCATCTAAGTCAAATAATAACAATCCTACACTTTGTTCGTTGCGACTATCAGCCGAGAGGACGTTCCTTAACGACTCATCAAAGACATAACGATTAGATAATCCTGTGAGAGCATCTGTTTCTGCTAGCAATTTAACTTTTTGGTAGCTGTGGTAGAGTTTTTTTTCCAGTTCGAATCGAGTTGAGGCGTGTAACAATGATCTTTTTAATCTAGCCGATGATATTTCAGATTTGAGTAAAAAGTCTTGGGCTCCCGCTCTGATACACGCTAATGATAATTCCTCATCTTCTGATGAGCTCATCATCACAATAGCGATACTGTTGCCTTTAGATCCGTTCCTGAGCTCGAGGATCATCTCAATGCCATTACGCTGCGGCATTTGATAATCGAGTAGCACAACATCATAGGTATTCGCGGCGCACATTTCCAGACCTTGGTCGACCGTAACGGCTTCATCAATCTGGGTAGTTAAATCACTCTTTTGTAACGCTCGAGTCACGAGGGCACGATCAAGTTGATCATCATCCACTAACAGTATTTTCATTTTATCCATCATTTTAACGATTTTATGTACTCTTCATTTTTAACAATAAAAAAGCGATATATGCGTAGTCCATTTGAAAGTAATAGAGTGTTTTGGTGCATCATAGGGTGATTCTAAAAAAGAGATCAGGAATTTGATATAAATCGTCTTGGCTTTTTACTCCGTTAAAACACATATCGCTTCCTTGCCGTTATGTTGCTGACCCTTAGAGTAAGAGATTTTTCGAACTTTTCCAACGTCCAAAAATGACAGTATTTCGATCTTGCACAAAAAAGCCCCTAACTAGAGGGGCTCAATGGAACTACTTTACGCTAAAACTCTTAGGTAACGCGTAAGCTAAAACGGAATATCATCATCAAAACTGTCAAAATTATTCGCCGGCTGAGGTGCAGCTTGTGGCTGCGGTGCTGGCTGATGTTGAGGTTGAGAGTAACCCTGATTAGGCTGAGCTGCTTGCTGCGGCTGAGGTGCAAATCCACCCTGCTGCGGCTGCCTTGCTGGCTGCTGACCTTGTGGCTGAGAATAACCCTGTTGCGGTTGCTGAGCAGGAGGCTGCTGACCGTGTGGTTGAGCAAAAACTTGCTGTGGTTGCTGTGCAGGAGGCTGCTGACCTTGTGGTTGAGCAAAACCTTGCTGTGGTTGCTGTGCAGGAGGCTGCTGACCCATAGCGGCTGAAGGTGATTGAGCCATCGGCTGGGTATTCGCGAAACCTTGGCTTGAATCCTGACGACCATCAAGCATCATCATATCGTTAACAACGATTTCTGTTGAATAGCGTTTAATGCCGTCTTTTTCGTATTCATTGGTCTTTAGCTTACCTTCGAAATAAGCCTTAGAGCCTTTCTTTAAATATTGGCCAACAATTTCAGCCAACTTACCAAAAGCCGTCAAACGGTGCCATTCAGTGCGGTCAACTTTTTGCCCAGAATTCTTATCGTTGTAGCTTTCATCTGTCGCTACACTAACGGTAACGACCGCATTACCATTTGGCAAAAATTTCATTTCCGGATCACGCCCTAGCGTGCCAATTATTTGTACTTTATTTACACTGCGGCCCATTTTATTCTCCCAATGAGTTGACGGTTGCCATCGCTTGTTGATAATCAAAAACGCTGGCATCTACTTTTAAATATATGGCGTGCTCTTCTGCTATTAAAATAGCATCGGCCACCCCTCTAAGATTAATCAAGGCATCAAGGTAGAGCGAACTCTGACCTTTACTACTAGCCCGATTTAAAATATCTACGCGCACACTATTAAGGTGTGCCGGTTTTGGTGTCACGATAACCAATAATGCCCAAGCAAGAACCACCGCCGCCAGTATAAGGAATAGTCCTTCAATACCGAAGTGATTATTTAACCAGCCGCCGATTAAGCCGCCGGCAAATGCCCCCAAAAACTGCAACGTTGAATAAATCCCCATCGCACTGCCTTTGGCACCCGCAGGTGCGACCTTACTTAACCACGATGGCAATGTAGCCTCCATGATATTGAATGCCCAAAAGAACACCCCTAGCGCGATTGCCCAAGCCCAAATGCCCGCAGCCTGAGACATTAAAATTAGGGCAAGTATCATAATTCCTAGCGCCGCGATTACAATGCCTTTCATTTGTTTTTTCTTCTCGGCAACGATAACAAAAGGAACCATTAACACAAACGCGATTAACAATACCGGCAGATACAACCAAGCGTGCTGATCAAGAGTTAACCCTGCTTGCACTAGTTGCGGGGGAATAGAGACGAACATCGCAACCATCAACGCATGCAGAATAAAAATACCGATGTTGAGTGGCCATAACTCGCCATTACCCAACTGTTTAATGACTTCGCTAACAATGGCACTGCCATCTCGATGTTTTTTACGCGCCGGGCTTGGCACTATGTACAACATCAATACGATACCCGCTAACGATAAAATACCAGTAACGATAAAAATCAACTGTAGACCACCGAAGTGAACTAATATGGGTCCTAATACTAAGGCGACTGAAAAAGAAAGACCAATGGATGCACCGATAGAAGCCATCGCTTTCATGCGATGTTCTTCACGGGTCAAATCTGATACCAAGGCCATTACGGCGCTGGCGATTGCCCCACAACCCTGTAAAAACCGACCGAAGATAATGCCGTAAATAGTATCAGCGTTCGCCGCAACAAAGCTCCCTAAGGCAAAAATTAATAAGCCGATAACAATGATAGGTTTACGGCCAAAATAATCAGATAACGCACCGGCAGGGATTTGCAGTAAAGCTTGGCTTAAACCATAGGCTCCAATGGCTAAGCCTAGTAATTCTGGAGTTGCACCTTCAAAGTCAGCACCGGCGATGGCCATTACCGGCAAAACCATAAATAAACCCAGCATACGCAACGCGTACAGGGAAGCTAGAGAGGCAATAGCACGCTTTTCTGTGCCTGATATATCGGACGCTGTAGACATTAGAAATAATTGCAAAAAATGAGATCACTATTCTAGCAGATTAAAGCCTTCGGCCCGCACTATAATTTACACAATGCCTTATACGATAACTTTCAATTTTATTAAGCGAAGCCGCTATTTGAGGGGCTGAAAGAATGTCTATAGCGGTACTGACGTATCGAATAAAGTGACTTATTTTATTTTAAAACGTGACCTAGGTCCCTTTATTGACATAGAACTTTTTAGTGCTTCGTGTAACATTATATAAACAGGGTTGGACCCCAAAAATACTTACAAGGAAAGTAACATGACTACTTCAACGGTAAAACAACGCCGCATTATTCTCTTCGGACAACAAAACCTGCAAAACTCTATTTTAATTGGTTTTATTCACCAACGAACTAATATCGATTGCAAATTAATCGTTACACCTGACTGGCAAACGGATTGGAATTCTTTTGACGGTCAAACACTCTGCTTAATTGATGCTGACTGCGCACGGACTGAACGCTTACAATATTTATTAGAACAAATTTTCGACCAAAACAAAGATATTCAGGTTGCTTTCTTCAATACACAAAATACTAGCCCGGTAGAGCGCTTGATGGCTTGGCCTATGGTTAACGGCATTTTTTACAAGGAAAGCTCTCAGCAACAGTTAGTAAAAGGTATTAGCGGTATTTTTGAAGGCGAGTGCTGGTTACCCCGCGGCATAATCGCACAATACCTAGAACGCATGCGCAGTAAACCACGTAAAGTAACCCATAATGCAAATTTGCTAACCCGACGCGAAAGACAGATTCTGAGCCAAACGGCTACTGGGGCAACGAATACTGAAATTGCTGAGCAACTTAATGTCAGCATGCACACTGTCAAAACTCATATTTACAACTTGTTTAAGAAGATCAATGTGTCCAATCGAATCCAAGCCGTAAACTGGGCTAAAGATAACCTAGAAGACACAGTTCCAAAAACCATGGTTTAATTCCTTTACCCTCTGCTCAGTTGCTTTACAATTCTGGCTTATTGATTAATAAAGTCAGAATCGTTTAATGGATAAAATTATAGTTCAGGGCGCCCGCACCCATAATCTCAAGAATGTAGATATTGAGATTCCTCGCGACAAACTCATCGTTATCACAGGTTTGAGTGGCTCAGGAAAATCGTCTTTGGCGTTTGATACCCTGTATGCCGAGGGACAGCGCCGCTACGTTGAATCCCTATCTACTTACGCTCGTCAGTTTTTATCGATGATGGAAAAGCCCGATGTAGATCATATCGAGGGTTTATCTCCTGCAATTTCTATCGAGCAAAAATCAACTTCGCATAATCCACGCTCCACTGTGGGTACGGTTACTGAGATTTATGATTACCTAAGATTGTTATTTGCTCGTGTTGGTACGCCTAAGTGCCCTGATCATGACGTCGCGCTTGAAGCTCAAACGATTAGTCAAATGGTTGACCTAGTGCTTGCGCTTCCAGAAGAAAGTAAGCAGATGATACTGGCACCTGTTATCCGTGAGCGTAAAGGAGAGCATTTGCACGTATTAGATAACTTACGTGCCCAAGGCTTTATTCGCGTTCGCATTGATGGCTTAGTATGTGACTTGGATGATACCCCTGAGCTGGATAAGAAAAAGAAACATACGATTGAAGTCGTCGTTGATCGCTTTAAAATCCGAGCAGAAATCGCGCAACGTTTAGCAGAGTCCTTAGAGACCTGCGTTGGCCTAAGTGGCGGCCTTGTGTTGGTCATGCCAATGGATGACGATAAAAGTGATGGCTTACTATTTTCGTCACAGTTCTCTTGCCCGCATTGTGGCTATAGCTTATCCGAACTAGAACCTCGATTGTTTTCTTTCAACAATCCTGCGGGTGCTTGCGGTACCTGTGACGGTTTAGGCGTTAAACAATACTTCGACCAGAGTTTAGTGGTTGCTGAGCCTAGCTTGTCTATTTCTGAGGGTGCTATTCGCGGTTGGGATCGACGCAGTATTTATTACTTCCAAATGCTGAACTCTGTTGCAGAACATTATGGCTTCGATATTGATAAAGCCTTCGATAAGCTAACTATAGATCAGCAACATATTATTCTCCAAGGCAGTGGTCAGGATGAAATCAGTTTTAACTACGTCAATAGTCGTGGCGATACGGTTTTAAAAACCCACGTATTTGAAGGTGTATTACCTAACCTTGAGCGCCGCTTCCAAGATACTGATTCTCAAATGGTGCGTGAGGAATTGACTAAGTACCTAAGTGTTCAGTCTTGTCCTACCTGTGACGGCTCTCGTTTAAGAACGGAAGCACGCCACGTATTCATTGGTGACAAAACCATTCATCAGTGTACAGCCATGCCCATTGATGAGGCACAGCGTTATTTTACTGAGCTTGAGTTCGTCGGGCAGAAATCGAAAATTGCCGACAAGATATTAAAAGAAATTCGTGATCGTCTGCAATTTTTGGTTAATGTCGGTTTAGAGTATTTAAGCCTTAACCGCAGCTCAGACACCTTGTCTGGTGGCGAAGCTCAACGCATCCGTCTAGCCTCCCAGATTGGTGCTGGCTTAGTCGGCGTAATGTACATTTTGGATGAACCGTCCATTGGCTTGCACCAGAGAGACAATGACCGTTTATTGCAAACCTTGGTTCATTTACGCGATATTGGCAATACCGTCATCGTTGTCGAACACGATGAAGACGCTATTCGCAGTGCAGACTATCTAATTGACATTGGTCCTGGGGCAGGTGTTCATGGTGGTGAAATTGTCGCTCAAGGAACACCAGAAGAAGTCTTTAATAATAAGGATTCCATTACGGGTCAGTTTTTGACTGGCGTGAGAAGAATCGAAATCCCAGAAAAGCGCCATGTTATTAACCCAGAACACATATTAACTCTCTCTGGGGCAACAGGTAATAACCTAGATAATGTAGAACTTACCCTTCCTCTTGGGCTATTAACCTGTGTCACGGGTGTTTCAGGGTCTGGTAAGTCAACCCTGATCAATCGTACCCTTTATCCATTGGCAGCTACCGCATTAAACGGTGCAACGACTTTAAAAGCAGCACCTTATGAGTCGATCACTGGCATGGATCAGTTGGATAAAGTAGTCGATATTGATCAAAGCCCTATTGGCCGTACACCAAGATCTAACCCAGCGACCTACACTGGTATATTCACTCCTATTCGTGAATTATTTGCTGGTACACAAGAATCACGTAGCCGCGGCTACAAGGTCGGCCGCTTCTCGTTTAACGTGAAAGGTGGTCGCTGTGAAGCCTGCCAAGGTGACGGCGTGATTAAAGTCGAGATGCATTTCTTGGCTGATGTTTATGTACCCTGCGATATCTGTAAGGGTCAGCGCTATAACCGTGAAACGCTAGATATTCGCTATAAAGGTAAGAACATTCATGAATGTTTATCGCTGACGGTGGAAGATGCTCGAGAGTTCTTTGATGCTATTCCGGCGATATCACGCAAGCTACAAACGTTGGTCGATGTAGGCTTGTCTTATATTACTCTTGGACAAGCGGCAACGACACTATCAGGGGGGGAGGCTCAGCGCGTTAAACTAGCCAAAGAATTGTCTAAGAGAGATACCGGTAATACGCTGTATATCTTGGACGAACCGACAACAGGGCTTCACTTTGCTGATATACAACAGTTATTGGTGGTTCTGCATCGGTTGCGAGATCATGGCAATACCGTTGTAGTCATTGAACACAACTTAGATGTGATCAAAACAGCAGATTGGATTATAGACCTAGGCCCAGAGGGTGGATCGAAAGGTGGCTATATTATCGCTGAAGGTACACCTGAGCACGTAGCAGAGCAAACAGTATCTCATACCGCTACATTCTTGAAACCACTGTTAGAGAGAGGCTACTGAGCTAATACTTCTAATAGTAAGACTACAGCAGTAAGGTCATAAAAAAGAGCAATAGAAGTAATATTCTATTGCTCTTTTTTTTGCTTTGATTTTTTGTCTAAATCTTTTGTCTAAGTCATTTGCTTGGAATTATTATAGGCAAAAAAAAGCCCAGCATAAGCTGGGCTTTTTTCATGGCAAAGATTTTACGCTTCGCCAGCTTCAGTTGTTTCGACAACGTCTTCTGCTTCAACAGCAGGACGGTCTACTAATTCAACGTAAGCCATAGGTGCATTATCACCTGAACGGAAGCCACATTTCATAATGCGAATGTAGCCACCCGGACGTGCTTCATAACGAGGACCCAACTCATTAAACAACTTACCAACAGCTTCTTTACTGCGAGTACGTGCAAAAACCAAACGGCGGTTTGCAACGGAGTCAACTTTAGCCAATGTAATCAACGGCTCAGCAACACCACGTAACTCTTTTGCTTTTGGCAAAGTCGTCTTAATGATTTCATGCTCGAACAAAGACACAGCCATGTTCTTAAACATTGCTTGGCGATGTGAACTGGTGCGATTAAAGTGGCGACCACTTTTACGATGACGCATGATTAATTTCCTTTACTAACTGAACGCTCTGCGCGGTTTAGTCCAGAGGACTAAGCCAGCACTTTGTCGTCATTTCGAAGACTTGCTGGCGGCCAATTTTCTAGGTGCATACCTAGAGAAAGACCACGTGATGCAAGAACGTCTTTAATTTCAGTCAGAGATTTCTTACCCAAATTAGGAGTCTTCAACAGCTCAACTTCAGTGCGCTGTATCAAATCACCAATGTAGTAGATATTCTCGGCCTTTAGGCAGTTCGCAGAACGAACAGTTAACTCTAAATCGTCAACTGGGCGTAGAAGGATAGGATCAATTTCCTCTTCTTCTTTCTGCTGCTCAACTACTTCCTCATTTTCCAGGTCAACAAATATTGCTAGTTGTTGCTGCAGAATTGTAGCAGAACGACGAATCGCTTCTTCTGGATCGATCGTGCCATTGGTTTCCAATTCGATAACCAACTTGTCTAGATCAGTACGCTGTTCCACACGAGCGTTATCTACGCTGTATGAAATACGTTGTACTGGGCTATAAGTTGCATCGATTTGCAATTTACCAATTGCCTTCGTTTCTTCATCGTTCTGGTTGCGAGACTCAACAGTCTCATAACCACGACCTGAAGTGATTTTTAACGTCATCTTCAGTTCAGTGCCGGGCGCTAAATGAGCAATTATATGCTCAGGGTTAGCGATTTCAACACCGTGATCCAGTTGAATATCGGCAGCGGTTACTGCACCTGCTCCAGATTTAACCAAAGTCAGAGTCGCTTCATCACGTTCGTGAAGTTTGACTGCAACACCTTTAAGGTTTAACAAGATTTCAATTACGTCCTCTTGTACCCCTTCGATCGTGCTGTACTCATGAAGTACACCGTCGATCTCTACCTCTACAATTGCCGCTCCTGGCATGGAGGACAGCAAGATTCGACGCAAAGCATTGCCAAGTGTATGACCGAAACCACGCTCCAGTGGCTCTAGAGTCACTTTCGCATGAGTCTTGCTCATTTCTTCAACTTGAATATGACGCGGTGTCAAAAATTCGTTTACTGCGCGCTGCATAGCTGCCCCTTACGATGCTCTAATTATTTAGAGTAAAGTTCCACAATTAGGTTTTCGTTGATCTCTGCTGGTAAATCAGCGCGCTCAGGAACAGATTTAAATGTTCCTTCCATCTTAGTAACGTTCGCGTCGATCCAAGAAGAATCTCCACGATTGCCAGAAAGAGCAAGTGCACTTTTAATACGATCTTGGTTCTTTGCTTTTTCACGAACAGCGACAACGTCGCCACTTTTAACCATGAAAGAAGCAACGTTAACGACATTGCCGTTAACCGAAATCGACTTATGTGATACCAACTGACGAGATTCTGCACGAGTCGAACCAAAGCCCATACGATAAACAACGTTATCTAGACGAGATTCAAGCAACTTAAGCAGGTTTTCACCTGTTGCGCCTTTACGGCGTGCAGCTTCTTTGTAATATCCGCGGAATTGCTTTTCCAGAACACCGTATAAACGGCGAACTTTCTGCTTTTCACGCAGCTGTAGACCGTAGTCAGATAAACGACCACGTCCTGCGCCGTGTACGCCAGGCTTAGTTTCTAGCTTACACTTGGAGTCTAATGCGCGAACGCCGCTCTTCAAGAATAAGTCAGTGCCTTCGCGACGAGACAGTTTACATTTAGGACCAATATAACGTGCCACTATTCTGTCTCCTTATACACGACGTTTCTTCGGCGGACGACAACCATTATGAGGGATCGGCGTCACGTCTGTGATGTTGTTAATCTTATACCCACATGCATTTAATGCACGTACCGCAGATTCACGACCTGGACCAGGACCCTTAACTTCAACATCAAGGTTCTTCAATCCAAACTCTTTAGCAGCTTCACCAGCTCGTTCTGCAGCAACCTGCGCAGCGAATGGTGTGCTTTTACGTGAACCACGGAAACCAGATCCACCTGCAGTAGCCCACGAAAGAGCATTACCTTGGCGATCGGTAAGAGTTACTATGGTATTGTTAAAAGATGCATGGATGTGGGCGATACCGTCCGCAACCTGCTTTTTAACTTTCTTCTTAGTACGAGAATTTCCTGGCTTAGCCATATTCTAAATTCCTACTTTTAATATCAACACTGCAACCTAAACAATGACAATGCAGCTACACTAAAAGCCAATCCGTATTATCTACGGATTGGTTTGCGAGGACCCTTACGAGTACGCGCATTTGTCTTAGTGCGTTGGCCACGAACTGGAAGGCCGCGACGGTGGCGTATGCCACGGAAGCAACCCATGTCCATCAATCTCTTGATGTTCATTTGTTTTTCACGACGAAGATCACCTTCAACCATTAATTGACCTACTTCATTACGAAGTTCGTCAATTTGGGCTTCAGATAGATCAGCGATTTTAATCGTTTCAGCTATTCCAGTAGCAGCGCATAACTGCTTCGCGGTAGAACGACCTACGCCAAAAACGTAAGTCAAAGAGATAACCGCGTGCTTGTTATCAGGAATGTTGACACCGGCGATTCGGGCCATGTCTAACTCCAATCAGTTTTTGCTTATAAAGGGCGCAAGATAATATATGTCGCTTACATAAAATGCAAGCAACACATTCTTAAACACCACCAATGGTCAAAACTATTATTAGCCTTGACGTTGTTTATGCTTAGGATCTGAAGTACAGATCACTCGCACACTGCCGTTACGACGAATCGTTTTACAATTACGGCAGATTTTTTTTACAGAAGCACGTACTTTCATGACGATCTCCTATCAAGTCAGTCTGCTAGCGTGGAGTGCTACCAGAACCGAAATTCTTTAAATTGGATTTCTTCATTACCGATTCATATTGATGTGACATCAAATGCGATTGCACTTGGGACATAAAGTCCATCACGACCACTACAACAATCAATAACGAAGTACCACCGAAATAGAAGGGTACATCAGCCAAGACGACAAGCATCTGTGGCATCAAGCACACTGCTGCGATATATAAGGAGCCGAACAATGTCAACTTACCTAACACACCGTCTATGTAATTGGCGGTTTGTATTCCTGGACGAATCCCTGGAATAAAAGCACCAGATTTCTTCAAGTTTTCAGCCACATCTTTCGGGTTAAACATCAACGCCGTATAGAAGTAGCAGAAGAAGATGATACCTGCTGCAAACAGAACGATATATAGCGGTTGACTAGGGCCTAACGCTAAAGATACATCCTGCAACCACTCCATTCCTTCACCTTGACCGAACCACTGTCCAATCGAGGCGGGGAATAATAACAGACTTGAAGCGAAAATAGCAGGAATAACACCGGCCATATTCAATTTCAATGGTAAATGACTTGTTTGTGCTGCAAACACTTTGCGACCTTGCTGGCGCTTAGCATAATTAATCGTGATGCGACGCTGTCCTCGTTCGACGAAAACAACAAATGCAACAATCATAATTGCTACGATTCCAACTCCTAACAACACAAGGATGTTTAAGTCCCCTTGACGTGCTGATTCGAAACTTTGACCGATTGCACCAGGCAAGCCTGCAACGATACCCGCGAAAATTAATATAGAGATGCCGTTACCAATGCCATGTTCGGTGATTTGTTCACCCAACCACATTAAGAAAACTGCACCGCATACAAAAGACGGAATAGCTGCCAGATAGAAATCCATGCCAGAGCTAAAGGTAATGCCTTGCCCAGCAAGACCGACCGACACACCAGTTGCCTGGATAGTAGCCAACAGTACCGTGCCGTAGCGCGTATACTGCGTGATCTTGCGGCGACCAGCTTCACCTTCTTTCTTCAGCTGTTCTAGCTGGGGGCTCACTGCCGTTAGCAATTGCATAATAATAGAAGCAGAAATATACGGCATAATGCCAAGCGCAAGAATACTCATGCGCTCTAATGCACCACCCGAAAACATATTGAACATACTCAAGATAGTGCCTTGGTTCTGTTCAAACATCTGCGCTAATTGATCAGGGTTAATTCCTGGTACAGGAATATGTGCCCCAATCCGATATACGATAATCGCTAAGAATACAAAACGGATCCGAGCCCATAGCTCAGATAATCCACTTTGCATGCCTTGCGGTAGTGAGCCTTTAGCCATTTAGTCCTCTACCTTCCCGCCGGCCGCTTCAATAGCAGCCTGAGCACCTTTAGTTACTTTCAAACCTTTGACAGTAACAGCTTGTTTGATATCACCGGATAAAATTACGCGAGCTTGCTTAATTTTATCACCGATGATGTCCGCAGCTTTAAGAGCTGCTAAATCTACGATGTCACCATCTACTTTGGTAAGTTCGTTTAAGCGAACTTCTGCAGTATATTGGGCTTTACGCGAAGTAAAACCAAATTTTGGTAAGCGACGTTGTAAAGGCATTTGACCGCCTTCAAAACCAGGGGCAACATTACCACCTGAACGTGACTTTTGTCCTTTGTGACCACGACCACAGGTCTTACCGATACCTGAGCCGATGCCACGACCTACACGCTTACGTGCAGTTTTAGCACCTTTAGCAGGGCTGAGTTCATTAAGACGCATCTTATTATCCCTCTACCTTAAGCATGTATTGAACCTTGTTGATCATGCCACGTACTGATGGAGTATCTTCTAACTCTACAGTGTGACCGATCTTACGAAGGCCTAGACCTTGAATAGTTGCACGGTGCTTCGGCAATTTGCCGATTGAGCTGCGCAATTGTGTTACTTTAACGGTTTTATTAGCCATGATGATGCCTTACCCCAGAATATCTTCTACGGATTTACCACGCTTGGCTGCAATCTGTTCAGGTGACTTCATTTGATTCAAGCCATTGAAAGTTGCACGAACAACGTTAACTGGGTTTGTAGACCCGTAACATTTTGCCAATACGTTTTTAACACCACACATTTCTAAAACTGCACGCATTGCACCACCGGCAATAATACCAGTACCTTCTGATGCTGGCTGCATGTAAACCTTAGAACCGCCGTGGCGTGCTTTTATAGGATACTGCAAAGTCGTACCATCCAATTCTACTTGAATGATATTTCGTTTAGCCGAATCCATTGCTTTCTGGATTGCAGTTGGAACTTCGCGTGCTTTACCACGACCAAAACCAACCTTACCATTTCCGTCGCCAACTACAGTCAAAGCAGTGAAGCCGAAAATACGACCCCCTTTTACTACTTTTGCAACTCGATTCACTTGAACCAGTTTTTCCTGCAGATCGCTTTCGTTACGCTCTACGCGTTCATTATTTGCCATTGTCTCTACCCTTTAGAATTCCAAGCCGCCCAAACGGGCTGCATCAGCCAGGGCCTTAACACGACCGTGGTAGTGGAAACCAGAACGGTCAAAAGCAACCTTAGTGACACCAGCAGCTTTAGCGCGTTCAGCGATAAGCTGGCCGACTTTAGTTGCTGCTTCGACGTTACCAGTAGCAGTTGCGCGCAGATCCGCTTCAACAGTGGAGGCTGTAGCTAACACTTCAGCACCACTGGAAGAAAGAATCTGAGCATAAATGTGTCTGGGTGTACGATTTACACACAGACGTACTGTACCCTTCTCGCGAATACGCATACGAGTTTTACGGGCACGGCGTAAACGAGCTGTTTTCTTCTCATTCATGAGCCTAGACCTTATTTCTTCTTAGCTTCTTTGCGACGCACAATTTCATCAGCGTAACGAACACCTTTGCCTTTATAAGGCTCTGGTGGACGATATCCACGAATTTCTGCGGCTACTTGACCAACCTGTTGCTTATCAACACCAGAAATAACAATCTCAGTTTGAGTTGGTACTTCTACTTTGATGCCTTCAGGTAACTCATAATCCACTGGATGTGAGAAACCTAAACTCAGGTTGACGACTTTTCCAGAAGTTTTGGCACGATAACCAACGCCCTGAAGAATTAATTTCTTCTGATAGCCTTGAGTTACGCCAATAACCATATTGTTCACTAAAGAACGGAAAGTACCAGCCATAGCCATGGCCGCTTTATCACCGTTCTTCGGAGCGAAAACAATAGTGTTTTCTTCTTGTTTAATTTCTACAGATGAATGGATGTTCATCTCTAGAGTGCCCTTCACGCCTTTGATAGCGATTTTGGACTCAGCGAGTGTTACTTCAACACCAGCCGGAATAGCTACGGGAGCTTTTGCAATACGTGACATTGTAAATCTCCTTAGAAAACGGTAGCAATAACTTCGCCGCCAATGCCTTGAGCACGAGCCGCACGATCAGTCATTACACCTTTCGAAGTGGATACAATGGCAACACCAAGACCAGCTTCTACTTTTGGTAGCTTAACCATGCCTTTGTATTGACGTAAACCAGGTCGACTAACACGCTTGATAGTCTCAATTACTGGCTTACCTTCGTAGTACTTAAGGTCTATATTTAGGCTTGGTTTAGCTTCGCCTTCAACTGCAAACGCAGTGATATAGCCTTCATCTTGCAGCAACTGGGCTACAGATACTTTTAACTTAGAAGACGGCATACTCACATTCGCATGACCGGCCGTTTGGCCGTTACGAATACGAGTAAGCATGTCCGCTAAGGGATCTTGCATACTCATTTGACTTTCCTCTGTTGTACAGCGCCCTAAATAATGAAAAAAAGAGTGCCATTACAGCACTCTCTTTCACTACCGGAATTGCTTACCAACTAGCTTTTTTCAGGCCAGGAACGTTACCTTTCATGCCTTCTTCACGTAACTTAATACGAGAAAGCTTGAATTTACGGTATACGCCATGTGGACGACCTGTGATTTGGCAGCGATTACGTAAACGGCTCTTAGAGGAGTCACGTGGAAGCTTTTGCAATTGTATTTGCGCGTTCCAACGATCTTCATCTGAAGAATTTACGTTTAAGATAGTCGCCTTCAGTGCAGCGCGTTTCTCAGCGTATTTAGCAACGAGTTGCTCACGCTTTGCTTCGCGCTGTTTCATACTGATCTTAGCCATGAGACTTCCTTAGTTACGGAACGGGAAGTTCAATGCTTTCAATAAAGCATGACCTTCTTCGTTCGTATTAGCTGTAGTAGTGATAGTGATATCCATACCGCGAATCTTATCGACTTTGTCGTATTCGATTTCCGGAAAGATTATCTGCTCTTTCACACCCATGCTGTAGTTACCACGGCCGTCGAACGATTTACCGTTCAAGCCACGGAAATCACGTACGCGAGGAAGAGAGATGTCTATTAGACGATCTAAAAATTCCCACATACGATCTGCACGCATAGTTACTTTGCAACCAATCGGATAGCCATCACGTACTTTAAAGCTTGCAACAGACTTGCGTGCTTTAGTAACAATAGCTTTCTGACCTGACATTGCTTCCATATCAGTAACGGCGTTATCAAGAAGTTTTTTGTCGCCTAACGCTTCACCAACACCCATATTCAGGGTAATTTTGGTAACGCGCGGCACTTCCATAACGTTTTTGTAAGCAAACTCTTCAGTCAACTTGGCTACTACATCTGATTTGTACAGTTCTTTCAAACGTGACATATCTGTTTCTCCTAGTTGCTTAAGCGATTACTTCGCCGGTTGATTTGAAAACACGCACTTTAGTCTCGCCTTCAACTTTAAAGCCAACACGATCGGCTTTTTCAGTCTTAGGGTTCCAGATTGCAACGTTAGAAACTTGAATACCAGCTTCTTGTTCAACGATGCCGCCTGGTTGCTGTAGTTGCGGGTTAGGCTTTTGGTGTTTTTTCACCATATTAATGCCGCCAATGATAACACGATTATCGGCAAGTACTTTAACTACTTTGCCTCGTTTACCATTATCTTTACCGGCAATAACAATTACTTCGTCTTCTCTACGAATCTTCAACATACTATCTCTCCCCTATAACACTTCAGGTGCTAGGGAAATGATCTTCATGAACTTCTCAGAACGAAGCTCACGAGTCACTGGCCCAAAAATACGAGTGCCGATAGGTGCTTCTGAAGCATTTAATAATACTGCAGAATTCGTATCGAATCGAATGATAGAACCATCCGGACGACGAACACCTTTACGTGTACGAACAACAACTGCTGTAAGTACTTGACCCTTCTTAACTTTACCGCGTGGAATCGCTTCCTTAACGGATACCTTAATAAGGTCGCCGATACGGGCGTAACGACGGTGTGAACCGCCTAAAACCTTAATACACATTACACGTTTGGCGCCGCTGTTATCAGCAACATCCAGCATTGATTGTGTTTGGATCATGCCATTTGCTCCTAGTAACTGCGCTAAACCTTAACGGGGCGCTCTTCAACAGTAACCAACGTCCAAGTCTTTGTTTTCGACATTGGACGAGATTCCTTAACAGTAACCACGTCACCGATTTGGCATTCGTTGTTAGCGTCGTGGGCGTGTACTTTCGTAGAACGCTTCACGAATTTCTTGTAGATCGGGTGCTGAACACGTCGCTCTATAAGAACAGTGATGGTTTGATCCATCTTATCGCTTACAACCTTACCAGTAAGGGTGCGTGCAGTAGTTTGTTCACTCATGATTATTCACCTGCCTTCTGAGCCAGCACGGTTTTTACGCGAGCTATGTTACGACGCGTCTGCTTAATCAGGTGGGATTGACCCAACTGACCAGTAGACTTCTGCATGCGCAACTTAAATTGATCGCTCAATAGCTCTTCGAGCTGAGTCTGCAACTCAGCTACTGACTTATCTTTTAGTTCGATCGCCGTCATCACATCACCGTCCGTTTAACGAATGTTGTAGCAATAGGCAATTTAGCCGCGGCAAGTTCGAACGCTTCACGAGCTAATTCTTCACTTACACCTTCCATTTCGTATAAAACACGACCTGGTTGGATCTGGCATACCCAGTATTCTACGTTACCCTTACCCTTACCTTGACGAACCTCTAAAGGCTTGCTGGTAATAGGCTTATCAGGAAAAATGCGAATCCAGATTTTCCCGCCACGTTTGATTTTACGTGTCATTGTACGACGCGCAGCTTCAATTTGACGAGCTGTAATACGACCTCGGCCAGTAGCCTTAAGGCCATACTCACCGAAGCTTACTTTACTTCCGCGAGCCAGGCCACGATTGCGGCCTTTCATCATTTTGCGGAACTTTGTACGTTTTGGCATCAACATGGTTAAAAACCCCTATGAACGGCCGCCTTTCTTTTTGCCTTGGTTTTTAGCACGGTTTCGAACTTCTTCGATACCACCCAAGACTTCACCTTTGAAGATCCATACCTTTACGCCGATAACGCCGTAAGTAGTATGTGCTTCGCAAGTACCATAATCAATATCCGCACGTAGTGTGTGCAAAGGAACGCGTCCTTCACGATACCACTCTGAACGAGCGATTTCAGCACCACCAAGACGGCCACCAACTTGAATCTTAATGCCTTCAGCACCGCCACGCATAGCATTCTGAACGGCGCGCTTCATAGCACGGCGAAACATAATACGACGCTCTAGCTGGCTAGCAACGCTTTGCGCTACTAATTTCGCATCAAGATCTGGCTTGCGGATCTCTTCAATATTAATGTGTACCGGAATACCCATCATATCAGTGATTTCTTTGCGTAATTTCTCGACGTCTTCGCCTTTCTTACCAATCACAATGCCTGGACGGGCAGTATGAATAGTAACTTTCGCATTCTGCGAAGGACGTTCGATAACTACTTTGCTTACTGATGCTTTAACAAGACGCTTCTCAATGTGAGTACGCACTTGAATATCAGTCAACAAATTATCTGCATATTTGTCGCTACCAGCATACCAAACACTATTATGATCTTTGGTAATACCGAGACGAATACCAGTAGGATGTACTTTCTGACCCATCTTCGACTCCCTATTTCTCAGACACTTTAATAGTGATGTGGCAAGAACGCTTTAATATACGATCAGCACGACCCTTTGCACGCGGACGTATGCGCTTCATGGTAGTACCTTCGTCAACGAAGATAGTTGATACATTCAACTCATCTACGTCAGCGCCTTCATTATGCTCAGCGTTAGCGATGGCAGATTCCAACACTTTCTTCATTAAGCCAGCACCCTTTTTAGGGCTGAACTCAAGAATAATTAACGCTTCAGAAACATTTTTTCCGCGGATTTGATCCGCAACTAGACGTGCCTTTTGGGCAGACAGTTGAGCTCCACGTAATATAGCGGCTACTTCAGACATACAATAAACCCCTTTATTAACGTTTAGCTTTCTTATCTGCAACATGACCTTTATAGGTACGTGTTACAGAAAATTCGCCTAGTTTATGTCCAACCATGTCTTCAGTTATGAAAACAGGCACGTGTTGACGGCCGTTATGTACGGCAATGGTCAGTCCTACGAACTCCGGAAAGATCGTAGAGCGTCGAGACCAGGTTTTAATCGGACGTTTTTCGCCCGACTCCAACGCTGTCTCTACCTTTGTCATCAAGTGGTGGTCTATAAAAGGACCTTTTTTCAATGAACGTGGCACAGCTCAATCCTCTTTTAAATTTACTTCGCAGAACGACGACGTAAGATAAGTTTATCAGTACGTTTGTTCGAACGAGTCTTATAACCCTTGGTAGGCATGCCCCACGGAGATACTGGGTGACGACCACCCGATGTACGACCTTCACCACCACCATGTGGGTGATCAACTGGGTTCATGACAACACCACGAACCGTTGGACGTACGCCTCTCCAGCGTGAAGCACCTGCTTTACCAAGCTGGCGCAAGCTGTGCTCGCTGTTCCCTACTTCACCTAAAGTAGCGCGACATTCGGATAATACTTTACGCATTTCTCCAGAACGTAGACGCAAGGTGCAATAAGTACCTTCACGAGCAACAAGCTGAGCAGATGTTCCAGCAGAACGAGCGATTTGAGCACCTTTACCAGGCTTCAATTCGATGCAGTGAATTACACTACCTACTGGAACATTACGTAGTGGCATAGAGCTACCTATTTTAATAGGAGCATCTTCACCAGAACGTACTTCATCACCTGCTGAAAGACCTTTAGGAGCGATAATATAGCGGCGCTCACCGTCTAGGTATTTCAACAATGCAATGTTAGCACTGCGATTTGGATCGTACTCTAAACGTTCAACAACGGCTGGAATGCCATCTTTGTTACGTCTAAAGTCGACTAAACGATAGTGTTGCTTATGACCACCACCGATGTGACGAGTAGTAATTCGACCGTTATTGTTACGACCGCCACTCTTACTTTTCTTCTCTAGCAAACCAGCGAATGGCTTACCTTTGTGAAGTTCAGCGTTTACAACCTTAACCAGATGACGACGGCCAGCTGAAGTCGGTTTAGTTTTTACTAATGCCATTACCTTAGCTCCTTATTCTGCGTCAGCGAAGTCAATGTCCTGACCGGCTGCCAGTGTAACGTATGCTTTACGCACGTCATTACGCTTGCCCATGCCGCGTGCAGTACGCTTAGTTTTGCCTTTCTGATTCAAGACCTGAACACCTTCAACTTTAACGTTGAACAATGCTTCTACAGCTTTCTTGATCTCAGGCTTTGTAGCATCTGGTGCTACCACGAAGGTATATTGACCTTGCTCTGCGATAACTGTCGCTTTCTCAGAGATACGTGGGCCCATTAATACTTTATAGATACGTTCCTGGTTCATCCTAAAGTCTCCTCTAATTTCTTAAGAGCGGAGACTGTTACCAATACTTTATCAAAGGCAACTAGGCTCACAGGATCAACTGCACCCGCTTCAGTAACTGCAACGTGTGGAACGTTACGAGAAGCTAAGTAAAGTTTCTCATCCAGATCTTCAGCAATGATTAGGACGTTGCTCAACTGCAACTCTGCCATCTTCGCTACGAAGTCTTTAGTCTTGTGAGAATCCATAGTGAATTCTTCAGCAATAACCAAACGCTCTTGACGAACTAATTCAGAAAGAATGCTCTGCATCGCTGCGCGATACATTTTTTTGTTAACTTTTTGCTCGAAGCTACGTGGGCTAGCGGCGAATGTAACACCACCTTTGCGCCAGATAGGACCACGAGATGTACCAGCACGCGCTCGGCCAGTACCTTTTTGACGCCATGGCTTAGCACCACCGCCGCTTACAGCTGCGCGGTTTTTCTGGGCTTTAGTACCTTGACGAGCAGTAGACAGGTATGCGGTAACAACCTGATGTACTAATGATTCATTGTATTCGCGACCGAAAGCAACTTCGGAAACAGATACAGTGGCACCACTGTTTGTTGTCAGTTCCATAGTTGTTCTCCTAGCGTTTAGCTTTAACAGCT
>JBLGAF010000008.1:0-77385 GCA_047612075.1 Oleispira sp.
GTTATACCGCTGCTGCACCGCTGACGATTTCTGAAATTTCTTGGGTAATTGCTGATTGACGTGCTTTGTTATAAAGCATGTTCAAATCATCAATGATGTCACCAGCGTTGTCGGTTGCGTTTTTCATCGCAAACATACGCGCGGCTTGTTCACATGCATTGTTTTCAACGACACCTTGATACACTTGAGATTCTACGTAACGCAATAACAGACCGTCTAAGATCTCTTTTGCATCAGGTTCGTAGATGTAATCCCAATGACCTTTCGTTTCTTCGTCTTGTTCGGTCTTCAGTGGTAATAACTGCACCACTTCAGGTGTTTGTGTCATGGTGTTCACGAAACGATTGCGTACTATGTATAAACGATCGATATCACCTGCATCGAAAGCGTCTAACATAGACTTAACCGAACCGATAAGGCCAGCCAGTTCTGGTGCATCGCCCATATGACTGGTTGATGCTAGAACGTTGCCACCAAAGCTATTGAAGAAAGTAATGGCTTTAGAGCCAATAGCACAGAAGTCAGCTTCTACGCCTTTTTCTTTCCAAGCTTTAACATCTTTTACGAGGTGTTTGAACGCATTATTGTTCAAGCCACCACAAAGGCCTCGGTCGGAAGACACCACGATATAGCCAACACGCTTAACTTCGCGGTCTTGCAAATAACGATGACGGTACTCAGATGTCGCATCAGCCAAGTGGCCAATCACAACACGGATACGATCCGCATATGGTCGACTTGTTGTCATACGAGCCTGCGCACGACGCATCTTACTTACAGCAACTTTTTCCATTGCTGAAGTAATCTTCTGTGTACTTTTTACACTCGTTATCTGCTCTTTAATCTCTTTGCCGACTGCCATAAAAGCTGCCTCATTAACGTTAAATTTAAAGCCGAGTCGAAACCCGGCTTCAGTTCACAAAACGGTTAAGCTCGACTTACCAGGCTTGAGTGGCTTTGAATTTCTCAACCAACTCTTTAAGACCAGCAGCAATATCTTTACTGTAGTCGCCTTTAACATTGATCTGCGCCATTAACTCAGCGAATTCGCTGTTAGCGTAAGAAAGCAATGCGGCTTCGAAATCACCAATTTTGGATACTTCAACGTCGTCTAGGAAGCCTTCGTTAGCAGCAAAAATCGACAGACCCATTTCAGCCGTAGACATAGGAGCATATTGCTTCTGCTTCATTAATTCTGTAACGCGCTGACCAAACTCAAGTTGAGCACGAGTAGCATCGTCAAGGTCAGAAGCAAACTGAGCAAATGCTGCTAGTTCACGGTACTGAGCCAAAGCAAGACGAATACCACCGCCTAACTTCTTGATAATTTTTGTTTGCGCTGCACCACCAACACGAGAAACTGAAATACCGGCGTTCATTGCTGGACGAATACCAGAGTTGAACAGACTAGTTTCAAGGAAGATCTGACCATCAGTAATCGAAATTACGTTAGTCGGTACGAAAGCAGAAACATCTCCGCCCTGAGTTTCGATGATAGGAAGAGCGGTTAAAGAACCCGTCTTTCCTTCAACGCCACTTAATCTCTGCACGTAATTAGGATTTACACGACAAGCGCGTTCTAATAGACGTGAGTGAAGATAGAAAACATCACCAGGGTATGCTTCACGGCCCGGAGGACGTTTCAACAATAGGGAGATCTGACGATAAGCCCAAGCTTGCTTGGTTAAATCATCATATACGATCAAGGCGTCTTCGCCTTTATCGAGGAAGTATTCACCCATTGAGCAACCAGAGTACGGGGAAAGATACAACATAGATGCTGGATCTGACGCGCCTGCGGCTACAATAATGGTGTGCTCCATCGCGCCATGCTCTTCTAATTTACGAACGACGTTCGCGATAGAAGATTGCTTCTGGCCGATAGCAACGTATACGCATTTAACGCCGGTGCCTTTCTGGTTAATAATGGCGTCGATAGCCATTGAAGATTTACCAGTTTGACGGTCACCAATGATCAGCTCGCGCTGACCACGGCCAACCGGCACCATGGAATCTACAGATTTATAACCCGTTTGCAGCGGTTGATCTACGCTTTGACGTGAAATTACACCAGGTGCAACACGTTCAACAGGAGCAGTTTTTTCCGCGTTAATAGGACCTTTACCGTCAATTGGAGTACCCAGTGCGTCTACAACGCGGCCAAGCAAAGCTTCGCCTACAGGTACTTCAAGAATACGGCCGGTACATTTAGCTGTTTGGCCTTCGGCGATGGTCTTGTAATCACCAAGGATTACTGCGCCTACAGAGTCACGCTCTAAGTTAAGCGCAAGACCGTATTTACCGCCTTCAAATTCAATCATTTCACCGTACATTACGTCGGCAAGACCATGGATACGAACGATACCGTCAAATACTGATACAACGGTGCCCTCATTCTGGGCTTGGGAAGTAACATCAAGGTTATCGATGCGCTTCTTAATGATTTCGCTGATCTCAGATGGATTCAGTTGCTGCATACTAATTCATCCCTCAACTAGGTGCTCATTGCTTCGGCTAGCTTAGCTAGCTTACCGCGAACAGAGCCGTCGATGACTAAGTCTCCAGCACGAATAATAACGCCGCCAACCAATGACTGGTCAACCTCGCCGATTAAACGTACGTCACACTGTAATTTGTTTTTCAGTGCTTGAGACAATGTTTCTTGTTGTGCGTCTGTTAGTTCAAAAGCAGAGGTTACAGTCACGTCAATCGCGTGTTCCTGTGCTGCTTTTAATTCTTCAAATGCTTCAACAATTTGTGGTAACAAAGTTAGGCGTTTATTTTCGCTTAGAATCATCAGGAAGTTTTTACCTGATTGATTTAACTTGTCACCGCACAAGTCGGTTAATGCCGTAGCTTGTTGCTCAGCAGTAAGAGACGGATGTACTAGTACTTCAGCTACCGAATCATCGGCTGCGAAATGAGTCGCAATCGATAACATGTCAGACCACTGTACTAGAGCATTCTGCTCTACTGCTTCAGCAAAAGCTGCTTTGGCATAAGGCCGCGCAAGAGTGGTTAATTCAGCCATGGCTTCCTCGCTTAAAGCTCGTTAGCCAACTGATCAAGCAATTCGCTATGAACTGATTCATCAACTGATTTCGCCAAGATTTTAGATGCGCCAGCCACTGCAAGAGCAGCAACCTGTTTACGCAATCCTTCTTTAGCACGATTCACATCTTGCTCAATTTCAGCTTGAGCTGCCTCTGCCAAACGACTACCTTCTTCTCGCGCAGCGTCTTTAGCTTCGTCGATGATTTGGTTAGCTCGTTTATTAGCTTGCTCAATAATCTCTGCTGCTTTTTCTTTGCTTTCGCGTAGATTTTCACCGGCTTTCTGTTGAGCAAGTATAAGATCATGCTCAGCGCGGTTTGCTGCGTCTAAACCATCTGCGATTTTCTTCGCACGCTCTTGCATGGCATTGGTTAGCGGGGGCCAAACAAATTTCATGCAGAAAGCAACAAAAATAGCAAAGGCGATGATCTGGCCGATCAAAGTCAAATTAATATTCACGCCTTAATCCTCTCATTTCGTTGTTTGTAGTCGTTTGGTAAAAATTAACCAGCGACAACGAAAATAAGGTACATAGCGATACCAACACCAATCATTGGTACAGCATCAAGCAAACCAGCCATTAGGAAGGTTTTAGTTTGAAGCTCTGGACCAAGTTCAGGTTGACGAGCTGTAGATTCAAGAAGTTTGCCGCCTAATATTGCAAAACCAATACCAGTACCAAGAGCGCCAAGACCAATCATAATCGCAGCTGCGATGTAAATCATTTCCATAGTAGTTTCCTATTTATAGTTAAAAGTAAAAAATTAAATTAACAATTAAGTTAAAGGGTTGAAATCGTTCATTTCAGTGATCTTGGCTGCATGAAGTCATACGGCCAAAATTACTTAGTGATCTTCGTGAGCCATGCCTAAATAAACGATGGTCAGCATCATAAAAATAAATGCTTGCAAGGTAATAACTAGAATATGGAATACTGCCCATGCCCACTGCAATACGCCAGCAAATAAACCTAGAGACAAACCAGCCGAGAACATTAATGCGATAAGGATGAAGATCATCTCACCAGCATACATGTTACCGAATAAACGTAATGCTAGAGAGATAGGCTTAGCGATTAGCCCAAGCACTTCTAGAGTAAAGTTCACTGGAATAAAAAGGGCTTGTATCAATGGATTTTTTACATTGAATGGATGCAGTGTCAACTCTGCTATGAATCCACCAAAGCCTTTTACTTTAATCCCATAATAGATCATCAAAGTGAAAACATAAATTGCCAAACCTGCTGTAATATTAGGATCAGTAGAGGGTACTATTTTCATAAAGGCATGTTGCGGATCATTGCCTGCAGCTGCCCAAGATAATTCAAATAGTTTGGGGATTATATCAACAGGGATCAAATCCATTAGGTTCATCATAAAAACCCAAGTGAATATCGTCAGTGCTAAAGGTGCAACGATTGGGTTGTTACCGTGAAAACTTTCTTTCACTGTATTGTCAATAAATTCAACAATAGATTCTACGAAGTTTTGCATACCAGTCGGTACACCAGCAGATGCTTTTTTAGCCGCACGGCCAAAAATAAACATCAAAAATAAAGCTAAGCCTACTGACCAGGCGAGGGAATCCACATGAAATGCCCAAAAGCCCATATTAGAAGCATGCTCACCGCTCTGGGCAAGCATCCAAGTCGCTTCAGTCAGTTCACTAATTCCACCTTTATCATTAATATAATCAGTACCTGCTGGTAACTGGCCATATGTCAGATTGGTAAGGTGATGTTGGATGTAACTAGTAGCATCAGTTGCCATCTTTCACTCTCAGTTTAAGTTTAAGTTTAAAAAACGTTATAAAGCACGATGAGTTTATTATTAAAATTAACTTATCAGAGCTTCGCAATTCTTGCTGCCATCACATGACTAAACTGCACTATGATGAACGCCCCAAACAATGCCCAGGGTACCAAGGGACGAACTTGGGAAAATATCACCGCAAAACAAACAACGGTAAGAATATACTTCCCTGATTCTCCTTGGTAAAACGACTGCACGACCTGACCAACAGAACGTGCACCGGAGTATCTAAACGATCGCCAAATCAAATACCCATTAGGTATTGCGCAGGTTAAACCGCCTAGTAAGGCTGAATAACCCGCTTCAAAGCTATAAGTCAAAGCGATTAGCGCAAGGACTATACTTAAAGAAAAATGCATCAAGACGATGCGATAAACCGGAGGTCTAACTATCGATGTCACGGAAGACCTCTCTTTCCCCTACTATTTTAAGCGCGTGAATTATATTGATTTGTATCACAATCTTCAACCTAAAGCTGACCTTTAGGTTGATTTAATTGTCGAGAAGTGTCTCTCAATAGGGGTTACCAAAGGTCAATATTATTGAATATGAGCCAAGATTCCGTCTAATTCATCAAGGTTACTGTAATTAATTACGAGCTTACCTTTGCCTTTAGCTGAGTGCTGAATAGCAACATTAGCCCCCAATCTCTCACCTAGCGTACGCTCTAAACGTTGAATGTCGGGATTAGCACGAGGTTTTTCTTTTCCCTGTATTCCTGACTTAGATTCATCTTGAACGTTACGCACATAGGCTTCGGTCTGACGCACGGTCATATCTTTTGCCACAATATGACGAGCTGCTTCACTTTGCTTTAGCTCTTGTAAGCCTAATAGCGCTTTAGCATGACCCATTTCAATATCACCACGCTCAAGCATGATCTTTACATCATCATTAAGGTGCATTAAGCGTAATAAGTTAGCAACCGTTGCCCGCGATTTACCGATCGCATCCGCTACTTCTTGTTGAGTCAGCTCAAATTCCTGTTGTAGTCGATGCAATGCTTGCGCTTCTTCCATCGAATTTAGATTTTCACGCTGAATATTTTCAATTAAGGCCATCGCAATGGCGGCATCGTCTGGCACATCACGAATAATAACAGGAACGGTATCAAAACCCGCCAACTGAGTAGCGCGCCAGCGACGTTCACCGGCGATGATTTCATAGCGTTCAGTTTTGCCCGCAACAGTACTCGACAGAGGACGAATAACGATCGGCTGCAATAAGCCTTGAGCTTTAATAGAGGCAGCAAGCTCTTCTAAGGCTTCTTGATGCATGTCTTTACGCGGCTGGTATTGGCCAGGCTGAATAAATTCAACCGGCAAATGCTTAATACCCGCTTGATCATTAGACTCAACCCCATGGGGCTGAATGCTGACTTCCTGCACTTCATTAGTACCGGCTGCATCCGTTGCAGATTTATTGTGCGCTAATGCATCACCTAATAATGCATCGAGGCCACGACCTAGGCCACGTTTCTTTGACATGCTGATTTCCAATTCGTCAGGAGCTAGATTAGCTCGCTACTTTTTTTGTAGTGTTCTTTGCTGCACTGTCTTGTGAATCCACAGGCTTTTTGCTTGTCGATTTTTTACTATTAGTTCGGCGATTCATCTCACCGGCTAGAGCAAGATAGGCAATCGCGCCGCGCGAGCTTTTATCATAAGCCAAAGCGGGTAAACCATAACTGGGGGCTTCCGCCAAACGCACATTACGTGGAATAACCGTGCTATAAACTTTATCGCCAAAATGCGTGATCAATTGAGATGATACATCCGTCGTCAAGCTATTTCGCGGGTCATACATAGTTCGTAATATACCTTCAATTTCCAGTGCTGGATTAAGATTCGACTTAATTTTTTCGATGGTTTGTATTAATGCCGACAAACCTTCCAATGCATAGTACTCGCACTGCATTGGAATCAAGACACCTTTAGCGGCCACCATAGCATTAACCGTCAACATGCTTAAAGAAGGAGGGCAATCGATAATTATATAATCATAGTTAGCGCTAATATTTTCTAAAGCCGAACGCAGACGAGTTTCGCGGTGCGGCATATTCATCAACTCAACTTCCGCCGCCGTCAAATCTGAATTGGTTGGCAATATGTCATAGCCTGAATTTTCAGCAAATATGATCGCATCATTAACGCTGCATTGATCAGTTAATACATCATACAAAGAAAGTTCTAGATCGTGCTTATCAATACCACTGCCCATGGTCGCATTACCTTGTGGGTCAAGGTCGACCATAAGCACTTTGCGCTTAGTCGCCGCAAGTGATGCAGACAGGTTAACGGCCGTGGTGGTTTTGCCCACACCACCTTTTTGATTAGCAACGACTAAAATTTGACTCATTTCACTATCCTACAACCCAAACAATAAAGGATTTTAAGTTATTTTGGTTTAAAGGCTAAAAGATGACGTTCACCGTCAACCCCTGGAACATTCAGTTCATGGCTTTCAATTAACTCGTATTTATCCGCTACCGCGGCAAATTCTTGCGTAGGGTATTGACCCTTCATGGCTAAGAAAATGCCTTTTTCCGCCAACAAATGCGTGCACCAATAGGTCATATCAGTAATTGAAGCAAAAGCGCGAGATACGATCATATCGAAACCTTGCTCCGGTTGATAGGCTTCTACACGCTCATTGATAATCGTTACATTATCCAGCTTCAATGCAAGCTTGGCTTGGAACAGAAAACGTGTTTTTTTACCGTTACTATCCAGTAACGTGAATTTCTTTGCTGGGTTCATAATTGCCAGCACAATACCGGGTAAACCAGGACCTGTACCAACATCAATAATATTATCCACAGCTTGGATATAGGAATGTACGATAAGACTATCTAATAGGTGCAGTGGAATCATTTGCTCAGGATTACGAATCGCCGACAAGTTATAAGCTTTATTCCACTTGATGAACAATTCTAGGTATTGAACCAAGAGCTCAAGTTGCTGATCGCTTAAGGTGACGCCCATTTTAGTAGCGCCAGAGGAGATTGCAGAAGAGTAGTTAGCCATAATTTGTCGAATTTATATCTGTCAATTTAAAAAGTCCGACATTCTAACATAAAAGTTGAAAAGCTCTCATATGCAGGTATTGAGCTACTTCCTTTACCATAAAATGTAAACTTAAGAGACTAACCAAAAAACCGTGAGTCAGCTACTACGTCTTTGGTCACCACAACATTAGCGCCAATAATGGCATTTTCACCAATCGTCACTCCCGGCAGTATCTTAGCGCCACCGCCAATCCATACGCCATCAGCAATGATAACAGGCTTAGCAATACAGCCACCGGCTCTCCGCGCCTTCGCATCACGTGGGTGATCTACGGTATAAATATGCACATCAGGTCCTAACATCACGTCATCACCAATGGTAATTGCCGCACTATCGAGCATCACACAATTGAAGTTGGCGTAAAAGTTATCTCCTAAAGAAATTTGGCCACCATAATCGCACTGAAAACCAGGCTCAATGACTGCTGTGGATAACCTGTTGAATAAACGACTAATGTGTTTGAAATTACCTTTGCTCGGGTGGGTATTATATTTTCCACAGGCAAGACGGGCTTTTTCGCGTAATAACCTTAATTCGATATCAAGGCTGTTAAAAGACTGGCCTAAGCGCATTTTCATACGCTCAGTCATGGGCTGATCTTCTTCTGAACCTTTTTCTAAACCTTGCTCAGCCTCATTGTCGATAACCATTGAGATTATGCGCTCTTACGGGCAAGTTTAAGCTTTTTCATGTGCACTAGAATTTGGCTAATCGCCGCTGGAGTAACCCCTTGAATACGAGATGCTGAACCTAAAGTCTCTGGTTTCATGGTATCGAGTTTTTGAATCACCTCGTTAGAGAGGCCACCAATCACTGTATAATCAAAGTTCTCAGGCAAAGGCGTGGCTTCATAGCGGCGCATTTGCTCAATTTCATCTTTTTGGCGAGTAATATAACCATCGTATTTGGCTTGAATTTCTACCTGCTCAGCAACCCTCGGATCCGTAACCACATCACCTTTAAGGCCCGCGATATCGGCATAGCTCAAACCGGGGCGCTTCAATAAATCCTTTAAGCTGTATTCACGACTGAGTGGACTTTCGACCATCGCATTCACCGCATCCCCTGCTGGGGTTTTTGGCTGTATCCAAGTGGTGTTTAACCGTTGATTTTCTTTTTCAATGGCTTCTCTCTTCTTACAGAAAGCCGCCCAGCGCTCATCACTCACAAGACCCATGTTACGGCCAATTTCGGTTAACCGTAAATCTGCATTATCTTCCCGCAGAATCAAACGATATTCGGCGCGGCTGGTAAACATACGATAGGGTTCTTTGGTACCCATGGTAATCAGATCGTCAACTAAAACACCCATGTACGCTTCATCACGACGTGGGCTCCAAGCGTCTTTATCAAATGCACGCAATGCGGCGTTGGCGCCTGCTAATAGACCTTGGGCACCCGCTTCTTCATAACCTGTAGTACCGTTAATCTGTCCGGCGAAAAACAGGTTAGGAACGAACTTTGTTTCTAAGTTGTGCTTCAAATCTTGTGGGTTGAAATAATCGTATTCAATGGCATAACCAGGACGCGTAATGTGCGCTTTCTCAAAACCGACCATGCTGTGGATAAGTTCAATTTGTACATCAAATGGCAAGCTGGTTGAAATACCATTGGGGTATAACTCGTGTGTACGCAGACCTTCAGGCTCGACAAAAATTTGATGGCTGGTTTTATCCGCAAAACGCATCACCTTATCTTCAATCGATGGGCAATAACGCGGACCAATACCTTCAATCACTCCAGCATACATAGGCGAACGATCTAAGTTAGCGCGAATAATATCGTGAGTGCGTTCATTGGTATGAGTGATATGGCAGTTAACCTGCTCAGGATGCTCATTTACATTGCCCATAAATGACATAACAGGCAGCGGTAAATCACCTGGCTGAACCTGCATTACTGAAAAATCAACAGAACGCGCATCGATACGAGCGGGAGTTCCAGTTTTTAAGCGACCCACATTGAAAGGCATTTCACGTAAGCGGTGAGCCAAAGCAATGGACGGTGGATCGCCCGCGCGACCACCCTTATGGTTATCCATCCCCATATGAATGGTGCCACCCAAGAAGGTACCTGTGGCTAAAACCACCGTAGTCGCATAAATGCGTACATTAGTATTAGTGATAATACCGGCGGCTTTTTCACCTTGCATGATGAGGTCATCACAAGAGGCTTGAAAAATATCAAGATTGTCTTGGTTTTCAACGATGTCGCGAATAGCGCCGCGATATAACTGACGATCGGCTTGTGCTCGGGTTGCCCGAACTGCGGGGCCTTTGCGCGCATTCAGAGTACGAAATTGAATACCACCTTTATCCGTGGCACGCGCCATAGCACCATCAAGGGCATCAATTTCTTTTACCAGATGGCTTTTACCAATCCCACCAATGGCAGGGTTGCACGACATCACGCCAATGGTATCGGTATTGTGGGTAAGCAATAGCGTTTTCGCCCCCATACGAGCAGAAGCAAGTGCAGCCTCTGTCCCCGCGTGGCCACCACCAACAACAATTACATCATAACGAACCGGATAATCCACAAGCACAACCTCAAAACGGCCCAAGGCTAATTTAATAGCCTGAGCAAAAAACCTAGCGACATAAATAAACGCACTAAATCGTAAAAATGGCGCGCATTATACCTTATTAAACCGTTAAGAGCAGGCATAGAAAGATAGTTTGGTTAATAAATGTTCAACTATTTGTAATTTATAATACACCGCTAATACTCTGGGTGTGATTAAAGTTATCAAAGGTTAAGTATAAACCCTCCAAACCCTTACGCTATCTAGGTTCTTTTGCAATGAAAAGCTGTGGATAATTGTGGATAACTTTTTTATCTTCTATTTATACAGGACTTTATTAAGAGGTAATACCGACAAGTCAGCAGAGTTATTACAGTTAACCCACATAGTTATGCACATTTATTAAGGATATATCGAATTGTCCACTTACAATATAAGTTCTTCTACAGGTTCTTCTTCTACAGGCTCTTCTATTATCGGGCTAACAGAGGTAACGGGTGCACTAAAAGTCATAAATAAAATAGAGCTTCCCATTTTGCTATACAATTCTAGTTGTCCCTCTGCGTTAATTGCTACAAAACCGATAGAGTCACCATTAAAGTCATCACAATTACGGCGGTTGATCGTTAAAGCTAATAAGGATGAATCCTTATTAATAAGATTAATCTGACCTTCGAAGGAACAATCTTTATCCGTACCGTTATTAAACCCAAGTAAGCGACCACGACGGGTAATATTAATTTCCAAATCTGGAGTAGTCCATTTACCCTCTAAAGAAATTAAAGAAGAGTTATTACTAAAAGTTGCATCGTTGATTAAAGTTAAAGCACCAAATTCAGAGGCATCAGTTTCAAAATCCCCCACAATTAGTGTGGTCGTCGCTAATAATCCATTAATGGTATAGCTTGTTGCTGCTCCATCGGCGACAAATTCAAAATTGGCAGTATCTGCATATGAAAAGGGGTAAGCGGTAATAGAGAAATCGATTTCTTCCACTGTTGGTGATTCTACGGTTCCAAAAAAGGCTTTATTGGCATCAAGACCATAAACATCGCCGTTATAAATTAGTACTCGCAAGGTTTCTGTTTGATCAAAGCCGCCATTCCAAAAACCATTGAGTCCTAATGACCTATCATCTACTTCTTTGCCAACACTATTGATTGGATTGTCATCTTTTTTATCTTCAATAATACAGCCTGTGATCAAAGAAAAATAAATTAGTAAAAAGACAATTTTTAGATAATGACAACATAAATAAATTAGGGACACAGCCAATCTCACATATAAAATTTATATTATATAACTATAGATGTCAGCTGATGTTTTGCAGGCTTTAACTCATAATATAGGAATTTACCTATGCTAAAGTCCTCAATATCTAACTATATTGTCGTATTCATTTAATGTTAGCAGTCATCTTCAAGCAAATAATCTGGTGAAATTTACTCGGCATGCTAAATTTATTATAAGCGATAGATAATGAAAAAATTGTGAAACGATTATTAAGTTTTTATTAAAATTAACACATTAAATTAAGGGACCCTTAATAACCCACCAGTTCTGCAAAACCTTTACCCACAAAACCGCCTGTTGTTTTAACTCGCCCTTCCCAATATGCAATGCTTAACTGGTTTCGTGAGTCGGGGTTATTCGCCTCTACGATGATGGTATCAAAACCCTTAATATCAAGCGCCCATTTAATCGGATACGTTTTAGGTTTGTTTTTATAAGCACTTGAAAAAGAGCTTGAATCAGCACTAAATGATTGTGTATTGAGCACTTGCATATTGACATCGTTATTGGCCATCGCCGTCACTTGGCCTTCACGGGTGATATGGGAGGCGCTGCAATAGTCGTATTGTTGCTGGTTATTACGAATACAAAATGCCATTAATCCACCTAAACTTTTATCGTCAGCTTGAATACTAAACCAATCCCAACCGCTTTTAGATGCATCAATCAATCCAGAAGACCACTCTCTGTCTAACCATGCATTACCGGTCACTTTATAGGTTTTATTGGCAAATTCGATGTCGCCTTGGACTTGCAAAAATGGGTAACTGTAATAGTAGGACGCATGCCCTTGGTGTGTTTTTTGGCTATACCCTTGCTCTCCATGTTTGACTAACGGGCTGTTTGATAAGACTAAGTTAGCGCTATAACCTGGTTGTTGCGCTTTTAAATTGAGCGGTAAAAACGACTGGGTTTTGCTTGATAACTGCCAATCATCCAAGCGTGCTATAAATGGCTGAGCTTGGATATCAACTTGCCCTGCTCTGGCGTATTTTTCAAAGGCGTGATGCTGTGTGTCGGTTTGTATTACAAAATGCGCAAAATATAGTTGCCCATTCCACCAAGCTGATTGAGAGTTTAAAGGTGTTTGTTCCTCTACCGTTAGCCTAAATAATGTCCATTGCACCCCAAAGGTTTGACCGTCTTGGGCTTCTAAATTGGCGGTAACATACCACCACTCTATTCCTTGCTCATGATGCGCCCCGTGGTCTTCGGGAAAATTAAGCCCTTGGTCTTTGTTTACTGCCTGACCAAATTGCTGAGAGAAACCCATAGAGGATTCATTGCTGCTGACTGTTTCTTCTTTTACTGGCTGACATGCGCTTAATATGCTCAACATACATAGTGTTATACAAGAAATAAGCGTTTTTATTATGTTCATATTATTCCTATAACTTAGCCACATTATCGGCAACAGAGCTGCGTGTGAGTTTTATGAGTGGTAGGGCGCTTACTAGCAACGCTAAGGTAAACACCAAACAGGCAAAAACACCGAGCTGAAGCCAATCAACCGTCATTGCCATCGTCCAGCCAAATGCAATGGGCATCACATAGGTTAATAATACCCAACCAAGGCAAAGCCCCAAGGGTATAGCCAATAATAATGTGGTCAAAATAATCAGCGCAGCTTGTAGTACTTTAACCCCCAACAATTGTGTTTGTGTCACGCCTAACGTTTGCAACACCGCCATCGGTTGTAATTGCCCACGGCCAAGGGTTAAAAAGCTCACCCACATGCCAAATAAAGCAATAAACATAATAAATAAGTTAAGGGCTTGAGTAACATAAAATGTTTTCCCAAAAAGTTGCTTGGCAAAGTCTTTAAGTGTTTGATTGGCAATCACTTGCTGACTATCTAATCGGTGTTGTTGTTGAATCAACTCCGCTACGGCATTAACGTCACTGCCTTGCTTTAACCAAAGCGACAATCCGTATTCAGTATAATTTAAGCCACTTTGTGATAAATCGGTGGTAGTCACCACTACATTTAAACCTTGCTCACCATAATCATAATAAGCAGCCCTTACTTGACAGCTCAGCGCATGAGTATGTTGTTTGAGCACAATCAGATCACCTATGCTGATCTGATGCTGTAACAGAGCAGGCTCATTAACTATGCAACCCATAACGCCCGTTTCATCTTCTGCAAATATGGCCTGAGTAAATGTTTTACCCTTTAATAATGTGAGGTGTTGGTTATACTCAGCGGTTGGCCCAAAGGCCAGAAGGTCAGCAAGAATTGTCTTTTGATCATGGGTTATTTCACTTTTAGCAGACCAGTAAACGCCAACTTTATCAACCTCAGGCATGGCGGAAAAAGCGCGCTGTAATGTTTGGATATTTTGATCAGACCTGATGTATAAATCGGCGCTTAGGCGTTTTTCAAGATGTGTATCTAGGGTATCACTAAAGCTGCCCACCATAATTTGCATGCCAACGGCTGCACCCATTGCCATTAAGATTGCCAGCACTGAGCTTAATAATGCGGGTAATTGCACAATGCTATCCGCTCTTAACCATTGAATGAGTGGATTTGAAGTAGGCCAAGGCACCTGAAATACGGCCCTAACCACGGGCGCGGTGATCGCAAAAAAGAGTAACAGCACGCAAACACATAGTAATAACGCGCTCATTTTAGTATTCGCATTGAATGCCAAATACCCCGCAGCAGCAACACCAAGCACAAGCAATAGCCATTTGGCACGGATAAAGAGAGTTTTAAAGTAAGCGGTTTGACTGGCTAAAAAGCCAAATAACACCACTATATTTAACACAAAACCTGTGGCTATCATGCTTATATCAAGGTTCACCACAAAGCTTCTGTCTAGTTGATACAAGCCTCGTAGTGTTGCTGATACGTCCATCACTAATGCATTGGCTAAGGCAGTTCCAAGAGCACCACCTAATAAAGCAGCTAGAAAACTTAACAGGGTTAACTCAATCACCAGCGCTTTAATTAAAGCCGATTGTTGACACCCGAGTACCCACATTTGCTGCTGTAAATGCTCACGTGCATTGTAAGCTAGCTTAATGGCATTAAAACTTAAAAAAGCCCCCACAACATAACCCAAAAGTGCAAGCGCCTGCAGGTTAAAGAAAAATGCCTCCGAGAGCGCATCGAATGCTTGTTCTTGAGCGTCTTCAAGTCGGGCCTGATTTGCAATCAACGCAGATAATTGTGTACTTTTAGCGACGGACAAACCGCTGATCTCAAGGTAACTAACCTCACCCTCAGCTTCTAATAATTGATCCGCAAGGCCAATGTCCATTAGCATGTTCATACCAAGACCTGCCATAGCGGTAATGTTAACTGTGCGTAAATTCAGGCCGACTTTCACGGTCAGTGTATTGTTTTTTATATTGATCCGTTCAATAAGTTTAGGGTCCGCATAAACACGCATTAAAAGTTGCATAACCGCTACATTGTTAGTCTGGCTCGGTTCAGCTTTGTTTTGCGCGCCCTCTTGATCTTTTCGTCTATTTTGTCCTTGAATTGGTGAGCCTTGTGAAAGCCACTGTAATAAATTGACACCCCGTATAGCCACTTTTTTGTTTGTATTGGTTTCAATTATTCCCTCTAAAACAGGTTGAGCTTGGGCAAAACCTTGCGCCCGCAAATTAGACCAAAGAACTTGTGAAAGTTTACTTTGACCGAGCACTGGGCGCACAAAATGTGTGACTGGGCTTTGAATCAAGGCCGTTGTTTGTTGATAACGTTTGCCCGCTTCTAAATTTAAACCTTGTATGGCTGTTAATAAAGCAGTCCCTAGACTAAAACCAATAAAAAAGAGTAATAAGAGCCCAACATGACGGCGATAAAATTGGCAATAAGTAAACAGAATAAGCTTAAGTTCAGCCATCAATTTGACCATCTTTTAAAAAAAGTTGCGTAGCAAACTGATCAGCTAATAATTGACTATGTGTCACCATAATTAATATTATTTCTTGCTCTTGGCAAAGGCTTTTTAATAGCGCAACAACGTCTTGCGATCGCGCCGCGTCGAGGTTACCGGTTGGCTCGTCAGCAAGTAAGAGTTTGGGCTTATTGAGTAACGCACGCCCTATGCCGACCCTCTGCTGCTCCCCACCCGATAATTGCGCAGGCATGGCCGTTAGCTTATTTTGTAAGCCAAGTTTTCGGGCCATTGTTTGGATGTCGTCTGCGCTTGGCATTACACCGTTTAGCCTAGCTTGAAAGCACATATTGTCTTGCACACTCAAAGGACTGAGCAGCTGAAAATGCTGGAATATAATACCAATTTTGCGCCGATACAAAGCCAACTGATTAGCGTTAAATGCACTGATTTCTTGGTTATTAACCACTATTTTACCTGTGTCAGGTGACAGTAAACCGGCCAATAAGTTTAATAACGAGGTTTTGCCAGAGCCACTATCACCAAGTAAGGCAATTTGTTGTGCGGGAAGAATGTCTAACGACAAATCGTTAATAATGGTTCGCTTTAAAGCGCCATCTTGCCGAGTAAACAACACGTTATTCAAAGAAATCATAAATTGTAGATATGCCCTTAGCCAAGCCAATTTAATATTATCATGTAAATAATAACCTAGACGGTATAGATAGGACTAAACTTTCCAACATAGAACCATATTTGGATCCAAGGCTAGCTTGTCATTTTTGAAATGCTCACAAATTTAGAAATTAAAATTGCGAGCATAGTAAAAACACATGACCTTATCTAAGATAGCGATATTGAATGCGCCGCTTATTTAATATCTTAATAATTAGTGCGTTCATATCTAATACGTTTCATATTCAAATCTAGACCTGCACGTTATGACATGCGTCAACATTAAGTGCTTCAATCATGTCTATATCCATGTTGATTTTAATATAAATTTTTAAATTTTAATGCAAAATGAAGATCAAAAGCTTTATTTCAGACATATATCTATCCGCCATAAGCGCTGATATTGAGACACGCCATGCCAAAGCTGAATAACCAAACTCTGGGACAAACAAAAAATTTCCTAGAACAACTCGACCAATCCAAGTTTGATATTGCCCAACATCGTGAGTTAAATTGGCAGTTCCATGCTTGTCTTTATCAGACGGCTAAAAGACCAACACTGCTCAACAATAATGCTAATCTGCATTAGTTTTTTCACGTGATATTGGTTTTCACTGGATTGAGCTAGATTATGTAAAAACCAGTCAACAGGAGCATTAATATTGCTTAAAATATTAACGTTTACTTTTCTGCAGGTACCGGTCTGCCGAAATAATAACCTTGAGCGAAGTCACAGCCCATGGCTGAAAGTATCTCTGCCTGCTCTTTATGCTCAATACCTTCAGCAATAATTTTCATACCCAAGCCATGGCCCATAAAGATAATACTCTGCACCAGTTGTTCAGCCTTGGGGTCTTTAATTATATCGTCAACAAAGGTCTTATCAATTTTCAGATAAGTGGCAGGTAAGTGTTTAAGGTAAGATAAACTGGAGTAACCGGTACCAAAATCATCAATAGCAAAACTAATACCGATATCAACCAGCTGGTTTAGAAGAGAAATAGCTTCCTCAATATTGCCCAAGAAGATCGATTCAGTGATTTCAAGGTGAACACATTGAGGTGGCATCGAAAACTCATCGATGATCGAGCAAATGCGCTTCACCCAATTGGCGTTGAGTTCTTTAACCGAAACATTGACTGACACATACATTGAAAATGCTGCATCTTGATTTGCGTGTAACATATGATGGCGACAAGACTCACGGAATACCCACTCATCAATACTTCCAATTACCCCGACATCTTCAGCGAGTTGGATAAAGTGGTAGGGGGTCAAGAGGCCTCTAACTGGATGTTGCCAGCGTACCAAGCTTTCTGAACCCACCTCATTACCCTCAGGTAGGGACACAATAGGCTGGTAATATACTCGTAATTCATCACAGCTGACTGCATTGTGCAACTCGTGCTCAAGGCGCAAGCGATCTATCGCTTTACCATGAAGCTCTGCATTGTAAATGCTGATCCCACAGCCTTTTTTTCGTGCCGTGGTCTCGGCCGAAATACTGTTTTTAATCAGTTCATCGACGCTGTGGCCAATTTTTGTAGGAATGCAGATACCCATACTCACACTACAATGAACGGTTTCATCGAATATGGTAAAGGGTTGGTCTAAAATATTTTTTATGCGATTAGCCACATATAGGGCATCGCTTTCGTCTTTATTAGTGTTTTCTATCAACAACATATAGTGGTCGGACATGTAAGTCAGTACGACTGACTTTTCAGGCTGAAGCAGATAGTCATCAACACGAAGGCTATCAAGTAACCTCAAGGAGATTTTGTTACTCAATTTGTCATAACCCACCGGGCCAATTGCGGATGTGACTTTTTCCCTATTGTCGACACTCATTGATATTAGGGCGAAATTAGGCTTACCGATACGTTCGGCGTAGGCATGCATTCGCCTAAGGCGATCCATAAATACCAAACCGTTCGGTAGGCCAGTGATTGGATCAAATATTTTGGTAGCTGAAATATCGGATTGTGATGATGTCATGCGTACTGCCTTACCATCGATGCCAAACAATGCTTTAGCATGGCATAACATCCAGCGATACTTTCCATCATCAAAACGCGCCCGATATTCGTGTTTTACAATTGCCATTGGATCTGTCAGATGACCATAAATGGCCTGACGCAAGTCGTCGACATCATCTGGATGCACCCAGTCGAACCATTTTTCGATTGAGTCAAGCACCAGATCACTGGCTAAACCCATAATTTCTCGCCAGCGGTCAGAGAAAAAGATAGTCCCCTTATCAATATCCCAGTCCCAGAGACCGTTGTTAGATGCGATAAATGCCAGGGTATAACGTTCCTCGCTCAAATAAAGCTGTTTATAGAGACTCGCAGATTCAAGCTGTATATTCACACGTGAGAGCATCATTTTTCGGTCAAAAGGTTTGGTGATATAATCATTAGCGCCAAGATCCAATGCCTTAACGATCTCTTTACTATCATAAATAGCGCTAATTATAATGACGGGAAGTTGGGATGCTGAATAGTGTTTTCGCAGTGATTCAAGTACCGTAAAACCATCCATCTCAGGCATCATAATATCCAATAATATGAGATCAAAGGGTGTACTAGCGACCATTTCAAGCGCTTGAACTCCGCCTGTCGCTAATGCCACCTGATAACCTACCCTCTGCAGATGGCGGCTGAAAAGATCTCTATTGGCTTCAATATCATCTACCACTAGAATGTGAATGCCCTGCTTATTGTTCATATTATTTGCACACCTTATTACGCTCAATTCCCATGCCTCGAAATAGAGCTAGGCCAGCCTTAAAAATTAATTTATCGCAACTCCAGCGAGCTACCAATTTTGAGCTGCGTAATGTCTCAGTTATTAATATCAAAATATTATGGAGTATCTGATCGTTAGCTTTATAGCCGAATTTGTCATTGACCTGTTTGAAAAAATCAATATCCAGTACTATCATTAACGGCGGAATTTGATAGTATCGCCCAATATTTACTTCAGCCTCCAGCACCGTCATCAAAGCGAGTCGGATCAAGAGATTCTCGCGGCCTTCCGCTTCAATGATCACATTTCTCGCCCCTTGGACCCTTTCGATTGAGCAATGATAAATCGACAGGGATACGGACAGTGAAGGTACTGCCTTTCCCTTTTTCACTTTGCGCCTGAAGAGTACCTTTCATTATTTCGCTAATATCCTTACTGATCGCTAGGCCCAATCCAGTACCACCGAACTGGCGCGTTGTGCTTGCATCAGCCTGAACAAACGGAATAAACACCTTATCGACCTGCTCAGGTGTCATGCCAATACCCGTATCAGAAACGGTGATAGCAAGTTGTTGTTTACCCTGTTGCTCTTCACGCTTGACTGTCAGTGTCACCAGACCCTTACTGGTAAACTTAGCAGCATTAGAGAGAAGATTTAGCAAAACCTGGCGCAGTCGGTATTCATCTCCGGTGATCTCGCCTATATCTGCGTCACAGAAAATGTCGAAGCGGTTATTGTTATTATTCATTTGATGTTTGATGACCATGGAAACCTCCTGCACCAATGTGAGCACATTGAACTTTTCAACTACCAGTTCAACACGGCCAGCTTCAATTTTGGCAAGATCTAACACATCGTTGATCAATTTGAGTAGGTGATTACCTGACAGACAAATTTTGTTCAGATCATCCATTGTTTGGGTATTGCCTTCTTCCTCCGCGTTTTCCTTGAGCATTTCGCTGTAGCCAATAATGGCATTCAAAGGCGTGCGAAGCTCGTGGCTCATATTGGCGAGAAATTCCGATTTCATACGATTAGCCGATTCGGCGTCAAGCTTGGCAAGCTTAGTATCCTCCTCACGCTGTTTGCGCTCAGTGATATTACGAACCAGCCCGACAAACATCGGTTGACCGCTTATATGCATCGGAGAAACCGCAAGGTCCATCGGAAATACCGTACCATCCTTGCAGAGACCACTTACCTCACGGCCGATACCAATAATTTTTTTCTCACCGGTCGTTAAATGATTTTTGAGATAACCGTCGTGGCCACTGCGATAAGGGTCAGGCATGAGAATTTTTACATTTTCACCCAAAACCTCTTCCTCAGTGAATCCGAAAATACCTTCTGCTGCAGGATTGAAGGCATCGATAGTTCCTTTGGCATCAATGATAATGACACCATCAATAACGCTGTTAAATACCCCCTGCAATCTTGATTGCAATACGGCTAGCTTATCTTCAGAGCGCTGGCGCTCACTAAGATCACGAATAATACCTAAAAAATAACGCTGACCATCGATGGTAAAATCAGTGACTGCCAGATCTAATGGAAAGGTAGAACGATCCTTGCGCAGTCCAACCACTTCACGGCCGATACCGATAATTTTTTTCACACCTGTTGTATTATAGCTATTCAAATAGCCATCATGTTCACTGTGAAAGGGTTCGGGCATCAATACTTTGACGTTTTTGCCAATAATTTCATCGGCGTTGTAGCCAAATATTTTTTCCGCGGCTTGGTTAAAAGAATCAATCAGACCCTTGTCAGTTATTGTAATAATGCCATCAATTACATGATCAATAACCGCTTTCAGCCGCTTGGTATCACCTAAGTTTTCTGATTTGTTATTGTTATTGTTATTGTTATTCACAAACCATCCCAGCGGTATATCGCTCAAAATGAATATTATTTTACATTCATAAGACCGTAAAATAATGACAGCCACACATAGCATTAAGTTAATAAAAAATATTACTCTATCTTATTAATGTAGTTGTTTATTCTGAGTTTTGTGAATACTTACAGTTTATTGGGGTTTTAATACATCATTAAAATACTCAAATAGACCCGTATTTGAGTATAAAAATGGGTTAATAAAATCTTTATTTACCGATACAGAAACTACCAAAGATACTACCCAGTAGATCATCAGCAGTAAATTCACCGGTTATCTCACCTAAGGCCTGCTGTGCCATGCGTAAATCCTCTGCTAACAACTCACCCGCCATTGCGCCTAATAACTGATCTTCACCAGCTTGAATGGCACCCTGTGCTTTCTCTAATGCTTCAATATGACGGCGGCGCGCTAAGAAGCCTCCTTCATTGGTCGAGTTAAAGCCCATTACTTGTTTTAAATGTTCACGCAGCTCATTGATACCTAAGTTTTGCTTAGCCGAAATCGCTAACGTTGGGAAGTCAGCTTCGTCGTGTAAGCCTAATTTTGCTGCAACATGATCATCAGCCAATAGGTCAGCTTTATTACGAATAACCGTAATATGGCCACTGGCAATTAACGCTTCCATTTCGTTTTCTAAACCTTGCTCATCATACAAAGCATGTAATAGAGCTGTAGGATCAGTCTCATCGGTAGTGCTATCAATCATTAATAATACACGATCGGCTTGTGCTATTTCGGCCCAAGCACGTTGAATACCAATGCGTTCAACTCGAGTCGTACCCGCAATTTCAGTTACAATCGCTTTGTCTTGGCCCGCTAGCGCATTAAGAAGTGAGGACTTACCCGCGTTAGGACGCCCGGCAATCACTACGTTCATGCCTTCTCTTAATATCGCACCTTGATTGGCTTCTTGCATTACCCCTGCAACCTCTGCTTTAACCTCTTGCAGCATAGCAGCGACCTTGCCATCGCTTAAAAAGTCGATTTCTTCTTCAGGAAAATCAATCGACGCTTCAACAAACGTGCGTTCCGTCGCCAATTGAGCCTGTATATAAGCTGAAAGGTCCCTTAGCGAGGCAGGCCATTTTCGAGTATATCGAAGTGTTTTATAACTGGAGGCGGCTGCACTCCAGCAATGACTTCATAGTTCACATAAGTTCTATGGACTATGAATCAGCACTACGAGCCGCTGCTAAAAAAACTGTCCGGCAATGGTTGACCACTACACTCATCATTCCAAAAAGCTTTATGGTAGTCACTGCTAGAAGCGCCGCCACTCGCAACTTCTATGCAACGCATCTGTACAACCGCACAATCTTTCAAATCATCGACAATCATTGCCACTAAGTGAGCACGTCCCAATGGAGCAGTGCCATCGGCGATTGCGCTACCCCACTCAAATTGATTCCACCCGCTCGAAGTACTCTGATCCGTCAGAGTCGGCTGGTAAGTACCGCGGTTTTCGCGACAGGCGTTATCCGAACAATAAGCTTCGGGAGTGGGCTCACGTGCGATCAACGCACGCGGCTGAACACGGGAGGGGGGTGTGACAGAATTTACTGGGCAACCCACAGCGCGCCACTGATAACGAATCACCGGCTCAGAAAAATCATGCCGAGGCTCTACAACAACATCATAGCTCATACCTACTCCATCACTATTCCACTGGAGCACGGAGTTGGCGCCTTCGTCAAAGACAGGTTTTGAACGTTTATAGCTGCCTGAATATCCACCTTCCGGCCGGGCCGATGGGCTCATCACGATTACGGGCGTAAAAGCCTGCCCTGGCACAAAACTAGTAAAATATTCACCGTCCAGAGCATCCGCCAACGGCGTACTTTCCGAACCGCTATACAGCAGCATTTCCTTCGGAACAAAGTGAGAACTGTTACGGCTACCGTTATCGTTCACCGTAAATACAAAGCCGTTCGTACCAGGAGTCCCTGAGTCTTGCTCTGCCTGCGGCAGCTCTTCCAAAGGAATGCGGAACACTACCCGCTCCTCTTCTAGGCTCGCGTAAACCAACGCAGAGTAAGTCTGCTGGCTAATATTATCGGGCGTCGTCACGACCAGCGAAAGATTTTTTGTACGCACACCGTACTCGTCGTCCTTCTGCTCAAAGGCCTTTACCGATACTACAATGGTTCCATCATCGCTCGGTTCAACCACCAAGCCCGGCGCGGTTGGAAACCCTCCCTCAGACTGATCGTTAAGCATGTTCGGGAACAATATCTGCGCCGTAAACCCATCCACAGAGGGCTGTACTGGAAGCGTTGAATCACACAGCTCTGCCGGCAATTCATTCGAGGTACACAGCGCTCGCAGCGACGACTCACACTGCTCGTAGGTTGCAACATCGAACGGGATACAACCCATTACTGGAGATGGCGAAGGTGTTACAGTCACAACGGTTACGTCTGTAGTTGACAGCTGACTATCGCTAACCGTTAAGCTAAATTCGAACGTCGTACTTTCTTCAACACTGGGAGCCTCAAACTGGGGCGTTGCCGAGCTTGAATCAGACAACTCAACTGACGGTCCTTGAGTTTGCGTCCACGCATAGGTGAGTGTGTCTCCGTCTGTATCACTACTACCAGAGCCATCGAGCTCAACAGTCGCGCCAGATTCAACCGACTGATCCGCACCCGCATCCGCAACCGGCGCGGTATTTTCGCTCGAAACTTCTACGATTACATTGACTAGATCGCTATCTGACTGCGCCTGGCTGTCGGTAACTGTCAGGCGAAATAAGAAAGCTGTATTTTCGGTAACATCTGGCGCAACAAAGCTCATCTGGGCTTTGTTGGCGTTTTGTATTTCAGGCCCATCAGTTACGAAATTTCCATTTTCGTCTACTTGCGCCCAGGAATAGGATGCTATGGCCCCCTCAGCGTCGTAACTTCCGGCTCCATCTAGTTGAACCGTGTCGTTAGGAAACACTGTTTGATCACTACCGGCATCAGCCTTTGGCGAAAGATCGGTAGTTTCATTATCGTACTTAACCAAAACGTGAACGACGTCAGTTCCGCGACCACCGTCGTTATCTTCGACGTCTAGAGCTAAATAAATCAACTGGTCACTAGACACTGCCGGCGCTGTGAATATTGCCTCAAGTGTGTCCTTGTCCTGAATCACAATTCCGTCTGCCTTTCGGATTCCGCTCACATCGGACTCAAACCATTCAACCCGAACAATTGATCCATCTGAATCACTCGCAGTGCCGCTAAGCACCACATATTGGCCTTCCATCACAGACTGGTCGTCGCCCCCTACTACGAAGGGCAAAGAATTCACTCTCGCACCTGAGGCTTTGGTCTCTTCCGTCTTTGTTAGCTCTTCAGAAGCAGATTCTTTAGAGACTACAATCGATGCGGAACAACGTTCTCGCCCACGCTTACGCTTGACTTCACAAATATATTCAACAACTGGGCTAGTGTCACTGGCGAAGAATTCATTGCTAGAAAAGTCTATTTTCCCTACATAAGATGACACTAGGGCTTTTGCATCAGGAGGGATGCTTCGGCCATTGCTTGCGTCTAAATCAACATCCAATGTCTGCAAAAAGCGTGCAATATTTAAAACTGCAGGAAAATTGGCATAGATTTCATCGTACGACGCACCACGGGCTTGCGCTTCACGAGCGCCAGGCACCAAGTCCATTGGCGTTAACACGCCATTGCCGGCAGCTTTCCCTAATACAAGACCTCCAATACTGAAGGTTACGGGAGCATTTTCTCGGTAACGAAACGTACCATTGCTATCAGTTAACGATCGTGACACGCCCTCAGAAAAGTAATCAAGCCCCGACACAGTGCTATCAACAAATCGTCCAACTTGAGTTTCGCCGCCAGATCCGTCCATCCCACCAGAAGCATCGTCCCGATCTGAGGAGTTACTCGAACCTCCGCAAGCTACAAGTGATAATGAAGCAAAGACGACAAACGCTTTCCGGAACATGGCTATCTCCAATATAAATTTTGAGCTTGCAGAAGTGGAAATTGTGAACTCGGTCACACTCTAAATTTATGAAAAAGTTTACAATTACCAACGTATAAAAAAAATCTGACAGAAGCGGATACTACTATATAAAGTACGTATAAACGAATTTAAGTTTGCTAATGTTCGGCATCTCTGGCCTGCAACCACCTCAATTGGTGTCCGAGTTCATTGGACCATTACACTTATTTTAATTTTGCTTGAATTAATCTGCCAGATGAACGAGATGGGCAGGGCTTCAGTTCCCGTATCTCCTGTGACATTTGGATGCCAAATCGCAATCATGCTTGTTTCAGTCCTAGCGGTATTATATCGTTATATTTCATGTGGAGCATCAGACACCCCAATATCAAATAATCGCTATGTGTCTGTAGTTAGTGTTTGCGTATAGGCGAGTTGAAACAGGTTTAAATCTATATTTATTTACCAATACAAAAACTACCAAAGATACTACCCAGTAGATCATCAGCAGTAAATTCACCGGTTATCTCACCTAAGGCCTGCTGTGCCATGCGTAAATCCTCTGCTAACAACTCACCCGCCATTGCGCCTAATAACTGATCTTCACCAGCTTGAATGGCACCCTGTGCTTTCTCTAATGCTTCAATATGACGGCGGCGCGCTAAGAAGCCTCCTTCATTGGTCGAGTTAAAGCCCATTACTTGTTTTAAATGTTCACGCAGCTCATTGATACCTAAGTTTTGCTTAGCCGATATCGCTAATGTTGGGAAGTCAGCTTCGTCGTGTAAGCCTAATTTTGCTGCAACATGATCATCAGCCAATAGGTCAGCTTTATTACGAATAACTGTAATATGACCACTGGCAATTAACGCTTCCATTTCGTTTTCTAAACCTTGCTCATCATACAAAGCATGTAACAGAGCTGTAGGATCAGTTTCATCGGTAGTGCTATCAATCATTAATAATACACGATCGGCTTGTGCTATTTCAGCCCAAGCACGTTGAATACCAATGCGTTCAACTTCATCAAGAGCATTGCGTAAACCAGCGGTATCAATAATGTGCAAAGGCATACCATCGATATGGATATGTTCTTTTAAAACATCCCGAGTCGTACCCGCGATTTCAGTTACAATTGCTTTGTCTTGGCCCGCTAGCGCATTAAGAAGTGAGGACTTACCCGCGTTAGGACGCCCGGCAATCACCACGTTCATGCCTTCTCTTAATATCGCACCTTGATTGGCTTCTTGCATTACCCCTGCAACCTCTGCTTTAACCTCTTGCAGCATAGCAGCGACCTTGCCATCGCTTAAAAAGTCGATTTCTTCTTCAGGAAAATCAATCGACGCTTCAACAAACGTGCGTAAGTGGATTAATTTATCGACAAGACCATGAATTTTTTCAGAGAAAACTCCCTGTAATGACCGCAGGGCGCAGCGCGCGGCTTGAGCCGATGATGAGTCGATTAAATCGGCGATCGCTTCCGCTTGGGCAAGATCAAGTTTGTCGTTTAAGAAAGCCCGCTCAGAGAATTCACCTGGGCGAGCAATACGAGCACCAAGCTCTACACAGCGCTGTAGAATAAAATCTAGTACAACAGGCCCGCCATGTCCCTGTAGCTCTAAAACATCTTCACCGGTGAATGAGTAAGGGTTTGGAAAGAATAAACCTAAACCTTCATCTAACTCATTATCTTGAGCATCCTTAAAAGGCCCATAGTGTGCGTATCTAGGTTTAGGCAGTAACCCGAGAACGGCGTATGCAATTTCTTGAGCTTTATCGCCTGATACGCGCACAATCCCGACGCCACCTCGACCAGGTGCTGTCGCAACTGCGGCAATAGTATCTTGGTGTATAGTTTCAAATGCAGGCATGAAAATTCTCAATGAGCGGAGGGTAATAACAAGTTAATCTTCTTAAGCTTTATTTTATCCACAAAAAAGGCCACTGTCTTTCGACAGCGGCCTTTTTAATTGATCTAGTTAAAATACTGCGTACTTTTAATATCAGTATTAGGTATCAGCGTTCTCAATTTGCTTAGTAATCACATACTGTTGAGTGATTGAAAGCAAGTTGTTCACTACCCAATAAAGTACAAGACCTGATGGGAAGAACAGGAAGAATACGGTGAAGATAATAGGCATTAGCTTCATAACACGGGCTTGAACTGGATCTGGAGGTGTTGGGTTTAACTGCATCTGCACAAACATACTCGCACCCATTAATAGCGGTAACACAAAGTATGGATCGATTGCAGATAAGTCGTTAATCCACAACATGAAAGGAGCCTGACGAAGCTCAACACTTTCTGCAAGTACCCAATATAATGCAATAAATACCGGCATTTGTACGAGAATAGGTAAACAACCCCCTAATGGATTGATTTTCTCTTTCTTATACAGGGCCATCATCTCTTGGCCTAATTTTTCTTTATTGTCAGCGTGCTGTTCACGAATAGCGGCGAGTTTAGGGGCAACCTTACGCATGTTTGCCATTGAACGATAACTCGTTGCAGACAGCTTGAAAAAACATAGCTTAATAAAAACGGTGAGTAGAATAATCGCTACACCCCAGTTACCAACACCGCCACCTAGGTCAATTTCGACCATACCAAGAAAGTTAATATAACCCGATTCAATAAAGTTCATAATCGCGAACAATGGCTGTGCAATCCACCATAACCAACCATAATCAACGGTTAGATCAAGGTTTTCAGCGACATCAGCGAGTACATATTGAGTCTTTGGACCCACATAAAGCTGGGCTCCTACGGTACCAGTTTCACCCACAGCAACTTCTAATGGCGTTTTACCATTATGAAATCCCACAATGTATTCACCTTGCTTATTAGGCTTGGCGTACACAGAGTGTGTCTCATCTGGATTGGCAACCCAAGCAGCTACAAAGTAATGCTGGAGCATAGCAACCCAGCCACCGTCAACGGTTTTGGCTAGACGTTTATCATCAATATCGTCAAAGCTGATTTTTTCATATTTAGATAGATTGGTCGTAATGGCAGGGCCTAAATAAGCCTGCATACCCATTGAACTACCTTGTTGAGGGTCTTCTGAGCGATCACGTTTCAACTGAGCGAAGAAAACACCGCGCCATTGCGCATCAGAGTTGTTAGCAATTTGGTACTGCACATCGATAAGATAATTATTGCGTTGGAAAGTGAAAACTTTTTTCACTTCAACGTCATTCAATTGAGTACTTAACTCTACGGTTAAAGTATCTGAGGCATCGTCTAACTGATAATTAACTTGAGAGGTCGAGTACGCTTGAGTTTTCTCCCACTGCTTACCCTTACTATCCAACAAACCGCTTTGTGCCACATAGACACGACGAGCATTGTTTTCCATTAAAACGAAAGGAATGTCTTTATCTGCGATATCTGCAGGATACGCTGGCAAGGACACTTCTACGATTTCACCCCCTAACGGGTTGATCGTAACGTTTAATACGTCAGTCTTAATTTGAATAAGCTGAGTATTCTCAAATACCTCTATTGCAGGCTCTAAAATAGCAGGAACAATAGTAGGGATGTCACTTTCATCAACTGAAGATTCCCCAGCAGCAATGATATCGCTCGCAGGCGGTGAATCACCAACTTGAATTGTAGTGTTTTGTGCAATGGGAGCATTAGCAACCGTGGCTTGACCATAATCGTCATTCCACGCAAGAATTAAAAAGTAAGTTGAAATAGCCAAGCCAAATATTATGGCAAAACGGCGGATATCCATAATTAAAGGTTCCGTCTACAGCATGAGTGGGAAGGGTTAAGTTCTGGTACAGGATCTACACCATGACTTGCCCAAGGATGGCAACGCAATATGCGTTTCATGGCCAGTTTTCCACCGGTCAAAGCACCATATCTAACAATAGCTTCGTGCGCATACGCAGAGCATGTTGGATGATAACGGCATCGGCTGGGAAATAAAGGACTGATTGCGTAACGATAGACATTAACTAGTAATAAACATGACTTAGCAACAAAAGTCGGAACTTTTGGACTAGCGTTTTTTACTTTTACTGGATCGTTTGCCATTAGATTGCCTCAGCTTGAACCAGAGACTATCAATCATTTCACGTATTTCGCTGTTCTCGAGATCAGAAATCCCTGGACGCGCCAAAATAACAAAATCATTGTCAGCCATCTGATACTGGTTCAGGCGAAAAGACTCACGAATAATACGTTTTATACGATTTCTCTGAACAGCGTGTTTTACATGCTTCTTAGATATTACAAAACCTAAGCGAGAATCGCCGCTTTTACTCGGAGTAGCCAGAACCAACAAATATCGATTACTGGCCTTAAACTCGGTGTTATCAAATACTTGGGAGAAGTCCCCAGGGCTCAATAAGCGAACGGATCTAGGAAATTCAAAAGTATTCATACGCTGACTAAAGCGATATTAAGCTGATAACTTTGTACGGCCTTTGGCACGGCGTGCAGAAATAATCTGACGACCGCTTTTTGTAGCCATACGAGCACGGAAACCGTGGTTGCGCTTACGCTTCAATACGCTTGGTTGAAAAGTACGTTTCATAACAATTACTCATCCGATCCACACAAGATGTAGATTTAGGGTTTAAAAATTAGGCCGAGATTGTATTGAAATATTGACCAGGACGCAATGGTAATTTGTATTTATTTTAATCATTCCGCTGAACTGGATTTTACTGACAAACGTCTTTTAAAGATTTATTAATTAATGTTTATGTATTTATGTATATAAGTAATGTTTTATTTAATATTATTACTGTTACTACGCAGCTCATTTTCTGTTGATAACCATAAAAAAGTTATATTAAACAATAACTTACCAGAAATATAAAACATGTTTAAGCAACCCTCAGCTTAGGTATTGGTTGAGGGTAAGCAGTGTATAAGTCGCGAGTTCTACACAGGGGTCTTTTATCAATATTATTTATTAACATTCTATTTTAAACTCCTGCTCGGTTATCCACACACATACTCTACCCTTTAATCATGCTTTGAATGGTTATTTGTGGATAACTTTCGTTGTTTTAGGGTACAATCGTTATTTAGATTATTTGTATTATTTTTTAAGGATTGATGTAGGTGGCTGAGGCGCTCTGGAACCGTTGTTTAGATTATTTGCAGGATGAACTGCCTTCGCAGCAATACAATACTTGGATTCGTCCACTGCAAGTTGAAGCAGAGGGTGAGAGTATTTTGTTACGTGCGCCTAACCGCTTTGTTAAGGATTGGGTAAAAGATAAATATCTTCATCGAATTCATGAAATTGTCTGTGAGATTAACGACGGTCTTATGATTGAAGTTGGAGTCTCTATAGTTGGAGCCAAGCCAAAATCTGCTCCTGCTCCCACTCCTATGCCCAAATTACCAATCAAAAAACCTGCCCCTTTAAAAACAGCTTCTGTTAACAGAAAGCCATCCTTTGCGATGGATGTATTAGAAGAAGAAGATACCAATGCGCCACTGCAAGGTTCTTTAGATATAGAACAAGCAACTTTGCCGGTAAATCGAGGCAATAGAGCCGCCGCTAATTCATCTTTTCCAGGGTTTGGTTCGTTCAGTGCAAAGCCCACAGGTAGACGTGAAGTTCAAGTCGAAGGGGGTATTCAGCATCAAAGCTTTCTTAATAAGACATTTACCTTTGATACTTTCGTAGAAGGTAAATCAAATCAGTTGGCCCACGCTGCTGCTCAGCAAGTCGCAGAGAATGCCGGTGGTTCTTACAACCCACTGTTTATATATGGGGGTGTTGGCTTAGGTAAAACTCACCTTATGCATGCGGTGGGTAACCACATGCAGCTTAAAGATACCAATGCTCAAGTCCTGTACGTTCACTCAGAGCGTTTTGTGCAAGATATGGTAAAAGCGTTACAGTTGAACGCTATCAATGAATTCAAGCGTTTCTATCGCAGCCTTGATGCATTGTTAATTGATGATATTCAATTTTTTGCGGGCAAAGAACGCTCTCAAGAAGAGTTCTTCCATACTTTTAATGCTTTGTTAGAAGGTGGCCAGCAAATGATTTTAACGTGTGATCGCTATCCACGTGAAATTAATGGTCTAGAAGAACGCCTTAAGAGTCGCTTTGGTTGGGGATTAACCGTAGCCGTTGAACCTCCTGAGTTAGAAACTCGTGTTGCTATTCTATTAAAGAAAGCAGATCAGGCGAACGTACATCTACCTGACGATGCGGCTTTCTTTATTGCACAAAAAATTCGTTCAAATGTACGTGAACTTGAAGGTGCATTAAAACGAGTGATTGCGAACTCGCATTTTACCGGCAGTGAGATTACTCTACCTTTTATTAAAGAATCTTTGAAAGATTTACTGGCCTTGCAAGACAGACAGGTTAGTATTGATAATATTCAGAGAACTGTTGCAGAATACTATAAACTTAAGCTGTCAGATTTGTTGTCTAAACGACGGACTCGATCAATTGCCCGTCCAAGACAAGTTGCTATGGCTTTAAGCAAAGAATTAACTAATCATAGTCTTCCCGAAATCGGTGAAGCTTTTGGTGGACGTGATCATACGACTGTCCTACACGGTTGTCGTAAGATTAAAGAGTTACAAGAAACAATGGCGGACATTAGGGAAGATTATAAAAACCTAATGCGCTCACTAACTACCTAGACGGGTAAAGTGGAGAAACATGAAGTTCGTAATTTCTAGGGAAGCACTACTGCGCCCATTACAACTTGTTGCTGGTGTTGTTGAAAAACGCCAAACCTTACCAGTACTTTCTAATATATTATTAGATGTCAAAGGTAAGCAACTATCACTCACCGGCACCGACCTTGAAGTCGAACTGGTGGGTCGCGTAACTTTGGAAGAAGTTGCAATGGAAGGTGAAATAACCGTTCCTGGTAAGAAGCTAATGGACATAGTACGTTCATTACCTGATGGCTCAATGATTGAGTTTGAACAAAACGAACAGCGTATTAATATACGTTCTGGTCGTTCACGTTTTACTTTATCAAGCTTACCGGCAACAGAATTTCCTAATATAGAAGAGATTGATGGTGAACAACCTTTCACTGTTGAACAAGCTAAGCTACGACGTGTTATAGAGCGTGTAGCCTTTGCTATGGCTCAACAAGACGTACGCTATTACTTGAATGGCATGCTGCTTGAAGTGAATGCTTCATCATTGCGCTCCGTTGCTACTGACGGCCATCGTCTAGCAACCTGTATCGTAGAAGCTAGTGGTCCTGAAACTCAGCTGCAGCTTATCGTCCCACGCAAAGGTATTTTGGAATTAAGTAAGCTACTTACTGAGCCTGAAGATAGCGTAACTTTACTTTTAAGCCCTAATCATATTCGTGCGGAAACGGGAGATTTTACCTTCACCTCTAAATTGGTAGACGGTAAATTCCCTGATTATGGTCGCGTTATTCCGAAAAATGGTAATAAAGTGATTTTGGCTGACCGTCAGGAATTACGCCAAGTATTCGCTCGAACTGCGATTCTTTCTAACGAAAAATATCGGGGTGTTCGTGTCTTATTAACGTCAGGTAACTTGCAAGTATTTGCTAATAACCCAGAGCAAGAAGAAGCGGAAGAATCTATCGCGGTAGATTACCAAGGCGACAGCTTAGAGGTTGGATTTAACGTCAGTTATCTTCAAGATGTGTTGGGTGTTATTGGAACTGATCAAGCTAAAATTACTTTATCGGATGCTAATAGCAGCGCGCTATTGGAGGAGTCTGATAACAGTGATGCGCTGTATGTTGTTATGCCTATGCGTTTATAACGGCTAGAGCTCTTTCTATGTCAGCTTTTTTATGCCGATAAAGCGTCTAAAATTAAGTGGTGTGCGCAATTTACAGCCGCTCTCTTTAACCCCCGCTCAGGGGGTTAATTTTATCTATGGTGAAAATGGCAGTGGTAAAAGCAGTTTGCTTGAAGCCGTGTATATTCTTGCCACTGGAAAATCTTTTCGTCATCATCTACTAAAACCCGTTATTCAGTTCGATATGGATGAATGTATATTATTCTCTGAAATTGAAGATAATCGTCTAGGTTATGGCCGCCTAGGCGTTCGTCGTAGTCGAAGTGGGGACAAAGCAATAAAGTTAAATGGTGAAGCCCTTCACTCTCAAGCAGCGGCCTCATTTTGGTTACCTGTTCAAATTATTGAACCCAATACATTTAAATTACTATCAGGATCTCCGCAAGAGAGACGTCAATTTATTGATTGGGGATTGTTCCACGTGGAACAATCTTTTCTAGAACGATGGCGAGAATTTAAAAAACTGCTGCAACAGCGTAACGCGGTTTTAAAGAAACATCAGCCTGAATGGCTGGATGTTTGGGATAAAGGATTCGTTAAAGCGGCGAACGCAGTAAACGAGTCAAGGAAAGCCTATATAGAGCGATTACTGCCTGTTTTTCAGCATACTTTAAGGCGATTAGATGCTAATCTAGACGTGCAATTATCCTTCTATCCTGGATGGGAAAAGAAGTCAGATTTAATTGATATATTGCACAAACAGCGTGAACGAGATTTACAGATTGGGCATACTCAATCAGGACCTCAGCGAGCGGAGCTTCGTATTAAAGTCGACAATATGAATGCTGCTGACATACTGTCTCGTGGTCAACAAAAAGCGGTTGTGGCGGCATTGAAGCTTTCTCAGGGCGTATTGTTTCAGCAAGAGACAGAGCGCAGTACAATCTACCTTGTAGATGACCTAGCCTCTGAGTTAGATGAGAATCATCGCTTTGCTTTGTGTCAGCTACTAGAAGATTTAAAATGTCAGGTGTTTATTACCAGCATTGAACACAACAGTATTAGTGATCAATGGAAGCCTGCCGGATGTAAAATGTTCCACGTGGAACAAGGGCATATTAGCGATAAAACGCCATCAGCCTAGGGACTGAAGATTAGATAAAGGCATAAAAGATCTAATTTTTAAAAGATGAATACAAATTAGTGAGTATTCAATAAAACGCTTTATTGAATGTTTATTAGTAAAAATAACGAATTTGAATTTTACACGATCCAGTGCGACGGCATTGAATGCGAGTTATCTCATTAGGGGACAGAGTATGAGTGAAGAACAAGCTTACGATTCATCGAGTATTAAGGTTTTAAAAGGCCTTGATGCCGTACGTAAACGTCCAGGAATGTATATTGGCGATACGGACGATGGCACAGGCTTACACCACATGGTATTCGAAGTGGTCGATAACTCAATCGATGAGGCCTTAGCGGGACACTGCGATACTATTGAGGTGGTAATTCACCTAGACAATTCAATCTCTGTATCCGACAACGGACGTGGTATTCCTACCGCCATTCACGAAGAAGAAGGTGTTTCCGCGGCTGAAGTGATCATGACGGTCCTTCACGCGGGCGGTAAGTTCGATGATAACTCGTATAAAGTATCGGGTGGTCTTCACGGTGTTGGTATCTCTGTAGTAAATGCTCTATCGGAAAAAGTTAAATTAACCATCCGCCGTGAAGGTAAAATATTTGAGCAGGAATATACCCATGGTTTCCCAGATTACCCTCTTAAAGAAGTCGGTATTTCTGAAACTACGGGAACCCTAGTCTCATTCAAACCAAGTGAACAAACCTTTACTCAAACAACGTATCATTTCGATCAGCTGGCAAAGCGTTTACGTGAACTATCTTTCTTAAATTCAGGGGTACGTATCCACTTGAAAGATGACCGTAGTGACCGTGAAGAGGTTTTCGCCTTTGAGGGTGGTTTATCGTCTTTCGTTGATTATCTTAATACCAACAAGTCTACGGTTAACGACATGTTCCATTTCAATGCCATGCACGAAGCAACCGGCGTTGGCGTTGAGATTGCCATGCAGTGGAATGAAACTTATCAAGAAAATGTATTCTGTTATACCAATAACATTCCTCAGCGCGATGGTGGGACCCACATGGCGGGTTTTAGAGGTGCATTAACACGTACCTTGAATAACTACATCGAATCTGAAGGAATGAGTAAGAAAGAGAAAGTAAATGCTACCGGTGATGATGCCCGTGAAGGCTTAACGGCTATTATTTCAGTTAAAGCCCCCGATCCTAAGTTCAGCTCACAGACTAAAGACAAGCTAGTATCCAGTGAAGTTAAGACTGCTGTTGAACAAGAAATGGCGGCAAAGTTTTCTGAATACTTATTAGAACAACCTCAGCAAGCTAAAAATCTTGTTGGAAAAATGCTAGATGCTGCCCGTGCCCGTGAAGCAGCGCGTAAGGCGCGTGATATGACGCGTCGTAAAGGTGCATTAGATATTGCAGGTCTGCCCGGTAAATTGGCTGATTGCCAGGAGAAAGACCCTTCTCTTTCTGAAATATATTTAGTGGAAGGGGACTCGGCTGGCGGCAGTGCTAAGCAAGGCCGAGATCGTCGTACTCAAGCCATTCTGCCATTAAAAGGTAAGATTCTAAACGTAGAGAAAGCACGCTTCGACAAGATGCTCTCATCGGTAGAAGTCGGCACACTGATTAAAGCACTTGGTTGTGGTATTGGTCGTGAAGAGTTTAACGTCGACAAACTTCGTTATCACTCAATTATCATCATGACCGATGCTGACGTCGATGGTGCTCACATTCGTACCTTACTGTTGACCTTTTTCTTCCGTCAGATGCCAGAAATAGTTGAGCGTGGCCATATCTTCATCGCCCAGCCACCCTTGTATAAGATTAAACGCGGTAAGCAAGAACAGTATCTAAAAGATGAACAAGCCTTGTCTGATTATCTAACGCACATTGCTCTAGAGAAATCTGCCTTGCATCCAAGTCCAGATGCCCCTGCGATTAGTGACCATGCATTTGAAATTCTTGTGAACAAATATCACGATACTCAAGACATTATCGATCGTTCATCAAACATCTATCCTTCCTTACTATTGGAAGCGATGTTGGAGTTGCCTCGTATTACTGAAGCAGAGCTTAAAGATGATGCTTTTGCTAAAGATTGGGCTGATAAATTTCAAGCTATATTACCTGAAAGTGGCCGTACTGGTAGTCACTATAAAGTTATTGTTGAGCAAGATAGCGAGCGTAATACTGCCAACTTTAAAGTTGAAGTAATGGAACACGGTATTCCGCATAACTTTATCTTCAACCATGAATTTTTTATGGGAACAGGTTACAAGAAAATTTCAGATATGGGCCAAGAGCTTCAGGCTGTTTTAGAAGAAGGCGCTTACATTCAGCGTGGCGAACGCATTTTGCCTATCGAAAATTTCAAAAAGACCCTTGCTTGGTTGTTAAACGAAGCGCGTAAAGGTCACTACATCCAGCGTTATAAAGGACTGGGTGAGATGAACCCTGAGCAGCTTTGGGATACCACTATGGATCCTGAAAGTCGCCGTATGCTGCAAGTAACTATCGAAGATGCGGTGGCCGCGGACCAGATATTCACGACCCTAATGGGTGATGAAGTTGAACCACGCCGCCAGTTCATTGAAAGTAATGCATTGCGGGTAGCAAATTTAGACTTCTAACTTTAGAACTTTTAATCAATAAAAATAAAACCTCAGCTGTGAAAACAACTGGGGTTTTTTTATGTTTCTAAGATTAAGAAAATAATAATTCAGATAGTATATTAATATTGAAATGAATAATTTGATAAAAAATTATTTTTGAATAGTAAATTATAGAGTTTTCACAATAACATTTTTATAAAAAACTCATTATAAGTAACCGTATAATAATCGTGAATACCAGTAACAACAATAAGTGTGAGTATGATGATTAGGCTGTAATATAGAAAAAAATTGACGAGTTACCAGTAAAATTACTTTCTAAATAAAAAAGAAATAGATCACGAGTGAGAAAAAATTAAGGGAGGATGTTAACTCTTTAGTGCGGGATATTGAGTTGAATTAACTCAATACCCTTGCCACCAGAATAGGTGGGTGGACAATATAGAATGCTATTTATAGGCAAGGACGATACTTGCCTTTATGAATTTTTACATCATTTATTAGCATTTTGTCTGAATTACGTTTGAATGTATCCTCACCCACTTTTTCGTAAGTAGTACATGAATATGGGCGGCCATAAACTGAGGTGCAGAGCTTTCCATCTTTTAATTCCCAACTACCCACATAATGTGTGTAATCACCTGACTGTTCTTTTTTGCGCTCTTGACCAAAAATTTTTCCATCCTTATCATAATACTCATAAAAAACGTGACGCCCACATTCGCCCGCATTTATATAATTTGCTTCTAAAGTATTGCCAATGAGTAATTTTAAAGCGGAACTTCCTTCATACATTTCACCCGCTTGAATTGTTGCTGAAAAGGCCAGTAGCAAACCAAGTGTAGCGGTTAATATTTTTTTCATTATTTATATCCTTTAAATAGATTTTGACGAGGAACACTCTCTAATGAAAGCCAGCTTAACGCTGGTTACAAAAGAAAGTATTGATATAAGACAAGCTTTAACATGGTTATTTCTATGCGACTTGATTGAAAAGGTTGGCTTGAGCCCGAGCCCGCGACGTCGATGAGTGCAAAGTTCTAAGATCTGTTAATTTAGGTTTGAAGATATAAAAAGCTTCTCAGAGAAAACATACATTTTTATAGTAGCTATGCTATCTTGCGCAAACTTAACAACCTGGTCAGTTTTATGATCAACTATCCTTAAACAAAGGTGTAATATGAATGCAGTTTTAGTCGCTGTGGTTTTGATGCTGGTGCTCAGTGTGGCACGGCTTCACGTCATGTTGTCGATGATAGTAGCCGCTTTTGTCGGTGGTTGGGTTGCCGGGATGGATATCGATACGACGCTGAAAGCCTTTAATACGGGCATTGGTGGCGGTGCAGGTATTGCTTTGAGCTACGCTCTGCTAGGTGGTTTTGCGGTAGCGATTTCCTTGTCAGGTCTACCTCATCTATTAGCTCAGAAAATTCTCAAGCAAATAGGGGGCGAAAAGCAACAGCGCAGTAGTGATACGTTTTGGTTACGTAATGCCTTGTTATTGGGTCTGATGTTAGTCGCAGTAAGTTCGCAAAATATCATACCCATTCATATTGCTTTTATTCCTATTCTGGTACCACCACTCTTGTTAGTGATGACTCGCTTACAGTTAGACCGCCGCCTCGTAGCATGTGTGTTAACTTTTGGTCTTGTTACTCCCTATATGTTTTTGCCAATCGGCTTTGGTAATATCTATTTGAACGATATCCTTTTAGCTAACGTGGGCAGTGCAGGTCTCGCGACTGAAGGCATCTCGGTCATGTCTGCAATGGCAATCCCAGCGTTGGGAATGTTAATTGGGTTATTAATTGCTGCATTTTATAGTTACCGTAAACCTCGTCGTTATGATCAGGCAATAATAGAAAGAACAGAGCATATCGAGCAAGAATTCAGTACTAAATCACTATGGGTTGCTGGTGCGGCCATTGTTTTAGCCTTCGCAGTTCAGTTGTATTTAGGATCAATGATACTAGGTGCATTGGCTGGTTTCTTATTATTTTCGGCAACTGGAGTTATTCGTTGGCAGGAGTCTGATGGTGTTCTAGTCGATGGCATGAAAATGATGGCATCGATTGGTTTTATTATGATTGCTGCTTCGGGTTTTGCTGAAGTATTAAAAACTACCGGTCATATCGACAGTCTAGTAAACGGCGCCTCCAGTTGGTTAGGCGATAATAAAGCCCTAGCGGCATTTTTATTATTGATCGTGGGTTTAGTACTAACGATGGGTATAGGATCGTCCTTTTCGACTATTCCTATTATTGCGGCTATTTATGTTCCGCTTTGCATTCAGCTTGGTTTTAGTCCATTGGCAATTGTTGCTTTAGTCGGTACGGCTGGTGCATTGGGTGATGCAGGTTCACCAGCCTCAGATTCTACTCTAGGGCCCACCGCAGGTTTGAATGCGGATGGTCAGCATAACCATATGACAGATACTGTTATACCAACTTTTATCCACTTTAACTTGCCGCTATTAGCCGCAGGCTGGATTGCGGCAATGGTGCTTTAGATACTTTAAGAGTTCAGGCGTTTAAGAACTTAGAAGTTTACGAGTAAAGTGAGCAAGGTCGGTATACACCGGCACTTGCTTAATTTCAGCGTCAACGTCGGTGGTTAGCATTTTAAGTAACGTCTTCTCGCCCTTTCCTGTCATTACCAAAACAGGTTTACAATTTTTTGCTAATCCTGCTTCCAAATCCCGTAATGAATCTCCGATAAACCACGCACCTTCTGCACTGACATTGAGTTCAGTTTCAATTTGATCGACAAGACCCGGTAATGGTTTACGACAATCACAGCCATCATCAGGGCCGTGCGGACAAAATTTAATCGTTGCGATTTCGCCACCGGCTTCTTCGACTAATGCATTCAATCGCCCATGCATTGCTGCAATATCATCAAGAGTAAATAATCCACGCGCCAAGCCGCTTTGATTAGTCGCAACCGCTACTGTATATCCGGCTTTGCATAAATCAGCGATGGCTTCACAACTGCCTTCAATGGCAATCCATTCTTCAAGGCTTTTAACATAATCGTCTGAGTCTTGGTTAATAACGCCGTCACGATCGAGGATGATGAGCTTGTTCATAATAATTTTGAACTCTTATATTGAAATTTAATGCTTACTATAAATAATAACGTGGTAATAAAAAGCCCCCAGCGGTTTTAACCGATGGAGGCTTATATACTGACGCTTTAAAATTATCCTTGCTGAAGCAAAGAAATATCCGCAATCGCTATAAACAAACCTTGTAGCTGTTTCAGTAACGCTAGACGGTTATTTTTGACGGCTTCATCGTCTGCCATGACCATCACGTTATCAAAGAAAGCATCGACCGCTGCACGCAAGTCTGCCAGTGCCGCTAGTGCTTCTTTATACTGTGCGGCGGCTAGCAGAGGCTGAACTTGAGTTTGCTTTGCCGCCACTTGTGCGGCTAATACTTTTTCAGCTTCTGCGCTTAATAATAGCGTGTTGATTTCAGTAGCCACTGAATCGCCACCGTTCTTCGCCAGAATGTTAGAAACACGTTTATTAGCTGCGGCCAATGCTTGAGCTTCATTCATTCGAGAGAAAGCGTTAACGGCTTGTACGCGATTATTAATATCGAGTGCGTTAGTGACAGCCAAAGCGCGAACTGATTGGAACACCTCTGTGGCAATTCCTTGGTCTTTATACCAAGCGCTGAAACGGTCTAACAAGTATTCCGTAAGTGTTGCTTTGGTTTCAGCCTTAGGATCTGTTTCCCAAGTCGATTCAATGCTCCAGTCAATTAACTGACCTAGGTCGATATCAATTTCTTTCTCTACCAGAATGCGAAGTACACCTAACGAGGCACGACGTAACGCAAAAGGATCTTTTGAGCCGGTAGGAATTTGACCAAGACCAAATAAACCGACTAGACTATCGATGCGGTCAGCTAATGCTACGCAGATACCCGCTTGCGTTGTTGGCAGCGTATCACCAGCGAATGCCGGCATGTATTGCTCTTGCATCGCGGCACATACGTCAGAATGTTCGCCATCACCTTGAGCATAATAAGTACCCGCAATGCCTTGCAGATCACTAAATTCAAAAACCATGTCAGTCAATAAATCAGTTTTACACAGTTTGGCCGCGCGCTGTGCGAGTTGAGTATCAGCGTTGATCGCCGTAGCGATTTTTTTCGCTAAGATTTCAATACGATCCGTTTTAGCTTTTAGCGTTCCTAGCTTGTTAACCCAAACAACAGTATCGAGTTTTTCGTAACGACTTGCTAAGGTATTTTTACGATCGGTATCCCAGAAGAAAGCCGCATCGGCCAAACGTGGACGAATTACTTTTTCGTTACCTGCAATTACTTGTTTTGGATCTTTCGATTCAATGTTCGTCAGGGTAATGAAAATAGGTTTTAATTTGCCGTTTGCATCTTCAACATGGAAGTATTTCTGGTGTTCTTTCATGGAAGAAATTAACGCTTCACTTGGAACGCGTAAGAAGTCTTCGTCAAAGTTGCCGGCTAAGGCGGTCGGCCATTCGTTAAGACCGGTTACTTCGTCTAAAAGATCTTCATCAATGATCGCAATGCCACCGACTTCTTTACCTTTTGCTATCACTTGGCCACGAATAAGTTCTTTACGTTCGTTGTAATCAACAAGCACAAAAGCATTACGCAGGGCTTGTGGGTAATCAGTCGGTGCAGAAATAGTAATGTCTTTATTTGCATGGAATCTATGTCCACGAGAGGTATTACTTGCCGTTAAGCCCAGCACTTCCCCTTTAACAATTTCGTTACCAAACAGCATAATTAACCATTGCACAGGACGAACGAATTCGATGCGGCTAGAGCCCCAACGCATACGCTTAGCAATCGGTAATTTTTCTAACGACGTTTGAATAATAGCGGCAAGCAGTTCACTCGTTGCTTTACCTGCAATACGGCGAGAAATTTTTAATTTGCCGTTTTCTTCACTTAAGTCTTCAACACTTGCGCCTGACTTTTTCGCAAAACCTAGAGCCGCTTTGGTCGGTTTACCCTCGGCATCAAAGGCGATGTTAGCTGGAGGACCAAATATAATTTCATCACGGTCTGTTTGTTTTTCAGCTAGGTTTTTTACCACAACGGCAAGACGACGTGGCGCCGCATAGGAGACAACTTCAATATTCCCGTGTTCTTTGGAGCCGCTAAGGCCAGCTTCATTTAAACCGTCAACTATGCCTTGGGTGAAAGCATCAGATAATTTTTTAAGTTGTGTTGGTGGTAGCTCTTCTGTACCGAGTTCAACAAGGAAATCACGAGTATTGGAATGAGTGCTCATTATTTTTTCGCCCCTGTTTTTGTATTTTTTGCAGCTTCTTTTGCTGCTTTCTTCGCAGCTTTGTCTATTTCTGCTTTTTCAGAAGCAGCGGCTAAGGCTAGAACTTCTTTACGAAGATCTTCTGGTGCTAACGGAAATTCAAGTATGCGACGCGATTGGAAATACGCTTCTGCAACACTGCGTGCTAAAGTACGAACACGTAAGATATAACCTTGGCGTTCAGTTACCGAAATTGCGTGACGCGCATCGAGCATATTAAATGCGTGAGACGCTTTTAATACTTTTTCATACGCAGGTAGAGCAAGACCAGTTTCGATCAAACGCGCGCAATCTTTCTCGTGCTGATCAAACGCCGTGAATAAGAAATCAACATCTGCATGTTCAAAGTTGTAGGCAGACATCTCAACTTCATTCTGGTAAAAAACATCACCATAGGTCACCGCTTTACCGTCGGGACCGTAGGTCCATACCAAGTCATAGATAGAATCAACTTCTTGCAGGTACATAGCGATTCGTTCAAGACCAATCGTAATCTCCCCCGTCACTGGATAGCACTCTAGGCCACCCACTTGTTGAAAATAAGTAAATTGGGTCACTTCCATTCCGTTTAACCAAACTTCCCAACCAAGACCCCAAGCCCCAAGTGTGGGTGATTCCCAGTTATCTTCTACGAAACGTACATCGTGAACGAGGGTATCAATACCAATAACCTTTAAACACTCTAAGTATTTCTCTTGAATGTCTAACGGCGAAGGTTTCATAACGACTTGGAATTGGTAGTAATGCTGCAAGCGGTTTGGATTTTCACCATAGCGACCATCGGTAGGACGACGACATGGCTGAACATAAGCGGCATTCCAAGATTCTGGGCCAATTGCGCGTAAGAAAGTGGACGTATGGAACGTGCCCGCACCGACTTCTAGATCAATAGGCTGGCTAATAATACAGCCCTGCTCGGACCAAAATTCTTGCAAGGCAGCGATGAGGCCTTGAAAAGTTTTTATATCATGGCGGCTTTGTTCAGATGCTATTTCAGACACGATGCGACCTTCTATACTAACAATGGTAGATTTGGAGATACGAAAGTTTGGGATTATAGCAGTGCTGAGCGGTGCAGGCACTAGGTTTAAGGTAAAAACAAACGGGCCATGGCACCGACGTCGGTGTTGCTGATGGTAATAAGCACCAGGAATCGCAATTTGCAAGATTCTATGGCATCGCTGGCAGTATCTTGTGGCCAAGCTTAATCCATCGCACCGCTCACTTTATTTTCTAAACGAAATAAACTGACCCGTTTTAACGTATCTGCCTTTATTTAATTTGATCCCTTAACACAGGGACTAGATTTTGCAGTTGGTTGATAAGATCGTGTACAAAAACTGCAACCAAAAATTCAAATTTAGAAACGAGTTTCATGCGGCTGACGCTCTACATAAGCGTTTGTAGGTTTTTCTTAATTGCGTATAGCGGGAAAATCGTTCGTCATCTTTATTAACTTCACCGATGCGAATTAATAGCGAACGAACATGATCAAGCCTTTTTTTATCTGGGCTATCGCGTTCCATAATGGCAATGTTAACTTGAATAGAATTGAGTAATACACTGATCCCAGCTTGCTTATCATTAGTTGCTTGGTCAAAGACCGTAATAGCTTTTTCCAAATCTCCACGTTTATAATGACCGATTCCTTCATCATTGAAACGGATGGTCTGGCGTTTAAGTTTTTGGCAGTTTAAGTCATTATCAAGCTTGTTGAACATTGTTGTTTGTTCATCAGAAAGTTTAGAGCCTTTTAATTCATCAATTATTTCTTGGGCTTCAGCCGACTCCTCAATGTCGACAAAGGTCTCAGCCATTTGCAGCTTATAGTCGATGTTAGGATTTGCTAAGCTGGTTAATAGCACTTTGGCTTTATCGGCACTGCGTTCAGCCTCGTCGATATTCTGCATAGTGAAATGAATTTTACTCTCAATAATAGAGGCTTCAAATAATGAGTCTTGATCGTCAGAGAAGTATTGTCTCAATTCACCTAAGGCGCGAAATACTTCGTTCGCTTTATTTCTTGTTTGGCGCGCTGTTGGATTGCTGAGTAATAATTGAGTTGAACGAGCAAACTGCAAATAATTTTTTACCGATTTATGGCAAGAATAGCGCCCTAAACGTATAGAGTACTTAAAAGCGGATTTAGCCGTTTTCATATCGCCATTATCAAAAGCTATGCGGCCTAATTCCATTTGCCTTAAAGTGGCTTTCGGAGAAATCAAGGTGGCTTTTTCTAGCGCTTCTTGTGCCTCTAAAGGTTTATCCTCGGTCAATAATATTTCTGCAATCAGGTCGTAGCACTGCACATAAAGTGGATGTTCGGCCAAGGTATTATTTAATAAGGCTAAAGCACTATTAGGGTCACCCAGCTTGAAAACACACAGCGCTTGCCCTAATTTTGCCCAAAAAACTGAACGTTCATTTAATAGCTTTGAGTAAATGTTGAATGCTTGTTGATATTGCTCTTGGCGTATTAATAGTTGACCCAAAATACGAGATGCGGGTAAACGCAGGCGTTTATTGTTTTTGAGTATTTCCAGGCAGTATGTGATTGCTAGATCATATTCTTGTTGATCAATTGCTTTATTGACCTGATGTAACCCCTCTTTAATAGTAATAATACGAATAAGGCGTTCTTTTAATACATTCAGGGTGTAGGGTTTTGTTATATAACCATCAGGGGCACATTCTAAAGCCCCCATTATCATCTCAATAGCGTTTTCACCGCTAATAACAACGAATAATGAAGTTGCTTGCAGGCGTTGGTTGAAATAGGCTTCTTCTAAGATTTGTTGGCCATCTTTGGAACGGCCGAGATTATAATCGGATAGAACGATGTCGTATTCATGTTCCTGAATGAGACTCATAGCCTCGACATCATCGGTGGCGGCATCGATATTATCAGCGCCTAAAATAGCCACCATTTTTTTTAATGAGCTACGAGCCTCAACGAGATCGTCGATCACTAAAATTCGTCGACCAGTTAAGGATTTTTCCAAATTAATCATAAGACTGAATCATGCTTCTTGTGTGAGCCAATTACGTTATTGAAAGTATTAGCTAAATAAGAAAATTGATTTAAAAAGCTATTAATATTAAGTCTAGCAAAGCTTTAGAACTTCGCTTGCCCCCAATCTAATTACTAACGCTGAGGATTAGCTGGTAAGCAGGGACGACTAGTGTGGTGACTGTATTAATTACGCCAGAAGGCAGGACTCATCAATACCAGAAAAGTAAAGATTTCTAAACGTCCAAGCAGCATAGTAATCGACAATATCCATTTAGCCACGTCACTAATGTCACCATAATGTGCAGCGACGTCACCCAGACCTGGGCCTAGATTATTGAGGCAAGCCCCCACCGCAGAAAACGCTGTTACGTGATCCAGACCGGTCGCCAATAATGCAACCATCATGACCATGTAGGTAAGAATATAGACAGAGAAAAAGCCCCAAACAGATTCAAGTACGCGGTCATTCACAGTACGTTTATTAACTTTTACCGGAATAATTGCGCTGGGATGAATCAAACGACCAATTTCGCGAGTCCCTTGTTTATAAATCAGTAGTACGCGTATTACTTTCATGCCGCCACCCGTAGAGCCTGCGCAGCCACCAATAAACGCCATCATGAATAACAGCACGGGTAAAAAGACTGGCCATTCGGCAAAACCTGCGGTGCCGAAGCCTGTCGTCGTGGCAATGGATACTAACTGGAATAAACCATGGCGAACGGAATCAGATAATGTATAGGTATCAGTTAACCAAAGTGCAGAGACGGTGAGTAAAGCACCGCCAAACATAATCGCCAGTAAGAATTTAAATTCAGAATCTAGGAAGTAATGAATAATGGATTTGTTTTTCCACGCGTAAAAATGTAGACCAAAATTTAATACCGAAATTAACATAAAAATCATCGCAACGGCTTCAATCGTCGGGCTATTAAAGTAACCTAAAGAAGCATCATGAGTTGAAAACCCACCAATGGCGACCGTCGAAAAACTATGACCTATCGCGTCGAATAGTGTCATCCCTGCGAACCAATAAGCGGTTGCACACGCGATAGTGAGGGATAGATAAATATACCAAAGGGCTTTGGCGGTTTCAGTAATTCTGGGGGTAAGTTTTGAATCTTTAACGGGCCCCGGAGTTTCTGCACGAAATAACTGCATACCGCCAATACCAAGCATAGGTAATACCGCAACGGCTAATACAATAATGCCCATTCCGCCAAGCCATTGCAGTTGTTGGCGATACCAGAGAATAGACTTGGGCAAATCACCGAGGCCGGTAATCACGGTCGCGCCTGTTGTTGTCCAGCCGGAAAGAGATTCAAAAAAAGCATCGGTAAAACTTAAACCGGGCTGTTCCGCTAAATATAAAGGTAAGCTACCGGAGAAGGCTAATACCAACCAGAACAAGACAGTAATAATAAACCCATCACGAGTTTTAAGTTCTTGTTTATGGTTGCGCACTGGCAGCCAAGCAACAAAACCAATACCAAAGGTAATTAACAATGCATATAAAAAAGCATTCAGTGTACCGTCTTGGTAGAGCACAGATATTAACATGGGGGGCACTAGTGTGAAGCTGAAGATCATCATCAGCAGGCCTAGTACTCGGGCAATAACAGAAAAATGCATGCTTAGAAGAACCCTAATCCGACTTGGAACAATCTTTCAACTTCTGGAATTCGACGCTTATCAACTACGAACAAAATAATATGGTCATCGGATTCCACCATGATATCTTCATGGGCGATAATAACTTGGTCACCCCGAACAATTGCACCAATAGTAGTTCCCTTGGGCAGATCGATCTCTGAAATGGTACGCCCAATCACTTTTGACGTTAACTTATCACCATGAGCGATGGCCTCAATGGCTTCAGCAGCACCTCGACGTAATGAATGAACGTTTACTACGTCACCACGACGAACGTGGGTCAACAAACTGCCGATAGTGGTCTGCTGTGGTGAGATCGCAATATCAATGACACCGCCTTGAACCAAGTCGACGTAAGCCGCCTTGTTTATCAAGGTCATCACTTTGCGTGCGCCTAGGCGCTTGGCCAACATAGATGACATTATGTTGGTTTCGTCATCATTGGTAACGGCACAGAAAACGTCGACAGTATCGATGTTTTCTTCTTCTAACAGTGCTTTATCGGTCGCGCTGCCCATAAGAACCACAGTTTTTGATAAATTTTCGCTAAGGAATTTAGCCCGATCTTTGCTGTGTTCAATTAACTTTAAGCGATATTTGTTTTCTAAGGTTTTTGCTAATCGATAGCCAATATTACCACCACCAGCGATTAATATGCGTTTATAAGAATCTTCTTCCCGGCGCAGCTCATTCATTACCTTCTTAATATGGTTTTTCGCCGCAATAAAAAAAACTTCATCATCCACTTCAATAATGGTGTCTGCGGTGGGTAAAATGGATTGGCCACGACGGTAAATTGCCGCCACCTTGGTATCAGCGGTTGGCATGTGTTCTTTTAATTTTCTAAGCTGTTGTCCTACCAATAAACCGCCATAGTAAGCGCGTACGGCAACCAGCTGTACTTTTTCGTCGGCAAAATCCAATACCTGTAATGTTCCTGGGTATTCTAATAAGCGTTTGATGTAGTTGGTGACCACCTGCTCAGGTGAAATTAAAACATCAATAGGAAAGGCATCGGACTTAAATAATTCTTTTTGTTTTAAATACGCATTTGAGCGGATACGACTAATTTTGGTGGGAGTACGAAACAGGGTATAGGCCACTTGGCAGGCAACCATATTAGTTTCGTCAGAGTTGGTCACCGCAATCAGCATGTCGGCATCGTCAGCGCCTGCTTGGCGCAAAACTTGAGGGTATGATCCTGTGCCCACGACGGTTTTAATATCAATTAAATCTTGCAGCTCGCGCAAACGCTTCGAATCCGTATCGATAACAGTAATGTCGTTTTGTTCGTTGGCGAGGTTCTCAGCCAGGGTGCCACCTACTTGGCCAGCACCTAATATTATTATTTTCACTCTATTTCTTCTTTTCTAATACTGCGTAATAGAAACCATCATGACCTTGCTCTGTTTTGTCACCAGATTCGAAGGCATCGGACTTAATTACGAGTTGAGGAAATAACTGCCGACCGTGTCCACTTTCTATTCCCCAACTTCTATCGTGCAAACTATAAACCTGTATGTCGTCATGTGCATCACTTTGTGCTTGGATAAAGGTATCTATTACTGCAGCGTTTTCCATCGGCATGATAGAACAGGTCGCATAAACCAGACGCCCGCCGGGTTTTAAGGTAGACCACACTGACTTTAATAAGCTTAGCTGCACATCGGCAAGCTGCTCGATGTCTTCTTTGCGGCGCAGCAGTTTGATATCAGGATGACGACGAATCACGCCAATGGCGGCGCAAGGGGCATCTAATAAAATGCGATCGAATAATATTCCATCCCACCAACTATCGATATCGTTAGCATCGCAAGCAATGGTTTTAGCTTCTAATTGCAGGCGCTCGAGGTTTTCGTTTACTCGCACTAAGCGTTTTTCTTCTAGGTCGATCGCCGTAACGTTGAGATCGGCTGCGCTTTCTAGAACATGACAGGTTTTACCACCGGGAGCGGCGCAGGCATCAAGTATAATGTCACCCGCTTGAGGATCTAATAATTCCGCGGCCAGTTGTGCGGCTTCATCTTGCACGCTGCACCAACCCTCTTCGAAGCCCGGCAGCTCAAACACGTTCATAGCATGCTCGAGGTAAATACTGTGCTGTGCATGCTTGCCTGCGTTGGCGGGAATCCCTGCTTGCCCTAACAAGGCTAAATATTCTTCTCGACTATGATGCAGCTGATTAACTCGAATACAAAACGGAGGGTGCTGATTGTTCGCCGCCATAATGTCTAAATAGTTTTCAGGCCAAGCTTTTTTCAGTGCTTTCACTAACCACTTAGGATGGCTGTGCAAAGTGACTGGATTATCCCCAAGGGATTTAATCAACTCAAGCTGTTCACGCTCATATCGGCGCAAGCACGCATTGATAACCCCTTTGCAATAAGGTTTATCTAAGCTGATAGCCGCTTCAACGGTTTCAAAAATGGCGGCATGAGCGGCTTTTTTCTGAACATCTAATTGATACAAGCCAACGATTAATAACTGGTGTAAATCTTCATCATGGTCTTGGAAAGGTTTTTCAAGTAGCATTTTAGCGAGGGCATTTAGACGGAAATACCAACGGCAACTGCCGTAGCAAAGTTCGCGCAAAAAAGGAATATCGTCAAATTCGATTTTCTCTTCCGCTGCGGGTAAGCATTGGGCTAACGATTGACCATACTGGACTTGAGTCAATACCCGCGCAGCGATGGCGCGGATATTCTTGGTTGAAGAAGGGTTAGCAGTGGACTTTGTTGGTGTATGCATGGTGATTTAGGCCTGGCTCGCAAACATGTGTTGCGGCTGAAATAAGTTGGGCTGACCATTAAGAAAATCGCGGATCGTCATAGCTTTTTTGCCGATAAGTTGAATATTTAATAAGCGTATTAAACCTGCGCCGGTCGCGACATCGACACCCTCATTGCTGACTCGGACAATCGTCCCTGGCAATAACGTTGTAGGTTCTGCCAGCGTCATGGCCTGCCATACTTTAATACGTTGATCACCTAACAAAACGTAAGCACAAGGAAAGGGATTAAAAGCGCGAATATTGAGCTCAATATCTTGCGCCGGCAAAGCCCAGTTAATTAAGGCTTCTTCCTTGCTCAGTTTATGGGCGTAGTTGGCGAAGGTATCGTCTTGTTTTTCAGCAATGGCTTCGCCTGCTTGCAATAACGTCAGTGTTTGCAATAAAGCGGTGGGACCTTTTTTTAGCAAACGATCATGCAAACTACCACCGGTTTCAGCGGTTTTAATGTCGATGAAGGTTTTACTCAGCATGTCGCCTGTATCTAAACCTACATCCATTTGCATAATGGTAATGCCGGTTTCAACATCCCCAGCTTGAATTGCGCGCTGAATCGGCGCCGCGCCACGCCAGCGAGGTAAAATGGAGGCATGTACATTCAAACAACCCATTCTCGGTGCTTCTAATACGGCTAATGGCAGCAATAAACCATAAGCGACGACAATCATGATGTCGGCATTTAAAGTCTCCAGCTCTGCTATTGAACCTTCTTGCTTAAAATTGAGCGGTTGAAATACATCAATATCATGTTCTAAAGCCAATTTCTTAACGGGACTAGGGTGAAGTTTTTTTCCCCGACCTGCAGGACGGTCGGGTTGGCTATAGACCCCCACCACATTATGACGGCTGTCGATTAAGGCCTGCAAGTGACCTGCAGCGAAATCCGGCGTACCGGCAAAAACAATATTTAGAGCATCCATGACGTGTCTCAATACTAAATGTAATAAACGGCTTAACTAGCTGCGGTTATGGCGCGCATCAATTTTATGCTGTTTCTCAAGCTTAGACTTGATACGGTTACGTTTTAATGGAGATAGATAATCCACCATTAGCTTACCTTTTAGATGATCTAATTCATGTTGAATGCAAACGGCTAATAACCCACGAGCTTCCAACTCGAAAGCTTTACCATTGCGATCTAACGCTTTTACCAGGCAGTGCTCTATACGGGTAACTTCTTCGTAGAAGCCCGGAATGGATAAGCAGCCTTCTTGCATGCTTTCCAATTCACCTTCTAAAACGGTGATTTCTGGATTAATAAATACTTGAGGTTCACTATTATCTTCCGATAAATCAATCGTCACAATACGCTGATGAAAGTCGACTTGGCTGGCCGCGAGGCCGATTCCAGGTGCTTCGTACATAGTATCGAACATGTCGTCGATTAATTGTCGAATTTTATCCGTGACTTCTGTAACGGGTTTTGCAATGGTACGCAGACGCTTATCTGGGTACTCTAAAATCTCTAATATGGCCATAGATGTGATGCACTTATAGAACTGTTGGGACTTAACTTGCTAAGATGTACTATATAGAGCTACTTTAAACTAAATAGCGTCTTCAATAATAACAAGGCAAAACAAGACTGTTGGCTAATACGCCAATGATAAAGGGATTATAGGATGAGCAAAACAGTTCGTTACCTAATTACTGCGATTTTTCTAGTTGTAAGCACTATTAGTCACGCTTTAACTCTAAAACAAGACGCTCCAGAGCGATATACCGTTAAAAAAGGAGATACCTTGTGGGGTATCGCTGAACGCTATACTGACGACGCTTGGCAATGGCCAAATATTTGGTACCAGAATTCACAAATTAATGACCCTCATTTAATCTTTCCCGGAGATATTCTTGGGTTAATGACGATTGATGGTCAAGTAAAGGTCGCCGTCGTTGAGCGTGGACTGGAAAGCCGTACGGTAAAAATGAGCCCCACAGCTCGTATTGAGCCGATTGAATCAGCGATTCCTACTATTCCAATGGATGCGATTATGCCATTCATTACTCGTAATCGTATTGTTGAAGCGGGTGAGTTGGAAGAGGCACCTTATATTCTTGCTGCCGGTGGCGGTCGAATTATGAATGGTGCAGGTGGCACCGCATACGGTCGTGGTGATTTTAGTGAGGGAATTGCCAGCGCTTACGGCATTTTCCGTGCAAGCGTTGTTTATAAAGATCCTATTACGGAAGAAGTACTCGGTTTAGAAGCCATGGAAATTGGTTTGGCGAATGTTGTTAGTAACGAAAAAGACATCGTTAAGCTTGATTTGGTTAAAACCAATCAGCAAATTATAGAAGGTGATCGCTTATTAACCACTGAAAATCGTCAGCTGGTAACACGTTTTCAACCAAAAGCCCCTGCTGATTATGTTGATGGTTTCATTATATCGGTCCCAGGCGGTATTACTCAAATTGGTCAATACAGCATGATTGTGATCAATAAAGGTAAACGCGACGGTATTAGCGCAGGTTCGATATTGGATATTATGAAGCGTGGGCAAGTGGTTCGTGACCGCACTAAAGAAGAAAAAGTACGTCTGCCCGCAGAGAAAGCTGGCCAGTTGATGGTCTTTCGCACTTACGAAAAGTTATCGTATGCCTTAGTAACGAAAGCAAGTCGATCATTAAACGTAGGCGATCAGGTTCGTAGCCCTTTTTAGTTAGGCATTTATTAAAGAATAAAAAAAGGAGATAGCATGCTCAAGGATGAGGTGCTCCTCGCTTGGTGGTCACTATCAAGCATACAAGGCATTGGCAGTATTGCGCTGAATAAAATCAGAGAGCAGTTGCCATCATGCTCAGCGCTGGCTGAATGTTCTGCCCAAGACTTAATTGCGCTAGGGCTAAAGCCTGACCTTGCTAATACTTGGCAGCAGGCCAATGCATCGAGTGGAAATTTAACCCCTTTCGTATTAGCCGGTTGGCAAAAAATTCAAACGTGGTGCCAACAGCCAGATTGTGGGGTACTAACGCCTGATAATGAAGCCTATCCAAAAGCGTTAAGTGCCTTACGAGATGCCCCTATCTTGTTATTCTATCGCGGTAATCCCCAAGTCTTAAACGAACCTAGTATCGCCATCGTAGGCAGTCGCAATCCAAGTTATTATGGGCGAGAGCAAGCGTTCACTATCGCTCAACAGCTAGTAACGTCTGACTTACATGTAATTAGTGGTTTAGCGATAGGCATTGATGGCGAAGCGCATAAAGGCGCTTTGAATAAATCAACGACGGTGGGCCATGGTAAAACCATTGCGGTGTTAGGTTCGGGCTTAGAAGAAATCTACCCTAAGCGACATCAAGCTTTAGCCGATCATATCGTGGTGAGTGGTGGGGTCTTATTATCGGAACACTTACCGGACATCAAGGCCCTTTCTCAGCATTTTCCTCGTCGTAATCGTCTCGTTAGCGGTATGAGCTTAGGGACTCTGGTGATTGAAGCTGCGTATAAAAGTGGTTCTTTAATTACGGCTCGTTTCGCCGCTGAGCAAGGTCGAGAAGTGTTTGCCTTACCAGGGGCGGTGACCAATCCACTCACTCGAGGTTGCCATCAACTGATCAAAGAAGGTGCTAACTTAATTGAAAATGCGGTGGATATTATTAACCTCATCAATTCAGATTTAGCGATTGAAACTCGAGCGGTGGGTATCGATGTAGAAGGTCGGGCAAAAAATCAACACGATCTCTTTGGTGCATCAGCTGAGGTTGCTAAATCAGGACCAAAATTAGCGGGTACCGGGAAAATCGTCTATCAAGCTTTAGATGTGGTTCCTACGTCGATTGATAGTCTCGTAAATCGTACCGGATTAAGTGTGGCGGAGGTCGCGCAGCAGTTAATTCTAATGGAGCTAAAAGGCCATGTAGCTCAAACGCCTGGGGGTTATGTTCGTCTGTAAGCTCAGGCAAGGCGATTTAACTAGAATAAGTGTGCGAATGATTGTTCATCCTTTATAATCTGCTGAAATCTTATTTTGTGAAAACGAGTTTATTATGCCCGATTCCCCTGAAAAATTTCACTTACAGCAAGCGGTGATTAGCTTAAAAGCCGGTGGTGTTATTGCCTACCCAACGGAAGGCGTCTGGGGACTGGGATGCTTATGGACAGAGGAAGCCGCGATTAACGAGATTCTGCGCCTTAAGCAGCGGCCGTTAGAAAAAGGCATGATTGTTTTGTGCTCTCAGTTGGCTGATATCGAGCGCTTTTTATTACCGTTAGCTGAAAAAGATATTGCTCAGATCGAGCAAGATTTCCCTCACCCAGTTACCTGGGTCTTGCCGTGTAAGTTATCGGTGCCAGAATCCGTGCGTGGTCTACATACCAGTATTGCGGTGCGTTTTAGTCGTCATCCTCAGGTGCTGGCGTTATGTGCGAAAGTTGGGCCAATAATTTCTACCTCTGCCAACCCTGCCGGTTTGGCAGCCGCGATGTCCATTCTTGACGTGCGTCATTACTTTCATGACCAGCTCAGTTATATTTTACCTGGCGAGCTAGGGGGTTATTCCAAACCTTCAGAAATTCGTACTCTTGATGGTCGAAGAGTAAGATAATCACCAATATTTACTTAGTTAAAAGAGTCAAAAGACATGAGCCAAAACACGTCTAAAACTGAACAAGTTACTCATACAGAAATTGAAGCCGTTAAAAGCTTCCTGCTTGATTTACAAGACCGTATTTGTGCGGCATTAGAAGAGCAAGATGGTGGCGGCCAATTCATTGAAGAATCTTGGCTGCGCGAAGAAGGGGGCGGCGGTCGTAGTCGTGTTCTAGAGCAAGGGGTGGCCATCGAGAAAGGCGGTGTTAATTTTTCTCATGTTATGGGCAGCAACCTGCCTGCCTCCGCCACAGCGGCACGTCCAGAACTCGCCGGCCGAAGTTTCCAAGCGATGGGCATTTCATTAGTTATTCATCCACGTAATCCTTATGTGCCGACCTCTCACGCTAACGTACGTATGTTTGTCGCGGAAAAAGAAGGTGAAAAACCGATCTGGTGGTTTGGCGGTGGTTATGATTTAACGCCTTTCTATCCATTTGCAGAAGATGTGATCTTTTGGCATCAGACCGCAAAGAATGCCTGTGAGCCTTTTGGCGCAGATGTGTATCCGAAGTATAAAAAATGGTGTGATGAATACTTCTATTTGAAGCATCGTGATGAAAATCGCGGAGTCGGTGGTTTATTCTTTGATGACTTGAATAGCTGGCATGGGGAAATAGACTTCGAGCAGTCGTTTGAATTTATGCAGGCGGTCGCGAATTCTTATATCGATGCTTATTGTCCCATTGTGGCTAAACGTAAAGAGATGGAATTTGGTGAGCGTGAACGCAAGTTTCAGTGCTATCGCCGTGGCCGCTATGTAGAGTTTAATTTGGTGTATGACCGTGGCACCCTCTTCGGCTTGCAATCAAATGGTCGTACCGAATCGATCTTGATGTCATTGCCGCCGGTGACCCATTGGGATTACAACTGGAGCCCTGAAGAAGGCACTCCAGAAGCTAAGTTATATACAGATTTTCTGCCACACAAGGAATGGGTTTAAGTATGAGTGATTTATACGCGGTGATGGGGAACCCTATCAATCATAGCAAGAGTCCACAGATACACAGTGCTTTTGCTGAGCAGACCCAGCAAGATCTTATTTACTTAGCTATCTTGGTGCCGCTAGAAAAATTTAAAGAAGAAGCTGATCGTTTCTTCCATAATGGTCGCGGTTTAAACGTGACGGTGCCGTTCAAAGAGGATGCTTGGCAATACGCTGATACTTATTCATCTCGAGCTTTGCGTGCGGGTGCGGTTAATACTCTCATCAAAAAAGATGACGGCTCGATACATGCTGATAATACCGACGGTATTGGCATGGTGCGTGATATTACGGTTAATCATGGCTGTGCGATTACTGGTAAACGGGTACTTGTACTCGGTGCGGGTGGCGCTGTTCGCGGAATTTTGGAACCTGTGTTGGAAGAAAACCCCTCAGAAGTGGTTGTCGCTAATCGCACCGTAGCAAAAGCTCAGAAGTTGGCCGCCGACTTTGTCGATATAGGTAAAATATGTGGCTGTGGTTTCGATCAATTAGAAGGTCCGTTCGATCTCATTATTAATGGTACTTCTGCGAGCCTAAGTGGTGAGCTACCTCCAATTCCTGAAACGGTTATCCATCAAAATACCACCTGCTATGACATGATGTATGGCGCAAAACCAACGGTCTTCAATCAATGGGCTGCAAACCTTAATGCTGCAGCTACCCTCGATGGCTTGGGCATGCTGGTGGAACAGGCGGCGGAATCGTTCAATGCATGGAGGGGTGTGCGGCCGCAATCGGCCCCGGTTATTAGTAGTATTCGAGGCCATTAGCATCTGTTAATAGTACCCGCTAGAAGCCCTCTAATAGTTCCTGCAAAGTCGAGGGTATTAGGAAGGTTTAATACGCTGACATTTGCTGACCAAAAGAATCTTTCAAGCCTCTATTAATTGTTGAAATATTCACTAAAAAACGGCATATATACTTCCGTCATAGTAATCCATTAACTCGCGAAATAAGTCGTTGGTTAATCCATTTTGAGGAGTATTCTCTGATGATGAGAATTGTATTGTTCTTATTAACGAACTTAGCAGTGATCGCGGTAGCTAGCATCACGTTGAGTTTATTGGGTGTAGGCAGCTATCTAGAACAGGGTAATAACTTGAATCTGAGCAACCTACTCGTCTTCTGTTTAGTATTCGGTATGGCAGGATCGTTTATTTCCCTGCTCATTTCTAAATGGATGGCAAAGCGCAGTATGGGTGTGCAGGTCATTGATCAGCCACAAAATGCTTCTGAACAGTGGCTTTACAGTACGGTGCAAGAATTAGCCGACAAAGCCGGTATTGGCATGCCAGAAATAGGTATTTTTGAGTCAGCAGCGCCCAATGCATTTGCGACGGGTTGGAACAAAAATAATGCTTTGGTGGCCGTATCAACGGGCTTATTACAGCGTATGAACAAAGACGAAGTGAAAGCGGTATTGGGCCATGAAATTGGCCACGTTGCCAACGGTGACATGGTAACGCTGGCATTGATTCAAGGCGTTGTGAATGCGTTTGTTATGTTCTTCGCCCGTATTGTTGGTAACTTTGTTGATAAGGTGATATTCAAAAATGAACGGGGTCCAGGTATCGCTTTTTATATAACAACTTTTGTCACTGAAATTATACTGGGTATTCTAGCGTCTACGATCGTTGCTTGGTTCAGCCGGCGTCGTGAATTTCGTGCCGATGAAGCCGGAGCTGCATTAACCAGTAATGCGGCGATGGCGAGTGCCTTAATGCGTTTAAAAGAAACCTATGACCAGCCCAGTGAATTGAGCGGTGAGTTGGTCGCGTTTGGTATTCGTGGTGAAGGTAAGCTATCAGCATTGTTCTCTAGTCACCCGCCACTTGATGATCGTATTGCGGCACTGCAAAATGCGGCTAAGCGCTGAGGTTAAAATAATTTACCCCAGCTGCACTTGGTTACGGCCTTTTTCTTTTGCTGCGTAAAGGGCTTTATCGGCACGGGAGAAAACTTCATCTGCACTCTCACCGGGAGCAAATTCACTGATACCAAAAGAAACGGTAATTTGGATCGGTTCTTTTTTAAAGTTAAACGGGCTTCGTTCAATTTTTTTACGCAATTTTTCAGCAATAATCTTGGCTTCTGCCGTCGATGTTTCAGGCATCAACGCGACAAATTCTTCGCCACCATAGCGGGCAATAAAATCACTGCTTCTGAGGTTTTTTTGCAGTGATTTAGCAATAATATTCAGCACTTTGTCCCCTGCCAGATGACCGTAGTTATCGTTAATACGTTTGAATAAATCAACATCACAGACCATTAGGGATAACTTACCGCCATAGCGTTTAATACGTTGCAGCTCTTGTTCTAAACGTTGCTGGTAGAATTCACGATTTGGCAGCCCGGTGAGAGAGTCGTGCATGGCTTTTTTTCGCTGTTCTTCAATGGCGTATTGAGCAGATACGGCTAATTTTTCAACTTCATCCAGCTTCAATTGCATATCACGCAGTTGTTCCGTGAGCTCGATTTCGCGATGATTGTCCTCTGAACTAAAAGTATGCATGGCTTGAATTATTAAACCCAGGTGCTCGCTTATACTATGGCCCAACTCACCCAAGTTATTTTTACTATTCACTACCGAGCGAATTTCATTAACCTGTCCTTCTAACATACCTTCAAAAACAATACGGGAGTCGCTGCGATTTATTTGTCCTTTGGAGGCATTATTAACCAGTTGTTGAATCGTTTCTAAACGTTGATCTAAACCTTGTAAAAAATTTTCAAATTCTTCCTGGCCATCACCTAAAGCATCAATCACTAGATTAGCGACCTGCTCTAACAGCGGAACTAACTCATACCGGTGAAGTTTGCTCACTAACTTACTTTTAAGATCATCTAGTTGATCATTGTAGCGTAAGGGGATAACCAGCTGAGCTAATAAATTGGTTAGCATAGTACTAATGTCTTGCTCTATGTTGTCATAGTCTGGAGTTTCCTCTTGTGATATTGCAGGTGATGGAAATTCTGATTCTGAAAGTATCTTGGTTCTGTGGAATAATCGGCTGAGAAACCCTGTAGAAGAGTTTTTTGCTATGACCCCTGGGTCATTATCGATGGTTAGATCGGAGAGCAATTCAGACCAAGCCTTCAGTTGCTTGCCATAACCAGACCATTGTTTTAAGTGTTCTTTTGATTTGCTCACAATTTTTTTGATGCGGCGTTTTTCATCACTGGAGCAAGGCAGGCGCAATAAGTTCTTGGAGGCTTTTTCTAAGCTCAATAGAACTTGGTCCGCTTGAAATTGCCATTGTTGTTCAAAACGGTTTACTTCAACTTGTAACACTTGCACGCTGGACTCAAGTCCGCGCCCTTCATTTTTAGGTCTAATCGCATCACGTAATGTCGCTAGAGGTTTATCGATACTATCTGATTGACCTTTTGCTAACAGAGAGACAACAACCAATGCGTGTCGCATTTGGTCTTGCTTGTGCTCGCTGATTTTTTCTAGCAGTTCATGTTGCTCGAGGAGATCTAGATATTTTTTACGCCATCTATTGACCGTACTATCTGAATCATCGCTTTCTTGCGACATAGCCTTTTACTCATATAACTATTAATAGAATTGAGTATAGAAAAATTTAAGCGAAATGCTGTCTTGGATGAAGAAATAATTAACGAATAATTTTGTAAGGTAGTTGGACCTGCATAGCGATAGGAAGGTGATCTGAAATAGGGGTATCTAAAACTGCAACTTTATTGATCTGTAAACTATCACTCACCAATATATGATCAAGTCCATGTTGTGGTTGCCAGCTTGGAAAGGTATGCAATAACGGATTAACCGAATGAAAATTCAACTTGGCCAATGGTGTATGGGTGAGCAGTTGGTCGGCATGGTTGTTGAGATCCCCCATAATGATCACGTGTTTAGCACCTTGGATAAGCTTTTGAATGTAACCTAGCTGCGCAGCTTGAGTTTTGGACCCCAATGCCAGGTGCAATACTATGATAAAGAGAGGTTCTTGTTGCCCAATTTTCATTACCATCGCACCTCTACCGGGTAATAATCCAGGTAGTTTATGGTATTCAACTTGATGAGGCGCTAATCGAGAGAGTAACCCATTGCTGTGTTTAGCAATGGGTTTAATGTTTCGATTTGTTTGCTGAAACCAGTGAGGAAACTCGGCTTGCCTGGCGATGTACTCCACCTGATTGATAAAATTGCTGCGCCAGCTGCCGCCATCTGCTTCCTGTAGAGCTGCAATGTCGAATTGCTGCAGTATGTTAGCGATACGGTCGAGGGTTGCTGTGCGTTGCCGATGTGGTATTAGGTGTTGCCAGCTGCGAGTAAGGTAGTGATGATAAGCGGCGGTTTGAATGCCCACTTGGATATTGAAACTAATCAGGTTGAGCTGATTTGCAGCCTTGTCTGTATAAGGCAAGGCTGCGAAGAATTCAGATAAGCTAAGTCTGTGATTGACCATGCAAGAACCCTAAAACAGATACTTATTTAATACGTTCTTGTGCAATTAAGTAATCAACGACTTTGAATATATTGTTTTGGCCGCCAGCAGAGCTAGCATTGACTAAGTATTTACCATTAACAATGATCGCTGGTACACCGCTGATACGATAAGCGCGGATGCGTTTGTCGCCTTGCTGTAGACGGCTTTTAACAGTGAACGAGTCATAAGCTTTATCGAAATCATCTGCGCTCACGCCGTAGGCGGCAAAAAACTCCTTCTGTTCAGATTTGCGTTGTAGGCGCTGGCCATTAATGTGAATGGCATTAAAAATATCACGGTGTGATTTTTCAGTAATGCCTAATACTTCACCCATGTAATACAGTTGTGCGTGAATAACCCAAGACTTGCCAAACATGGCTGGAATACGACTAAACGCAACATCCGCAGGAAGTTTAGAAGACCAGCTAGTAATTTCATCTTCTAAAGAAAAGCAGTGGCCACAGCCATACCAAAATATTTCTTCAACATGGACTTTACCATTAGCGGGTACGGTTTGGGGTTGCTCGATTAATGTATAAGCTTTGCTCATATCGGCAATCGGAGCTTCTTGGTGATCATGGCTATCTGCAGCGAGGCTGTTAAAGCTGGCAAAAAGAATAACTGCGCTGGTAAGGATACGTCCTAACATCTGTAACTCCGAAACGATGGGTTCTAATTTAGTGGTTCAATTTAGTATTTACTGATTTTATTGACAAAGATTGTGGCATAAAGGTTCCGCCATCGGTAGAGGCTAATGTAAGAAAAGGTCACGCTAAACAGCACAATAGCTGTTTTACACTGCGAAGAAGCTCGATGAGTAGATTTTATGGATGTAGAAAATGAAAAAAAGCGGCCGTAGCCGCATTTTGTACTCTATGATACTTTATTTCTAAGTAGAGAGATCAAAAAAACAAACTGTCAAAAAGCTATATAGGTTATTTTAAACCTTGAATGTAGCTAGAAACGGCTTTTATTTCTTTCATGTGCATACGTGATGAAATATCACGCATGACATTATTAGCATCGTTATGACGCTCACCGCTGTAGAACGCTTGCAATTGCGACTCAGTATAAGCAGCATGTTGACCCGCTAAGCGAGGGAATCCGGCAGCATCAACACCTTTACCGCTTGGACCGTGGCATGCCATACAAGCAGGAACACCTGTTGCTTCGATACCCCCTAAGAAAATTTTCTTACCGGCTTCAACAAGTTCTGGATCAGCTGCACCGCCAGAGGCCGTTTGGCTAGCAAAGTACGCCGAGATATCAGCAATATCTGTATCGCTCAAACCCATCACAAAACCGATCATTTGTGGAACGTAACGATCACCATTTTTAATTTCGGTGATTTGCTTCACTAAATAACGTTCACCTTGACCCGCAATTTTAGGGAAATTAGGTACTAAACTATTACCGTCAGCGCCGTGACAGGCACCACAAGTGGCTGCTTTGGCTTTTCCTGCAACCGCATCACCTGTACCTGCGTTCGCAGCAGACATAAGGCCAACAGAAACAATTAAGCTAATCAGTAGTTTTTTCATCGTCAGGTCCAATTATTATAAAAATTCAATTATTTACTAGTAGACATGTGGGTAATTAACGCCTTGTACTGGTCATCAGTACAATCATTACACAGGCCCTTTGGTGGCATAGCGCCTTTGCCATTTTTCACACTATTAACCAGTGCATCCATACCTTGTGCAAGGCGTGGCGCCCAAGCTGCTTCGTCAAAGGCTTTAGGAGCCCCTGCAACACCCATAGAATGGCAAATACCACAGGATTGCTGATATTTCGTGTCAACATCAAAAGCGTTGGCATTAAAGCTGATCGCTGTAACTAACGCTGCAAGAAATGCGATTTTCTTCATGTGACAATTCCTCATTGGGAGCTAAGTAAAAATGCACGGTGTTGAGTCCCCCGACTATGATACAATTCATCGTCGGATTATAAAAGCCGATCATTATATACCATTATTTTCCTCACGGTCATTACGTTTCCCTTATGTTAAATGCACAAACATTGATTTATACCAAAGCTCGGTTCATGCAAAGTGCCGCAAAGTTCACTCAGTGCCCCCAGTGGGAAGGCGTAGAGATCGCCTTTGCAGGCCGTTCTAACGCGGGTAAATCGAGTGCACTTAATGCTCTAACTGAACAAACTAAATTAGCACGAACCAGTAAAACACCGGGTCGAACTCAGCTAATTAATTTTTTTCAGGTAGACGATACACCTTATCGTTTGGTGGATTTGCCTGGTTATGGTTTCGCTAAAGTACCGAAAGCGATTAAAATTGAGTGGCAAAAGCAATTAAGCACTTATTTAGATAAGCGCGAATGTCTGCGCGGCTTGGTCTTGGTGATGGATATTCGCCATCCAATGACTGAATTCGATAAAACTATGGTCGATTGGGCTCATGAATCCAATATGCCGTTGCATATTTTGTTGACTAAGGCCGACAAGCTCAAGCGCGGACCTGCCTCTGCCACTATGTTGCAAGTGAGAAAAGCCGTTTCTAATATGGGCGACATGGCGACGGTGCAGATGTTTTCATCAACCAAAGGTGATGGCGTGAAAGAATTGCGTAAGCATCTAACTAAGTGGTTTATGGATAATACTGAATTTTCTGATGATGAAGAGCATGACTATACTGAAGGTGAAGGCCAAGGAATTGTTCAAAATATTGAAAATGATGATTTAAACACTTAATTATCGAGTGAACTTATCAAAAAAAGCCTTTACTGCGAAAAGCCGTGAGGTTTTTTTTTGCAAACAAAAAAGAGCCCGATTGATAATTGGGAGAATCAACCGAGCTAGGCTTCGGATCTTTGGGGAATCACCGAAGAAAAAGGAACGTTACTTCTAATATCAAAATAACGTCAGACCTAATGGAAATTTTGGAAGCGCTTTCTGCTTACCTAACTGTAATTATAGACCGCTTTTTCGATTATTCCACCTTAGTGCGTTTTACATTAAATTAACGCGATTTACTTAAAATTAGTGCGCTTCGCCCCAATTTTTGCCTGAGCCAACCTCTACGATTAATGGCACTGCTAATTCAGCAGCGTCTTCCATAATTTCTTTGAGCTTGGCCGAGAAAGCTGAAAGTTGCTCAGTTTTAACTTCTAATACCAATTCATCGTGCACTTGCATGATCATTTGCGCATCAAATTCATCAGTTGCTAACCAAGTATCCACCTTGATCATCGCTTTCTTGATAATATCGGCCGCAGTACCCTGCATGGGTGCGTTAATCGCCGTGCGCTCAGCATGCTGGCGGCGCTGTCCATTTTTCGCTTTAATGTCTGGAAGATATAAACGGCGACCAAAGATAGTTTCTACATAACCGGTATCCGCCGCATCTGCGCGTGTATTGTCCATATAGGACTTCACACCAGGATAACGCTCAAAATAAAGATCAACGTATTCTTGGGCTTGTTTGCGACCAATGCCTAATTGTTTGGCAAGGCCAAAGGCTGACATACCGTAGATCAAACCAAAGTTAATCGCTTTGGCGCTTCGGCGCATGTTGGGTTCCACGTTGTCGATGGTTACGTCAAACACTTCCGCGGCCGTTGCAGTGTGAACATCTATGCCATTAGCAAAGGCGGTTAATAGACCTTCGTCATTAGAAAGATGCGCCATAATACGTAATTCGATCTGACTGTAATCTGCTGCGACCATGGTATAGCCGAGCGGTGCAATAAACGCATCACGAATACGACGACCTTCTTCACTCTTAATAGGGATGTTCTGTAAGTTTGGTTCTGTCGAAGATAAGCGCCCTGTTACCGCTGTTGCTTGATGGTACGAGGTATGAACTCGGCCAGTACGTGGGCAAATCATCAGCGGGAGTTTGTCGGTATAAGTCGACTTTAATTTACTTAGGCTGCGATTTTCTAAAATCAATTTTGGCAGTTCATACTCTTCTGCAAGCTGAACTAAGACTTCTTCAGCCGTTGACGGCGCCCCTTTAGGCGTTTTCTTTACCACCGGCAATTCGAGTTTTTCGAATAAAATTTCCGCCAATTGCTTAGGAGAGCCTAGATTGAATACCTGCCCCGCCACATCGTGGGCTTGTTGCTCTAGTTCGATTAAACGGCTGGAGAGCTGAGCACTTTGCTCGTGCAAAATATCGGCGTCGATTAATGCACCGTTGGCTTCAATTTTTGTCAGAACATCAATTAAAGGTAATTCGATGTCTTCGAATATTGATTTTAAATCTTCCTTATCACTGGCATTAAGCTGTGCCCATAACGTTTGATGCAAGCGTAAGGTGATGTCGGCATCTTCTGCGGCGTAAGGACCTGCGATGTCTATTTCGACGTTATCGAAAGTGATTTGCTTCACGCCTTTGCCCGCTACGTCTTCAAACTTTGTGGTTTTGGCATTTAAATAATACGACGCTAAGCTGTCCATATCGTGGCGGCTTGCGACGGAGTTAAGTACGTAGGATTCCAGCATGGTATCAAACTGAATACCTTTTAACGTAATTCCATAGTTGGCGAGTACGTGAGCATCGTATTTAAGATGCTGACCCACCTTTTTATGTTCAGTGCTTTCTAAAAGTGGCTTGAACTGAGCTAAAACGGCTGCACGATTAAGCTGAGTTGGTGCATCTTCTAGAAGTGTATCGGGACCAATATGAGCCAGTGGTACATAAGCCGCTTTACCGATCTCAATAGAAAAGGAGATGCCGACGATTTCTGCTTCCATATAATTTAGCGAGGTGGTTTCGGTATCGAAGGCGAAGAGTTCAGCTTGGTTTAGCTTTTCAAACCACTCGTCAAGCTGAGCTTGATCGAAGATGGTTTGGTAATCGGTTTCAATGTTTTCCGCCGGGGCAAGCACTTCAATAGCGCTATCATTGACTGTATTTTTGACGGACGACTTAGCGGAGGATTTCTCTATTACTTGGCCTCCTAATTCCGTAACCCACGCTTTAAACTCGAACTCAGAGAAAGATTTTAATAGTGTCTCTTTATCAACGGGCTGAGTTTCGATGTCAGGTAGATTGTGTTCTAACTCAACGTCACACTTAATTGTGGCTAGCTGGTAAGAAAGCGGTAAAAATTCTAACGCGGCGCGAAGATTCTCGCCAATCTTGCCTTTAACAGCATCGGCATTAGCCATTACGCCTTGGAGGGTTGCATAAGCAGCAAGCCACTTAACGGCAGTTTTAGGACCGCATTTCTCAACACCAGGGATGTTATCGACCTTGTCGCCCATTAGGGATAGGTAATCGATGATCTGATCTGGGCGCACGCCGAACTTTTCGATCACACCTTCAATATCCATAAAGCTATCAGTCATGGTATTGATCAGGCTAACGTGTTGGTTAACCAATTGGGCCATGTCTTTATCGCCCGTTGAGATAATCACGTCGCGTTTGGCTTCAGTCGCTTGAGCTGCCAAAGTGCCAATTACATCATCCGCTTCTACGTCTGAAATTACTAATAGCGGTAGACCCATGGCTTTGATAATGTCGTGAATGGGCTGAATTTGAACGCGCAATTCGTCTGGCATAGAAGGACGGTTGGCTTTGTATTCAGGGTACATGTCGTTGCGGAAGGTCTTACCCTTGGCATCAAAAATCACAATAACTTGAGAGTCTGGATAGTCTTTTTGAAGTTTTCTTACCATGTTGATCACACCACGAATGGCCCCCGTTGGGTGGCCGTCGGAGTTAGTCAGCGGTGGCATGGCGTGATAAGCACGAAATAAGTAAGATGAACCATCGACTAAAATCGCTGGTGCTGATGCAGGCTCTAATATCGACTCTACTGTAGGTTCTGACATAAAGGGTTCCGTAACAATTCTCTGTTATCGCGCTATTCTAAATACGTTTCTCAGTGCGCTGAGGTGTAAAGAGAGTACAATAAAAGTAGAAATAATTTTTAATATTTGAATAGGGTATAGCTTACCATGATGCGTTCTCTACTTGTGGCTTTCACGTGCGCTTTTGCATTGATATGTTCTCCTCTTTTCGCCGCATCCCCAGCCGGTGAAGAGGTTGTTATTCGTAATGACGGCGATAAAACTTTCTATGAGTATCGCCGTGGTGGCCAAATTGTTGAGATTAAAGTCGTGCCAAAGTATGGTAAGCCGTATTATTTAAAACCTTCGGATGTTCAAAATTCTGAAGATGGTCAGTATATCCAATCAGATGCTCCGGATATTTCTGTGCCCAGCTGGGTTATTTTTCGCTGGTAGAAGCGAGTCATGACCTTGAGAACATTAAAAGTGAGTGGTTTTATGCCATTCACCTTCTTTCTGATAACCCTTGATAAAATGTAAGTCCACTATTCATGTCTGTTTATACTGATCTTTCAGCGAGGGAAGTCGCTGCTTACCTAAGTCAATTTTCTTTAGGTGATTATGAAAATCATCAAGGCATAAGTGCGGGCATTGAAAATACTAATTTCCTTGTCGCTGCCGGTGGCCAACAGTATGTGCTGACATTATTCGAACATCACAAGGCTTATGAGGTCGAAAATTTTATTAAAATAGGCCGTCATTTAGCGGAGCAGAAAGTGCCCGTTCCTGGCCCCATTGCCAATAACCGTGGGCATTATTTACACGAGTTAAAAGACAAACCAGCAATCCTATGCCCATGCTTACCGGGCAGTCATCCAGAAAAATTAAATGTTCAGCACTGTATTCAAATTGGTGTTGCTTTGGCGCGTTTTCATTTGGCGGGCGAGGGGCTTGACGATTTAGAAGAAAATAATCGAGGTCTGCGTTGGTGGCCAGAAGTTGGCCGCGAGCTCATTCAAGCAAGCATGAAGAGCGAGCTACTGACAGATGAACAGCAGCAGGTCCTGATCGACGAAGTTGAATTTCAAGAATCAAATACTGAACGTTGGTATGAGCTTCCTCGAGGTTTAATCCATGGCGATTTATTTCACGATAATGCGTTGTTCGAGCGTATGGAAGATGGCAGCGATCAGCTTGGTGCGATTTTAGATATTTATAACTCTTGCCAAGATGCTTGGTTATTTGATCTGGCGATTGTAGCCAACGATTGGTGTACAAACAGCGCTGGGAGTTGGCAAACTGATTTACTGCCAGCGTTGTTTGCTGGTTATCAATCTGTGCGTGAGTTAACTCCGATTGAGCAGCAGTCTTGGGGTCTATGCTTGCGTGGCGCTGCGCTACGCTTTTGGATGAGTCGTTTGATGACTCAGCAGCACCAAGCTGAAGTAATCGCGAAAGATCCAATGGCGGCCTTAGTAACAACCGAGAAAGACCCAATGGAGTATTTCTTAAAGCTGGTTAGCCATCGTGAGACTGAGTACTAAGCGAGGGTTTTACTAAACGTTAGCGGTCAAAGAAAAGCCTGCTTCAATAGCAGGTACTTCCTACTTCTGTGACCTATTAATCTAAGGGAGGATTATCCAACTGACGATCTATTTTATCTAGAGTAAACCTCTACACCATCTATCCAAGTTGAAATCACTTCCGAGAAGTTATTTTCAGGATGTCCGTTTAGAATTGTCATATCTGCTTCAGCGCCTAACTCCAGCCCCTTCCCCTCTTTACCATGTATGGCTTGATTCCCAACAATAGAATAAGCTCTAATGGCTTCAGACATAGTAAGGCTCTCCTTCTTATCAAAAATATATCCAGAAGAAGTATTCCTATTAACGGCTCTACGAATATTTTCTAATGGATTTAAAGGGCCGCACGGGTTATCAGAACTTAGCGCTGTTGGCACCCCAGCTTTCATAAGGGATTTAGCAGGGATAACATGAAAAACTTTTTCTATATTTGAATCTCTAATTTCACTTGTGTTTTCTAAGAAACCTGGCTGCAGTGAAGCAATAGCACCCGTACTTGCTACGTTTTCAATATTTTCATCTGTTAAAAATACCAAATGTTCAATTGTTGCGTCTTTTGTTTTACTTTCCTTCAGTGCGGTACAGGCGCAATTGACTGCTTCATTTCCCAGAGCATGTATTTTAGGCCTAAGACCTTCGCTTCCCAAGTCAGATAAAATCTGACTTGCTTGTGTCTTGTTCATCCTTAAGTGAGGTGAAAAAAACAATCCATTTTTGTAATTTAATTTTGTACGAGTTAATGATTTTATCCCTTTAAAATCACCTTTAAGTGCCGTTCCAATGGAATAGGCAGACATTTTCATTATTTGCATAGGGTCTAAACATAATGAGCATTGACTTGCGCCATCTAAAAATATTTTCGCGCTTCTGGGGCCTGTTCCGCATGAAAGGCATAACTCATCTGGAATAAACTCAGGATCTTCATGAGCTTTTACATGAGACCAAGATAATTTCAAGGGTGATTTTTTTTCTAGTTTCTCCATAGCAAACTGAATTCTAGGATGAACACTAGGATCATGGCATCCTGTAATCCCTAAAGATAAGTGCCTCTCTGCTTCCATCTCAAGCATTGTATAAACATTTAGTCCTTCAAAATGCTCCGAGAATTTAGTTAATGCCATTCCCAGCATATAGCCGCCAGCACTTTCTTTTATCAACCCTGTAAGTTTTCCCTTCTTATATTCAATTTCACCAGAAGGGTATTTAAAATCACATATTCCCGAAATTTTTACAGCGGCTTCATTAACCAAATATAAATGCAGCGAATAATCTGATATGACAACAGGTCTTCCGCCAGAGGCTGAATTTAGCTCATCTAAGGTTGGGAGTTGATCCATGTGATAAAAATCAGCGTGAAAGGCGATAAGCCAACTTTCTTTATCCAGGTTCTTACTGTTTCTTGAAATGGATGAGAGCAAACTTTTCTTAGTCGTCCATGCTGAACCATCAATAGTAAAAGGAATCCAAGCGCTTACCGATAAATGGGAATGACAATCAACTAAACCGGGTAATACATGTGCTTTATTTAGATTTATTGATGATTTACCTAAATAGCGATCTGGTAATTCCCCTTCTTCTATCTGGGAAATTTTTGAATTTGAAATTTCAATCCATCCACTAATTGGTTTAACATTATTTCCCGCCCAAAATGTCCCATTATATAAATACTGTTGAATTATTTTAGATTTCATTTCATTGATTCCTTAACTGATGAAGAATACTTGCAGCACTTAACAGTTGCCAATTTCAGAATTTTTCTTCTATTTTAGGTAACGGCTTCATATTCATAAACAAACCTCAGATCAAATAATATACTTGATTAAATAGTACACGTACCTTTTAATCAAGCGAAGTTTGACCTTTATCCTTTATTTGAGTTAAATTACACATCGTATCTATGAGTTAAAGGGTTGTATCATTAAAGACAATATTTCACGAGGTAGGCCAAAACAAAGTCCTATTGAGATCAGAAAAAAAGAGTTGATTATAATTGTAGCTGCGAAAAAATTATTTCATGAAGAGGGTGTTGATGCAGTTTCAATGAGAAGAATTGCTGCTGAAGTGGGCATGGGGGCAATGACACTGTACAAATATTTCAACAATAAAAGAGACATATTACACTTTATATGGGACGAGTTTTTTACAGAATTACTAAATAAACTGAATGACATAGTAAATTCAGAATTGACAGATAAGGAACTATTTAAACAGCTCCACCATACTTATTTACATTACTGGGTGAATAATCCGAATAATTTTAGAATGGTCTTTTTAAATGAGGATAGTGGTGATAACCAAGATAATTACTTTGTTGATAGATCAAGCATTGAGAATAAAATGCTTGAAATATTTTTGCCTGCTATTAGCCAAACTTTAAAGGGACTAGAGGAAGAAGAGATGAAGCTAATTATGCAATCCTTATTGTGCTTTATGAACGGAATAGCTTTAAATCTCATAACCATAAGTGAATACAACTGGCCAAGTCATTTCGATCTATTAGAGCTTCATTTAAACTTAATACTTGATAAGTATAATTGAAATAATGATTACCTGAATTCAATCACTAGCTAAGAGGTTCTCTCGCATGCAACTTTAGACATGATGATCTTCCTCACTCTAGTTAAAAGAAAGTGTGCACTCTTTGCTATTAATAATATTTTATCTAGCAACAGTGCAAATAAAACATCGCGAAGTAATCTTTTTCATCCGACCAGCATTCGCGCACTTCAAAGCCAGCGCCTTCAACTAAATCAGTAAATCCTTGTTTAGAATACTTATATGAATTTTCGGTATGAATGCTTTCTCCTGCTTGAAACGTAATGTTTTTCGACTCACTACCTGCAGTATTAGTATCTGAGATTTTCACAATCTGATCCATTGTGCTGACTAAGTGCATCTCTACCCGACTTTTTTCTTCACTATAAATCGCCTTATGTTCGAAATAATCTACATTGAACTGGGTACCTAATACTCGATTAATATGCTGTAAAATATTAAAATTAAATGCCGCAGTGACACCTTGGCAATCATTATAAGCCGCTTCTAATACCTGTTTGTCTTTTTGCAGATCAATACCAATCAACATGGCTCCATCTTTGCCAAGTGTTTTACGTACGCCTTGTAAAAATATCTGCGCTTCTTGAGGTGAAAAATTTCCGATACTAGAACCCGGAAAAAACCCCAGTTTCTGCGCGCTGGTGATCATATCTGCGGGTAAGCGAACAGGCTGAGAATAATCAACACAGGCGGCATAAACATTTAACCAAGGGTAATCTTCCATCAGGCTTTCGGCAGAGGCTAATAAAAAATCTTTAGAAATATCCATTGGCACATAACAGTTTGGACGAATAGCTTGCAGTAATAAGCGAATTTTTAAACTCGCCCCGCTGCCATATTCTAATAGCCATACATCGTCTTTTAATAACGTTGCAATCGTTTCACGATGCTCACGTAATAAATTGATCTCAACCCGAGTAGGATAATATTCTGGTAGTTGCGTTATAGCTTCGAATAATTTTGAACCTTGCTCATCGTAAAAATACTTTGCTGGTAAGATTTTTCTCGGCTGACTCAAGCATGCGATCACTTCGGTTAAAATATTTTTAGCAACAGGCTGGTCATCAAAAAAACGTAAACTCTTACGGGAAGATTCAGTCGCTAGTGTTTTCCGTGAATATAAATTCATAACGGGTGAACTCCTACGTCAATTTCAATTTAAAATTATAACGTTAAACATCTTCTGCTAAACGAATGCCGGTAAATTGCCAACGATCTTGTGGATAAAAAAAGTTTCGATACGTTATGCGAAAATGATCTTTAGGAGTCGCACAAGATCCACCTCGTAATACCATCTGATTGCACATGAACTTACCGTTGTATTCTCCGACTGCGCTTAGCGATGTTTTGAAACCAGGGTAAGGAGCATAAGAGCTTTGCGTCCATTGCCAGCAGTCACCAAATAGTTGTTTGATTTCATTTTCAGCGCTATTTTCTTGCGGGTCTTGATGGGTGGCTAATTGCAAAGGATGAAAACTTTGAGATTCGACAAAAGTGCCTGAAATTTTACGTTTTTTACTGGCGACTTCCCATTCATACTCAGTAGGCAAGCGCTTACCCGCCCAACGGGCATAGGCATCAGCTTCATAAAAACTAATATGGGTAACAGGCTGTTGAGGATGCAGTTGGCCATAACCCGTTAAACGGAATTCATAGCGCGGTGATGTTTGATTCACTTCACCATTATTTTCTTCAGATTCTAGCTGCCAATAAAGTGGGCCTCTAATATTATTTTGTTGTACCCAAGCCCAGCCATCGGCCAACCAAAACTGATGATTTTGATAACCTCCAGCATCTATAAAGTGACAATATTCTTCGTTAGTAATTAAACGATGAGCAATGCGAAAATCCTGCAGTAGATATTGATGGCGCGGTGTCTCGTTATCAAAACTAAAGCCAATACCTTTACTACCAAAATTATAAATACCTCCACCAAATTCAATAAATCGAAGCGCTTCGATAGCGCTATCTTGATTACTATCAGGGGCTTGCTCCGGAGGGAACTTAGCCTTGGCGTAGATAGGATAAAGTGGATTGAAAGAGAAATTATATTTTAGATCGGTAAGCATCAGTTCTTGATGCTGCTGCTCGTGATTCAAACCAAGTATAATAAGATCGTTTTGTTCCTTGGTTAAAGTGTCCGTAGCCGATAGAAGCTTATGCAACCGTTGATCGACATACTGACGATAAGCTTTAACTTCTTGAACCGTAGGCCGTGACATCAGGCCGCGTTTAGCTCTAGGGTATTGCTTACCCACCGCATTGTAATAAGAGTTAAACAGAGTTTCGAATTGAGGATGAAATACTTGGTAATCAGGAATTATTTTAAGAACAAAGGTTTCGAAAAACCAACTGGTATGAGCTAAGTGCCACTTTATTGGGCTAACAAAAGCGTCAGCCTGTAATTCGAAGTCTTCGATTTCAAGTTCATTGCAGAGTTTTAATGATTGCTGGCGAACGCGTTGAAAATCATTGAGCAATGACTCCCGCTCATCATCTAATTTATAATTGGTCTCTTGCTTTTGTCGCAAGGTATGCAATAAATTTTCGGCTGTAGACATCACAGAGCATCCTTTTTTTATGCTTCTATCTACTAACCACTATGCGGGGGAAAAATTAAATCATCAAGTAGCTTATTAACTATCCGTTATTTAAGGCATTCAGCTAAAGCTTTCGTCATCGCGCTCAACCACTCAACATAAGCACTCTGGGTTACAACACTGCTTCCTGCAAGTGGGTCCAGTTCGCCTCTTTGTATGACCAAGCCATTCACCACCGTATTGATTAAGGCAGGGCTAAATTGAGGTTCTGATAATACGCAGCTGACTTCTTGATTCTGTAATTGGTTACGCATGATCTGCACATGGCGAACACCGGGCTTTCGCTCAGGAGATAAGGTGAATGCCCCTAGTGGTTTAATGTCGATGGCTTGAAACCAATAATCGTAAGCTTGGTGGAAAACAAAGAATCCAGAGTGTTTAAGTGGCGCTAGTTGTGCGCGGCTGTTGACGACAAGTTCTCTCAGCTTGTGGGTGAAAATCTGTTGGTCTTTTTGTGCTTGCTCAATATTGATGGGGTTCCAAGTAGCGATACGCTGGCTGATGGCAATCGCTAGTTCTGGGGATAACCAGACGTGAGGATCGCTGCCATACAGCCCCAGCTCTTGCATTAGAGCGGTTGCATCTAACCATTCGGTATTTGACTCTTGATGTGCAAATTTGGCTAAAAACGGTTCAACATGACTCCCCGCCCATAAGATTTTATCGGCCTGACGAATAAGCCCAATGTCAGATGGACGCAGACTGTAATCATGAGGAGACATACCATCGGGTACTAAGATATCAATCTGATCAGCGGGGTAAGTGGCTGCCGCGATTAAGGCTAAGGGTTTGTTCGATACTAAAATGCGTGCTTCAGCCGCTTGTGAAAATAGACTGATCGCTAATAGATTAGTAAGTATCAGTAGAAAGAGGGTAAGTGTTTTCATAATAGGGTTTTTCATAAAATTGGCATGCAGTGAGAATCAAAGTGTAATATTATAACCTTTTATTACTGCAAGAGTGAACTCCCATGTCAGCGGCTGCTTACTACCCCCATGATCATCAACGTTGCATCAACAGCGCGTTGCAGCAAGCGACCACGCTATGCGCAGAGCAAGGGGTGCGTTTAACACCGGTGCGCAAGCGGGTATTGGAGTTGGTCTGGCAGAACCATAAGCCTATGGGTGCTTATGATTTATTACCTGCCTTGGCGGCTGATGGTTTTAACTCTGCACCGCCCACTGTTTACAGAGCCCTCGACTTTCTTCTTGATCTAGGCCTAGTACACCGTTTAGCGTCTTTAAATGCCTTTATTGGTTGCTCACATCCTGGGCACGAACATCAAAGTTGCTTTTTAATATGCAAAGGCTGCGGCAAGGCCGATGAAATGAATGCAGAGCCGTGGTTTACGGCGCTGACAGATGCGGCTAAGTCTCAAGGTTTTGAGATAGAGCGACAGCTTACAGAAATCGTCGGTACTTGCCCGCAGTGTTCCGCCAGCACTAACAAAGGAACGGACGATGAATCCTGAGTTAGCGGTGGTGAAAGGTGAAACTGAAGTTCTTATACAAGCTCAGGGCATTAACCAAACGTGGGGTTCACGCCACGTCTTGCAAAATATCGATATCGCCATTAGTGAAAATGAAATTGTTACAATTATTGGTCCTAATGGCTGTGGTAAATCGAGCTTATTACGTATTTTATTGGGGTTAAATACCTCTGACTCAGGCAAGGTGACGCGACGCAAAGGCTTGCGCATCGGCTATATGCCACAAAATTTACGCATCGATGATCGTTTGCCTTTATCCGTTAGCGGATTTTTAATGCTGGCCCCTGGAGCCCGTAAAGCCAGAGTGCAAGAATGGCTTGAGCGTTTATCAATTACTGAGCTAGCAAGTCAGCCTGTGCAGCGCTTATCCGGTGGTGAATGGCAGCGCGTCTTATTAGCCCGTGCGTTGTTAATAGAACCGCATTTATTAGTGTTAGACGAACCGGTGCAAGGCGTCGATATACAAGGTCAGCGTGAGCTGTATCAGTTATTACCAGAGCTACGGCATGAGTTGGGTTGTGGCATTGTGTTGGTCTCTCACGACTTGCATCTTGTTATGGCTTCAACGGATCGGGTTATCTGTTTAAATGGCCATGTTTGTTGTTCGGGTCATCCTGATCAGGTCAGTATCAGCGATGAATATAATTCGTTGTTTGGTCATCAGCTTGTCGTTCCTGCCTCTATTAACGAGTTAGCCCCTGAACTCGCCCACTATACCCACCATCACGACCACACACATTGCGCCGATGGACATGTTGAAGGCAGCGAAGAATGTGATCATATCGATCCAGAACACAACGCTGTAAATAAGGAGCATAAGCATGATTAGTTGGTGGTTATTACCTTTATTTGCAGGCTTAGGCGTTGCCGCAACAGCGGGACCCTTAGGCAGTTTAGTGGTGTGGCGTCGCATGGCTTTTTTTGGCGATACCTTAGCTCATGGGGCTCTATTAGGTATTACATTAGGCATTTTATTAGACCTCAATCTAACCCTTGCCCTGGTATTTTCTTGCTCGATTTTAGCGCTAATTCTGTTGCAGCTGGATAACTATACGGGCATTGCTTCGGATACCTTACTGGGTATTTTATCGCATTCATCGTTAGCGACTGGTTTAGTCGTGTTAAGTTTTTTTGATAACGTACGCATCGATTTAATGGCGTATTTGTTTGGTGATCTATTAGCGGTTAACCAGAATGACCTACTGTGGGTTTTTGCCGGTGGACTATTAGTGACTGGGCTTCTTGTTTGGCAATGGCGCGGTTTATTAGCCTCAACGGTGAGCGAAGAATTGGCAGAGATTGATGGTTACCCCGTGAGACGCTTAAAAGCCATGTTGGTTTTATTGCTTGCGCTGGTGGTCGCGATATCGATGAAGATCGTTGGCGTATTATTGATTAGTGCTTTGTTAATTATCCCCGCAGCGGCGGCAAGACCATTGGCCAAAAGCCCTGAGCAAATGGCGATGCTCGCAAGTTTGATTGGCATGCTGTCTGTTTGTGCGGGTATGGGTGCTTCGTTTATTTGGGATACGCCAACAGGGCCAACGATTGTTGTTTCTGCGGCGAGTTTGTTTGTAATAAGTCAGGTATACAATTCGCTTAGAAAGTAGCTGGGTTGCCGTGAAATTGAACGGTATGTCATGAATGAACCATTATGTGACGTGACATAACAAGCAGATACCCCTAAAGAAACGTACTGCATTAAACCAATAAAAATAATAACGAGTTTAATGATACAAACACTAGGCGGACGAAAATTCGCGGGGCTAATCACCCTCGCCCCCTTAAGCTTCATACCTGCGCCATACATTAACTGCGCAATGGTCAAATATTGCATAGTGAGCCGTGCGCATCTTTTCATGAAACTCTTGCCATAACTTGGTCATGTATAAAACCCAATTTTGTTTTTATATACAGTAATGGTTAGATGTTGATGTCGTATATCCAGTTTTAGCTAATATGGCTAAAAGACAGGTGGAATAAGGACTGTAGGCTGATTAAAAGGTAGGGCATTTGCTAAGGGACAAATGTCTTTTTACCTAATTTTGATTTTGTTAGTAATAGACTGTAATGTCTTAAAAGAATTACAGGGGCCGCTAACGACTTGAAGATTAAAGGGGAAATCGATTTTCACCTTTGTCCTAGATAGTATGTTATGAGGCATTTGTCCCATAAACGTATTGTTATGTTCACTATTAGTTAAAACCATATGAATATTAGAGAAGCTACAAAAGAAGATTGGGATTTAGTTTGGCCTATTTTTCATGAAATTGTCAAAGCTGGAGATACTTACGCGTATGAAAAAAATACTACTAAAGATCAAGCAGAGAGAATTTGGTTCAATGCTCCACGCAAAACTTACATTTTTGAAAATAATGGGAAAATTTTAGGTACCTATTATTTGAAAACAAACCAAGTGGGCCCGGGTAGCCATGTTTGTAATTGTGGTTACATGGTTTCTTCCCTAGCTAGGGGTAAGGGGCTCGCCACATCAATGTGTGAACATTCGCAACAAATTGCTAAGGAGTTAGGCTTCAAAGCAATGCAATTTAACTTTGTAGCATCGAGCAACGAAGGTGCAGTAAGGTTGTGGGATAAACTTGGCTTTAAAGTTGTAGGCCGTTTACCTCAAGCTTTCAATCATCCCGTGAAGGGGTATATAGACGCACTGGTGATGTATAAATGGCTAAAAACATAACAATCAAAGGCATGGCGACGCTGCCGCGCACATGCTTTAAGCGTTATGCTCTAAAAATGAATCGAGGATAGTATGATAAAAGGAAGTTGCCTCTGTGAGGATGTTAAGTATGAGTACGATGGTTCATTCAATAAAGTAGTTGTCTGTCATTGCAATCAATGTAAAAAAGCACAAGGAACTCTATTTGTTACCAATGCTCCGATTGAATTGGCAAAATGTAAATTTACAAATGATTCTGGTTCAATAAAAACATACTTTTCAAGCCCAAATAAAAAGCGTGTATTTTGTGGTAACTGTGGCTCTCCTTTGTACAGTCAAAGAACTGATATGCCACAAATAATCAGATTGAGGCTCGGTACAGTAACTGAAGGTCATATTCCTGAACCAAACTATGAAATATACTGTGAATCAAAATCAGATTGGTTTAGTGTAAATACTGAAAGACCTAAATATGAACAAAATATAGCATAACCAGTTCACCCAAACCGCAAATGCAGGCGTTATATTTAAAAATTATTAAAGAGGTATAGATATGAGCATTCCAAAAAGAGCATCTGACACACCTTATGCAGTTGAAGTAGAAACAGGGAAATCATATTTCTGGTGCGCATGTGGTGAAAGTAAATCACAACCGTTTTGCGATGGCTCTCATAAAGCTACAGATTTCACGCCATTAAAGTATGAGGCCACAGAATCTAAAAAGATTTTCTTTTGTGGCTGCAAAAGCACAGCTTCGCAACCAATGTGTGATGGCAGCCATAAACAAACCTAGTATCAAGTTTATATAGAATAACCTAAGCTAAATTGCTTGAAGTAAAGCACCGACAATGGTCGAGGAGAAAAAGACTATATTGTGGTGCCCCATGGCTTGTATCATAAGTTAGGTCGAACAAAAGATTTAAGGCAGGCGGCCTACGTCGAGTTATTTAAGACATAATATTTGATTAATACAGATCACTGACAAGCTTCATAAAGAGAATGAATTAGTTTTGGATCAGAGCTCCTTTAGGCATAGGAGCAGGCAAAGCGGTTCGACTCCCCTTTGTTGCCTCAACTTCTCGACCGTGTAAAACTACATTATCAATCTGATTACGGAAACGTGGCGAAGGGAGTGCCGTCGGCTCATCGGCAGCAAAACTTACCATCTGGAAACCTAATATATCTGGCGAATTAGGCGTAATTTTATCCTGCCACCAGAATTCAAAAATGGCCTCATCCTGAGTGAGATGCACGACACCGTAACCATGGTCTACCCATTCCTGAAATTGAACGTTTTTGTTGGTCGTAATGCTGGCTAGCTCTAATGCTCGTGCGCCAGCAACCTGTATCTCCTCACTGCTACCTGGCAGCGCGTTAGCGACCAACTCATCTGCACCACCGCGTCCCATTGAACTAGGAGCAAACTCAACACCGACAGAATCGGCACGGTTATTTTGTTGGGCGGTATTGCCTGTACCAGCTCGACTGAAACCTGCCAAAGTATTGCTAAAACGAGATCCGGAGCGTGTGTTTGGCAAAGGCACTGATGATTGGTATGAAT
>JBLGAF010000009.1:0-73841 GCA_047612075.1 Oleispira sp.
CATCCCGAACTCAGAAGTGAAACGCAGTCGCGCCGATGGTAGTGTGGGGTTTCCCCATGTGAGAGTAGGTCATCGTCAAGCTCTTATTCTAAAAACCCCAATAGATTATTCTGTTGGGGTTTTTTTTTGCTTGTAAGAAAGTGAATTCGCTTAAGGGTTGACTGAAAATCGGATTAGAGTTGAACTCAAACGAGCGCTTTTGAGCAAGCTATGTCATAATTAAAGGATAATTTTTCCAAGCTCTGAGCGGATTTATCAGGGTGTGCAGCTTGAAATAGTGGAGCTTTAAATGAGCCAAGATAATTTAATCATATTTGATACGACAATGCGCGACGGCGAACAGAGCCCTGGCGCATCAATGACAAAAGATGAAAAAATTCGTATCGGTAAAGCCCTCGAAAGAATGAAGGTTGATGTTATCGAAGCGGGCTTTGCAGCGGCAAGTCCTGGTGATTTTGAATCAATTCAAGCGGTTGCGGAAAACGTTAGAAACAGTACTATTTGCAGTTTGGCTCGTGCGATTGATCGTGATATCGAGCATGCTGCTGAGGCATTGAAAAAAGCGGAACGTGCACGTATCCACACGTTTATAGCCACTTCGCCTATTCACATGCAATACAAGTTACGCATGCAGCCTGATCAAGTCATTGAGCGGGCCGTTTATGCGATTAAAAAGTCCCTCAACTATGTTGGCGATGTAGAATTTTCTTGTGAAGATGCTGGTCGTTCTGAGATCGATTTTTTGTGCCGTATTATCGAAGCAGCAATTGATGCCGGTGCGCGTACAATTAATATTCCAGATACGGTCGGCTATGCTATTCCTTCTGAGTTTGGTACAACGATTAAAACCTTAATGGAACGTATTCCAAACGCCGATAAAGCCATTTTTTCTGTTCACTGTCATAACGATCTGGGCCTTGCCGTTGCTAACTCGTTAGCGGCTGTCGCTAACGGCGCACGCCAGGTAGAGTGTACTATTAATGGTTTGGGTGAACGCGCAGGTAACGCTTCTCTAGAAGAGCTTGTAATGGCCACTCGAACTCGTCATGATTTGTTTAATATCTCTACCAGAATTGATGCGACGCAAATTGTGCCAACGTCACGATTAGTCTCCTCTATTACGGGTTTTCCGGTTCAACCTAATAAAGCGATTGTAGGTGCGAATGCGTTTGCTCATGAATCGGGTATTCACCAAGACGGTGTTTTAAAGCATCGTGAAACCTATGAAATTATGCGGGCAGAAGATGTTGGCTGGGGCGCAAATAAAATGATCATGGGCAAGCACTCTGGTCGCGCAGCATTTCGTAGTCGCTTAGAAGAATTAGGTGTTAAATTTGCGACTGATGAAGCGTTAAATAATGCATTTGCTCGCTTTAAAGAACTGGCCGATAAAAAACATGAAATTTTTGATGCAGATCTTCAGGCATTAGTATCTGAAAGTAACTCAAAGACTGAGCGTGAGCGTTTTAAGTTTATTTCTTTATCCGCTCATTGTCAGACAGGTGAAATCCCTGTTGCTAAAATCGTAATCAGTATGGATGGTAGTGAAAAGAAAGCAAAGGCTGAGGGCAGTGGTCCCGTTGATGCCGCTTTTAAAGCCATTGAAGAAATTGTTGATTCAAAAGTAAACTTACAGCTTTATACTGTGAATGCTATTACTGAAGGTACCGATTCTCAAGGTGAAGTGACCGTGCGTTTAGAAAAAGGCGGGCGCATTGTTAATGGCAGTGGCGCTGATACCGATATTGTTACTGCTTCTGTGAAAGCTTATATCTGCGCTTTAAATATGTTGATGGATGATAAAGCTCGTCAGCATCCGCAAATAGAGGGAGTTTAAGCCTGTCGGCTTAATTTAACACTATGTCAGTCTTATGTTAGAACAGCAGCGTATTGAATATTTACAGGCGATGGGTATCCAGTTATGGATGCCTCGTCAGGCCCTGGATAATGCGGCTGAATCGATCTGGTTGGCAGGTTCAGAATCGAATAATTCACAATTAGACGTTAGTGGGAGCACCCCCGCCCAAGGAGGTCACGCTGCGGACTTATTGGCGGGTATGGGCCTGCGTGATACTAATAAAACCGCAGCCAGTGATAAAATTACTGAAGTATCAACGGCGCAAAAGCAAACATCTGCACCGATTCAGCAGGCCGCTCAAGCTCAAGCCCTTCAAGCTAACGCGACTGAAATACTTGAGCCTAACGCTTCAATGGCAACCCCTGTCACTGATCTAACCGTTCCGACGTTTGAGCTGCATTTTTCGTTATGGCCCTGTGGAATACTCTGGGTTTCAAATCAAATTTTTGAACAACAAGATCACGGCTTTCAAGCGGCAGTGAGTTATTCATTATTGGGCAACACAGTCCCTCAGGCAAGTTATTCTCAATTCAAGTGGCCTTATATTGAAGGCAGTCATGAAGACCAAAGTATGCCTGTAGCGATCCGAGCATTAACGGCTCAGTGGGAATTTATGAGCAGTCAAGGCGCTCGTGGCTGGGTGGCTACCGATTCATCAAGCCTGCAGTGGCTGGGTCAAGTGGCTTCGAAAGCCTTGTATTCAGTTAATGAACGCAGTGAGCTTTACAGTCCCGCAGGTAAAAAACAACTTTGGGCTGTACTACAAACCCTTTCTAATAAACAAGTACTTTAATTAATGCCTATTCGCTTAATGCAAGAAAGAGATCTTGATGCCGTAATGGTTAATGAAGTATTAGCGTATGACTTTCCTTGTCCTGTTTCCATAATGGCGAGTAACCAGAAGCGTTATTATTGTATTGTTTTTGAATCTATCGATGAAAAAAATAGACCCGCTGAAATCCTAGGTCATGCCATTTTAAGTACAGTGGCTGACGAGGCCAGTGTAATAAATATTGCTGTCTCGCCTAAGGCGCAAAGGCAGCGTATTGGTCATCAATTAATGGAAAATATCTTAGCGCACGCGGTGAGTAAAGATTGTATTGAGGTTTTTCTAGAAGTTCGTGAATCTAATCGCCCCGCTTTTACGATGTATCATCAATTTGGATTTAACGAAGTAGGCGTGCGTCATAATTATTACCCCAGTCAAAAAGGACATGAGGATGCGATTTTATTAGCCTGCTATCTTTAAGCTATTTTTATTCATTATTATACGGTGTTAGTGAGTATTCTGTATAATGTCGTTTTTTGATCCATATCATAGGCTAAGCGCAAAATGAGTCAGTTTGCAGAAGAAGTTGGAAAGCGTCGTACATTCGGCATTATTTCCCACCCTGATGCGGGTAAAACCACCATCACCGAGAAACTTTTATTGTTAGGTAATGCTATTCAGTTAGCGGGTACGGTGAAAGGTAGAAAAACTGGCCGTATGGCAACCTCTGATTGGATGAAAATGGAACAAGATCGAGGTATTTCGATTACCACCTCTGTGATGCAATTCCCGTACAAAGATCGTATGGTCAACCTGCTCGATACTCCAGGGCACGAAGATTTCTCGGAAGATACTTACCGTACATTGACAGCGGTCGATTCGGTCTTAATGGTCATCGACGGCGCTAAAGGCGTGGAAGCTAGAACCGTTAAACTGATGGATGTATGCCGCTTGCGTGATACGCCTATTTTTACCTTCATTAATAAAATGGATCGCGAAGTACGCGATCAAATTGATGTTTTAGATGAAATTGAATCGGTGCTAAAAATTAAGTGTGCGCCGATTACTTGGCCGATTGGCATGGGTAAAGCGTTTCGTGGTATCTATAATCTTTATACTGATACCATACATTTAATTCAGCCAGGTCAGGCAAGCATCGTTCCTGACGATGTGCAAATTCAAGGTCTCGATACCGATGAGGCACGTGCAGAGCTTGGTGCAGACGTTGTTGAAGAAATGATTGAAGAGGTTGAATTGGTGCGCGGTGGAAGCTATGAATTCAACTTAGAAGAATATCTTGCGGGTGACATGACGCCGGTGTTTTTTGGTACTGCATTATCAAACTTTGGTATTCGCGAGATGTTAAACTATTTCGTAGAGTGGGCACCCGCGCCTATCAGTCGTGAAGCCGGTGAACGCACGGTCTTACCGACAGAAGAAAAATTCAGTGGTTTCATCTTTAAAATTCAAGCCAATATGGACCCCAAGCATAGAGACAGAATCGCCTTTATGCGTATTTGTTCTGGCACCTATAGTCGTGGTATGAAAATGCGGCACTCACGCTTAGGCAAAGATATTAAAGTAGCTGATGCAGTAACTTTTTTAGCAGGTGATCGAACCAATGTTGAAGAGGCTATTTCAGGCGAGATCATCGGTTTGCATAATCACGGTACAATTCAGATTGGTGATACGTTTACCCAAGGTGAGGAAATACGCTTCACCGGCATCCCTCACTTTGCGCCAGAGTTATTTAAACGAGTACGTCTAAAAGACCCACTAAAAATGAAGCAGTTGCAAAAAGGTTTGCAGCAGTTATCAGAAGAGGGTGCTACCCAATTATTCATGCCACTGAATAATAACGACTTAATTTTAGGTGCGGTGGGTGTACTGCAATTCGACGTAGTGCAGCAGCGCCTGCGTGATGAATATAAGGTTGAATGCATCTATGAGCCTATTGCCGTCAGCACAGCGCGCTGGGTTTACTGTGAAGACGATAAAGTATTTACTGAATTCAAACGTAAAGCGGTCGATAATTTAGCGCTGGATGGTGGTGGCCACTTAACTTATATTGCCCCTACTCGAGTGAACTTGAGCTTGACGCAAGACCGCTTCCCCGAAGTGGAATTCAGCGCCACCCGCGAGCACTAATATTAAATAGCGATTCATGATGGTCGAAAATGATCGCTTATTTTGTAAATAGAATATCTATAGCAGTATTAATCTGTTATGGTGCGTACCGAATTTTCCAGAAACAGGTTAATACCTGTTAGCTGACACTCGATGATGCGAAAGGCTATTATCTGATAGCGGCCATACTAATTGGCTTCTTGGATAGTGCTGTTAGCTTCTATGTAGACCAAGTATTGGGCTGCAGTAATCAGGAAGAAAGCCTTAGTGCTAGGGCGTTGGCCATCTTGTTAGATATTATGGCCGCCCTCCTGAATTAGATTTGGCGATTGGTGAGATTTATCAATCTGAAAAATATTAATACAATGCTTTAATTTAGCTCGCCCCGTCCCCCTGAGCTTCATAAAGGCATTGTGAATTTGTAACTTCGTAAATTGGGCTTGCGCGGTGGCTTCTACTTATGTAGAATTTCGCCTCTTTTTTAAGATTGCAAAGCCCTAGAAAGGCGAGAAATTAATGAAAACTTATAGTGCAAAACCAGAAAGCGTACAACGCGAGTGGTTTATAGTTGACGCAGCCGAAAAGACTCTGGGGCGTCTGGCAACTGAGATTGCTCTTCGTCTAAAAGGCAAGCATAAGCCAGAATATACTCCTCACGTAGATACTGGCGATTATATCGTTGTTATCAACGCGGAAAAAATTCGTGTAACTGGCAAAAAGACGACTGATAAAATGTATTACCGTCATACTGGTTACCCAGGTGGTTTACGTTCTATTTCTTTCGACAAGTTGATCGATCATAAGCCAGAAATGGTTATCGAACAGGCTGTTAAAGGTATGCTTCCAAAGAATCCTTTAGGCCGTGATATGTATCGTAAGCTTAAAGTGTATGCTGGATCTGAACATCCTCATACTGCTCAACAGCCACAAACTTTAGAGATAAACGGATAATTATGGCAGTTACTCAATATTACGGTACTGGCCGTCGTAAGACCTCAACTGCACGCGTTTTTTTGCGTCCAGGCACAGGCACTATCCAGGTTAACAAACGTCCTATCGAAGTTTATTTTGGTCGTGATACTGCGCGTATGATTATACGTCAGCCTCTAGAATTGACTGAAAACTTAGGTAAGTTTGACGTGATCGTAAATGTAAAAGGCGGCGGCGGTAGCGGTCAAGCTGGCGCGATTCGTCATGGTATTACACGTGCCTTGATGCAGTATGACGAGACTCTTCGTCCTGCTCTTCGTGCAGCGGGTTATGTTACTCGTGATGCTCGTGAAGTTGAACGTAAGAAGGTTGGCCTACGTAAAGCACGTAAGAAGCCGCAGTTCAGCAAGCGTTAATATCAAACTTGCGCTGCATCAAGAAACGCTCAATGTATTCTACATTGGGCGTTTTTTTTTACCTAAAGTACTACCACTATTAGGGGTTTTTAGTTGTCAGCGGGGCGCATTTTCATTACTATGTGCGCCGCTAAGTATATATAGCTGATGCTGACGTAGGTTCGTATAAAATGTACGAGCAACACTGCGTTAAGCTAAAAATTATAATGATGGGAGATTAGGTGATGAGTCAAGACGGCGTGAATAACAGTCGACGTCTGCTACTCCTGGGTTCGACCGCTGCTTTTGGTGCCGTAGGCGCCGGCTTTGTTGCTGTTCCATTCCTTGCTTCATGGAATCCTAGTGAGAAAGCAAAAGCTGCTGGTGCACCTGCTAAAGTAGACATTAGTAAATTAGAACCTGGTGCTATGCTGACCGCTGAATGGCGTGGTAAACCTGTATATGTTGTGCGCCGTACTGAAGAAGTACTGGGTATGCTTGAAGGTTTGGCTGATAGTTTAAAAGATCCAGCAAACGGCAATAAAGATCAACAGCCAACTTATGCTGATAATCTACAGCGTTCTCGCGAGCCTGAATTATTGGTTTTGTTAGGTGTTTGTACTCACCTAGGGTGTGCGCCAAAATTCTATGCTGAGGTTAAGCCAGAGCCGTTTGATGATAATTGGAAAGGTGGTTTTTACTGTCCTTGTCATGGTTCGCGTTTTGATATGTCGGGTCGAGTATTTAACGGTTCTCCAGCGGGAGATAACTTGCTTGTTCCCCCTTATATGCTTGAAGGTGACAACATCTTAGTAATCGGTATCGATGAGGAGACTGCATAATGAGCCAGCAGAAAGGTCCAATCATGGGCTGGATTGACGATCGTCTTCCAGTAACCGTGACTTACCAAAAGCATTTGTCTAAATACTACGCGCCGAAAAACCTCAACTTCTGGTATTTCTTCGGTGTATTTTCGATGATAATGCTGGTTAACCAAATCCTAACGGGTATCTGGCTAACCATGAACTTTACACCCAGTGCAGATTCGGCTTTTGCATCGGTTGAATACATCATGCGCGATGTGCAATGGGGTTGGTTGTTGCGTTACATGCATTCTACAGGTGCAACCTTTTTCTTTATCGCCATCTATTTACATATGATGCGTGCTTTGTTGTACGGATCGTATCAGAAGCCGCGTGAGCTGGTTTGGTTGTTCGGTATTAGTATCTACCTAGCGCTTATGGCAGAAGCCTTTATGGGCTATGTATTGCCATGGGGACAGATGTCTTACTGGGGTGCTCAGGTAATTATTTCTTTATTCGGTGCTATCCCGATTATTGGTGATGATCTTACTACCTGGATTCGTGGTGACTTCCTCATATCAGGCGCGACCCTTAACCGTTTCTTCGCATTACACGTTATTGCTGTGCCGTTAGTGATTGTTGCTCTGGTCGTATTGCACTTATTAGCGTTACACGAAGTGGGATCTAATAATCCTGAAGGCATCGATATTAAAAAGTATAAAGATGAGGACGGTGCACCTTTAGATGGTATTCCTTTCCATCCTTTTTACACCGTACACGACATGGTTGGTATCGTGGTTTTCTTAATCGTTTTTTGTTCGGTTATGTTTTTCTTCCCAATGGGGGGTGGCTTCATGCTCGAATACGCTAACTTTGCGCCGGCTGACGGTCTTAAAACACCCGCGCACATCGCGCCAGTTTGGTATTTTGGTGCGTTCTATACCATTCTTCGAGCAATCCCTGATAAGTTATTGGGTGTTATTGCGATGGGTGCTGCGATTGCTATCTTGTTTGTACTGCCTTGGTTAGATAAAAGCCCGGTTAGAAGTATTCGTTACAAGGGTATTATCAGTAGAACATTAATCCCTGTATTTGGTGTCGCGTTTGCTATTTTAACTTGGTTAGGTACTCAGCCTTCTGATGGTTATTTCTTAGGTGTGATTAATAATACGACGTTGGCTCGATGGTTAACGGCATTCTACTTCGGTTATTTCTTATTGATGCCTTTCTATACTCGTATGGAAAAAACCAAGCCTGTTCCTGAACGCATCGCTGGAGGTCACTAGAATGAAAAAAATTATTGCTCTGTTTGCTCTAATGGCTTCCTCACTTACTTATGCCGCCGGTGGTAGTATTCACTTAGACGAACATAAAACAGATTTGAGTGATACTGCATCTTTGCAGCGTGGCGCTCAAACCTATATGAACTTCTGCATGGGTTGCCATTCTCTAGAACACGGTCGTTTTAACCGTATTGCAAAAGATTTGGATATTCCTGAAGATTTGATGCAAGAAAATTTAAACTTCTCGGGTAAACGTTTTGGTGATCTGATGACGATTGCTATGCGTGCTGAAGATTCTAAGAGATGGCTTGGTGTCGCGCCTCCAGATCTTACCTTGGTTACTCGCGTTCGCGGTGGCGACGGCGATTGGGTTTACACTTACCTACGTTCTTTCTATCAAGATACTAGTCGTCCTTATGGCGTTAACAATACCGCGTTCAAGGATGTGGGCATGCCTCACGTGCTTGCGGGCTTGCAAGGTTTGCAGAAGAAAGGCTGTGCACCGGTATCAATAGGTTTAGATACTCTAACGGGTAATGAGATCATGGCTGATAGCTGTGAACTTGAAGAGCCGAAAGAAGTGTTATATATAGAAAAAGAAGGTCAATTAACTCCAAAAGAATACGACAATCTAGTGTATGATTTGGTTAACTTCTTAGTCTACATGTCAGAACCGATCGCTTTAGAGCGTGAACGTCTTGGTTGGTGGGTATTGTTGTTCTTATTTATCTTCTTAATTCCAGTTTATTTTTTAAACAAAGAATACTGGAAAGACATCCACTAACTCGTTTTAGAATTAGTGGAGCTACCTTTTACTGCTCGGCGCGGAAACGTGTTCGGGCTGTATCTGTTTTTGAATAGTTAAAATTTATTGATCTGGGGAATTATATGGGTGTTGTTGCTAAGCGTTCTTCAATGACGTTTTATTCGGATGGTACTGACCATTATAGCCATCGAGTGCGCATTGTATTGGCCGAAAAAGGTGTCACCGTAGAAGTTCACGATGTAGACGCTGATAACAAGCCAGAAGATTTGGCTACTTTGAATCCGTATAATTCATTGCCAACATTGGTTGATCGTGAGTTGGTATTATACCAGCCAAACGTAATGATGGAATATTTGGATGAGCGTTTTCCACATCCGCCACTATTACCCGTTTATCCGGTTGCTCGTGCGGAGAGCCGTCTATTGATCCACCGCATTGAAAAAGATTGGTGTGTTCTTGTTGATACTATCTTCTCTGCTACGGCAAAAGATAAAGATAAAGAAAAAGCACGTAAAGAGTTACGTGAAGGCATGATGACGATTGCGCCTATTTTTAAAGATATGCCTTACTTCATGAGTGATGAGTTTACGATCGTTGATTGTTGCATGGCACCGATCTTATGGCGCTTGCCGGCAATGGGCATTGAACTTAGTGGTAAAGCCGTTGAGCCATTGTTCCAGTATATGGAGCGTTTATTTGATCGTGAATCTTTTCAAGCTAGCTTGTCGGAAGCCGAGCAGGAAATGCGCGGTTAATTGACATGACAACAATGACGCCAAGTCGTCCGTATTTGATGCGGGCGCTGAATGAATGGATACTTGAAAACGATTGCACACCTTATGTGTTAGTTGATGCGGGTATGCCGGGTGTTCAAGTTCCAGAAGATTATGTGGATAACGGTCAGATTGTGCTGAACATCAGTATGTCTGCGGTTAAATCCTTACTAATAGATGATGATGGTTTGTCGTTTAATGCTCGTTTTGGTGGCGTCCCCATTGACCTGTACGTACCCATGGTGGCGATCTTAGCTATTTATGCCAAGGAAAACGGTCAAGGTATGGTATTCGGTAGTGAAGCGGGTGCACCTGATCCTAATAAGCCTCCTGAGCCCGCCAAGCCTAAGCGTGACGAAAAGCCTGTGAAACCACGACCGTCTTTAAAAGTAGTTAAATAAGATGGGCAGGTAAGATAGTTAAGTAAAATGCGTTTAGCATAAAAAAACCCCATGAGATGACTATCTCATGGGGTTTTTTTATCTGTATCTATACCCGAAGCTATTGCTTATTAAGCTCCCAGTTATAGTCCAGTGTATTATAATTAGAGAAGCGACCCGCTTCCATGTTGTATTGAGCAATATATTTTAGGATACTGGCGGGTTTCTCATCGCTAGCAAAGTCCTTAGCAAACCAATCAAAAATCTTAGATATATAAATCTCCTCACCTTTAATATTGATTCCTTTGTCTGTGTTAGCAAAATATTTCCGAGTCTGTTGATCAAGTTGCTGATCTAGGTTGCTGGCAGAATACGCTTGGGTATGTAAATCAGGGCAGCTTAATGATGCACATACGATGGCGAAATGAATTCTGGGCTCTCCCATTTTTCGTAAAATCTTATGCTCGATTGTATCTAAGCTTATGGTTTTAGCATTTAACGTCGCCGCGGGTTTTTGCCAGACAGGACTGAACCAAGAACCAATATCCCGAATACTATGCTTAGGTTTGTGCTTAACAACGAGGCTAATGGTAAATAGATTATAAGCGTTAATATAGAAGGCCATTTTCTCTTTGTCCTTCAAACTAGAAGGATTAAAAGTAGCAAGGCGCTCTAACAATAATGAGAATTTAGAGTCTTCACCGATGGCTTCATAGTCGACTAGATTGGTTTGAATTCCAGATTTCTCAGCATTGATAATATTCTGTTTGAGCAATATGTTGTAGTCAGACCAGTCAAAGCTGGCTGAGCTGTACTGGCTAACGAATACCAAGCACAGTAGTAAAATACGCATTCTATGAACTCCCATAGTCATTCGGTAAAGGGTCAAAAATTACTACCAGTATAAGTATTAATCGACAAATTGTCATTGAGCAAGAATACGCTCTATGAGTCCTTTACGCTTACCGGTGAATGGCCCGTTAAAATCAAGCAAAAAAATACCGCACACTAAAAATAGAATGCGGCTTTCAGGCTTTAAAGTGAATCAAATAGGGTATTAACCCAGTTCACTCAGCTTTTGCTTTAATACTTCCATGACAACTTGAGGGTTAACACCCTTAGCCGCTTTACGAGTAGCGCCAATGAAGGGGCCAAGCGCTTTACCACGCTTGTCTTCAGGAGTATTCAAGTAAGCTGCAACCAGTTGTGGGCTGTCGGCTAATACTTGCGCAACCACGGCTTCAATCGCTGACGTATCAGATACTTGCTTAAGACCTAATTGATCGATCAGCTGATCTACATCAGATCCTTTGCCCTGCCAAATTGCATTAAAGATTTCTTTCGCGCCATCGTTAGAGATGTCGTTGCCTTTAACGTTTTTCAAAATCGCGCCTAATTGCTGCGCACTGACAGGGATGTCGGTAATATTCATTTCGCTTTTGTTCAGTGCGGCGGATAAATCACCCATTACCCAGTTTGCAGTAATTTTGTGATCGCCGGCAATCTTAGCTGCCGCTTCAAAATAATCGGCCATTTCACGGCTGGCTGCTAACACACTGGCGTTGTAAGAAGAAAGACCATGTTCGGTTTCAAAGCGGGCCTTTTTTTGTTCTGGCAGTTCAGGCAAGGTCGCGCGAATCGCTGCAACGTATTCTTCGTCGATGATCACCGGCAACAAGTCAGGATCGGGGAAGTAGCGATAATCGTTGGCGACTTCTTTAGAACGCATGCTGCGAGTTTCGTTTTTATCAGCGTCGAATAAACGAGTCTCTTGAGTGATGCTGCCACCGTCTTCAAGAATGTCTATCTGACGTTCAATTTCAACTTCAATTGCGCGCTCTACGTTCTTAAACGAGTTAACGTTTTTGATTTCTGTACGGGTCCCCAGTTCTTCTTGGCCTTTAGGACGCAAAGAAACGTTACAGTCACAGCGCATAGAGCCTTGTGATAAATTGCCATCACAAATACCCAAATACATCACAATGCTTTGCATTTTGCGGAAGTAAGCCGAAGCTTCTTTCGAATTGCGTAATTCGGGCTCAGATACGATTTCGATTAACGGCGTACCGCAACGGTTTAAGTCGATACCGGATTGGCCATTAAATCCTTCGTGAACAGACTTGCCAGCATCTTCTTCAAGATGCGCACGGGTCACGTTAATGCGACGTGTTTTGCCCTCACCTAGGTCGATATCAATGTGACCCATACCCACGATGGGTTCGTGCAGCTGAGTAATTTGATAGCCTTTTGGCGAATCAGGATAAAAATAATTTTTACGATCAAAGACCGACTTCATGCCGATTTCTGCATCGATGGCTAAGCCAAACTTAACCGCCATTCGTAAGGCTTCTTCGTTAAATACCGGCAAAACACCTGGCAAACCCAAATCATAAATATTGGCTTGAGTATTTGCATCTGCACCGTATTCAGTACTTGAACCGGAGAATATTTTTGATTTTGTAGCCAACTGAGCATGAATCTCAAGGCCAATTACCACTTCCCATTCCATGATAGCGTCCTCTTATTTTAAGCCCGTTGGAGTTCTAGTATGCCAGTCAGTGGCGCTCTGAAATTGATGTGCGCAATTTAATAAACGGCTTTCATCAAAGTAGTTACCAATCAGCTGGAGGCCAACAGGTAGACCATTGATCATGCCCGCAGGCACTGACATGCCAGGTAGACCGGCTAAATTAGTGGCTAGGGTAAATATATCTTCAAGGTACATGCTGACAGGGTCTTTGTTTTTCTCGCCAAACTTAAACGCTGGGCTAGGAGCAACAGGGCTCATGATGATGTCGACATCGTTAAATGCGGCCACAAAATCGTTTTTAATTAAGCGACGAACCTGCTGTGCTTTTTTGTAATAGGCGTCGTAGAAACCGGCCGACAGTGCGTAAGAGCCAAGCATGATACGACGCTGAACTTCATCGCCAAAACCTTCACTGCGAGACCGCTTATAAAGATCTTCAATATTTTTTGGATCTTCACAGCGGTGGCCAAAACGAACGCCATCCATACGCGATAGATTAGCAGAGCATTCTGACGGTGCGATTATGTAATATGCAGGGACACACAAGTTAGTATTAGGCAGGCTAATTTCTTTTAGCGTCGCCCCCATTTTCTCGTATTCTTTGATCGCATCATGAATGGTCTTTGCCATGGCAGGATCAAGATCAGAGCTGAAGTATTCCTTTGGCAAACCAATGGTCATGCCTTTAACCGACTTGTTCAGATCAGCGCGATAATCTGGCACAGCACGATCGATACTGGTGGAATCTTTTTTATCAAAGCCTGCCATCACATTCAGCATCATCGCTGCATCTTCAGCGGTGCGAGCAATAGGACCACCTTGATCAAGGCTAGATGCGTAAGACACCATGCCGAAGCGCGATACCCGGCCATAAGTTGGTTTGATGCCCGTCACGCCACAAAAAGAAGCGGGCTGGCGAATTGAACCGCCCGTATCTGTCGCGGTAATACCAGGTGCTAAGCGTGCAGCAACCGCGGCGGCTGATCCGCCCGAAGAGCCTCCTGGAACATGTTCTTCATGCCATGGATTTTTAACCGCACCGTAAAAAGAACTTTCGCTAGAAGAGCCCATCGCGAATTCGTCCATGTTGGTTTTACCCAAAGAGACAGCACCAACCTGATTGAAATTACCGGCAACGGTAGAGTCATAGGGTGCGATAAATTTATCTAACATCTTCGAACCACAGCTAGTACGAATGCCCTCGGTGCAGAAAATATCTTTGTGCGCCATTGGCACACCCGTCCACTCGTTGGCATTACCCGCCGCGCGTGACTCGTCTGCCACTTTTGCTTGCAGAAGGGCTTGCTCGTCGGTGACGGTAATAAAACTATTATATTGGGCATCTAAGTTTTTGATGCGGTCCAAGAAATGTTGAGTGACTTCAACACTGGAATACTCGCCGGCTTGTAAATCTTGAGAGATTTGAGCCAAGGTTTTGTTATGCATAGTGTGTCCTTAATGCTTAGCTCTGTTATTCAACAACTTTAGGTACTAAATAATGACCATCGGCGGTGCTTGGAGCAATCTTTTGGAATTTCTCACGCTGATTAACTTCGGACACCACATCGGCTCGTAAGCGCTGAACGGCATCCATTGGATGTGCCATAGGCTCTACGCCTGAGGTATCAACGGCTTGCAACTTGTCTACTAAATCCAAAATATTAGATAAGTTGGTTTGAAATTCTGTGATACTTTTTTCGTCTATCTGCAAGCGCGAAAGGTCGGCGATTGCGAGAACCTGATTCGTGTCCAAAGACATGGGGTTGCTCCGCTGTTTGTCCAGGTTTAAGTGTCGATAATAAAGGGCATATTTAAAGGCGATAAGTTACCACATTTAGGTGTAGTATTTTAGCGCTTATTAATTCGATAGGGCAGGCCCACACATTAACTTGGTAATTAATACACCCGTTGTGATATACGTGCTTGCCGAAAGCTTGCGCCGTTGCTAGAGTTACAGGCAATTTTGTAGTTGCGTTCCTTGTCGTCTTGCTCGGGAACACTTTATTCAGTTGAGAATGTACCAATGTTTAGAAAAGTAAGAGGTCTTTTTTCCAGTGATTTGTCTATCGATTTAGGCACAGCCAATACCCTAATTTACGTAAAAGAGAAGGGTATTGTATTGAATGAACCATCGGTTGTGGCCATTCGATTACAAGGAAATCAAAAAAGTGTTGCCGCAGTGGGAACGGATGCAAAACGAATGTTAGGCCGAACGCCGGGTAATATTCAAGCCATTCGTCCGTTAAAAGACGGTGTAATTGCCGACTTTGAAGTGACGGAGAAAATGCTGCAGTATTTTATTAAGACGGTGCATCAGGATGCTTTCTTAGCACCGAGTCCTCGTGTTGTTGTCTGCGTACCCCATGCTGCGACGTTAGTTGAACGCAAAGCTATTCGTGACTCAGTATTAGGCGCCGGCGCACGTCGAGTTTATTTAATAGACGAGCCGATGGCTGCCGCAATTGGTGCTGGCTTGCCAGTAGATGAAGCCCGCGGATCAATGGTTGTTGATATTGGCGGTGGTACTACAGAAGTTGCGATTATTTCCTTGAGCGGTGTTGTTTACGCTGAATCAGTGAAAGTCGGTGGCGATCGCTTTGATGAAAATATTGTGGCTTATGTACGTCGTAACTATGGCAGCTTAATTGGTGAAGCAACGGCTGAGCGTATTAAGCAAGAAGTAGGCACGGCTTACCCAGGTGGTGAGGTGCGTGAGATTGATGTACGCGGTCGTAACTTAGCCGAAGGCATTCCACGTAGCTTTACCTTGAACTCCAATGAAATTTTAGACGCTTTACAAGAGTCGTTAGCGGCTATCGTACAGTCAGTAAAAGCGGCGCTAGAACAAGCGCCACCAGAATTAGCCTCTGATATTGCCGAGAGTGGTTTGGTATTAACCGGTGGTGGTGCCTTATTGCGTGATATCGATAAATTACTCAGCGAAGAAACAGGTTTGCCTGTTTTGGTGGCTGATGATCCATTGACGTGTGTTGCTCGTGGCGGCGGTATGTTCTTAGAGAGCGCAACGGATGTTCAGCTAGAAATGCTAGCGGCTGATCGATAAATACAAAAAGTTTTTTTGTATTTTGTTTAAACGGCTAGAAGCGCGATTTTATCGCGTTTTTAGCCTATTAAACCTTATCCTGTAAGCGCTTTCCTTGTATAGTTGAAACATACGTGGATCGAAAAAGGATCAGGCTATTAAATCCCCTGTTGAAATAACCCCATTACATGCCTCGCGTTTGGTAGGCATAATTTGTTTGTCTCTTGCCCTCATGTGGTTCGATAATCATAGTCAGCTTTTTAAGCCGGTACGCTATGCACTGGGTTACGCCCTTTATCCTTTACATCAAATTTCTTCTGCTCCTTCTGTGCTTGCGGTTTGGTTTGGTGACTCTGCTAAAAGCCGACAACAACTTGAACTTGATAATGCAGAGCTGTCAGCCCGTAACTTAATTCTTGGGCAAAAAATCCAACGCCTTATTTCGTTAGAAACAGAAAATATTGAACTGCGTGAATTGTTAGGCGCTTCTGATCGTATAAGTGAGAGAGTGATTGTGGCCGAATTAGTCGCGGTTGATCCAGACCCTTTTAGTCAGCAAATCGTCATCAATAAGGGCACTGAAGATAACGTTTTTATCGGTCAACCGGTATTAGATAGCCATGGTCTTATGGGCCAGGTTATTGATGTTTTACCCCATAGCAGTCGAATTCTATTAATTGCCGATTCCAATCATGCGATTCCTGTGCAGGTTAATCGTAATGGTGTACGCGCAATTGCGGTGGGTTCAGGCCAGCTCGGTGACCTTAATTTAATCTACGTGCCCGATACCGCCGATATAGAAGTGGGGGATTTATTAGTCAGTTCAGGTTTAGGCAATCGTTACCCTAGGGGTTACCCAGTGGCCAAGGTCGCCAAAATAGAGCATTTTCCCGGCAAAGCGTTTGCCGTTGTTTCTGCGACGCCGAGTGCGCAATTAGATAGAAGCCGTCACATGTTGTTGGTGTTCAGTGAAAATGCGAGTCATGTGCCTCCTGAAGCACTGTGGGAGCAAAAATGATGTCCTCTAGAGTTTATGTCTTTTTAGTTATCACCCTCTGCGGAGGGTTTATTCTGCAGTATTTTCCGTTGGTCGATTTTATGAATTGGTTTGTACCTGAATGGGTACTTATGATCTTTATTTTTTGGCAGCTGCAAGCACCTAAGTTAATTAACTTTTGGTGGGTATGGCCGATAGGATTATTGCTTGATGTACAGCAAGGCATTCAGTTAGGCGGCTCTGTCGTTGGCTTTGCCATTGTGTTGTATGTTTTGCAATTAATGTATCAGCGTTTAAGAATTTTTAATGTGGCTCAACAAGCGGGCGTTATATTTTTACTATTATGTTGTTATAAATTGGTTGTCTACTGGGCCATGATTGCTACGGGTGATATGCATAAGCCTTTATCCTTGTGGTTACCCGCCTTGGTGAGTGCATTGGTATGGCCTTGGTTATATCTGCTGTTATCTAACACTTATCAAAAGTTGAGATGATACAGTGTCGCAACTCTTAATATTGGCGTCTACATCACCTCGACGTAAAGAATTATTACAACAAATTGGCGTGGTTTTTACTCAGCTAAGTATCGATATTAATGAGAATGTCGCGGTGGGAGAAAATGCCGAGCAATATGTTTTACGCTTAGCAAAAGAAAAAGCCGCCGCTGGGTTTGAGCGGTTATCAGCCACAGAAAAAAAGAACTGTGTTGTCTTGGCAGCGGACACTACCGTTGTGTGCGATGGCCAGATATTGGCTAAACCCGAATCATTGAGTCACTCGAAAGACATTTTAACGCAGCTTTCTGGGCGCGAACATGTCGTCATGAGTGCCATAGGCTTGCACTGCCAGGATAAAACCCTACAAAAAGTTGTCACAACTAAGGTGAGGTTTCGAAGAATATCCGACGCTGAAATCGAAGCTTACTGGCACAGTGGCGAGCCTCAAGACAAAGCCGGTAGTTATGGCATTCAAGGACTCGGAGCGGTTTTTGTCGAATCTATTACGGGCAGTTATAGCAATGTTGTCGGTTTACCACTGTGTGAAACTGCGCAATTACTCAACCAATTCAATATAGCATTTTGGCAATTATGAAAGCAGAGATATTAATAAACGTTACTCCAACAGAAACCCGTGTCACCGTGGTTGAAAATGGTGTGCTGCAAGAGGTGTTCATTGAGCGTGAACATTTACGTGGCTTAGTGGGTAATGTTTATAAAGGAAAAGTAATCAGAGTACTGCCAGGAATGCAGGCCGCTTTTGTTGATATCGGCTTGGAGCGTGCGGGTTTTATTCATGCATCGGATATTATTGGCGGTGATGCGCAAACGCCGATTATGAGTTTATTGCATGAAGGGCAAAAATTAGTCGTGCAGGTAACCAAGGACCCCATATCTACTAAGGGCGCACGCTTAACTAATCAATTATCAATTCCATCTCGCTACTTAGTTTATATGCCAGATACTGATCATGTAGGTGTCTCGCAGCGCATTGATGGTACGGAAGAGCGTGATCGTTTGCGCGCCTTAGTCGCCGCCAGTATTAAGAATGAAGCGCTGACGGGTAAGGGAGGGTTTATTCTTCGTACCGCCGCTGAAGGTGCTGGCGAGGAAGAAATTAATGCCGATACGCGCTATTTAAAACGTCTATGGGTAACCTTAGGAGAGCGTTTAAAGGGTGCGAAAGTTCCTAGCCTAGTCTACGCCGAGTTACCGCTATTTTTACGCACTTTGCGTGATTATGCGCGTCCAGACATTACGCGCGTACTGATCGATTCAAAAGAAACCCATCAGCGGGTTGAGACGTTTGTAAAGCAGTTCGTGCCAGAAATTTTACCGCAATTGGAATACTATCCCGGTCCACGTCCCATTCTTGATCTTTATGGCGTCGAAGATGAAATGCAGCGAGCATTAGAGCGCAAGGTACCGTTAAAGTCGGGTGGTTATTTGGTCATCGATCAAACCGAAGCGATGGCCACGATTGATGTCAATACGGGTGCTTTTGTCGGTCGTCGTAATCTTGAAGAAACTATTTTTAAAACAAATTTAGAAGCCGCTACCGCGATTGGTCGCCAGTTAAGGTTACGTAATCTTGGCGGTATTATCATTCTTGATTTTATCGATATGATTGATGTTGAGCATCAGCGTCAAGTGCTTCGTATGCTGGAGAAAGTATTAGAAAAAGATCATGCAAAAACAAAAATCAGCGGTGTATCGGATCTTGGCTTAGTTGAAATGACGCGCAAACGAACGCGTGAAAGCCTAGGCCAGATGTTGACTGAGGCGTGTGCCTGTTGCGATGGTCGTGGTACCGTAAAAACCGCAGAAACGATTTGTTATGACATCTTTCGTGAGATTTTACGTGAAGAGCGTGCTTACGATGCGAGTTGCTATCTTGTCTTAGCGTCGGCCGCGGTAATTGATCGGTTGTTAGATGAAGATTCTAGCAGTTTGGCAGATTTGGAGGCTTTTATGGGAAAAACTATCAAGCTGCAGGTTGAACCTAATTATACCCAGGATCAGTATGATATCGTTTTACCTTAACCAACGCGGTTTATCATGAAACGCTGGTTGGGACTTATTTGGGCTCAGTGTTGGCTGACAGGAGTCGTTTGTCTTGTACTGTTGGCTTTGTATACTAGCTTAGGCCGACAGCTGATTCCACTGGTTGAAACCTTAGAGCTAGATATAGAGAAAGTACTCTCCAAACAGCTAGGCGTCGCCGTTGATATCGAGTCACTGACAGGGGAATGGGTCTGGTTTTCTCCGCGCATACAAGTTAATCACATTCAGCTGGGCGACATTGAACAGGGGTTAAAAATACAGCGTTTAGACGTTAAGTTGGATGTGAGTGCGAGTCTTTATTATCGCGTCCCCGTCTTTGATAAAATAAATTTATATGGGGCACAATTGCCTTTTTCTCAAGACGAACAGGGCAATTGGTATTTGAGTCAATTTTTATTGACTGCAAAAGATAACAGCCAAACAGTGCCCGATTTTTGGTCTGGGGATAAGCCGCTTTGGTTAGAACTTCTGGGTCAGCAGGGAGAGATTCACCTCTATAATTGGCAAGTGTCTATTGAAAGCTATAATCGAGTCGCAAAAAATATAACCATTTTAGACCTCCGTTTACGCAATAAAGGTTTGCAGCACTGGTTAGAAGGTGAAATTCAATTAGGCGAAAGTGCTGCACGCTTAAAAACTCAGTTTGAAGTTGAAGGTGATTTATGGGATTTCAGCAAGCATAACGGGAAGGGATATTTACAGCTAGCCACCCAGTCATGGGAGCCTTGGATACCTGACTATAGCTCTGCTTGGCAGTTTGAAAAACTGACAGCGGGTGCGCACTTATGGGTTGACGTAAAAAATGGGCAAATAGATAACCTCGATGGTTATATCGACTTACCTGAGTTTTCTTTATTAAAATCCGATAATGAACAATCCCAAGATGTTAGCTTTCGTGATGGTCGAATTACGTTAGCAGGACGACGCAGTGATGATGAGTGGCATCTTTGGTTCGATAGTGATGTCGATTGGTTGTCCGATGTCATACCGCCAAAACCCAATGGACGAATTAGTTGGCTACCCAATATTGAGGGCGTGCAGTTAGCGTTAAATGAAATTGATTTAGCGCAAGCGGCTTTCTGGTTGCAAGATTTTCAGTTTCTGCCAGAAAAATACCTGCAATATATTACTAACATTCAGCCGACTGGCTTAGTAAAACAAGTAAGAATCAATATGCTTCCGCAGCGAGAATGGTTATGGGGCGTAAGTCTTGATCTTTCTGACGCTGGTATTCAGGGCTGGCGAGGTATCCCTAGGGTTGAAAACTTAACCGCTACGTTGGATCTTGATAAAACTAAAGGACGACTTAAAACCACAGGCATTGATGCTCTACTGCACTTTCCAAAACTGTATGACAATGGCTGGCCATTAACTGATTTAAAGAGCGATATTTTTTGGCAAATTAGCCCAGAGTATTTGAGGTTGGTTTCCCCTAGTTTGCGCGCAAATTATCAGCAAGCCAGTCTGAATGGCAGTTTCTCTTTTTATACGCCGCTCAAAGAAAATATGATCGAGCCGCAGTTAAATTTATTAATCGGTATTCAAAATCTAGAGTTGCTTGAGCAGAAAGCCTTTGTGCCTAAAGTGGCCGCAGTAGGAGTCTCTAACTGGTTAACTGAAAATATAAAGGCTGGTCAAGCGACGCAAGCTAGCTTTCTATTTTCCAGCAGCCTAGTGCCTGAATTAACGGCTAATAGCCAAACCATTAAACTTTATGCTGACATCCTAAATGCAGATTTAACTTACTTACCTGATTGGCCTGAGATCTCGCAAGTAAAAGCGAGCCTTATGGTGGATGTGCCTAATGTTGATATTTGGGTACATAGAGGCGCAACATTGGGAGGTATTTTATTGCCAGACAGTACTCAGATTAAAGTACGCAATGAGGGTGAAAATACGACTTGGATGACGCTGAAGGGCAAATTAGCAGGTGATGCCAGTGAGGGGATTAAATATTTTTCTGCAACGCCTTTGCAGGATCAAGTCGCGGGGGTCTTTGATCAATGGCAAGTTCAAGGGAAAGTGGAAAGTGAACTGCATGCTCATATTCCGTTATCGCCAGGTGATAAAAAGAACGCTTTAAGTATTCGCTTGAACAGTCAGTTGCATGATGTTGATATAGAAATGATGGATCTAGGGCTGTCTTTTAACAATATTAACGGCATTATCAAATTTGACACCGAACAAGGTCTAACGGCTAAGGCTTTAAAAGGGGAGGCATTTTCCGGTTTAACAACGGCGGATATATCTTCAACAAAAGAAAGTTCTGGCTTTGATATTCGTATAAACGCCCAAGGTGAAGCGAAGGCAGAAGCAATAAAGACGTGGCTGCCACTCTTCATTCTTAAGCCTATTAGTGGTGATTTTAACTACACCTTGGATTTTCAAATTCGACCGATTGAGCGCGGTGGTTTGTTATTAAATATTGCCAGTGATTTACGCGGTATTAATATTGATGCACCTTTACCGCTTGCTAAGCAAGACGAACAAACATTACCCTTTAGTATGTCGGTCAAAAAAGTCCATGATTTGCGTATTGGCTTCCGTTATGGCGAGCTGGCTAATGGCGTTGTCGCTTTGGAAAAAGGAGAGCTTACGCGCGGCCAGGTTTATTTAGGAACAACTCAAACTTATTTACCCAGTGATAATGGGTTGAGTATTCGAGGTAATATTCCTCATGCGTTGGATGCAAAAGCTTGGTGGGATTTTTGGCAGCGCATTAAACCAGAGATTGACGAAAGCATTGACGAAGAAAAGAAGACGGCTGTGTTAACTCATATTGATTTATCGGCACCTGAAGTCAATGCTTGGCAGCAAATGATGGGACCTAGTCACATTATTGGCAACTATAAATGGGGCCAATGGGATTTCACGTTAGACAGTGATTTGGTTAAGGGTGGGATTAATTTACCTGATGACCTTGCTAATAATGCCATCGAAATGAATTTAGATTACATACATATGCCGGTCACTGGCGATGATCCCAATAATAAAATAAAATTCGGAGCTGCTGGAACCTTAGATCCATTACAAAATTTTGATCCTACCTTGATCCCAGACATCGATGTAAAAGTCGCAGAAGTATTTTTGGGAACGAATAATTACGGGCGTTGGGATATGACAACTCGCCAAGAATATGGGTTAACTAGAATTCATGTTAAAGACTCATTAATGAAAAATTTAACGATTAAAGGTGATGTTGATTGGCGTAAGGATGGACAAGGGCACAGCACGCACTTAAATTTATTACGCATACAGAGTGAAAATCTGGGTGATAGTCAGCGAGCCTTCCGTAAGGTAGCGTCGATTGAAGCTAAAAATACTAACATTGACGTTGATCTTAAATGGCAAGGTTCTCCGTTAGGATTTAATTATGAGTCGTTAAATGGATTGGCTAAAGTCAGCATTAAAAAGGGGTTGTTAGTCAGTGATAATACCGGTGCTTTAAAGGCATTTGGAGTATTGAATTTCAACTCTATCAGTCGACGTTTGCAGCTCGATTTCTCTGATTTGTATGAGTCGGGTGTGGCCTTTGATATATTAAAAACTCGTTTGTCTTTAACAAATGGCATAGCAACCTTTGTCGATCCTTTATTGATAAATGGTCCTTCGGCTAAGTTCCAGTCCAGTGGCACGATAAATTTAAATAACGAAAAAATAGATCAAAAGCTGGTGGTTACCTTTCCAATTACCAGCAGTTTACCTTTAGTAGCCGTATTAGCAGGATTTGCACCACAAATAGCGGGAGCGATTTATGTGACAGAAAAATTGATTGGAGAAGAACTGGAGCAGTTTACCAGTGCTAGTTATACCGTCACGGGTACGATTGAAGATCCTAAAATGAAAATCGATCAAGCGTTTGATAATGAACTAGAAGGTAAGGAAAGCCGCAGTTTTAAAAATCGATTTTTAGATATTTTTGGTCTAGGGGATGATGACTAATATGAAAAAAGATGACACCAACAAGCTAGCCGCTAAAATGGCTGCTGTGCAAATAACGGCAGGTCCATATGTTGAAAAAAATTTAGCCGCGATTGAGCAGCAAATAAAAAAAGCGGCTCAGCAAGGTGCCAATATCGTTGCTTTGCCGGAAGTATTCGCGTGTTACGACAGTCAACAGTATGTGGCACTAGGTCAGCAAGAAACTACGGCGCTGGGTAATTTACGCAGCCGAATGTCAGCGTGGGCAAAGGCCAATAAAGTGTATTTAATTGGCGGTACTATTCCTATTTTTGATCCGCTAACAGGCAAAGTTTATCCTCGTTGTTACTTTTATGATGAGGAAGGGAAAGAGCTAGGGTATTACGATAAAATTCATTTGTTTGATGTCGATATCGATGATGCCCATGGGCGCTATCGTGAATCTGATATGTTTTTATCGGGAGATGAAATAAAAGTATTCCCCACCCCTTACGGCAATGTGGGATTAACGGTTTGTTACGACCTGCGTTTTCCTTATGTCTTTGATCGTTTACGAAAGGCGGGCGCCGATATTATTTCTGTGGTGGCTGCGTTTACTGAGACCACCGGAAAAGCTCATTGGCAGCCATTATTACAAGCTCGAGCCATTGAACAGCAATGCTATATTCTGGCGTCTAATCAGTGGGGACAGCATGACGAAAAACGACGTACGTTTGGTCACTCTATGGTGATCTCTCCTTGGGGAGACATCTTGGATAAGTTACCTACCGGTGAAGGGATAGTCATCGCGGATATTGAGCTAGCAGAAGTTGAGCGTATTCGACGTGAAATGCCGATTGCGAATCATCAGCGCCAGTTGTAAAAACCAGTGTGCTGATTCGCAAGGCCATAACGATGATTAATCGTCTTTTTGGTTGTACTGTTCTTTAATCTCTTGGAACAGGTTCTTATAATTACTGCCAGGCTTTGGTTGCTCGCCGCTCATCTCTTTTGCTGCGTTACGGATCAAGGTGCGCAGGTGCTGTCGATTAACGCCGGGAAACTGTGCGATAAAGTCAACGATGGCATCTGGATCTTTAACTAAGCGAGTACGCCATTGTTCTTGTTGACCTGTTACTCGACCATAGGCTTCTGTTGACGGGTCTAGCAAGTCCAACGCTTCACGAACAGCTTCAATATCTTCGCTACGAATAAGTCTACCAATGTATTGCATATGACGACGCATCGCTTCGTTTTTACCGACACGCTCTGTTTCGCGGACCGCCGCCTTCATCATTTCAGAGAGCGGCAGTTCCATCGCCTTTTTGCGCGGCAAGGCGACAATACGCTCACCCAATTCTTGTAACTCTATCATGTCGCGCTTCATTTCTGATTTGCTGACAATCTCGTATTCAATTTCTTCCGCGAACGGGTCTTTCTTTTTCTTGGCCATAATAAAGCTGCCTTTTATAAATAAAGTATACTGGCTAAACCTAAGAAGGAGAAGAAACCTACAACGTCGGTAATGGTTGTAAGTATAACCCCTCCGGCGAGCGCAGGATCGATGCGCTGGCGTTTCAGTATAATAGGAAGTGCTGCTCCGCTAAGAACAGCGACCACCAAGTTAATAATAATAGCAGCGGCAATAATGCCTGCTAATAAGGGGTCGTCAAACCAAAACAGTGTTATGGCGGCAATAACACCAGCCCATAACAGACCGTTGAAAAAGCCAACCGCTAATTCTCGATTTAATAGCCAGCCTATATTGCCGCTACTGATGTGTCCTAATGCTTGACCACGAATAACCAAGGTTAAAACTTGGCTTCCTGCGATTCCGCCCATACTGGCAACAATGGGCATAAGTACTGCAAGTGCCACTAAACGCTCAATGGTGTCACTAAATAACCCAATCACTGCGGAGGCAATGAAAGCCGTTATCAGATTGATTCCTAGCCAAATAGAGCGTCGACGTCCCGTTTTAAAGGCGGGAGCAAAAGTGTCTTCCTCTTCATCTAAACCCGCCATACTCATCATAGAGTGGTCGGCGGTGTCTCGAATAACATCAACTACGTCATCAATGGTAATGCGGCCAATCAGTTTTCCGTGATTGTCTATTACCGGCGCGGAAACAAGATCGTGACGTTCAAAGATTTTTGCCACATCTTCTTCGTCTATCGACGCGTGAATGACTTGAGTATTTGTGGTCATCACCTCACGCACAGTTTGATTTAAGTCACTCACCAATAATTTATTGATGGGCAAAATTCCAATAAATTCCTGACTGCGGTTGATGACCAATAAGTTGTCAGTCATTTCAGGTAGTGAGCGATGGCGCCGTAAATAGCGTAAAACAACGTCTAGGGTAACATCCGCACGAACAGTCACTGTATCGGTGTTCATTAAACCGCCAGCACTGTCTTCCGGGTAGCAAAGTACAGCTTCTAAACGGCTTCGATTTTCACTATTCATTCCCCTAAGTACGTCATTACTAACGTTTTCGGGCAGCTGTTGCAATAAATCAACAACGTCATCGGTATCAAGCTCTGACGTGAGATCAACTAGCTGCTCAGCATTCATTTCATTTAAGAAATGGGCACTAATCTCATCACTGAGGTGCTGAAGAATTTCCCCCGCATTTTCTTTCTCAACTAATTCCCAAAGCATCTTCCTAACTTTAGGCGGTGAGGATTCAATGAGGTGAGCAACTTCAGCGGGTGCTAAACCGATATTGATTGTGCGCTTAACTTCTTGCAGACCACCACGTTCAAGTGCGGCATTAATGCTATAAAGTTTGGCTTTTGCGCGTTGATTTAGTTGGCCCATAGCGCCGCTCTTATTAAATGGAGATAATAGAAGATGCGCTTATTCTAGCTGGTAAAGCACCAGTATGCTATCTGGAGATGTTGGCCGGAAGGAGAATTGTTGAGCTAAGCAGCTGTTTTTTAAGTGATATTCGAGTTTTTCAAAGAATACAGGTTATTCTGCTTCATCAAAGCGGCGATTAATTAAATCAATAACCGCTTCGCATGCTTTGTCCTGATCGTGTCCCTCAACTTCTAAGCAAAGTTCAGTACCTTTACAAGCCGCTAACATCATCACAGACATAATACTTTTTGCATCCGCCATTTGCTCTTCGCGGCCTATCGTAATTGTGCTGGCGAATGAAGACGCTGTGGTGACCAGTTTTGAAGCTGCGCGTGCATGCAGTCCTAGTTTGTTTATGATCAATGTATTGGTTTTAATCATAACTCAGGCAGCTCCCTATGGCGGACTTGTACATTATCAAATTGAGTAGAAAATAAATGTGTTAAGGCATCAACGATAAATACTGACCGATGATGGCCGCCAGTGCAACCAACGGCAACGGTCATATAGCTGCGATTTGCCTGTTCAAAGCTAGGTAACCACTTTTCCAAATACTGTTGAATATCACTGAGCATATCTTTTACGAGTGGCTCTTTGTTTAAAAACTCAATAATCTGTGAGTCGCGACCATTAAATTGGCGTAAGTTAGGGTTCCAATAGGGATTAGGAAGGTTTCGCACATCAAAGACGAGGTCAGCATCAATGGGAATGCCGTGCTTAAAACCAAAAGATTGAAACAGCAGAGCCATATCGGCGGTTTTCTTATTGCTGATGCGTAGCTTAATCAAGCTTCGTAATTCATGCACTGATAAATGCGTAGTATCTAAATTTAAATCAGCCAAATCGCTGATAGGATGCAGTAAGGCGTTTTCGCTTTCGAGGGCTTCGTCCAACGATGTTTCGTTATTGGTTAGCGGGTGTTTGCGACGCGTTGAGCTAAAACGCTGCATTAAGGTTTCTTTATTCGCATCGAGATACAGTACTTCTGCTTTAAAAGGTCCTTTTTCAATACTATTAAGAATGGAGGGGAACTGACTCATATCCTGAGCAGCATTGCGCGCATCAATGCTCACGGCGAGTCTCTGTAAAGAGACTTCATTATCGATGTTTGGGCGATACTTTTGCTGCTGAGCTTGTTCGATCAGTGCTGCCAGTAAACCCAGTGGCAGGTTATCAATGCAATAGAAACCCTGGTCTTCTAGTACGTTGAGTGCGGCTGACTTTCCTGAACCAGAACGACCACTGATTATAATTAAGCGCATGTCGATATTCATGAGTGTTCCTTAATTCTTTAGACGTTACTGAATTGGGTTTAATCAGCCGTTAAGAAATAGCTCTTTGATAAAGATTTTGTGAATCAGCAGAATTGCGTAATGCTTCGCGATAGTCAGCCTGGCTCAGTTTTTGAGCCAGCATACTGAGTGTTTTTAGATGCTCATCGGTGGCTTCTTCAGGAACTAATAAGGCGAAAATCAAATCGACGGGTTGTCGGTCTATTGCATCAAAGTCAATGGGCTGCTCAAGCTGTAACAGTACCCCAAGGGTTTTATTACATTGCTTTAAGCGGCAGTGAGGTATGGCAATACCTTCACCTATACCGGTACTACCCATGCGCTCACGATTTAATAAACGTTCATAAATCTCGTCAGCAGAGCTTTCAGGAATTTGGTCGGCGATAAAGCTGCCGAGATATTCTAAAACTTTTTTCTTGCTTGATACCGGCGCACTTTTTACCGTGCGCTCTGGGGTTAAAATAGAATCAATCGCAGAGTTCATTTAATGCTTAGCCTTCAATTTTGCCTTCAATTTTTAGCCTTGGCCCTTGTTTCTAGCAACGAGTTTTTCTTTATGTTTGAGTAATTGGCGGTCTAGCTTATCTGATAAACTGTCAATAGCAGTATACATATTTCCATCTTCGGCTGAGGCGTGTAAGTCGCTGCCACTGACGTGAATTTTGCACTCTGCTTTTTGTACTAGCTTCTCTACCGTCAAAGTAATATCTGAGTGGGTAATGTTATCAAAGTGATGTTCAAGACGTTTAATTTTTTCTTCTGCATACTCTTTGAGCGCAGGGGTGAGATCAATATGGTGACCGCTGACATTAATTTGCATAAGTTACTCCTAGTGTGCCTTTGGACTTTCTTTCTACAACAATCTTCATTCAACCGTAATACTCTAATTAACGTTCATTATAAAACTACAGCAAGCGTTTGCGTTCGTTTGAAGGTGGAATCATCATCGCCTCACGATACTTAGCGACCGTGCGACGTGCAACTTGAATGCCTTTCTCCCCTAGGATAATGGCAATTTTGTTATCACTTAACGGTTTTTTCAAGGACTCTTCTGCAATCAATTTTTTGATCATCGCGCGTATTGCCGTAGAAGAGCACTCGCCACCACTGTCTGTACTGACATGGCTGGAGAAGAAGTATTTAAGTTCAAAAATTCCTCTCGGGGTGTGCATGAATTTTTGCGTAGTCACGCGCGAGATAGTTGATTCATGCATCTCTACCGCTTCGGCTATATCGTGTAAGACCAAAGGCTTCATGCCTTCATCGCCGATTTCAAAAAATTCTTCTTGGAATTCAACAATCTTAGTCGCTACTTTTAACAAGGTATCATTGCGACTTAATAAGCTTTTAATAAACCAGCGTGCTTCTTGTAAATTGTCTTTTAAATAGGCGTTATCTGGGCTGTTATCGGCTCTTTTAACTAATGAGGCGTAATCAGAATTGACCCGTAATTTAGGTGCGATTTCAGGGTTCAGTTCAACTCGCCAGCCGTCTTTCACTTTACGTACAATAACATCGGGAATAACGTATTCAGCTTGTTCTGAAATAATCAACTCACCTGGGCGGGGAGTCAGGGCTTGAATTAAGCGCAATATTTCTTTCAGGTTATCTTCACTGAGCTTAGTTTTCCGCATGATCTGGGCGTAATCTTTACTGCCCAGCAAGGCAATATGGTGCTCGATGACGACCTTGGCTTCCGCAAGCCATGGGAGATTTTCAGGTAGTTGCCTAAGTTGTAATAAAAGACAGTCTTGTAGGTCTTGAGCGAATACTCCGGTAGGCTCAAACTGCTGCAGACGATGCAGCACAGCGATCACTTCGTCTTTTTCAACTTCAAGGGATTCATCAAGGCTCTCGAGGACATCTTCAAGACTGACAGATAAATAGCCATCATCCCCAAGCCCATCAATAAGTGCCAAGGCGATTTCATGATCGGTCGGACTCATGGGCGTTAGGTTGAGTTGCCAAAGAATGTGATCTTGTAAATTATCGGTTGTGCTATTGCGGCCATCGTGATCAAAATCATCATCGATACTGCCTGCGCTAGAACTGACCCCAGCACTGGCTTGGTAGGAATCTTCCCATTGACTATCATAAGGCAGTTCATCTGCCGCGGTATTGGGAATAGTATCGCCATTGAGTTGGTTTTCTAATGACGTTTCAGAATTATTATCTTGGTTGTTATCTTCAAAGCTTGAGTCATTGCTAGTATTGCCATTTAAGTCGGCAGTAGCAATAGAATCGTGCTGATCGGTACGTTCACTGGGGCTGTCGCTAGACTGATGCTCCGCTTCTTCTACTTCGAGCATGGGGTTTGACTCGAGTGCTTCTTGAATTTCTGATTGTAAATCAAGAGTAGATAGCTGTAACAGGCGGATAGCTTGCTGCAGCTGCGGTGTCATAGTCAGTTGCTGGCCGATTTTTAATTGCAATGACGCTTTCATACAGTAGGACAATCACTCTTTTAAAAAAATCATAATGAAACAGATAACTTAGACGCGCTTGTTAAAGACTGCGCCTCTTCGATAATACAGTGTACTGACTTTAAGTATATGCTAAAGCTTGAAGTCATGACCTAAATAAACATCTTTTACTTGTTGATTCGCTAAAATTTCTTCAGCCGTGCCCTCTGCAATGATATGCCCACTGCCGACGATATAGGCCTTTTCGCAAATTGCTAAGGTTTCACGCACGTTGTGATCGGTGATTAAAACACCAATGCCACGATCTTTTAACTGGCGAATAATCGACATTATATCGGCAACTGATATGGGGTCAACACCGGCAAAAGGCTCGTCTAGCAGGATAAATGATGGCTCAGCGGCTAGGGCCCGAGCAATCTCGACACGCCTGCGCTCTCCACCTGAAAGCGCCATGCCCAAGCTTGCGCGAATGTGCTGAATATGGAATTCATCTAATAATACTTCGAGTTGCACTTTGCGCTCGCTCTTATTTAAGTCGCTGCGAGTCTCCAAAATAGCCATGATGTTATCGGCAACAGATAATTTACGAAAAATCGATGCTTCTTGTGGCAAATAGCCAATACCTCTTTGCGCGCGGCCATGCATCGGTAGATGACTGATGTCTTGACCATCGATGCTGACCGTTCCGCGGTCGGCTTGTACTAGGTTAACTATCATGTAAAAGCAGGTTGTTTTACCTGCGCCATTGGGTCCCAGTAAGCCAACTATCTGGCCACTATTCACTTCCAGCGATACGTCTTTTACGATTTCGCGTCCGTCATAGCTCTTAGCAAGATTGGCTGCTTTAAGTGTCTTCATTATTATTTGTCTCAGCAGATCTCTTGGCAGGTTGAATAATCATTTTGATGCGGCCGTTAGACTGATTTTCATTAGGCACTGCTTGGTTTTCTGGTTGACCCTTTGCTTTGATGTTTTCATTCATTATATCGTAGATGATCAGGTTGCCACTGAACGAACTACCTTTTTGCTTAAGCACGGCGTCTTTTAGAAATGAGACTTTTTTATCTTGAGTTAAGTAAGTAATGCGCTGACCTTGGCCTTGGGTTAATCCTTTATCGCCTTCCAGTTGTTGCTGGAAGCGAGCAGGTTCTCCTAACGCAATTGCCTTTTTTAAGCGTTGCTCTGCATCACTGAATAGCGTTATTTGGACGGCATTAATCAACAAAGTTCCTTGTTCAAATATGACATTGCCGTTATAAACAGCGGTGCCCGCTTTGCGGTCAAATTCGGCGCGGTCCGATTGGATGATGATTTCAGCATCTGCGTCACTTTCTAAGCTATAAGCATGACTGCAGGTGAATAATATAAGTATGATAGATAGTGTTTTAAGGTACATATTTAGCTTTTACCTGTGAAAGAAATTCGACACGTTGCTGATCCATGTTAATTATCATACCGACGGCGTCGATATGGCCGTGAAGGCTGATGACTTCTACAGGCTGGTCTGTTTTAGCAATTTTGGACTGAATAAATAGCGTGAGTTTGCTGGTTCGAATAATGGCAGAGTCTTCGGTATTGCTCAGCTCAAAGGATGCTGCCGGTGAAATTTTTACATCTTGCTGCAGCACCAGTTTTTCAGTATCTTCAAAGTGTATACCGGATAACGATTGAATGATCCACGCATCGCCATCTTCAGCAATTATTTTAATTTTTGGTTGAGTCAGTTCTGTGAATCGTTGTGTCGGAAAGTGTACTGAGCGTTGAGCATTAAATTGATGCTCCAGTGCACCATTCTCATTGAAAGTTCGATTTTTCAGCCCTTCGCCATAATAGTCGGGTAATACAGCAATGCCTTCGCCGTTTTCTTGAGTGCTTTGGGTCGTATAGTCTTCGATCCACAGTAGGCCGAAGCCTACTGATGCAACAATAAGCAAGAATAAAAAGCGCTTGCGCAGCATTTAGATCACACCTGCTTTCAGCATGTCATGCATGGTGATTACGCCTACCGGTAAACCATCTTTCATTGCGACAAGTGCGTTGATCTGATTATCTTCCATCACGGTTAACGCTTCGGCGGCTAATAAATCAGGGCTGGTGGTTTTACCCCCTACCGTCATTAAGCTGGCGATTTCACTTTGGCGAATATCAGCGCCATTATCAATTGCACGACGTAAATCACCATCAGTAAAAACGCCTTGTAACTGACCTTGTGTATCAATGACGGTCGTCATACCTAAACCTTTAGACGTTACAATCATCAGAGCTTCCGCTAGCGGAGTGGTTGGTAGTACCCTAGGCATTTCATCACCAGAGTGCATCAAGGTTTCGACTTTCAGTAATAGACGACGACCTAGGCTGCCGCCGGGGTGAGAAAAGGCAAATTCTTCAGCGGTAAAGCCGCGTGCTTCTAATAGCGCAATGGCTAACGCATCACCCATCACCAAAGTAGCGGTGGTGCTCGACGTTGGCGCAAGATTAAGCGGGCAGGCTTCTTCAGCAACACTGATGTCTAAATGACAGTGGCCACCGGTTGCAAGGCTCGAATCTGGATTACCTGTCATGCTAATTACAGGGATCTGCAGACGTTTTAGTAATGGCAGTAGACTGGTAACTTCCGCCGTCTCACCGGAATTCGACATAGCGATAACCACGTCGTTTTTGGTAATCATGCCCATATCGCCATGACTGGCTTCGCCAGGGTGTACGAAAAATGCGGGTGTCCCAGTACTGGCCAGTGTTGCTGCAATCTTCTTACCGATATGTCCTGACTTACCCATGCCGGTAATAACAATACGACCCTCGCAGGCAAGCATGTATTTACAGGCGCCAATAAAATCGGCGCCGATGCGGCTTTTCAGAGCCGCAATGGCTTTCTGCTCAATCTGAATGGTACGAATGCCAGAAGCACTGAAATCAAAATCTAGGTTCATCATATTGTCTATTCTGAGTATCTATTAAAACTAGTATCTATTATTAGCATCATTAATATTAATGGGTTAACTAACAGCACTTTATCTGATTGCCGATAGTTAGTTAAGCCAGCCTCTTAAGTTTTTATTTATACGTTTTGGCTATACAACAAAACCATATAAGCCACATAAGCGGTTAATAAAATAACACCGGTAAAGCGAGGGATCGAGCCGCGACGGAAACTCAAACCAATAATAAGCACCAAAGCGACCGTTAGCCCTAGCATAATCATGTAGTCACGTTCAATCACTGCACTTTCAATCACTAGCGGTGCGATTAGTCCTGGAATGGGCAGCACGGCTAATAAGTTGAATATGTTTGAGCCAATAATATTACCAATTGCAATGTCGTGATGACCTTTCAAAGCACTGCTAACAGAGGCGGCAAGTTCCGGTAGGCTAGTACCAATAGCGACAATGGTTAAACCGATGACGAGATCACTGATGCCAAAAGCTTGGGCAATAGAGGTTGCCCCCCACACCAACATTTTAGAGCTAATCATCAGAGCGGCTAAGCCCACGAGCAACCAAAAAATGGCTTTTTTGGCGGGCATAGCATCGATTTCCGCCTGCTCGTCTTCATCGATTATGGCTTCGCCAGAGTCACTACTTTGTTGAAATAATAAGTAAACCACCACCACTAAAGCAACGATCAAAATTATGGCATCAAACAGGTCAAGCTTGAGATCGGCAAGGACTAGACCGGCAATAATAGTAACCAGCAGTAATAAAGGTATTTCTTTTTTGATCAGTTTCTTTTGAATAGGGATGGCGGCGACTAGGGCTGTTATCCCAAGCACTAAAGCAATGTTTGCAATGTTAGAGCCAAGGGCGTTACCGACGGCTAAACCACCTGCACCTTCTAAAGCAGCCACCGTAGAGACAAACATCTCTGGGGCTGATGTGCCGAGCGAAACGATGGTTAGGCCAATAACTAAAGGGGATATTCCCATGAAACGAGCTGTCGCGGCTGCACCCAGTACGAAGCGGTCTGCGCTCCAAACAAGAATGACTAGTCCAGCTAACAGCGCAGCAATAGCTGGGGTCAGTGCGGTAAGGGTCATGTTAAGGCCTCAACAAAAAAGTGAGTATTGTACCTGTAAATTTTGATCGCTGGTATGGCTTGTTCCACTAGAGTGCATAGTTCTTATCGAGATTATGAGTTAGCCTGTGTTTGGTTATTGCTTTATATTTCGCTATGCTATTTTGGAAATGAATGTTTTATTGTGTATTAACTAAGACGCACTATGAATAGAGACTTGAATAAGAGATTGTAAATGTCCAGGGAAGAAGCTTTTGTATCAATTCGAGGTATGTCGTTTACTCGTGGTGATCGTTTAATTTTTAATGAGATCGATTTGGATATCCCGCGCGGCAAAGTGACTGCGATTATGGGGCCTAGCGGAACTGGTAAAACAACTTTACTGCGCCTGATTGGTGGCCAGCTGTTACCCGATAGCGGTACGATTAAAGTCGATGGTCATAATATACCTACGTTAAAACGCGCACAGTTATTTGAACTGCGTAAGCAAACCATGGGCATGCTGTTTCAATCAGGTGCTTTGTTTACCGATTTATCCGTATTTGAAAATGTCGCCTTTCCCCTTCGTGTACATACCAATCTACCTGAGTCGATGATTCGAGACTTAGTGTTGATGAAGTTAGAGGCGGTAGGTTTACGCGGTGCTCGTCGCTTAATGCCATCTGAATTATCCGGTGGTATGGCGCGTCGAGTTGCGTTGGCTCGCACCATAGCGTTAGATCCTGAAATGATGCTCTATGATGAGCCTTTTACCGGTCTTGATCCTATTTCCTTGAGTGTTACGGTAAAACTGATTAAAAGTTTGAATGACGCTTTGGGCTTGACCAGTATACTAGTAACCCATGACATTGATGAGGCTTGTTCGATTGCTGATTATGTTTGCCTACTCTCTGAAGGCAAAGTGATTGGTTTTGACAGTCCTGAAAATCTTATTAAAAATGGTTCTGAGCAGGTACGCCAGTTTATGCAAGGTGATGCTGATGGTCCAGTACCTTTCCATTTTCCTGCTGACGATTTCAGTGCAGACCTTTTTAAGCAGGTGAAATAATATGGCGGCATTGATTGACAAAATATTGGAGCCGATTCATAAGCTTGGTTTATTTGGCTTGGAGCGATTTCAGGCTTTAGGTCGTGCGGGTTTATTTTTACTGGCGTCGCTATCTTGGGGCGGACCGGGTAGTGCAGGCTTCAAAGACTTAGTGAGACAAATTTATTCCATCGGCGTGCGCTCGCTGTCTATTATCATCGTGGCGGGATTTTTTGTCGGAATGGTACTTGGTCTTCAAGGCTATACTATTTTATCTGATTTTGGCTCTCAATCCGCATTAGGAACCATGGTGTCCCTCACCTTGTTACGGGAACTCGGACCGGTGGTGACTGCCTTGTTATTTGCCGGTCGAGCGGGCTCGGCATTAACTGCTGAAATTGGCCTAATGAAAGCGACGGAACAGATTTCTGCCATGGAAATGATGGGCGTCGACCCTCTTAAGCGCATTATTACTCCCCGCTTGTGGGCCGGTTTCATTGCCATGCCTATTTTGGCGCTGTTATTCAGCCTTGTCGGTATTTGGGGAGGGGCTTACGTTGGTATTAATATGCTTGGGGTTGACGAAGGCTCTTACTGGGGCAATATGCAAGCTTCTGTAGAGTTTTATGATGATGTGATAAAAGGTCTCATTAAATCATTAGTCTTTGGCTTGGTGGTTACCTGGATTGCGGTTTATCAAGGCTTTAATTCCACGCCTACCTCCGAAGGAATAAGTAAAGCGACCACCCAGACCGTGGTGTTCGCGTCGTTATCTGTATTAGGTCTAGACTTTATTTTAACTGCCATCATGTTGGGAAGTGTTTAACAATGCGTACACGTTTAATGGAATTAGCCGTCGGTGCTTTTATTGTAATGGGCATTATTGCTCTCATATTAATGGCTTTACGTGTTAGTGGACTTTCAACCGCTGATGCTGGGGATAAATATACCATTAAGGCGTATTTTGAAAATTTGGGGGGCTTAACTGAGCGCGGTAAGGTTTCAATGTCTGGGGTGACGATTGGTCGTGTGAGCAAAATTTACCTTGATACGGAAGATTATGTCGCCGTGGTTGAAATGGAAATTAATAAAAGTATGTCGACGCTTACTACGGATACTTCGGCTGCTATTTTAACTGCTGGGTTGTTAGGTGAAAAATACATCGGCTTAACGGTCGGTGCTGATATCGATTATTTAGAAGACGGTGGTGTGATTGAAGATACCCAGTCGGCACTGGTATTAGAAGAATTAATCGGTCAGTTCTTATTTAATAGCGCCGAAGATTAGAGCAGTAATATGACAATTAATATGAGTGCTAATGTGACCTCAATGAGTGCAGAATTGATCGCTACTAATCCTAAACAAGCCAAGTTATCAGGTCGTCTCGATCGCTTAACCAGCAATGAATTGTTGCAGCAAGGTCGACGTCTTATTACTCAGGCAGGGTCACAGTGGCAAGTTGATCTAGCCGAAGTTAATCATTCAAGCAGCGTAGGAATTGCTTTGCTACTGGATTGGCAGCGTTATGGCCTCGATAAAAAAGTGACTATTGAATTCCTCAGCGTTCCGCAAAAAATGCAGGATGTGATTGAATTTAGTGGTTTGAAAGAGGTTTTTAAGCTGAACTAGTTTATATTAGTTAAAATTCCTGCTTCCTAAATGAAGAACAGACTTCGTCTTAACTCATAAATCCGCTATCATTGCGCCATTTGTACGAATGACGCCAGCATCCTATTAGGTTGTTGGCGGCTATCCTAAACAAAAAGTTAATCAAATTTTCAAGTCAACACGGGTGATTTATGTCTTCAGTTGAAATCCGAGCATTATTAGAAAACGAATTTCCAGAAAGTGAAATTACCATTCAAGAAGGCTACCACAATGAAATTGAAGTTGTGAGCAGTGCCTTTGAAGGTGTGTCGGCCGTCAAACGACAGCAAATGGTATACAAGCCATTAACCGAATTAATTACGGGTGGAACCTTGCATGCTGTGAAAATCAGCGCACTAACCCCTGCAGAAAAAACTAACTAAGCAGATCAATAATAATAAGCAGCCGTTTAAACAAGCTGCACTGATAAAGAATAATAGATATCTATGGATAAATTATTAATTGAAGGCGGCGCGGTCATTGACGGTGAGATTCGCATTTCAGGCGCTAAAAACTCAGCGCTACCGATTATTGCAGCCACCTTGTTAGCCCATGGTGTTATGCGTGTTGGCAACTTGCCACACTTGCACGATATTACCACTATGATTGAGCTATTAGGCTGCATGGGTGTATCGGTTGTGATCAACGAAGATATGAGTGTTGAGACAGATTGCTCAACCATGACCAGTCGTATTGCTCCTTATGAGCTAGTACGCACCATGCGTGCCTCTATTTTAGTATTAGGCCCATTGTTAGCCCGTTATGGTGAAGCGGTGGTATCACTGCCTGGCGGTTGTGCTATTGGCAGTCGTCCTGTTGATTTACACCTGCGCGGTATGGAAGCATTAGGTGCCACCGTAGAAGTCATAGATGGCTACGTTCACGCACGCTCTGACGGCCGTTTAAAAGGTGCGCGCATCTTTTTAGACACCGTTACGGTTACCGGTACGGAAAATATCCTGATGGCTGCGGTATTGGCCGAAGGCACGACCGTTATCGAAAACGCGGCACGTGAACCTGAAGTTGTTGATTTAGTGCATTGCTTAAATGCAATGGGCGCAAAGATCACAGGGGAAGGCACGGATACGCTAACCATCGAAGGGGTTGAACAGTTAAATGGTTGTTCCTTTGATGTATTGCCCGATCGTATTGAAACCGGTACCTACTTAGTAGCCGCTGCGGTAACGGGTGGTAAAATCAAAGTTAAAGATACCGATCCAAAGTTGCTGGATGCGGTACTGGCTAAACTTGTAGAAGCCGGTGCCAAAATTGAGTGTGGTGACGATTGGATTTCTCTTGATATGGAAGGTCGTCGTCCAAAAGCGGTCAATGTCCGTACTGCGCCGCACCCTGCTTTTCCAACCGATATGCAAGCTCAGTTTATGGTTATGAACTGTATTGCTGAAGGCACAGGAACCGTGGTTGAAACTGTATTCGAAAACCGCTTTATGCACGTTGATGAATTGGTGCGCATGGGCGCCGATATTCATGTTGAAGGTAATACTGCGATTATTACCGGTAAAGAGATTTTAAGCTCGGCGCAAGTCATGGCAACCGATTTGCGTGCTTCGGCGTCCTTGGTAATTGCAGCACTTGTCGCGACCGGTGATACCTTGGTTGATCGTATTTATCACATCGACCGTGGTTATGAATGCATTGAAGAAAAGCTACAGATTTTAGGTGTTAAAATTCGCCGCGTCCCCGGGAAATAAGCACAAGCTTATTTTCCCTTAAGCTAATTTTAAACTATTTTTAAGCTAATTTTAAACGATTAGCACCTATAGAGAAGATTCAAAACGTTATGACACAACCTCTCACGATTGCCTTATCTAAAGGACGTATTTTGGATGACACCTTGCCTTTATTAGCCGAGGCAAATATCCATCCAGCAGAGGATATTAGTAAAAGTCGTAAACTGATTTTCGATACCAACCATGAGCATATTAAGCTACTGGTGATTCGTGCCGCAGATGTACCGACTTATGTTGAATACGGTGCTGCCGATTTAGGCATTTCAGGTAAAGATGTGCTGATGGAGTTCAACAGTGAAAACTTGTATGAACCTCTCGATTTAAAAATCGCCACTTGCCGTTTAATGACAGCCGCTCTTAAAGGTGCCGTACTTCCGGAAGGACGCTTAAAAGTTGCCACTAAATTTGTTGATGTGACTAAGCGTTACTTTGCTGAGCAGGGTCGCCAGATTGATATCATCAAGCTATATGGCGGTATGGAATTAGCGCCTATTGTAGGTTTGGCTGATCTGATCGTTGATATTGTTGATACTGGTAAGACCTTGGTGGCGAATGGTTTAGAGCCGCGTGATCACATGGCGTATATCAGCTCTCGTTTGGTGGTGGGTAAAGCCGCAATGAAAGTTAAGCACGCCCAGATACAGCCAATTATTGATCAGATGTCAGCGGCTGTCTCTCGTCAGGAAGAAAAGCGTCAAGAAGAAAAACGCCAGCAAGAAAACGCCGGTCAGTAATTAGTTAGGAATTAGGAATTTAAGATATGACTATTGATATTCGTCGTTTAGATACTAGCGCTAATGATTTTTCTGCTGAGCTAGAAACACTCCTAGCGTGGGAATCGGTTTCTGACAACCAAGTTCAGAAAATCGTAACCGACATACTTGCCGATGTTAAAATACGCGGTGATGCAGCTGTTATTGAATACAGTAATCGTTTTGACCACCTGCACGTTGAAAGCATGAATCAGTTAGAACTGACTCAAGACCAACTTGAAAATGCGTTAAATACTCTACCAGCTGATCAACGCCATGCTTTATTAACGGCTGCGGATCGGGTGCGACAATACCACGATAAGCAAAAACAAGATTCTTGGCAGTATACCGAAGAAGATGGCACTTTATTGGGCCAGAAAATCACACCCCTCGATCGTGTCGGTATTTATGTACCCGGTGGTAAAGCTGCGTATCCTTCTTCAGTATTGATGAATGCAATACCTGCCCACGTTGCCGGTGTTAAAGAAATTATTATGGTGGTTCCTACCCCAGGCGGTGAATTAAACCAACTAGTATTGGCTGCAGCTGCGGTTGCGGGCGTTAGCCGAGTATTTACTGTCGGTGGCGCGCAAGCGGTTGCAGCGTTAGCGTATGGCACCGAAACTGTGCCTAATGTTGATAAGATTGTTGGCCCGGGTAATATTTTTGTGGCCACAGCAAAGCGACAGGTATTTGGTACTGTCGGCATCGACATGATAGCAGGACCTTCCGAGATTTTGGTGGTTTGTGATGGCAAGACTGATCCTGATTGGATTGCGATGGATTTGTTTTCGCAAGCGGAACACGATGAAGATGCACAAGCTATTTTAATCAGCCCAGATCAAAATTTCTTAGACCAAGTACAGGTTTCCATCGAAAAACTTTTACCGACCATGGCGCGTAAAGATATTATTCGTGCGTCGCTAAACGCGCGTGCGGCGTTAATAAAAGTAAAAGATATGGATGAAGCGTGTGAAGTCAGCAATAGCATTGCTCCTGAACACTTGGAATTATCGGTTGATGATCCACAGGCTTTATTACCGCAGATTCGTCACGCGGGTGCGATCTTTATGGGTCGTCATACATCAGAAGCCTTGGGTGATTATTGCGCGGGTCCAAACCATGTTTTACCGACGTCGGGCACAGCGCGTTTCTCATCACCGTTAGGTGTGTATGATTTCCAGAAACGTTCGTCGTTGATCATGTGTTCGCCAGAAGGCGCCTCAGAACTGGGCAAGGTTGCATCTGTTTTAGCACGTGGTGAACAGTTAGAAGCGCATGCACGTTCCGCCGAATACCGAATTAAAAAACAGTAATCGATTTAACCGTATTCTTTAGCATTAGACATGTTCTAGCAATAAAGAAATGCGGCAGTTAATAAGGCCAAGAATCGTTTACCTATTTTAATAGATCAGCGATCTTGGCCTTTTTTATTTGCTTTAGAGAGTTTCCATGAAATCAATTACCCAAATGGTTGAAAACCTTGTACGTCCAGAAATTCGCGCTTTATCCGCTTATCCTGTGGGTGATGCCAGTGGCATGGTAAAGCTTGATGCCATGGAAAATCCGCATCAATGGTCAGATGAATTAAAACAAGCCTGGGCAAAAAAAATTCAGCACGCCGATATCAATCGCTATCCCAATGCGCAAGCGCCTAAAGTAAAAAATGGCCTTCTTAAAGCCATGAATGTACCCCAGCAATATGATTGTTTATTAGGTAATGGTTCAGACGAAATCATTCAGCTATTAACTATGCTGGTGGCTAAGCCAGGTGCTAAAGTGATGGCACCAGAACCTGGCTTTGTCATGTATAAAATGATCTCAATCTTTTGCGGTGTTGATTTTGTTGGTGTACCGTTAACCGCAGACTTTGAACTCGACATGCCAGCGATGCTTAAATGTATTAATGAGCAGCAGCCAGAGCTAATCTTTTTAGCACAACCGAACAATCCAACCGCTAACTTATATTCTGAATCACAGCTGCGAGAACTGATACACGCCAGCGAAGGCTTAGTGATTATGGACGAAGCGTATTTGCCGTTCTCCAGCCGTAATCACCTGCACTTTTTAGATGAATTCGATAACGTATTAGTGATGCGAACACTGTCTAAAGTAGGCTTGGCAGGTTTACGTTTAGGAATGATCTTTGGCCGTAGCGAATGGCTAAACGAATTAGATAAAATTCGTATGCCTTACAACATAAACGTACTGACCCAAATAAGCGCTGAATTCGCACTAGAGCATTACGATACTTTGTTAGAGCAATGTGAACTTATAAAACAAGAACGCAGCCGCATGCAAAAGGCTTTAACAATATTAGGGTTTACTTGTTATAAGAGCGAAGCGAATTTTATTTTAGCTCGCGCAAGCATGCCATTCGAAGGCCAAGCGAGCGCTATTTTTGAACAGCTAAAACAGCATAATGTTTTAATTAAATGTTTGGCCGGTGGCCATCCGTTATTAGAAAACTGTTTACGTTTTACGATTGGTACAGAGAAAGAAAATACTCTGTTATTAAAAGCGTTAGCGGATATTTTATAAGTAAACAATATAAGCCACTGAATCACGAAAGCCGCAGGTATGCATTTATTCAGTGGTTTATATAAGAGTGTTTGCTTAATCGTTTTAGGCCTATGTATAAATGGCTTCAAACACAATAAAGTGCTGCATTGGAAAATAATCTTCCCCCGATAGGGATGAAGATCAGAGGCTAAAAATGACTTCAAACTTTGAAGGCTGCTTTAGTTCACTTTTACACTGGAATAGAAATCCCTTAAAATGGATACTCACGTAGTTAATCTTGACCTGTGGTCAAGTATCTAATTCCTTTGTTGGTGTCGGATTAATGAAAGAGATTCAAATCAATCAATGTAGGCCAGAGTGTGAGGCTCATCTTGATTATCGTAGTTCTAAAGAAAGAAATGCTCTTCAAAATGAAGTTGTCTCCATCGCCTCCGGTATGTTGGGTAACTACCGTGTGGAAGGTCGAGGCAAGAGTCTTTCGGTGGGGGATGAACTTTATTTCACGTTGAAAGGAAGCCAAGACCTAGTACACAGGTTAGCGGTTGTAGAGTTAAGGTATTTTATTGAACCGCCTGAACAATGGCAGGCGACCCTTCAGGGCGAGGCGTTCGATGAACTTAAAATTTACACGTGGCAAGTTAACTGTAATAAATGCAGTGAACAACATTCATTTGAGTTTGTTTGCCAGTCAGAAGATGATTCACATACTCAGGCTTTGCATGCGGGAACACGTTTAAAAGCGTTGGGGTGGTCTGTCGAAGGATCAAGGCATGTATGCGTTGATTGTATGCGGCGTAAAAATTAACTTGGTGACCGATATGCCTAAACCACTTAAATCATTGCTTCCTAAGGTCTTTGCGATAGATAATAGGTATTTATGCAGTTCTGGTTATCTATGCAGTTCTATTTAACCACTTAACCAACACTGAATGAGGCCCTCTAATGGCACAATCTAAAATGAAACGACGCATTCGTAAAAAACTGTACCTTGAAGAATTTGCTATTATTGGCTTTGAGTTTTTTTGTTCTATTGATGACATGGATGAAGATAAGGTAGATGATTTTTTTACTGATCTGTTACATTTTTTAGAAACTGAAAATCTTAAGTTTTCAGGGGGAGGGAGCAAGCATCAATTTGGTGGTTTTATTACGTTATCTTCGCGTGATAGTAACGCAACCGATGCCGATCGTGAAAAAGTAGAAAAGTGGCTGACGGCTCATGCGGGTGTCAGTGATGTAAAAATTAATCCATTATCTGATGCCATTTACGGCATTGAAGAAGAGTAAGTTAATTTATTAGCGCTCTTTCACTTTGGGGTTGTGATGCTATAACCCCTTAATCATTGTGTTCATACAAAGTAGCTGCAAGCGCAAAGCGCTAATAGTTAAGCGAACAAAGCATGGACAATAATATTGAACGGCTTTTTTCGCTGTGGCTATCAGAGTTAACTCCTATGAATCAATCAGCGTTTTTTGTTGCCCGAGCCTCGAGAATCTAAACGCAACATAATATCGCGCATTTCTTGTGCTTCAGCAGATGCTTTGGCTAACTTTACTGATTCGCGCTCCGCTTTCTCTTCAGCAATAGCTTCTTTGATTACCCGTTCTTTAGCGGCCGAATTCGTTCGACCAGAAGCAACTTTAGGCTTCACTATCTTTGTTTTGACGGCGCTGCTAGTTTTAGGTTTTGTTGTTGTTGTTTTTTTTGTCGTAGGTTTTTTGGTTGCCACTTTTATTGGTTTGGGTGGGATCGTTTTAACCCCGACAAGACTTGTACCTTGGTACTCATCCAGTGCTTCTTCAAATAAATCTTTTAGATCTTCTCTATCAAAAGCGACAGCATATTCAGAGGCGGTGAAACTTTTTGCACCAAAGTCTCGAATGTCTTTAAACAAAGCAGCAGCCGTGTGGTCTGATTTTGCTGCTTCTTGGTATTGCTGCCAGCGCTCTTCTACGCTGTCTATTGTAGTACCTACATAGACTTCGTCGGTGACATTGTTCGTAATAGTAAAAACAATCAAAATACTTCTCAAATCTTAGAACGAAAAAAGGTTGAGCAGTCTAATCGACCGCACAGAAAAGGCTAGGTCATTATGGTAAATTTTAGTTAACTTTTTATGTTTTTTTCAAAAAAAATTAATTCTAGCGATTAATTGTGTTGTTAAAGCATTTGCAAGGGGTTATTTGTTTGGTTTTTCTCTTTTTCCTGCAATCACCACCGTACTTTGTAAGCGACCAGAACGTATAAACTCAATGCGAATGTTTTCACCGGGACGTAATGCGGCAATTTGATTCATGGCTGTTTTAGCATTCTCACTGGGCAGATCATTAAGCGACGTCATAATGTCACCGATCATTAGCCCAGACTGTTGAGCAGGTCCATTCAGTGCTAGGCCAGTAACAATTAATCCTTCCAGTGCAGTAGGTAGTTCAAGGCGAGTTAAAAGAGCCGGGGTGGCTTCCTGTACTTCTATTCCCATCCAGCCGCGTATGGTTTGGCCAAACTGAGTAATGTCGGCTAATACCTGCGCGGCACTGCTGGCTGGAATCGCAAAGCCAATGCCTTGAGAACCCCCTGATTGTGAATAAATTGCAGAATTAATGCCCACCAATTCCCCCATAGCATTAATAAGAGCCCCCCCTGAATTGCCAGGGTTTATTGCGGCATCGGTTTGAATATAATCTTCATAGGTATTCAACCCCAGTTGATTGCGTCCTAAGGCGCTGACAATGCCCATGGTGACCGTCTGGCCAACCCCAAAAGGGTTACCGATTGCCAATACAACATCACCAATATTCAACAGCGTTTGTTCTGCGATCCGAAGGAAAGGTAGATTCGTTAAATTAATTTTTAGCACGGCGAGGTCAACTTCTGCATCACTACCAATGAGAGTTGCGGCCATCTCACGACCATCATGCATGGAGACACGAATTTCAGTTGCGCCTTCAATAACGTGGTGGTTGGTAAGAATATAACCGGCTGGATTCATAATAACTCCAGATCCTAAACTGGACTGCATCCGTTCGCTAGGGGAGTTATTAAAAAATCGATTTAAAAAAGGATTGTCTAAAAGTTTATGTTGCTGCTTAACGATTCGTTGAGTAAAAATATTCACCACTGCTGGCGCAGCTATTTTTACCGCCTCAGAGTAGCTAACAGGGCCTATTTGACCCGCTAGGCGTGGCATTGGTTCGGTGTTGATTGATGCAAGATTAATCGGTTGTTGCATCGAAGTTTTTAATTGTGGAAACCAATCAGGTTTGATCAATATTATTAATAAGGCAATAATTAGCCCGAGCAATACGGGAATTAAATAAACAGTTAACCAATTTTGTGATTGTCGCATTGCATCTCTACCGCATTAGGAGTGTCCTCTATTAAAGAGTGTACTTTATTTATGCTTGCCATACCGACTAGGATTTTTTATGAGTATAAAACGTAACGATTTAGTGCAATACCTTAATGCCTTAATGCAGCCAGAAAAATGCAAAGATTATTGCCCTAATGGCTTACAGATTGAAGGCAAACCAGAGATTAAAAAAATAGTCACCGCTGTTACGGCAAGTCAGGCGCTAATCGACGCGGCTATTGCTGAGCAAGCGGATGCGATACTGGTTCATCATGGTTACTTTTGGCGTGGCGAAAATGAGTGCCTAACAGGGATTAAGAAGAAGCGAATACAGACATTATTAGCCCATGACATTAGTCTAATTGCTTATCATTTACCTCTTGATAATCATCAAGAGCTGGGTAATAACGTACAGCTAGCGAAAGTACTAGGGTTAACAATCGAATCAGGCCTCTGTCCGACGGACTCAACGATTCCAGGGCTTATTGGGCGCCTACCTAAGCCTATGCCCGCAGGAGTATTTGCCACTTGGTTAGGCGAGTGTTTACAGCGCGAGCCTCTGCATCTGGGGCCCGATGAAGAACAGGTGATTGAAACCATTGCTTGGTGTACGGGCGGCGCTCAGGGATATCTGCAGTATGCGGTCGATGCAGGCGTTGATGCCTATCTTACCGGGGAAGTATCAGAGCCCAGCCATCATCTTGCGGTTGAAACAGGCACACACTTTTTCGCCGCCGGGCACCACGCTACCGAGCGTTATGGCGCACAGGCTGTAGGTCAACATTTAGCCGATAAATTTGATATCGAGGTGAGTTTTATTGATATTGACAATCCTGTTTAGTCGAGAAGCTATCAGGCTACATTGTTCAATAAAATCAGTCGTCGATTGAGCAGCTAAATAAGGCAGGGCCTGCTAGACTTTCGCTATACCTTGAGACAGTTTCATGTTTATGGATAGAAAAAGTGGTTCCTGTTTATGCTGATTATAAAATACCTAGAAATCCTTGCCAAACATGATGGCTCAGACCTTTACCTCAGTACTGGGGCGCCGCCTAGTGGGAAATTTCAAGGCACTTTAAAGGCCCTAAGTAAGGAGCCTTTAAAGCCTGGCCAAATCGCAGAAATGATTAAAGATATTCTGGACGATGACCAAAAGAAAGAGTTTGAACACGAATTAGAACTAAATATGGCAGTCAGCTTATCTGGGATTGGCCGTTTTCGTCTTAATATATTTCGTCAGCGTAATGAAGTCTCTGTGGTTGCGCGTAATATTGTGACTGATATCCCAAAATTTGAGGACTTAGGGTTACCCGAAGTATTAAAGAAAGTTATTACAGCTAAGCGTGGTTTGATACTCTTTGTGGGTGGTACAGGTTCGGGCAAATCAACGTCTTTAGCGTCATTAATTGATCACCGCAATACGACATCGGCTGGTCATATTATTACTATAGAAGATCCGATTGAGTTTGTGCATAAACATAAAAAATCCATCATTAATCAACGTGAAGTCGGGGTTGATACTAAGTCCTTTCAGTCGGCACTGAAAAATACCCTACGCCAAGCCCCTGACGTGATTCTGATCGGTGAAATCCGTGATGCCGAAACCATGGAGCATGCGTTAGCGTTTGCCGAAACCGGCCATCTAGCCATCTCAACATTGCACGCGAACAATGCCAACCAAGCGTTAGATCGAATTATTAACTTTTTCCCTTCTGCGCGCCACGCGCAAATTTTGCAAGATATGGGGTTAAATATGCAGGCGATTGTTTCACAGCGCTTAGTTCCCACTGTCGATAACAAACGGGTTGCTGCGGTAGAGGTATTATTAGGGACCAAAACTATCCAAGATTTAATCTATAAAGGTGATATCGATTCGATCAAAGAGATTATGAAAAAGTCAGAAAACTTGGGTATGCAAACTTTTGATGCGGCTTTATTCAAATTGCAGCAAGCCGGGAAAATTAGTTTGGACGAGGCGTTGAAAAACGCAGATTCAGCCAATAATTTACGTTTACGCATCAAATTAGTTGAAGGTGATGGCCCAGAATCTTATCAAAATAGCAGCCAATCTGAATCCAGTTCTAACGAGCCTTCAGCTTTTTCGGGATTGTCGTTAGAAAAAACAGAGGACGAAAAAATGGCGGATGAAAGGCAGGCGATAGAAGATGCTGAGTTAGAACACTTTCAAAATAGAAAGAAATCATAAAAAACGGAAGTTTTTTGTTTGAAGTAGCTTGAGACTGCTTTATTTTTCACTAAAGCAATCTCAAACGCTTATTGAAACTAAAGCTTAAACGTTAAAACGGTAGTGCATTACGTCGCCGTTTTTGATTAGGTAGTCTTTGCCTTCTAAACGCCACTTTCCTGCATCTTTAGCGCCAGCTTCACCCTTGAATTCGATGAAGTCTTCATAGGCAATTACTTCAGCGCGAATAAATCCCTTTTCGAAGTCAGTGTGAATAACACCTGCGCCATTAGGGGCGGTAGCGCCTACTCTTACTGTCCAAGCACGAACTTCTTTAACACCTGCTGTGAAATAAGTTTGCAGGCCTAATAGCTGATAACCTGCACGAATTACACGGTCAAGACCCGCTTCTTCCATGCCCATATCATCTAAGAATTCCGCTTTTTCGTCATCGTCTAATTCAGATATTTCTGCTTCAATTTGGTTGCATACAATCACAACCACAGAATTATCAGTGGCGGCGATTTCATTAACCACATCCAGGTGTGGATTATTTTCAAAACCATCTTCACTGACATTAGCGATGTACATAACAGGCTTTAACGTGATCAAGTGGAACTGATCGTAAAGCTCAAAATCACCTGCTTCTTTGACTAACGTACGTGCAGGGAAACCTTCACTTAGGTGTTCAACCAAAGCTTCTAATAAACTCTTCTGTTGAACAGAATCTTTAGCACCGCTTTTGGCAACACGAGCAACACGAGATAGCTGCTTTTCACAAGATTCAAGGTCGGCCAAAATCAGTTCGGTATTGATGATATCAATATCGTCAGCAGGAGAGATTTTGTTGGCAACGTGAATAACGTTTTCATCTTCAAAGCAGCGAACAACGTGAGCGATGGCATCCGTTTCACGAATGTTGGCCAAGAACTTATTGCCCAGACCTTCGCCTTTTGAAGCGCCTTCAACTAAGCCGGCAATATCAACGAATTCCATGGTGGTCGCTAATACACGTTGAGGCTTAACAATTTCAGCTAACGCATCAAGACGGGCATCAGGCATAGGAACCATGCCTGAATTAGGTTCGATGGTACAGAAAGGAAAGTTCTCTGCGCTGATGCCTGCTTTTGTCAGTGCGTTAAAAAGAGTCGATTTACCGACGTTGGGTAGACCAACGATTCCGCATTTAAAACCCATCGTGATGTCCTATATTTAAAATTAACTATTTCTTAAAAGCTATTATGCTTTAAAAGTATGAAGTCGGTTCATGGCTTTGCCCCAGTCGCCTTTAACGACATCGGGTAATACACGACAGGCTTCATCAATTGTCGCGTCCATTTGTGTTTTTTCTGTAGCGCTGGGGCGACCTAGTACGTGCCCAGTCACTTGACTTTTATCCCCTGGATGGCCAATGCCAATCCGCAGACGATGAAAGTTTTTATTATTACCTAAGCAGGTAATGATATCACGTAAGCCATTTTGACCCCCGTGACCGCCACCGGTTTTCAATTTTGCCACACCTGATGGTAGGTCTAAGTCATCATGGACGACTAAAATCTCTTCGGCATCAATCTTGTAAAAATTCGCTAATGCTTGTACGGCTTGACCACTTTTATTCATAAAAGTCGTGGGCAATAATAGCCATACATCTTGGCCATCAATACGACCTTGGCCGCTGATACCAAAAAACTTTTTATCGGCTTTTAATGTAATATTATAAGCGCGAGCAATCTCTGAGATAAACCAAGCACCAGCATTATGGCGAGTCGCTTCGTATTCAGAACCTGGATTGCCTAAACCGACTATGAGTTTAATTTTGCTCATCTTTATCTATGTCTATCTATTTTTGTTTATTAATTGGTTAGTATTCTAACAATTACCAAAGCACTGATACAAAAAAGGGCTCATAAATGAGCCCTTTTAATGTTTTCTCTCAGGCTATTCTAGTCTCTTTATAAAAGAGCGTGAATATAAGAGAAAGAAGATTACTCTGCGCCAGCATCTGCATCGTCGTCTGCAATACCTTTAGGCGTAAACAAAGAAACAACAGCAGTATCGTGATCAGGACCATGAGTCAACGCTAAAGACTGAACGCCTTTAGGGAACTTAATGTCTGACAAGTGAATCACGGTATCAACTTCTGCATTAGCAAGATCGATTTCGATGAATTCAGGAAGATCGCCTGCCGCACAGATCACTTCGATGCTAGTTAGCTGGTGATTGACTTTAGCGCCACCCAACTTAACAGCAGGACAGATCTCTTCATTAACGAAGTGAACTGGAAGTGAAGACTTAAGAATCGTTGATTTGCTTACGCGCAAGAAATCAGCATGCATAACGTGGTTACGAGCAGGATGACGCTGCATATCTTTCAATACAACTTGTTCAGTCTTATCACCAATGTTCAAAGTGATGATACTGCTGTAATAAGCTTCGTTTTCTAGCGCTTTTTTCAGCTCGTTAGACTTCAACGTGATGTTGGCAGGCTTACGTGCATTGCCGCCAGTTTTTCCACCATAAATGATGGCTGGAACTAGATCTTCTAAACGACGTAGGCGGCGGCTCGCACCTTTCCCTACTACTTCGCGAAGTTCTGCGTTCAATGTTAAATCAGACATGATAACTACCTTTCTTTATATATAAAATCGCTAACATGCTTTAAAATTGTTGTTAAAGCTATGAGCGACTAAGTGCAGAAAACCCCAAGGGTAAAATACCCTTGAGGTTCTCTATATGCTAAGGAGTCTTGCGACCAAACTCCCTAACGTGAAACTATTTTTTTCTACTTCTAACGAAACATAGCACTGATTGATTCTTCGTTATTAACACGACGAATCGATTCAGCGAGTAAACCTGCAATTGTTAGTTGGCGAACACGACCAGATTTTTGTGCATCTGCAGATAAAGGGATCGTATCAGTCACTACTAATTCATCGATAGCTGAAGATTTCAGACGATCAATGGCTGGGCCAGATAAAATGGGGTGAGTACAATAAGCAACAACACCTTTCGCTCCACGATCTTTTAAAGCAGCAGCAGCAGCACATAAAGTACCTGCGGTATCGACCATATCATCTACTAAGACACAGGTGCGACCTTCAACATCACCGATAATGTTCATAATTTCGGCAACATTGGCTTCTGGGCGACGCTTATCAATAATTGCTAGATCAACATTTAACTGTTTAGCAATAGCACGTGCGCGAACAACACCGCCAACATCAGGAGAAACAACGATTAAGTCTTCGTATTTCTGACGAGCGATATCATCTAATAAAATTGGGGAGCCGTATACGTTATCAACAGGGACACTGAAAAACCCCTGGATTTGATCGGCATGTAAATCAACCGTTAATACGCGATCGATACCTGAACCTACCATCATGTCTGCAACTGCGCGGGCACTAATTGGCACACGAGCACTACGCGGACGACGATCTTGGCGTGCATAACCGAAATAAGGAACAACTGCGGTGATACGGGCAGCGGATGCACGACGTAAGCCATCTGATATTAACAGAAGCTCCATCAAGTTATCGTTAGTAGGAGTACAAGTTGGCTGAATAATAAAAACGTCTTTACCACGAACATTTTCATCAATTTCTACGGCGATTTCACCATCACTGAATTTACCGACGGACATTTCGCCCATTGGAATATCTAAACGTTCAACGACTAGTTTTGCTAATTTTGGATTGGCGTTGCCGGTAAATACCATCAGTTTGGACACTATGGGTCACCTTTAGATTTTGCGATAATGGATAAGAAAGAAGTTGGCTGGGATGGCAGGATTTGAACCTGCGCATGACGGGATCAAAACCCGTTGCCTTACCGCTTGGCGACATCCCAACTTTTTTAAAACCGTTTTTTCAAACGGAGCCGAATAATACCTTATGTGCAGAAGAAAGGTTAGTACCTTTCGCAATAAAAGTAGTTAATTCAGCCGGAAGCTTACTCGCAACTTTCGTTGCTTTGCTTTCCGAAGCTAAGCTTAAGAAAACACAAGCTCCAGTGCCCGTCATCTTAGCAGAACCAAATTTGTTTAGCAAATTCAATGTCTTACCGATCTCAGGACTGAGTTTCGAGGCAACCAATTGACAGTCATTACGGCTGTTGTTGTCTGCATGTCCCTCAAGTGCGTGGCGCATATTAAGGATCTGACTGTTCCTTGTCAACTCTTTATGCGAAAAAATTTCCTTGGTATCTGAGTGGGCATTTGGACAAGCAACTAAGAACCAATTTTCAACTAAATCTGGCAGGGCAGTGATCTGTTCACCTACACCTTCGGCCCAGCAAGCTCGTCCTTTAATAAAAACAGGTACATCGGCCCCGAGCTTTACCCCGATCTCAGCCAGCTCGTTGAGGGTTAAATTGAGTTGCCATAAGGTATTGAGTGCGAGCATCGTTGTTGCTGCATCGGAACTGCCGCCGCCTAAACCGCCCCCCATGGGTAATATTTTATTTAATTGAATATTTGCCCCGCAGCTTTTGCCGTTGGCACTGACATGGGTCTGTAAACTGCGGGCCGCCTTGATAATTAAATTATCTTCAAAATCAACTCCATCAATGGCAGGGGATAAGGTGAGTTTTTGATCTTCACGAACTTGAAAACTTAACAGATCGCTATGGTCTAAAAATTGGAAGATAGTTTGTAGTTCATGGTAGCCATCTGCGCGGCGACCAGTAATGTGCAGCATCAGGTTCAATTTGGCTGGTGCCGGAACGGTTAACCATGAATTATTGTTGTTATCCATTAATAGCCCATTCTTTAATGGCAAATATAAATTTGAAATTGTAGCCAATGATTTTGATACGCCCTGGAAGCCAAGTACCTGCTTGTCGCTGGTAGCGTGAAAACTCAACCCGCCATCCATGTTGTTGCAAACTTTCTAATAAACCCAAAGTATTGCGCACTTCAGTAAAATTAGAGTGTGGGCTCGCTTGACCTTTTACCCAGTGGCGAATATCAGATACGGGAAATTGCCAACCTAAATATCGTGCCATCAAATATTCGGCAGAAGGCGCTTTAACCGGTTCTTGGTTGGGAAGAGTGAGGGTTGCTTGGCTGTTATTTCCGACAAGACGACTTGAGCCTTGACCAAAAGGCCCGGATAAAAACAAATCAAAATCTTCTTTATCTTGCTGCCAGGTCAAATAGCCTGTTACAGCATCGTTAGGACTGACCACGGAAAGTTTTCCACGGACTTGCCATTGCTGAATTTGATTGAGCTGTATTTGTAATTGCTGACTATCTTGTTGCAGGCTATAAAGACTGCAACCGGATAGGCTCATACTGATCAACAGTATGAGTCCATAAAATAATACTTTCATTTAAGGGGGGTTATCACTCTGGTATAGATTTAAGATCGTGATCTAGGTTAAATCGTTGTAATGTCTCTTTTATAAGGGGGCTATCAGGTTCTTGTTCTAAGCCTTGTTGCCAAATACTCTTAGCTTCATTATTACGCTCTAATTTCCACAGCACTTCACCTAAATGCGCGGCGACCTCATGGTCTGGAAAATCATTAAAAGCTTGTTGTAATAATTTTACTGCGCGTTGTAAATCACCTAAGCGGTAGTACGCCCAGCCTAAGCTGTCGATGATGGCTGGATTATTAGGAGCTAGCGCGAGGGCTTGTTGTATTAAGTCCAAAGCTTCATCAATACGATCGGTTTTATCCGCTAGGGTATAACCAAGTGCATTAATGGCTTCGGCATTACTCGGCGATAGATTAATAATATGGCGTAAATCAGCTTCTAGTTGTTGAATATTCCCCAACTTTTCTGCTAATAAGGCTCTGCTATAAAGAAGTTTGGAGTCGTCTGGTGACTCTATCAGTGCAGTATCAATCAGTTGGTAAGCTTCTTCTATTTGTTCGTTTTTAATTAAAAGCTCTACTTCAAGTTGTATCAGTTCAATATTGTAATCAGGAAACTCGCTGCGGCGATGGGTAATATAATCACGAGCAGCATAGATGCCTTCTTGTCGAGTCAGTAATTGAGCTGCTTTAAGCTGCGCGGGTAAAAATTGTCGGCCTTGTTGTACGGCTCGATAGTTGCGCAAAGCGCGAGGCAAATCTTGCTGTTTTTCGCCAATTAGCGCGAGATAAAAGTAAGCTTCATTTGCCATGTTATTGTCTAACGTTAATGGGCTTAATACGGCAATCGCTTGATCATCTTCATTTAATTCCAAGTGTAATAAACCCAGTGATAATTTTATGGAATCATCGTCTGGGAACTGTTCAGCTAGATGCTGAAAAGCAGCGCGTGCTTCACTGAAACGTTTTAAATCAATTAGAATACGAGCACGTAAAACACCAATGCCTTTATGTTTTGGCAGACTATCTTGTAGGTCGTCGAGCCAAACAAGTCCTTCTTCAGGGCGGTTTAGTTTATGTAAAACTCGTGCTTTACCCAACGCCGCGGCGGTGTATTTTTCTCTTAAAGCAAGCGCTCGGTTGAGAGCTACTAACGCGGCTGGATAGATCTCCAGTTGAGATAATAGTGCCCCCTGAGCCATCCATAATGGGGCGTAATCGCTGTGTTTTTGTGTCAGTAATTCAATTTGCTGTAGTAAGTTAATTTTCTCGACGCGGTTTAACGACTCTGCTTTTAGGGCAAGGTAATCAAATTGACTGGCGCCTGCCAAGGTTAAAACAGATTCCATATGCTGCAGTGCCAAAGAGAAATTGCCAGCGTTCATTAATGCCAGCGCCAATGTTTGATGCGCTCGAGCTTCTAAAGGTGCACTGGTTACCCAAATCTGAGCAGCTTCTAAAATATATTGGTTTATGCCTAGATATTGAGCAATGCGGGTAGAGCGTTCGGCGATGTTCGGATCTTGGGTTTTACGGGCCTGATCGAGATAATTTGCTAACGATACATCGAACTGTTGGCGCTGGCCTGCAACTTCTGCGACTAATAATGAATAGAGCGTTGCCGCAGGAAAAGGCTTGGCAGGAATAGGATCTGGCGTGCTTAGAATCTTGCTATTGTCTACTTCAATAGGAGACAATTGATAATCTGTAGCTTGACCTGAGCTGGTTGTGTTATTGCTCATAGGTAGAAATGAGCAGCCTGCTATCAAACCATAGGCGATTAATAAGGTAACAATCCGTAACAACATAACGACCTTTATCCATTTATTCTGTCAGTAGCATACGCTGAAAACTAACTAAAAGTCAGCGCCATGTCTTTATTATGGGTGAATTTATAGTAGACAGGGTAATGTGGAAAAGATTTCATGATTATTTCCCGTTATACTGTACGCCTTTCATTAAAGTGTCATTATTAAAAGGTCAGATTTAATTTCAGATGGGAATCATAGCACTTGGCATTAATCACAAAACCGCCCCCGTGGCCGTGCGTGAGAAGGTTTCGTTTGATCCGGCAACTATGCCGGATGCTCTTCAGCAAGTGCTGCAAACGTTAACGCCTGTTACTGAAGTATCGATTCTATCAACCTGTAACCGTACTGAGATTTACTGTTCTTTCATAGATGAAGGCAACGGCGCCGACAAACAAACAGCACAAGCTTTGCTTGCTTGGTTAAGCCGATACCATGGCGTGGATGAGCAAGTCTTATCTGACTCATCGTATATCTATCATGATACTGATGCCGTTCACCATATGATGCGTGTTGCCAGTGGTTTAGATTCATTGATACTCGGCGAACCTCAAATATTAGGCCAGTTCAAATCGGCTTTTGCCGTTTCTCAGCAAGCAGGGGTGACAGGGAGTGATCTTGGGCGTTTATTTCGCCAAACTTTCATGGTTGCAAAAGATGTGCGGACTAATACCGCAATTGGTCAAAACCCTGTATCTGTCGCGTTCGCGGCTGTCAGCATGGCGAAGCATATTTTTACTGACTTTAGTAAAAGTACGGCCTTATTAATCGGTGCAGGTGAGACCATCGATTTGGTGGCTAAGCACTTAAAAGATGCCGGTATAAAGCAAATCATTGTGGCCAACCGTACATTGGCGCGAGCACAAAAACTGGCCGAAGAATTCCACGCCGAAGCGGTTTTATTAGAAGATATCGCACAAGAATTACCCCGTGCAGATATTGTTATTTCATCAACCGCCAGCCCTTTGCCGATTTTAGGCAAGGGAACGGTAGAGCGAGCGCTCAAAAAACGCCGCCATTCCCCTATGTTCATGGTTGATATTGCAGTTCCCCGTGATATCGAAGAGGAAGTAGGTGATCTCAATGATGTCTTCTTGTATACCGTAGATGATTTAAAAGACATCATTGAAGAAAATGTAAAATCGCGCCAAGACGCTGCTAAGCAAGCTGAACAGTTGATTATTTCAGGTGTAGAGCGTTTTATGCGAGAATTGCGCTCATTAGATGTGGTTTCAACCGTGACGTCATTACGCACTCATGTTGAAAGTCTAAAAGATGAGTGTCTCGTTAAAGCGCATAAGCAGCTTGCAAATGGCGATGATCCTGCCAAAGTTTTACAGCAGTTTGCCCATACTTATACCAATAAAATATTGCACACTCCTACCAAGCAAATGCGTAAAGCAGGGGCCAAAGGCCAGCTTGAAATTATGGATTGGGTACAAGAATTATTTCAGCTCTCAAGTAATACTGAACACAGTGCGACTGAGAACAACGAGAAGAATAAAGCAGAATGAAAGAATCATTAGTTCATAAGTTACAGCATTTAAGTGAGCGCTACGAAGAGATTGGTCATCTATTAAGTGATAATGAAATTATCTCTAACCAGGATAAGTTTCGCAATTTATCTAAAGAATATGCGGAATTAGAGCCCGTTGTGCAGGCTTACGAAGCGTTTACTGAAGCGCAAGGTGATTTTGCTGAGGCAGAGTTACTATTAAAAGACGAAGACCCAGAAATGCGCGAAATGGGTCAAGAAGAGTATAAATCAGCCAAGGCGACATTAGAATCGTTAGAAGCTGAATTACAAGTTTTGTTATTACCGAAAGACCCTAATGATGGCCGTAATGTTATTTTAGAAATTCGCGCTGGTACTGGCGGTGATGAAGCGGCGATTTTCTCGGGAGATTTATACCGTATGTATTCTCGCTATGCTGAGAATCAAGGTTTTCGCGTTGAAGTATTGACCACCAATGATGGTGATCATGGCGGTTATAAAGAACTCATTGCGCGCATTTCAGGCACCGATGTTTATTCACAATTAAAATTTGAATCCGGCGTTCATCGTGTGCAGCGCGTGCCGGAAACAGAATCTCAGGGTCGCGTTCATACCTCTGCGTGTACCGTTGTGATCATGCCAGAAGTTGAAGGCGAAGGTGATATCGAGATTAAGAAAGGTGATCTGCGCGTTGATACCTTCCGTGCATCCGGTTCGGGTGGTCAGCATGTAAACAAAACCGATTCGGCCATTCGTTTAACGCACTTACCAACAGGTTTCGTGGTTGAGTGTCAAGATGAGCGTTCTCAGCATAAAAACCGTGCCAAGGCGATGACTGTTCTTGCCAGTCGCATTAACGATGCGGTATTACAAAAGCAACAAGCGGAACAAGCTGCGGAGCGTAAAAGTTTAGTTGGCAGTGGTGATCGCTCAGAGCGTATTCGTACTTACAATTACCCGCAAGGTCGTGTTACTGATCATAGAATAAACCTGACCTTATACAAGCTTGATGAAGTGATGCAGGGTGATTTAGGCTCTGTTCTTAAACCGTTAATTACGGAACATCAAACAGAACAATTAACGGCTTTAGGTAGCCAAGAATAATTTAATATGGACGCTTTAATACTAGAGCCATGGATCATATTACTGTTTTTTTCCTTGCTGCTGTTAGGTTGCTGTTATGGTTGCCTAACCTTGGGGAAAAATTTAGGCATTAAAATCGGCGAGCAAAAATTACTGGTGGAAAATGCATTATTAAAGCAGAAACTTCAGCATCAGCAGCAGCAGCAAGTGCAGCAGCAGCAGTACAATCAAGAATTACATCTGCAACAACAGCAATCCTTCGAAAACCTTTCGCATAAAATCTTTAACGAAAAACAGCAGCAAAATAAGCAAGGTCTTGATGCTATCTTGCATCCTTTTAAAGATCAGTTGGAAGGGCTGCGAAAAAAAGTTGAAGATGTTCACTTGCATGACGCGAAAGATCGAGCGGCGTTAAAAAGCCAAATCAGTGAACTGTACCGACTCAATCAAGATATCACCGCAGAAGCGAGTGCATTGACTAAAGCATTACGTGGCAATAAAAAGACGCAGGGTAACTGGGGTGAATTAGTGCTCGAGACCGTACTTGAACGTTCTGGCTTACGCTTGGGAGAAGAGTATGTGCGGGAGAAAAATTATAAAGCCGATGACGGACAGAATTATCGTCCCGATGTGATTATAAACTTACCCGACGATAAACACATTATTGTTGATGCCAAAGTTTCACTTAATGCGTATAACGATTATGTAAATGCCGATGATGAGATCTCTCAAGCTCAGTTTTTAAAACAGCATATTGACGCTATTCGTAATCATATTAAGAGTTTATCAGCGAAAGCCTATCAGCAATTACCAGCGCTACATTCTCCTGATTTTGTCTTTATGTTTATGCCGGTTGAGCCTGCTTTTGTGGCGGCCTTCCAACATGATGAAAAATTGTTTATGGATGCATTTGACCAGCGTATTGTGGTGGTCACACCGACGACCTTATTAGCGAGCTTACGCACGATTGAAAGTTTATGGTCGATTGAGCGCCGCGGTCGCAGCGCTGATGAACTCAGTGAGCACGCCAGTAAAGTTTATGATCGCTTACGCATCGTTGTAGAAAAAATGGATAAGCTGGGTATTCAGCTTCATAGTGCACAAAAAACTTACGATGAAACCTACAGCTCTTTAGCGCAAGGGCGAGGTAACCTCGTGAATACGGCCAATCAATTTGTCGAACTAGGGGTGCGCATAAAGAAAAAGATCCCCCAAGATAAAAATCCCCCAAGATAAAAAGGACAATACTAATGAAACGTCGTAATTTTTTATCCTTTTCGCTACTCTCCGTTTTGGCACTTAAAGTCACTAATGTTAGTGCGAGTTTGGACATAGATGGGGCTGAAATATTACCTTTTGATCTTTCAAATCAAACTCTTGACCTTAATAAGCTGCTTTCTTTTTTGAACACATTACCCGTAGAGAGATTAGTCACTGAAGGCGAGTGGGATTTAGCGCAAATCTTTAATCACGCCGCGCAAAGTATTGAATACTCGATGGATGGTTATCCACAACACAAACCTGCACTCTTTAAGCAAACAATTGGGCCGTTAGCCTTTCAAGCTTTCGCTGTATGGGGAAAAATGACTCATGCATTGTCAGAGAATATTCTGGGTGCACCGCGGGTATTAGCCGCGCAGCAACCTCGACAAGCCTTGCTGAGACTAGAGCAATCCATTACCCGATTTGATAAGTACTTGGGTGCTTTGCAGCCACATTTTGCGTATGGAAAATTGAACAAACAAGAGTATGCGTTAGCGCATGTCTTGCATCTGAATAATCACTTTGAGGAAATACGACTTGTCTAACCCAAATAGTGATTCATTAAATGCAGCGGATAACTTATTCGCTAATAGCTCTGGCGAAGAATTAGCAGGTCAGTTCACTTTTGATTCTGCAGTAGCACGTGTTTTCCCCGATATGATTAGGCGTTCTGTTCCCGGTTATGCGGAAACAGTCGCGATGTCTGGAGTGATTGCGGGTGAATATGCCCGTGATAATACAAACATGTACGACTTGGGCTGTTCTTTAGGAGCAGTGACATTGGCAATGCGTCATGGCGTTAAGGCTAATAATTGTAAAATTATCGGCATAGATAATTCTAACGCAATGATAGAACAAGCTGGGCACTATATTGCACTCGATGAAGGCTCTGTTGACGTTGAATTGTTATGCGCAGACATTACGGTTCAGGCAATAGAAAACGCGTCCGTTGTTGCGCTGAATTATGTATTGCAGTTTATTGCTCAAGATCAGCGTTTGAAATTGTTAAGCCAGATTGCCACGGGCCTCAATGTCGGGGGGGCGCTTATTTTATCAGAGAAAATTTGTTTCGATGACAATGAGCAACCTCTGCAAGATAAGCTGCATTTAGATTTTAAGCGCGCCAATGGTTATAGTGAATTAGAAATTGCGCAAAAACGCAGTGCGATCGAAAATGTCCTCATTCCAGAAACCGAAAAAGTGCATATTGAACGCTTAAAGCAAGCAGGGTTCAGCCAAGTAATTCGCTGGTATCAGTGCTTTAACTTTGTTTCTTACCTCGCGATAAAATAAATACGAAATCTTTCAGTAGATACGCAATTTTTAACAAATCTTTAAAGAATAGAATTCCATTATGAACGTAGATGTATTTTCTTGGTTTGATGATATTCAATCGGCCATGGAGCAAGAGGGAAGTTTATTAAAACCTTGGGCCAAAATTTTGCCACAGCAACTGCACGCTCTGTTTAATGAGAAGGTGCATGGCGATCAGCAGCGTTGGTTGGATGCCTTAGAAGGTCTACCGGCGGTTGAGAGTGTCGCAATAGACTTACAGCAAGACTGTATTCAGTTAAGCAGTAACAGCATTACTCATGCTTCCAACATTAAGGTAAAGACGGGTTTACAACAGCTCGGTCCTTGGCGAAAAGGCCCGTTTCAATTTTTTGATACGCACATCGACACCGAATGGCGCAGTGATTGGAAGTGGCAGCGCATCGCTGCCCATTTAGCTCCGCTAGAGGGCAGAACTATATTGGATGTGGGTTGTGGCTCTGGTTACCACATGTGGCGCATGTTGGGAGCGGGTGCTTATCGTGTTATTGGGGTTGATCCCTCGCGTTTATTTCTAGCGCAGTTTCAAGCATTCAAGCAGTATGCACAACAAGGTCAACAGCAGCCGGGTTTAAATAAGTCTTTGAATATCGATTTACTGCCGTTAAAAATGGAAGATGTGCCACGTCCATTAAAGGCGTTTGATACGACTTTCTCAATGGGGGTTTTATATCATAGAAAATCCCCTATTGATCATTTGGCCGAGCTCAAAGATACCCTTAAACCGGGTGGCCAGTTGGTATTAGAAACCTTGGTGATTGAAGGTGAGGTCGGTGACGTGTTGATGCCTGAAAACCGTTATGCGCAAATGCGTAATGTTTGGTTTTTACCGAGTTGCGATACGCTGCTTCTTTGGGCTAGGCGAGCAGGGTTCAAAAACCCTAGGATTGTGGAAAAAAATGTAACCAGTCTGGACGAACAGCGCTCAACGGATTGGATGCAGTATCAATCATTAACAGACTTTTTGAACAGTGATGATAAGACCAAAACAGCGGAGGGTTATCCTGCTCCTTTGCGTGCAACATTAATCGCCGAGGCTTGATTAATGTTGGCTTTAGCGCATACAGAATAAATCACTGTTAAATTGTTCGAGTTTGTTATTACTGACTACACTATGTAAGTATATAAAAATTTCAGCGAAGTTTATAAGGGCAGAACACGTTATGGCAGAAGCAGAAGAACTAAGTGATGAGCAGCGCCTAAGCATTGTAGAAGGCAAGGTCGGTAAAAACAGAATAATGCTCATCATCGTAGTGACTACTATGGTGGTGGTATTGTCGGTATCTTTGACGTTGTTAATTATTAACCTGTTTAATGATGATGAACCTTATGTTTTACGCTCAAGTTTCGAGGAACAGGAGGTTATCATTCAGTCGTTGAGTACCAAACTAGAGAAGCAGTCAAGTTTATTAGGGTCATTAACTCTTGATTACCAGCGAAGCGAAGTGGCAACATTCCAGCAAACTATGATTGAGCAAGAGCAGAGCTACCAAGAATTTTTATCGGCGTTAAAAATGGGTATGTTCGATTTGGCGAAAATGGTTCAAGGCTCTCGTACTTGGCTGGATGTTTATAATGAACAATTGGATGATGCCAAGGATCTGAGCAAGTTACGAGAGGAGAACCTTAAGGGTTTGAAGTAAGATTAAGAGTTGTTTGAACGTTGAATTATTCTATCCAAACCTCGCGCACGGGCTCGCCAAAATCGTCGTAAATTATTTTCTTTCTAGGTCGATTACTGGTGGCCGGTGATGTCGAGTTCACCGGATTTTTTCGTTCATCCACGGCTTTTAAAGCATCTGACAGCGATGTTCTTTGCTGTTTTCCTTGTTCAAAACCGCTACTGCGATCGTCAATTTTGCCATTAACTAAACCACTCTCTCCGCGCTGAAATTCACGTACTTCGCCACCCTTATCGAGGTATTGGTCAACCTCATTATTCATTTGTTGGCGGATCTCTCTCTTGGTTGGGCGTTTATTCATGGGCAGTAATCATAGAGGTGTCGGCTTTTAGCTTTTAATTGTGATAGTGAAAGAATGGGTCGCAGAACTCACTCTACCACTTGATGCCTAATCTTGTTAGTTTAACGTATATTAGTCCATTCATGTAGTATCAGCATTTAAGACAAAAAAGAGGCGACCTAATGGCCACTTCTTTATTGTTACCTTGATATAAAATAAACATACCTAGTGGCGACAGCGACCCAGTGCAGTGCCTATTAGCGACATGAGCATCAATAAGCCTAAGCTACCTGCGCCGGACTGAGTATCACGCGGTGATAAGGTCGAGTCAGTGGATAATTCGCAACCATTGGCATCTACGAGAGTGTCCGGCTCATTATTTATGCACTGATCGATATTGTCGTTGATGCCATCGTCATCGCTGTCGGAATCAATGGCTGAAATCGTTACTGGGCAACCCGTTTGACGCATGTTGCCCTCATTTGTTGAATCGCCACGAGCTAGAATCTCACCACTCTCACCGTTGTAATTTGGCAGTGACACAAAGCAAACCGAGCGGTAATAAAAACTCAGTAGGTCGGCAATGACGATACCCTCAGTCGCATAAGGTACATTACCGCCGTACTGAGGATCTGCGCTCGAAGCGGCTAGGACTGGATCGAAAAACCCCTGTGAAATATTGTGTTTATCGAGTGTGTCATCAATTTCAGTCGCGATAAGACGGTCGAAAGCTTGCTGAGCAATGTCTTGGCGATAAGTACGCTCTTGAGCTTCGTTACGGCCTTCTGTGGCCACTATATTATCGCTGCTATCTAGCACCAGTTTGCCGCGGAGATAGCGATCGAACCATGCAAGATTATAATGGTTTGAGGTGGTCTCACCGTAGCGGGTGCCCATAGTGAAATTTCCAGCCCAGTCCAGGTGGGTGGTCGCGCGCGGGGTGATCAGCATAGAGTCTACGCCATTGTTGCGCAGGGTTGAGAAACCCTCTAAGCGAAGTTCACTTGGCACTGAAAATCGTGGCTCTGGGTATCCAGGAAAGCCACTGTAATCAGCCGCAATAAACAATGTTGGCGTTTGTGCTGCTTCTCCTAAATCATACAAACGTGAGCCGTTACTGTTTTCGCAGGGTGCTCCACTGCATGGGTCCCATGCAATAATTGCCGATACCCGTTTGTCGCCTTGCACTCGAGTAGAGTTTTCCGCTCCCAGTGAATGTCCCATAGTACCCACTCGGCTCAAGTCTAGTTGACCAGGATATTGTGCCTGAGCTTCGTTGTGCAACCAATTTAACACGATACCTGGAACTGAACTGTCGGTACCCTGAATAGCAACAACAAAATAACCGCGCTCAGCCAGCGGTTGAGTGGCCCACCACAGTTGATCCTTGTCGCTACCAAAACCATGCATGGCGATGACAATTGGGTACGGTGGTTCGAATGTCTCTAGCCCTTCTGGTAGCTCAGGGCAGCTGTCTAATGCGCAGGGTTGAAATACATCAGCTTCAATTCCAGAGACTAAAGCAGAGTCATAGCGAAACCGGACGTCGTCATGCAACTTGGGTTGGCGATAGGGATCTGCTCCATATAACGTGGGCCAGAGTACTGGATTGACCGGATGCTCTATTGCGTCTGCTTTGCGCAGTTCGGAGCAAAGAATGTTATTTGCATCGCGAACTTCAAATTCTAGAGTGCCCTCTTCTGGGTCTCCAGCCGGTGCCAAGCAAACATTAGGGATTTGTTCTTGTAATGCGACAGCTGGATTGAGTACAAGTGCTAACAGGGTGACACCTACTGCAAGGCATTTAATATATTTATTCATTATTATTCTTCTTTTTATCTTCTTATCTTTAAATATTTAGGAGTACTGCCTAAGTCACGCAACTAATGGGGTATTATTCAATTGCATTTGCCAGCATAATTTAGCAATGATTAATGTGATGGTCTATGCATTTAAAGACATATCTTGGTAGCTTTGGTCTTATTAAATGAACTATTTACTGGTAAAAAAGTCATTAATTGCGCCAGAAGAAAAATTCAGCCATTAATCTGTCTTTGTTTTAACAATCTGACATAAAACTCCATTACACTTGGCCTTACATTAAGTAGAATGCTTTTCTTACGCGTAATAATAATTAAAAGAGATAATTTTGAAGGTATTTTTGTCTGCCACATGGTCCGCTAAAGGGTATTTGTTAATCGGGCTATTCAGTTTTATTATATTCTTGGGCCTGACGGCTCCTTTAGAGTTCATATGGCCTAAGATTAAGCCTCACATGGGTTACTTACCTGTTCAGATTGAACGGGTTAGTGGTACTCTCTGGCAGGGTCAAGCTCGGATCAATATTCCTAAAATAGGTAATGTGACTGGGCAGTGGGACATTGTATTGAGTAAATTATTTACTGGGCAGCTTGCTGCTAACGTAAAGATTGTAGGGGATGAGCTTAAGTTTAAGGGTCTTGTTCGAGGCAGTGCTGGTCAAATTCAAGTGATAGGAAGTGAAGCGTTTATGTCTTCACGTTATTTGGCACCGGTATTACGACAAGGAAACTCATCGCTTATGGGTGACTTTGAATTAAATAAGTTTAATGCGCTTTTTTCTATTAAAGATAAGCAAATATTAGCCGCTGATGGCAGGCTATTGTTTAGTGGCGGCGATGTTAGCTTTCCTCTTGATGGTAAAAAAATTAATGCCACGTTACCCATTTTGATTGGTGCAATTAAAAAACCTGCTGATAATGTCGAGTTGGTGATTACCAATACCGATGGGCAAGATGTTGGTAAAGGTTATGTACAACCTGATGGTTGGGCGGGAATACGTATTCGTCGTCGTTTCTTGGATATTTTAGGACTACAGTGGCCCAATAATGTTGAGGCAGAAAAAGTCATATTCGAAGCTTCGCAAAAGCTGTTATGACATCAATAAAAAAGACAAAGATTATACAAACACTATGGAAAGAAACGTTGAGCAGTGGGCAGTCTGGAGTGCAAAGTGACTGAGCAAAAAATCGCTATGTTGCCTTGGCAGCGACTGACTTTAATTTTAGGTAAGCTAACTTTTACCGTGTTAATCTCTAGCCAATTAGCCGTTTTCACTTGGATGATGTTAGCGCCCAGTACTTTGGTATTGTCAGAGCCTAGCCGTGCCCAAGGTGCTGCGATAGTGGCCCAAAATCAAAGTATTGCCGATGCGCATATCTTTGGTGATGCAGCGGTTGAGTTAGTCGAAGTACCTAAGGACGTTAATGCGCCAAAGACCCGCTTACGCCTTGAGCTTTTAGGTGTTATGGCCGCGAGTATTGCAGAAAACTCCAGTGCGATTATTGCTCCAAAGGGGGGTGTCGGTGAGAATTATCGCATCGGTGACGTGGTGCAAGGGCGCACTACGCTGGCAGCAGTTCAGCAAGATCAAGTGATATTGGATAGTAACGGTAAGTTAGAAGCGCTGAAATTTGATCTAGCCCGCCAGCAAGGTTTTCAACCGTCAGCGAATCCAACCCCCGCACAAAGAAAGGCTCAATCTGGAGGCACACTAAAAGAGCGATTTAAAGAGGTTCGCACTGCGGCCGATGCCATGAGTTTATTAAGAAATGAGGTGAATAATAATCCAGCGGGGGCATTACAACAGATGGGTTTAGAAACCACTGAAAATGGCTCCGGCTATAAAGTTTCGAGTTCGGGTTCAATGCTAACTCAGTTAGGTTTGCAGCCGGGCGATGTGATTTTGTCTGTCAATGGACAGACATTGGGCAATTTTGAGGATGATCAGATGCTATTAGAGCAAGTAACTAATAGTGGGCAAGCGCGCTTGGAAATTCAGCGTGGCAATCGTCGTTTTGTTGTTAACCATACCATTAGATAAGGACTTAATCGGTGTTTAAGCGTTTTTGTAAAATTGCACTTTTGGCTATGTCTATTGCCATCAGTATACCTGCATTGCCTGTTTATGCAGAAGATCAGAACTGGCAAGTTAATCTTAAAGATGCCGATATATCGGCCTTTATTAGTCAAATTGCTGATATTACCGGTAGAAGTTTTGTTATTGACCCTAGGGTCAAAGGTAAGGTCACCGTGGTTTCAACAGAAACTATGAGTACCGACGCTGTGTATGAACTTTTCTTGTCTGTGCTAAAAGTTCACGGTTATGCTGCGGTACCTGCGGGTGACGTTATCATGGTCGTTCAACAAAATTCTGTTAAGCAACAAGGTCGTGACTTAGAAACTAAATTTCCCGATCAAAGCCAGGAAATGATCACTAAAGTGATTATGATTAAAAATACACCCGCTTTAGATCTTGTGCCTATATTACGTCCGCTGGTGGCTAAGTATGGACACCTTGCCGGGGTAAAGTCAGCCAATGGGCTTATTATTTCTGATCATGCCTCTAACATTACACGGATAGAGCAAATCATTGAGCGCTTGGATAAGTCAGGCTCAGAAGATCTGGAAGTGATTCAATTAAAAGAAGCTTGGGTCGGTAACGTCGTCACTATGCTGCAAAGCCTTGATCCGGATAACGTAGCTCAAGGTAAAGGTGCTGGCAATAACGGTGCAGGCAGTATTCGAGTCGTTGCTGATGAGCGTAGTAACCGTATAATTATTAAGGGTGAAAAAACATCCCGTGAACGCATTCGTAAACTTATAGAACAGCTTGATAAGCCTTCTTATTTTTCAGGCAGTGCTGAGGTTATTCGTTTGAAGTATGCCGACGCGAAGAAATTAGCTGAATTATTGAAGGCTGTTATGTCGGGTTCGGATACAGGCGGTAAGGATGAAAATAAAGCGAAAGGTAATGCCAGCATTCACGCCGATGAAGAATTGAACGCTCTTGTTGTTCGTGCAGAACCGACCATTTTAAAAGAAATAGGTGAAATAATTCATCAACTTGATGTGCGTCGTGCTCAGGTATTGATTGAATCAGCGATTGTTGAAGTGACGGGTGAAGTGAGTGACTCTCTCGGTTTTCAGTGGGCTGTGGGTGATACTGATAATCCAGTTGCGGGCACTAACTTTGGCAATGCTGGGCAGTCGATATCATCGATTGCAGCGGGTATAGCGACAGGAGCACCGACCCTGAGTAACGGTTTAACCGTAGGTGGTTTTAAAGAAACCAATGGTCAGATTGACTTTGGTGTTATCTTGCAAGCGTTAGAAAGTCAGAGTAATACCAATTTATTATCAACGCCAAGTATCATGACGCTGGATAACCAAGAAGCAGAAATTATTGTCGGTCAGAATGTTCCTTTCCTAACCGGTTCTACGTCGTCCAGTGCGAATAGCAACCCGTTTACCACTATTTCGCGTGAAGATATTGGTGTGACGTTGAAAATTAAGCCGCATATCCACGAAGGTAATGAGTTACGTCTAGAGGTCGAGGTGACCGCTGAGTCTGTAGCGAATACAACTGTGCAAGGTCAAGCGGATTTGATTACTAATAAGCGTTCATTGAAAACAATGATTTTAGCTGCAGACCAAGAAACAATTGTTTTGGGTGGTTTGATCAGCGATGACATTGTTGAAACCGAAAGTAAGGTGCCGCTATTGGGTGATATTCCATTATTAGGTTGGTTATTTAAGAGCAAGAGTACAAAGCATGTGAAGCGAAACTTGATGGTTTTCTTACGCCCAACGATTGTATTAGATAAGCAAAAAGCGACATTATTAACTGATGAAAAATACGATGGTATCTGGGAATTTGAACTGTCCGGTGATCTGAAAGTTGATGATGTTGATTCTCGTATGAATCGTTTATTTAAAGGTGTTCAATCAGAACGTTGATTATTGAGTTTGCATCAAATGTTGATGAAAACTGAGAAAAAAAGGCCAGCTTGCTGGCCTTTTTTATGTCTGCATGGCTGTTTTATGAGCTCAACGTCTCTAAAGCACCCGAATACCTTGCTGCTCTAATAAATCGACTAGAGCAATTAGCGGCAGGCCAACCAAGCTATTTGGATCTCGGCCTTCTAAAGCAGAAAATAAGCGAATGCCCAATCCTTCTGATTTAAAACTTCCCGCACAATCTAGTGGTTTTTCTTGCTCTATATAGCGTTCAATCTGTTGTAACGTAAGGTCGCGAAAGTGGACGGTAAAGGGTTCGACTAAGCTAATTTCTTGCTGAGTTGCGCTGTTATACACACACAGACCGGTTAAAAAAGTCACTGTTTTACCGCTCGCTTGGCTGAGCTGTTCAATCGCCTTCTCAACGGTATGGGGCTTACCTAAAATCTGTTGCTGGTGATCTACTTGTATTACTGCGCACTGGTCACTGCCAATGATTAGATGGTTTGGGAAATCGTCTTGCAGTACCCGAGCTTTTTCAATGGCGAGACGTTGCACGTAATCATGTGGATCTTCGTTTAACAGCATCGACTCGTCGATATCTGGGCTGGCACAAGCAAACGGAAGCTGCAGTTTTTCTAATAATTGTTTGCGGTAGACAGAGCTTGAAGCTAGCAAAAGCGGCAAAGACATAGCTGAGGCCTTAAAAATAGAGAACAAAGTAAATCGAAAGCAAAAAAAAAGGAGCCGAAGCTCCTTTTTTCTTTTGTTACTGCTTGTTCACTTACGCTAGGTTAGCGTTAGCGAATTCCCAGTTAACCAATTCCCAGAAACCTTTTAGGTAATCAGGACGTACATTGCGGTAATCAATGTAATAAGCATGTTCCCACAAATCAACAGTAATAAGAGGTGTAACACCTTCTTCTGTCAATGGGTTGCCGGCATTAGACGTATTAACGATGTCTAAAGAACCGTCAGCTAACTGAACTAACCAAGTCCAGCTAGAACCGAAGTTGTTCACAGCTTTGTCGTTTAATTTTTCTTTAAGAGCTTCGAAAGAACCAAAAGAAGCGTTGATTGCATCTGCAATTGCGCCTGTTGGTGCGCCGCCGCCGTTAGGGCTTAAGCTGTTCCAGTAGAAAGTATGGTTCCAAATTTGTGCTGCGTTGTTGAAAACACCACCAGTAGAAGTCTTAACGATTTCTTCTAGAGATTTGTTTTCGTCAGCCGTACCACCGATAAGACCATTTAACTTAACAACATAAGTATTGTGGTGCTTGCCATAGTGAAATGACAACGTTTCTGCTGAAATATGTGGCTCTAATGCATCTTGTGCATAAGGTAATGCCGGTAATTCAAACGCCATGTTTTTCTCTCCAATATTAGCTTAATGATACGGATAACTTGTAAGGTTCAAATGGGAGTGAAGTCTTACTTCCGTAATCTACCATTAATAATAACACACCTTAAATTATCCGCTACGCATGTAAAATGTGTGGTTTTAGTTTAACCCCCTTATCCGCTATACTTATGTCATTAAAATATTTAAGAACAAACCTAGGATGTTGCTCTCATTTTGGCGCTAGCTTTAAATATTAGGTATTAGTTATCATAATAATGAATCAGGGACTCGGCGGCACTATGTCAAACGATCAAGAACCCATACCAAAGATGCAAGCATCACAAGAAGACATGGCTATGCGCCAGAAGAAGTTACAGCAACGCCGTCTGGCGGCGCAACGCGAAGCAAAATCTGGTCCAGTGGCACCGCGGTTAGCAGCATCAGCGCCTAAACAAACATTAGCCACAGTTGCTTTAGTACTAAGTCTGGCAGTGTCTGGTTTTGCTGGTTTTTTGTTTATGCAATTACAGGAAGCCAATGCTCAGTTAGGTAAAGCAGAAAGTATCTTAAATGGTCATTCCACTAATTTAAATGCTTTGAATGATAAATTATCGGCTTCTGATGAAAACTCAAACTTATCGGATGGCGTACTTAAAATACTATTAAAAGATAACGCCAAAGAAATTCGTAAGCTCTGGGATCTTAGTAATAAAAAGAACAAACCTAACATTGATGAAAATGCCAAAGAGATTTCTGCGGTTAAAAAATCGGTTGTTAAAGCTGATAAAAAAGCGACAGAGATTGATAACAAAGCGACGCAGATTGATAAAAAAGCGACAGTGAATGATAAAAAAATCGTTTCAGCCAATAGTAATATCTCTGGCAATAAAGACAGTATTGCGGCACTAAAAACCAGTCTAGCCAATAGCCAACAATCGTTGGAAGCGAAGCTTGCAGAGGTTAAATTATCAATGGCTAGCTTGCCTGCTGCTTCGGAAAAACGTATTGCTGATACTGAGCAGTCTATTCGCTCGATTGATGCTACCCGCAAAAAATTAAATAGCGCTATGGCCGAAGTTCAATCTCAGTTTAATGAAATGAAATTAGAAATTGAAGATATTCAAATTCGTTTAGAACGTAAGCAAAATGCGATAACAGGCAGTTTGTAGTTCTTTGTCTTATTCAACTAACAAGCAAGGTGTGCTCGCTGTATTGCAGCATGCCTTGGAATTTCCTCAGCTTCAATTCTCAGATATGCCGACGTTTCGCGGGCATTTAACTTCTGGCTTTCAACGCTATTCTACTGCTTATAATGCGCTTTATTTGGGTGCACAAACTGCAACCCCAGGCATGGCATTTCTAGCCGGCTATCAGAATGCAATTCGTTGTTTAGATTGTCATTGTCCTAATGATGAATTGGCTGCATTTTGTGTATCAGAAAAAGGGGTTAAAACCCCTTGGGATATGGCTACCCAACTATCATTATCTGAGGGTGCTTATTACCTAAACGGGAAGAAAGGTTATGTGATGCTTTTGCCAGACCAGTTAGACCGAATGTATGTCGTTGCCAAGAACGAAAAGGGTCTGCTTAGTTGTCTCTATTTACCCGCAAATAGCCCTAATGTATCCGTTACAGATAGTTTATCAGCCCCTTTTGTAAAAGATATTCCTCATAGCGGGGTGTGTTTTGATAACGTGCTGATCCCTATTGATCAGCTGTTCGATATCGATGGTCACCAACAAGCAAATAAACCTTTTCGCTATTGGGAGGACGTGCACGTTGGGTTGGCAATGATGGCTTGGATACTAAGGGAGCGAGTTCAAAGAGGGCAGTCATTGGCTGAGCTGGATGATATGCTGCAAATAATTTGTCAACTAATAGAAGAGTTTGAAGAACAGCCTGATTATTACTCTCTTGAGAGCATTTCTTTATTAGATAAAAGCCATGAATTGATGGACAACTACTCGCAATACCTATTAAAAAAATCACAAGATTTATGGAAGGAAGACCGAGTGCTGTTGCAAATGGGACAGAAGATGCGCCATCTGGTGAGGACTAAATTAATTCAATAGCCGACGCTCTGTTTTAATTGAGTTACAATAACCTATACCTAATACCCACTTCCCAGTGGGTATTGTTTTTTAGGGCACTGTTTATTTTGAGCACTGAAAAGTGCGAAACTAGTATATAGCGCTAATAACTTGATGAGGATGTGACTCATGGCTAATGCCGTCACTGTTGTTCGCCAAGATGACCTGATAGAGAGCATCGCGGACGCACTGCAATATATTTCGTATTATCACCCTAAAGATTTCATCGACGCTGTTCATGAAGCTTATCTAAGAGAAGAATCGAAAGCGGCTAAAGATGCCATGGCTCAGATTCTGATTAACTCTCGTATGTGTGCCCAAGGCCACCGTCCCATTTGCCAAGATACCGGTATTGTTACCATATTCTTAGAAATCGGCATGGACGTACGTTTTGAAGATGCGACGATGAACATCGAAGACATCGCTAACGAAGGTGTACGTCGTGCCTATCTGAATCCAGATAATGTATTACGTGCTTCTATTCTAGCTGATCCAGACGGTGCGCGTAGCAATACTAAAGATAATACGCCAGCGATCATCCACGTTAAGTTAGTTCAAGGTAATACTGTCGACGTTCATGTCGCAGCAAAAGGTGGCGGCTCAGAGGCTAAGTCTAAATTTGCTATGTTAAATCCATCAGACTCGGTTGTTGATTGGGTATTAGAGCAAATTCCAAAAATGGGTGCTGGTTGGTGTCCACCGGGTATGCTGGGAATAGGCATTGGCGGCACGGCTGAAAAAGCGATGATGATTGCAAAAGAATCTTTGTTAGAGCCGGTTAATATTCAAGAACTGCAAGCACGTGGTGCTGAAACGCGTGCTGAAGAGTTGCGTTTAGAATTGTTTGATAAAGTAAATAAATTAGGCATCGGCGCACAAGGCCTTGGTGGTCTGACCACGGTTGTTGACATTAAAGTAGCTGATTTCCCGACGCATGCCGCTAATAAGCCAGTCGCAATTATCCCAAACTGTGCGGCTACTCGCCACGTTCATTTCGTTTTAGACGGTGCTGGCCCAGCTGTATTGCCCGTGCCTAAAATTGAAGATTGGCCTGATATTACTTGGGAAGTAGGTGACGGTGTTCGTCGCGTCAACCTCAATGAAGTAACCCCTGAGATGGTTAAAGATTGGCTACCGGGTGAGACCGTATTATTGTCTGGTAAAATGCTTACTGGCCGTGATGCTGCGCACAAACGCATGGTTGATATGATCAATAAAGGCGAAGAATTGCCGGTGGATCTAAAAGGTCGCTTCATCTATTACGTTGGGCCTGTTGATCCGGTGCGTGACGAAGTGGTGGGTCCTGCTGGCCCTACAACTGCGACCCGTATGGATAAGTTCACTCGCACCGTACTAGAAGAGACCGGTTTGCTAGGTATGATTGGTAAAGCTGAGCGTGGGCCAATGGGGATTGAAGCGATTCGTGATAACGAAGCGGTTTATCTGATGGCTGTTGGCGGTGCTGCTTATCTTGTATCACAAGCCATTAAAGGTGCTGAAGTGGTCGGTTTTGCTGACTTAGGCATGGAAGCTATCTATGAATTTGACGTCGTCGATATGCCTGTCACTGTGGCGGTAGATTGTCGCGGTTCTTCAGTGCACATCACGGGTCCTCAAGAATGGAAAGCTAAAATTGCTGCGAAGCAGATTGAGTAAATCTTAGCGGTTTCGATCATCGCAGAAACCGAGTTTATAGTGATATAAGCTCGGTTTTTTTATGCCTCTTTATTAGTGAATATTAAAACCGCTATACTGAACTTACTTAGACCGAAACCATTCACTAGGTTTAATTATATTATAGGTGTTAATCATGGCTTGTGACGCAGAGAAACTAGACAATCTTTCACTACAAGATATTCCTCAGGGCTGGCAGATTACTAGTATTGAAGGGGTAGAGCGATTAGTTCAAATATTTAAGTTTAAAAATTTTGTGACAGCGATGCGCTTTAGTCATGAAATTGGAGAATTAGCAGAACTGCACAATCATCATCCAATGATCATTACCGAGTGGGGCAAGGTGACGCTGCATTGGTGGACTCATACGGCCAAAGGCATAAGTGCCCTCGATATTAAGCTAGCTCAGCTTTCTAATGAATTAAACGCTGCTTAGTTAGGTTTTGGCCTGAATATCTGAACTCCGACAACAATGAGTCAGAAGTAGATTTTAGGCCAAGCTTATTAAAATACCGAAAAGTCATTATTTTTATAAAACGTTATTATCCTGCCTCTAAATATAAATAACATTAAAGTGTCATCTAACGTTATTAAATCTGTCATTTTCTTTCGCTAGTGTGTGCTCTCAAGTAATTAATTCATAATAATACAGAGAGCAGAAGATCATGGAACTCCTACACAAAAACGCTTTATATAAGGCGATATTACTCACGATGACCACTAGCATGTTAGTGGCTTGCGGTGCTGACTCGGATGGCAATAATGGAAGTGATGGTGTGGCAGGTGCCCCAGGAGGTTTGGGTGCAACAGGTGATTTGGGTGAGCAAGGACTAACGGGGCTTAATGGGAATGATGCTTCAACCACAGGCAATCGTTTGACTCGGTTAGCGACAGTGCCAGCAGGTGCAGAAGTTACGGGTATATTTTTAACCGAAGAAGGTGATTTATTTTTCAACGCACAACACCCCGCTGATAGTAATGTAGAAACTGACGGTAACGGTGTTGCTTACGACACTGGAACTGTTGGTGTTATTGAAGGCATCAACTTCAATAACTTACCTCAAACATTGATTAGCTTGCCGGTACCAACTAGTGAATACGAGCGTCAGACAGTGCAAACAGCTTACGGACAATATAAGGTTCTGGGACAAAGTGCTTCAACGCTGGGTGGTATGTTAGAAAATGGTTTAGGTACTATTTATAATCTTGCAGGTGATACCGAAATTTTTGAAAATAACATGCCAGACTTTAATGGTTTTATTCCAACAGGTCCGGGTAAAGGTTATCTCTTCACCAACTGGGAGCTTTACCCAGGTGGCATGAGCCGGATGAATATTGAAAAAGATGCCCAAGGCAACTGGGGTGTTTTAGATGCAATGATGGTTGATTTTGCCAGTGTTAACGGAACAGGCGCTAATTGCTTTGGTTCAGTATCTCCTTGGAATACGCCATTAACGTCAGAAGAATGGGTTGTTAATACGTCCGTGGGTTCAACAACACACCCAAGTTGGAACAGTTCTGATGAAATCGCTGGTAATGCCTTGTTAGCGGGCATGTGGGCGTTATCCGATAATGCAAGCAATCCTTATGATTATGGCTATATCGTAGAAATAACGGATCCAGAAACTACCCCCACCCCGGTAAAACATTTTACTATTGGTCGTTACGAACATGAGAATTCGGTAGTGATGCCTGACCGTAAAACTGTTTATTCATCGCAAGATGATACTGGAGGCGTATTATTTAAGTTTGTT
>JBLGAF010000010.1:0-65698 GCA_047612075.1 Oleispira sp.
AATCGACAGCGTATTAACCAGTTGTTGAATGACATCAATTCAGGCCTGACCCCAGTCAGTTGGCAAGCACTAGTGACTCCAATGGAAGCGTGGGATGATGAACTTAGCCAAGCTTGGTCGCCTATTAGCCATATGAACTCTGTTGTCAGTAGCGATGAACGCCGCGATGCCTACAACGCCTGTTTGCCACTGCTAAGTGCTTATTCTACCGAAATGGGTCAAAACCAAGATCTGTATACAGCCTATAAGAAATTAGCCGAAAGCGCTGAGTTTAAAACCTTAAATACGGAACAAAAAACCTCACTAGAACATGCATTGCGAGATTTCCGCTTAGCGGGCATCGCCTTAGAAGGTGATAAAAAATCGCGCTACGGTGAAATCAAGCAGCGCTTATCAGAACTCACCAGTAAATTTGGTGAGAACGTTATGGATGCGACGCAGGCTTGGTCCAAGGTTATCACGGATAAAGCTGAGCTAACCGGCTTACCCGATTCTGCTTTAGCCCTCGCGCAACAACAGTTTCAACAAAAAGAGCAAGCAAAAGACCCTAAAGCTGAAGAATCAGGTTATTTGTTTACTTTAGACTTCCCCTCTTATTTTCCTGTTTTAACCTACTGCGAAAATCGTGAATTACGCCACGAAATGTATAAAGCGTATGCCACTCGTGCCTCCGATCGTTGTGCAGAATCAGGGGGCGATAATGCGCTTGATAACTCAGCCGTAATGGATGAAATTTTGGCATTGCGTCATGAACTTGCTCAGCTATTGGACTTTGCCGATTACTCCGACTATTCGGTCGCAACTAAGATGGCCAATGATCCACAGCAAGTCATCGACTTTTTATCCGATCTCTCTGAAAAAGCTGTGCCTCAAGCCAAGCAAGAATTCAGCGAACTCAGCGCCTACGCCAAAGAAACCTTTAATATTGAAACGTTAGAGCCTTGGGATATCGGCTTTTATTCAGAACAGTTGCGCCAGCATAGATACAGCATCTCGCAAGAATTGATTCGCCCTTATCTGCCTATTGATACTGTTTTAAAAGGCATGTTCGAAACTGTAAAGCGCTTATACGGCATCAATATAGAAGAGCAAGCTGAGTTTGATTCTTATCACCCCGATGTGCGCTTCTTTCATATTAAACGAAATGACGAAGTCATCGCCAAGTTTTACCTTGATCTGTATGCCCGTGATAAAAAACGCGGCGGCGCTTGGATGGATGAATGCCGTGTACGTCGTACCTTAGAAAGTGGCACACTGCAGCTGCCCGTAGCATACATGGTGTGTAACTTTAGCCCTGCCGTTGATGGCAAACCGGCATTATTGACTCACGATGAACTGACCACATTATTCCATGAGTTTGGCCACGGCTTGCACCACATGCTAACCCAAATTAAAACCGCAGCTGTCAGTGGTATTAACGGTGTTGCTTGGGATGCGGTTGAATTACCCAGCCAGTTTATGGAAAACTGGTGTTGGGAAAAAGAAGCCCTCGCGTTTATTTCCGGTCATTATGAAACCGGTGAATCGCTACCCGATGAGCTGTTAGAAAAGATGCTAGCGGCGAAGAATTTTCAAAGTGCGATGATCATGGCGCGCCAAATAGAATTCTCATTATTTGATTTCCGCATGCATCGCGAATATCAACCTGAGCTTAATGCAGAAGAACAAAAGAACTACATTAGCAGCATCATTGCAGACGTACGCAGCCAGGTCGCCGTAGTACCGATTGTAGAATACAACCGGTTCCAAAATAGCTTCAGCCACATTTTTGCGGGTGGTTATGCCGCGGGGTATTACAGCTATAAATGGGCTGAAGTATTAAGCGCCGATGCCTTTTCTCGCTTCGAAGAAGAAGGTATATTTAATACCACAACGGGTCAAAGTTTCTTAACCGAAATTTTGCAAAAAGGCGGTAGCGAAGAACCAGCGGTATTATTCGAACATTTCCGTGGCCGCGCGCCAACCACTGATGCATTGTTGCGCCACTGTGGTATCAACTCTTCTAGTGATAGCGCCACAACAACATCAGGAGCCGTATAATGGGTCAGAAAAGTATTACGAAACGCTTTATAGCGGGCGTGGTCTGCCCAAAGTGTGGAGAAATGGATAAAATACGAATGTACCGCGATGAAGAAGATACTGAGCTTCGTGATTGCGTAGCCTGTGGCTTTAATGAAACCTATAAACAACACAAAGAAGCTAAAGAAGCAGTCACCGCAGAAAGTAATCCTTTATACGAAGAGTTAAACACTCGAGTCACTCCGGTCGGTAAAGCTCTGTACGATGACGAAGAGAGACCTCTTAAAATAATGGACCCAGGCTTAAGCCGTAAGGATCATTGATCATTGATTGGATGCAAAAGGCGCATGATAAATTCATGTGCCTTTTGCATGTTCGTTTTATATACATCACCTTACTCCCTCTTTATAGAAAGCTAATCACCACACTGATAAACCAAATCGCTACTACTCCTTTTACTGGCCAGCGTTCATGATTCATCATTAAAACGTATGCGTCTATGGCCATACCACATGGTTCTGTTGAGTCTTTTAGATACGTTACATACGTTGCGTAGACCGTCCTGCTCTGTATAGAAACAAGGTTCACGGTTATTACCCCGCTTATAAAATCAGTTTAGCTTTCACCAATCACTCAGGAAAAAGTCTAAAATCAAGCACTCTGACCTCTTGATCCGACTCCTTGATCCAAAATATGTTTTAGACTCATTACCATCCATGCCACTTCACTCCCTTTCTATGTTCTTTTAGATTATAACTAACGCCTAAAATAAATTTTGACACTGCTAAAATATAGAAATGAATAGGTAGGATTATAAAAAAATAGAAAAAAATATATTCATAAATATATATTCAAAGAAATCATCCCGACGGTCACTCATATCATCCACATCCATAAACCATACAGATAAGCACAGAGCTATAAGTGGCAGCATAATTAACCAGTACTTTAAATATGACACCCTAAGATTAGACAGGTGTAAGAAATCATATACTTTATACCAATAAAATATTTGTATTGGAGATGTAATAAAAGACAAATAAAACACAGATAAAAATAACGCAGGGTATGGGGAGTACTCTATGATATTTCGAATTAATGGAACATCAATATCCATCCCATACCGTAAATAATTCATAATTAAATATTCTTCAGTGAAAAATATTTTAACTATAAAAAATAAAGATAAAAATAAAACCATAGGAACAACTAACCCAACTAACCAAAACTTAAGATCCACGGTTCTTTTAGAAGAATACATAACCTCTCCAATGCAATAAATTTATTAAATATTTTTAGTTGTTCTAATCAATTATGATCAAAAGACGTCTGCGGCATATCATTCACTGCGGTAATCAAGGCTAATCAGGGGATCAGAGTACTTGATTCTTTAAAAACACTAAATTTGAATCTTCCTTCCCATAAAGTTCCCGTTCCTTACATTCAAACGAGTGAACGATTGTCAGTTTAATTGTGAATATTTTGTCGAATAGTTCATAAAACTATTAACTAGGTTATATAAATCAAGGCTAAATACGCTGTTTTCCTATACTATGTGCTTTATAATTTTGCTCAGTAGGAAGCTTGGATGCATCATCTGAAACATATTTTAACAACAACAATACTCAGTTTATTTTTGATATCCCCTGCCAACTCATCTGTTTCTCCTGATGGAATGTGGTCTGGTGTATTGAGCCGTAATCTAGAGCAAAAAGAATTTAATTATCGCTCGGTTAACGCCAATACTGAAGAGCTTGTGAATCAATTAAAAAATGCTCCTTTGGAAGGAAGTAGTGATTCAGGTCTTGAGTTTTTCCTACCTTTACCCGATGGAAAATTTGAAAGAGTCAGTGCTTTTGAATCTCCTATTATGACTCCTGAACTGGCAGCTAAATTACCCCATATAAAGACGTATAAAGTAACAGGCTTAGATAATCCTGAAATATCAGGGCGTTTAGATGCAAGCCCTAAAGGATTTCATGGGTTTTTGAATACCGATCAGGGCGTCGTTTATATAGAGCCTGAATCAAGCTATAACCAAAATGCATCATCAGGAACGTTCCGTAGCTTTAAAAAATCAAACTTTCCTTCGTCTAAGCAGAAATATAAATGTTCTGTTATCGGTCACAACCACAGTGACAATCCTCTTCAATCGTTAAGCCAGAGCAGGCCTCAAGCTTCTTCTATGAGAAGCTCAGGTACAACGATTAGAACCTACCGCCTAGCCCTTGCAGCAACCGCTGAATATACAGCTGCGGTAAGTTCTGGCTCCCCGACAGTTGAGAAAGGTCAAACAGCGATTGTCACCGCGGTTAACCGCATTAACGCCATCTACGAAAAAGAGGTCGCAATCAAATTTGTCTTAGTTGATAACAGTAATATTGTTTTTACAAATACTTTAACTGATGGCTATACCAATAGTAATGGTGGTATTTTATTAAGCGAAAACCAAAATAAATTAGACAATGTGATTACTCCTGAAGAATACGACATTGGGCATGTTTTCAGTACGGGTGGTGGTGGTGTCGCAGTTCTGGCATCCGTCTGTGACGACGCCAACGACTCTTCTCCTTCATCAAATAATAAAGCGAAAGGGGTTACCGGTTTAGGCAACCCTGTTGGCGACCCCTTTGTGGTTGATTATGTATCTCATGAAATTGGTCATCAGTTCGGTGCACCCCATACATTTAACGCCGGTGGCATTAGCTCTGGGGCATGTGATGATACCAATCGAGAAAACCACATGAGCACTGACGGCGGAACTCAATTATCTGATTCTGCCTACGAGCCTGGCAGCGGCTCTACCATTATGGCTTACGCTGGAATTTGTGCTCCGCAAAATATTCAGAACAATAGCGATCCTTATTTTCACGCCCGCAGTTTGGAGCAAATTCGCGAATTTGTTGAAAATGAAATCTCATTCTCTAATACACAAGGTGGCTCATGCGGTACCAGCGTATTAACCGGAAATACTGCGCCGTCAGCCGATGCAGGTAATAATTATACCATTCCTGCCAATACTCCTTTTGCTTTAACAGGAAGCGGTGACGATGTCGATGCGGCCGATGTAGCTTCTCTTAATTATACTTGGGAGCAATTTGATTTAGGTACTAAAACCACCTCTAAGTCTGACATGCATACCGATGCCGATACGCGACCCATTGTTCGTTCTCGACAGGGTACTGGCTCTTCTACCCGTTACATTCCGGCGTTAGATGCCATATTAGAGAGTAATCTAACAAAGTATGACGGTGAACGTTTACCGACTGAAGATCGCGATATGACGTTTCGTTTAACCGTGCGTTCTGGCAGTAGCGGCTTTAATCAAGATGATATGACCGTCACTGTGGATAAAGATGCAGGCCCTTTTGCCGTGACAGCCCCTGCGGGAGGTATCACGTTATCGGGTGGTTCTGAAATATCGATCACATGGGATGTCGCTAATACACAAACAGCCCCTGTAAACTGTACAAATGTGAACATTAAATATTCTAACGATAGTGGCCAAAACTTTTCGACAACCTTATCAGAGTCGACCGAAAATGACGGAACTGAATCTGTTACGTTACCGAACGAGACAACATCGACAGGACGCATTAAAGTTCAATGCCTGAATAATGTTTTCTTCAATGTTTCTGTAGCAGACTTCTCGATAAATGGGGTCAGTTTTTTAGCGATTACTGCTGATTCAGCGGACAAAGCAGAAGGAAACTCAGGAAGCACGGATTATACTTTTTCAGTCACTCGTTCTGGTAACACCTCAGGTACTGCAAGTGTGACCTACTCTGTAACTGGCTTAGGTGACGATCCTGCAACCGCAGCTGACTTTATAGGTGATACTTTACCAAGTGGATCAGTTGATTTTACCGATGGTGAATCAAACAAAACAATCAACATTAATGTAGCCGGTGATACTGACTTAGAAAGTGATGAAAGTTTTACAGTAGTACTTTCGAACCCCGTTTCTTCATCAATAAGTTCGACTTCTGCAAATGGCGCTATAAGAAACGATGACTCATCTCTATCTATCTTGGCGACTGATGCTGACAAAGCAGAAGGAAACTCGGAAAGCACAGATTATACTTTTTCAGTCACTCGTTCTGGTGACATCTCAGGTACTGCAAGTGTGACCTACTCCGTAACTGGCTTAGGTGACGATCCTGCAACCGCAGCTGACTTTATAGGTGATACTTTACCAAGTGGATCAGTTGATTTTACCGATGGTGAATCAAACAAAACAATCACCGTTAATGTAGCCGGTGATACTGACTTAGAAAGTGATGAAAGTTTTACAGTAGTACTTTCGAACCCCGTTTCTTCATCAATAAGTTCGACTTCTGCAAATGGCGTTATGAGAAACGATGACTCATCTCTCTCTATCTTAGCGTCTGATACTGACAAAGCAGAAGGAAACTCGGGAAGCACGGATTATACTTTTTCAGTCACTCGTTCTGGTGACACCTCAGGTACTGCAAGTGTGACCTACTCTGTAACTGGCTTAGGTGACGATCCTGCAACCGCAGCTGACTTTATAGGTGATACTTTAACAAGTGGATCAGTTGATTTTACCGATGGTGAATCAAGCAAAACAATCACCATTAATGTAGCCGGTGATACTGACTTAGAAAGTGATGAAAGCTTTACAGTAGTACTTTCGAACCCCGTTTCTTCATCAATAAGTTCAGCTTCTGCAAACGCTATTATCGAGAATGACGATACAGATTCTAATACAGGCCAAGAAAGCTCTTCAAGTTCTGGCGGTGGATCTGGTGGGCTGCTCGTCTGGCTATTACTTCCTTTACTCTTAATGAGACGGAAGCTTTCATAACAAGCAAAGGCGCTTATTAGCGCCTTTTTTATGGTATCGCTTATTGGTTGTTTAAAATTTCCTGATTGTATCTCTGAGCATACTTTACAAATTTAAGTCGTAACTCTAAATGATCGTTACTGTAAACCACATCTCCCATAGCAGGTGCTAATTTCAATTGGTGCTTCTGTAAAACAGCAGGTAGGGCATCTGCATCCACACCAGGCACTTTAGGACCCATTCTTGTATTGTATGCCCACAATTCTGTATTCTTTTTCTTAAGAGCTTGTAACGCATCGTTAACAGGATTTGCTTGCTCAACCCATAACAATGCTGAATAACGTTCCTCAGGATTATACCTCGTTAAAAGTTGCTTGCTTTCAACCTCTGGCGTATCCGTTACCGCGTTATGTTCTTGCAGTACACCATCCTTTTTTACAATTTCACTTGCGCATGCACTAACAGATAGCGCTATAAATAAAGGGATTATTAGTTTTTTCATGATTGCCTGTCTTGTAATGTAGCTCGACTGTATTTTAAGTGATTATGTCCTCAATGTGCTCGGATATAAAACCTTATTACGGACACAAAAAAGCCCAAGAAAATTTGGGCTTTTTTGTACCGCTTATAAATAACCCATTAACGAATCACTTACCTAAAAATCACTTACATACGAATACCTTCTATATGCAATTCAAGTTCTACATGAGTTGATGCTGGACCTAGGTTATAAGAGATACCGTAGTCAGACAGTTTCAATCTCGTTTTACCGGCGAAACCTGCACGGTATCCACCCCATGGATCTTTACCTTCACCAATTTTTTCAACCGGGAAGCTGATTGTTTTTTTAACCCCATGCAACATGAAAGTACCCGTTACAATCGCTTTGTCATCATCTTTAATTTCAAAGCCTGTGCTTTTGAATACGGCTTTTGGAAATTCATCAACGTTTAAAAAATCAGCGCCTTTTAAGTGCTTATCACGTTCAGCATGATTAGAATCTATACTGGCCGTTTCGATTACAATTTCGATCTCTGACTTTTCAGGAGCGGCCTTGTCATAAGAAAAATCACCTTCAAACGTATTAAAGCGTCCTAATAACCAGCTGTAACCTAGGTGTTGAATTTTAAACTGAACAAAAGCATGAGCACCTTTCGTATCTATTTCATAATCAGCCGCTTGCGCTGAAACCGAGAACAAAGACCCTAGCGCAATAGTAGAAGCCGTTAGGGCCGTTAATAATTGTTTTCTCATAAATCCTCCTAAGGATTATCACATTGTTTACGTGGATTATGATTCGGCCTTAGGTCGAATCATTTTCATTAAAGTACCATCTTTATTTACCAGCTGATGCTTAATAGCCGCTAAAGCATGCAGCGAAACCATTAAGATTAAACTCCAAGCCAATCCCCAGTGAATATCACCGGCAATATCTTCTTGGTTTTCAAAGCTAATCGGCAGCGCGGGTATTTCGAAAAATCCAAACACCTCAACACTTCGCCCATCAGCGGTCGAAATTAAGTAGCCCATCGTCATTAATGAAAACATGACGCAATAGAGTAATAGATGCATATAATGCGCGGCTTTTTTCTCTAGTGTATTACCACTAATCTCTGGGCTGGTATTTAACCCACGCCATATCACTCGGAAAATCCAAGTAAACATGAGTATCACACCTAAACTTTTATGCAAGTCTAACGATCCTTTGTACCAGCTATCATAGTAGGTCAACTCGACCATGTATAAACCTAGACCAAATAAAAAAAATACAATCAGTGCCATGAGCCAATGTAAGGCGATTGCTACCCAGCCGTAACTGCTTTTACTGTTCTTTACCATAATGGTTCTCATTCTTTGAGCATAATGCCTACGTATATAACCTCGACTGAAACCTTAGTTTTTATGCTTAGGTAAACTGTTTCTTAGTGCTAAAATTTAATAGAACTACTCTACCTTTAAATCACTTGTTGAAAAATAGACAAAAAAGGGAAACTATTGTGCATATATGAACAACTGACATTTTAAAGAAGGTAATACCATGTCGCAAACCAGCTGGGATGATTTTCGCATTGCCTATCAAGTCGCTGAATCGGGTACGTTGACCAAAGCAGGCAAGGTTTTAAATATGAATCATGCGACAGTGCTTCGCCATGTAAATCGTTTAGAAAAAAGCTTAGATACCAAACTCTTTATTCGCCATCAAAGAGGTTATCAGCTAACGGATGCGGGTGAGCTAGTGGTTAAAGAGTTACCCGAGATCCATAAAAGTTTCAGTCGCTTAGAAAATTTAATGGCCGGTGCTGAGAGGAACATTAGCGGAAATTTACGCATCACTACGCTAAGTGACTATTCACCGATCTTAAATCCAGCGTTAAAAGCGTTTCGTCAGGCTTATCCAAAATTGCGTATTCAGATAATCGCGACCGATGAGATTATTTCTTTAGCCACAGGGACAGCACATGTTTCTTTACGCGCTGGCGCTCAACCTACCGAGCCCGATTTAATCGTAAAAAAATTAAAGGCCCCTGAAGTTCATTATTTTGCCGCCGATAGTTATGTGCAAGAGTATGGACTGCCTAAAAACACAAGTGAATATAACCAGCATTTATGGGCGTTACCCAGCAATGATAAACGCCACATTCCTTTTGTTAAACAAGTGCTCAAATACATAAACGAAGAGCAAATCATCTATCAAAGTAATCATTTTCCCGATATTCACAGTGCCGTGGTAGAAGGCATGGCGATTGGCCCAATGGGCGTTCATCATTCAATTAAATACAATAATTTACAGCAATTAGATATCCAAATAGATCACGGTATCGAAGGCTTATGGTTTGTTTATCATAAAGATTTAAAGAACAGCGCTCGGATTCAAGCGCTGTATGATTTTTTATCAAGAAACTTAAACTAAAAATGTATTAGGCAGATTTAAGATGCCTATCAAGGCCCATCTGAGTCGACATGCAAGGCCAATACTGAGCAATTCGAACCAGATTATCGTTCTCTTTTTTGTTCATAAAAGCTACGAACTTATCGTTTTCTTTATTCGCTTTTTGTTCACCAAAGATATCTTTGACTCCCATCATCACGATTTTCTCAAGTTCATTACCAAAAGGTTCGCTGATCAGTGTGTGAATAATAATATTCGACATAGTCATATCAAACGGGATCATTGGCTGACCCATACGCATAATGTAAGTATCGTTTACTTCTTCAAATAAACGGTGCGCCAAAAAGGCTTCATCCATTAATGCGACCAATCCTGTTTTTTTATCAAGCTCTTTTGGTGGCACCATAAAGAAGCCTTCAACGACTTCTAAAATAGGGCTGACATAATTAAGTAACCCAGCTTCAGTAGCACCTTGATGGAGATCTTCCAACATCTGTGGTACTTGCTTAATATAGCGTATAACAAATTCATACAAGCGCTCAAGCGCTTCTACTTCAGGTAATTGTACAATGCGTTCGACGGTTTCTAAACGCTGTTGTAATAGCTGATGAAGCTGCCCAGTTTCTTGTTCTTGAGTGACGGCTTCTTGGATCAGTTGCTGTAACGCTTTCGTGTTCATCATTTTGAATCTCCAACTACGCTAAAATAAGTAATATATTTATCGGTTAGCACTAATTAGAATGTTGAAAAGTGTTCACTTAACATTCAATGGCCAAACTCAGAACTCTTAGACGCTTTTTTTGGTAACAAACACCGACCATGTATATTTAAAAACCCTTTAAAAACAGTAGGTTAGTTACACTCTTTCGCCTTCATTAAAAAAGTATAGTAAAGTTTGACGCGTCTGCTAGTTTTTCTCAGCAAATAATTGATGTTTGTTCAGTATTGACAGGAATGCGGGCAACATAAAAATAGATCGTGCCAATAAAAACGAGTAGAAGGCCAGCCATAAACCATGGTTAGCCAGTTCCTGTGTTAGAAACCAAACAGGTAAAAAGACCGTACACGCTGCCAATAACATGCTATTACGCATTTGAGCGCTCGCTTGCATACCAATAAAAACACCATCTAACCAATAACTACTGCATCCTATTAATGGTAACCAAATTAGCCATAGACTGTATTCCATCGCCATTGCTAAAACATCTTGCTGATTTGTTAACAGGGCCATCAGGTTATTCCCCTGCCAAGCAAAGCCCACCACCATAATAAGAGCGATCATTAAGGCATTGGCTCCCGTTAGCCAGATACCTTGTCGCAGCTGACGAAAATTTTTCGCACCTAAACTCTGACCCACCAGACTTTCTGCGGCATGAGCAAAACCATCAAGGGCATTAGAGATCAGTAGTAACAAGGTGAGCATAATGGCATTGACCGCTAATACTAAATCCCCTTGCTGAGCACCTTTAGCGGTAAAAAAGACAAACACGCTTAACAGACATAAAGTACGAATAAACAGTTGGTGATTAATATTGATCAGCGGTTTCAGTTCTTGCCATCTTGGCCATTTGAATGAAATTTTATTATCTTTTTGTCCCTCAGTGACCTTACGATAAGCCCAATATAATCCCAAACTCGCAGCAAAGTAATCGGCGCACAGTGTTGCCCATGCAACGCCATCACTGGTTAGTCCGTAGCCATAAACCAGAATAACATCGAGCAATGCGTTAAGACTGTTGCTGGCAATCAGAAGTATCAGAGGTACTTTGGTTTCGCCGCGACCAATAAACCAGCCGATAAGAACGTATTGAATAAGCACGGCTGGAGTAGCCCCCAAACGAATGCTCGCGTACTCAACAGCTAAGACTTGAATGGTTTCGCTGCCACCAATTAAGCTGATAATGTTTTCTAGAGTTAGGAAAGCAAATAACATTAAAGGTAGGCTGATAAAGAGCGCCATTAGTAAAGCATTCTGCAACACTCTCTCGATACTAGCGTGATGGTTTGAACCATCTAATGGATTGCTTAGCTGGCTGCGTACTTCACTGACTCCTATCGCGTGGGCGCTCAATGCAGTCGTTCCCATGCGTAAAAAACCAAAGCTCCATAATAATAGTGTCACCACTTGGCCACCGAGAGCGACGCCGCCTAAATAACTCACTTCACTTAAATGGCCGAGCACGGCAGTATCCACTAGCCCTAATAATGGCACGGTAATATTACTCAGCATAATGGGCCAAGCGAGTTGTAGGATACGTTTTTGGAGTTGCAGCATAATGGAAACAGTTTCTGTATGATGAGGCTGGTGATTAGTTTACTTTAATAGGGGTTTTTATGTCGTCAGCAAAAAAAAATACACTGTTAGCAAAAAATAAGCTGATGCCACTATTTAAAATCATCATAGTAGCGATAATGAGCTTAGCATTAGGTTTAGCCTCTTTTATAGGCTGGCAATCTTTGTCGTCGAAAAATTCTAATTCTTCAGCAGACTCCTTATCAGAACAGCTAAAAAATGAGGGTGTGTTTATTTTTCCTAAGCCCATCAATGTCACTGACGTGCCTTTTTTAAATGAAGAGGGACAAGTCGTTGGCAAGAGTGAGAATGTGGGTAAGTGGTCTTTTTTATTCTTCGGTTATACCTTTTGTCCTGATATATGCCCAACAACACTTTCTGTGATGCAGCAAATGTGGATAAAATTAACGCCTACAGTGCAGTCACAAACACAGGTGGCTTTAGTCAGCGTTGATGTTGATCGCGATACACCAGAGCAATTAAAAATGTATATGGATTATTTTGATCCTAGCTTTACTGCTTTTACTGGTAAGCCTGCTTCGTTACGCAGTTTTGCGGCTCAGCTAAATGCTGTGTATGCCAAGGTTGACCGAAAAAATGAGCAAGGCGTAGTCGACAAAGAATTAGGCTATTTAATGGATCATAGCGCAAACATTACGATACTTGATCCTAACGGCAATTATTTTGGTTTTATCAGACCTCCTTTTAAACCAAAGAAGATGCTGAAGATTGTGACGGCGATTCAAATTCAACCCTGATTCTGACTATCGGAAGGCGTTTGAATGTCAAACTGTTGGTGCAATGGTATGTCAGCCAGAGCAAAGAAACTTGGCAATTTAGGCCAAACAAGGTAATTTGCAGCAATCATCAAACTAACTCCAAAATTAAACTCTCTACATAGAGAGTAAGCCGAGATAAACTATGGACTATAGCGCTCTTAAACATTCTCACGTAGGCATCGCCTATCTAAGCATTATTTTATTAATTATTAGTTTTGCACTTGTCAAATATAAGCCCGCTTTAAAAAACAATAAAGTGCTGAAAGTATTGCCGCATATCATCCATACTTTCTTGTTGATATTTGCCATCTGGTTATGCGTCATCATCGGTCAATATCCGCTGACAGATCACTGGTTAACGGCAAAAGTGATTGGCCTAGTCGGTTATATCGCCTTCGGTACCATCGCCATCAAACAGGGCAAAAACTGGGCATTCGTAGCGGCACTCGTTTCTTTTGCTTATATCTTCGGAGCGGCCAAGAGCCACAGTGTGCTATCGTTTTTTAGCCAATTAAGTTAAAATGCGCCACCTTGTTTTTAAATCCAAAGATTAACTAAGTAACTTTCTAACTTAAAGAATGAGGAGCCCACTATGAACATAGTTGTCTATCCTGGTACATTTGACCCGATCACTAACGGCCATACTGACCTGATTGAACGGGCTGCCCGAATGTTTGACCACATCATTCTAGCGGTAGCGGATAATCCTAATAAAAAGCCAACTCTCGATATTGATACTCGTGTAGACCTAGCCAATGAAGTGCTAAGCCACCTTCACAATGTTGAGATCGTTGGTTTCAGCAACCTACTTGCTGAATTTGTTAAACAGAAAGACGCCAACATCATTTTGCGTGGCCTGCGAGCTGTATCGGACTTCGAGTACGAATTTCAACTGGCCAACATGAACCGTGTCTTAGCACCCAATGTAGAAAGTATATTTCTCACCCCTGCTGAACAATACTCTTACATTTCATCAACCCTGGTTCGTGAGATTGCGGCTCTTGATGGCGACGTTAGCAAGTTCGTTCATCCGGCCGTTGTTAAAGCTTTGAAAGAAAAGCGTTAAGGAAAAAAACATGTCATTAATCATCACAGATGAATGCATTAACTGCGATGTATGCGAACCTGAGTGCCCTAACGAAGCCATTACCCCTGGCGACGAAATCTACGTCATTGATCCAACAAAATGTACTCAATGTGTTGGTCATTATGACGAGCCTCAGTGTGTCGTCGTATGCCCTGTTGACTGCATCCCACTTGATATAAGTAACGAAGAGAGCCAAGAAGAATTAGAAGCTAAATACGAATTGCTTACCGGTAAAGCGATTTAACTCTTATTCAAAGCTTTTAGAACTTGCCATTATTATGAGTTCTTGCCAAGGTAGCTGCAAAATTATTTGCTGAAAGGAATTCTTTTCCATGCTGCCTGCTTCATTTAAGTTTCTTAGTATTTCACTCGGTATATCCGCGTTCATTGGTCTAAGCGCTTGCTCACCAAGCGATACCGCAAGTAAGGCAACATCGGATAAAGTAGCGACACCCCAAACAACTCCCTTATCAGCCTCAATACCTTTATCAACCCCAAACCAAGCCGCCATCGCCAGTGCTCACCCACTCGCGACTCAAGCGGGTATGGACATCCTCACTCAAGGTGGAAATGCCTTTGATGCTGCAATTGCTGTCGCTGCCTCACTAGGGGTGGTCGAACCTTATAGTGCAGGTCTTGGTGGGGGTGGCTTTTGGCTGATTCATGATGCAAAAGTAAACAAAAACATTTTTATCGACGCCCGCGAAAAAGCCCCTTCAGCAGCGTACGCAGATTTATATTTAGATGAAAATGGCAACGTTAATCGTGACATCGCAGTTAATGGCGCACTGGCTGCCGGTATTCCAGGACAAGCAGCGGCTTTTGTTCATATCGCTGAAAAGTACGGCCATCTGCCCTTAAAGAAAACGTTAGCCGCTGCTATTCGACAAGCAAAAGAAGGTTTCCCAGTTTATCGCCATTATCAAAAACTCGTAAACTATCGCTTTGAAGCTCTTAAGCGTTATCCAGCCAGCGCTAATATTTTTTTAGACAGTGAGCAAAAGATCCCTGAGATTGGCGACATTATTAAACAGCCTGATCTTGCCTGGACGTTACAGCAGATTGTCGACAAAGGTTTTGATGGTTTTTATAAAGGTGAAAGTGCTCGTCGCCTTGTTGCGGGAGTACAAGCGGCCAAGGGTATTTGGACATTAGAAGGTTTGGCCAATTACAACATTATAGAACGCCAACCCATCGAGATTGAATACCAGGGGTATAAAATTGTCAGTGCGCCACCGCCTTCTTCTGGTGGTATCGCCATTGCCACTATGTTGAATATACTTTCGCAATTCGACCTAAAGACACTCAATAACGCTGACAAAACTCATCTCATTGTTGAAGCTATGCGTCGTGCTTACAAAGACCGTGCGGAATTTTTAGGCGATTCAGATTTTGTTGATGTGCCAACGCAAGAGCTCATCAGCCTAAATCATGCAAAAGCCTATGCCGCCAGCATCGACATGAACAAAGCCACCAGCAGTCTAAGCCTGAAAGGTCCAAAGAATATTAAAGAAGGTTTCCACACCACACACTTCTCCGTGATCGATACAGCAGGCAATCGCGTTTCAGCAACGTTAAGTATTAACCTCCCGTTTGGCTCCGCGTTTACTGTGCCAAATACTGGAGTGGTGTTAAATAACGAAATGGATGACTTCTCGGCTAAACCGGGTGAACCCAATGCTTATGGCTTGATCGGCAACGCAGCGAATGCCATTGCAGCCAACAAGCGTCCTCTTTCTAGTATGAGCCCATCATTTGTTGAAAGTGATGATGCGGTTGCGTTAATCGGCACTCCAGGCGGGAGTCGTATTATCACTATGGTGATGCTGGGCATGCTGGAGCACATTGATCAGCAGCCTGTTGGCGATTGGGTTGGCCGTTCACGTTTTCATCACCAGTACTTACCTGATGTGATTCAGCATGAACCTAATACCTTCAGCACAGCAGAGATTAATGCCCTTGAAATCAAGGGTCATACACTGAAAAACATGGGTCGTGAATATGGCAACATGCAGGCGATCTTGTGGAATAAGAAAACCAGCACAGTGACAGCGGCGTCTGATCCTAGAGCTTTTGGCGAAGCACAAGTTTCACCATAAACAGGTGAGTTAAATAGACACAATAGGCCGTCATTGATAAACATGCGGGCCCAGTATCAATACTAGGTAGAGTCAATAATGGAATTAGGCTTTCTTCTCAAAAAGTTAATAAGCATGTGGTTAATGCCGCTGCCTTTTTGCTGTTTAGTGATCTTATTTGGCTTAGTACTCAGCTATTGGCGCGCTCATATAGGCCGTGCCATTGCTTTCTCTGGTGTGGCACTGCTTATGCTATTCAGCTGGCAACCCTTTGCTAACTCGGTGCTCTACCCGTTAGAGCACCGATACCCTAGCTTTGACATATCACAACCCGTGGATGCCATTGTCGTATTAGGAAACTGCCATACAGTCAGCGAAGAGATTCCACCGATGGCGCAGCTCTGCGGCACGGGTTTATATCGATTAATGGAAGGTTATCGTATTTGGCAAGCAAACCCTGAAGCTGAATTATTGCTATCAGGCTATGCAGGTGATGAGAGTCGGCCTTATGCAGAAGTAGCGGGCGGAATTGCATTGGGCTTAGGTGTTCCTGAGAATAAAATACGCTTATTTCCAACCGCACAAGATACTCAACAAGAAGCCGAACTGACGGCGCCTTTTCTTAAAGGGAAAACATTTGCTTTAGTCACTTCAGCGTCTCATTTGCAGCGCTCAATGAAGTGGTTTCAGCAACAAGAAATTGAAGGTCGAAATTTACAGCCTATTGCTGCCCCAGCGCATTTTGGTGCCCCCAGTAAATCAACGAATTGGAAGATTGAAACAAGTGCACTGCTGAAAACAGAGCGCACTTGGCATGAGCTATTAGGAAAGGCTTGGGCAGCCATTAAAAGCTAAAAAGATAGATACTTCTCCTAATTACTATTTCTGGCAAGCAGGGCAATACACGGTTGCCCTCTGACCTTGGCGAATTTCTTTTAAGGTCTTTTTACAATCCACACACTCTTTTCCACCGCGACCATACACATTGAGCTGCTGAGCGAAATAACCCGGTTTACCATCACCACCAACAAAGTCTCTTAACGTGGTGCCACCTTGCTCAATAGCGGAGGCGAGCACTTGCTTAATATGCAGAACCAATTTTTCCATTTTGGCTTTGCTGATTTTTCCTGCTGATGTAGTCGGGTTGATTCCTGCTAAAAATAGGCTTTCGTTGGCGTAAATGTTACCCACTCCTACAACGACTTTTCCGTCCATAATAAAGGTTTTGATCGGTGCTTTTCTGTTTCGGCTTTTCTTATACAAATACGCCGCGTCAAATTCAGAAGTTAATGGTTCAGGACCTAGGTGATTGATGTAATTGTTATCCACCGGGTCTTCAACCCATAGCAACGCTCCAAAACGGCGTGGATCGTGGTAGCGTAAAATCTTACCACTGCTGAGATGCCAGTCGATGTGATCGTGCTTAGCAAAGTTTTCCGCTTCACTCGGCTCGACTAAACGCAGTGATCCCGACATGCCTAAGTGCCAAAGAGCATAGCCTGTCTCAAACTCCACCAAAATATATTTGGCGCGACGAGTCACCGACTTAATAACCTGACCTTCTAAAGCTTGAATTTCTTCACCCACAGGCCAGCGTAAACGCCCCTGACGGATTTTTACCACCTCTAATATATACCCCTTGAGATAACTCTCAATGCCACGCTTAGTGGTTTCTACTTCAGGAAGTTCAGGCATTCTATTCTCACGTTTGTTTTAGTCTAAAGCGCGGGGCCGCTAAATGCATATTCGCGACTGAACTCAAGGCCATTATTAGCTACTTAATTTTTACAACAGACGTTCAAAATTCTAGCATAACGGCGCTGGAACTATTAAAACTCAAATCTCAGACATAAAAAAACCCAGTATTGTTAGCTCTTACAAACCAACAAGACTGGGTTTTTCAATGACAAAAAAACTTACTTAATTTTAGCTTCTTTGTACATTACGTGCTTACGTACAACTGGATCAAACTTTTTGATTTCCATTTTTTCAGGCATCGTACGTTTGTTTTTATCAGTTGTGTAGAAGTGACCAGTACCGGCACTTGAAACTAAACGGATCTTATCGCGTGGCATAATCTTCTCCTTTAAACTTTTTCGCCGCGGGCGCGGATTTCTTTAAGAACGACATCAATGCCGCGCTTATCAATAATACGCATAGCTTTAGTCGATAAGCGTAAACGTACAAAACGGTTCTCAGTCTCAACCCAAAAACGATGGGATTGTAAGTTCGGTAAAAAACGACGCTTACTTTTGATGTTTGAGTGAGATACATTATTTCCTGTTACAGGGCGCTTACCTGTAACCTGACAAACTTTAGACATTGTTACTCGCCCCGAGTCAATAAATATCAGACCTTCGTACGAAGAATCCAATGAAAAATCTGTTATCAACTGGTCTAATTGGTGCCAGTTGAAACTGTTAGTTCCCTCTATTTTTTAGGTGGTATTTGCCAAAGCAGAGCAGCGGAAACACAACGACCTTAAAAAAGGGTTGCGCTTTATACCAAAAAACTAGGGTTGTGCGCAAGGACTGTAGACTGTTTTTTACTTAAACAGCCCATTTTTGCCCTTAATTTGCTATGTTAGTCATACGCTAGGGTCATAACCAGCCTTTTTCAGCAAAAGAGGTGAATTCACCGTCGCCAATAATAATATGATCCAAAACCCGAATATCAAATAAAGAAAGTGCCTTTACTAAACGCTCAGTAATGGCCTTATCTGCTTGGCTCGCCTCCGCAATGCCTGACGGGTGATTGTGCGCAAAAATCAAGGCAGCTGCATTTTTAGACAATGCTACTTTGGCCACCTCTCGTGGATAAACCGCCGCACCATCAATGGTGCCGTGGGCCAACTCCACATACTCGATCACCCGATGCTGACTGTCTAACAACAGTGCCACAAACGCCTCACTTTGCTTATCTCGAAGTCGCGCCATTAAATAACGTTGAGTTAACTGTGGACTCGTCAAAGCTCCCTCCTTTTGCAGTGTCTGGGCCATGTGGCGGTGAGACATTTCTAATACCGCTTGCAGCTGGGCATATTTCGCCGGCCCCAAACCATGATGCTGGGTAAAAGATACCTGATCTGCAACCAACAACTGACGCAAGCCACCAAACCCCGTCAGTAAATCTCGTGCTAAGTCGACCGCACTTTTACCGGCGACTCCTGTGCGTAAAAAAATAGCGAGTAGCTCCGCATCTGATAAATGCTCGGCACCTCGAGCCAATAATTTTTCTCTCGGCCTGTCATCCGCTGGCCAGTCTGTAATCGACATAATAATCCTTTAAAGTTGGACCTCAAAATCAGCCCTTAACGAAAATCCATATCCCCTTCTTGATTGGCCTATTCCACTGATATACTGCGCGCAGATCTTTCAAGGGCATTCTCATGCAACAACTTTGCAACAAACGTATTCTTTTAGGCATAACAGGTGGCATCGCAGCTTACAAAACCGCTGAACTGGTGCGTGAGTTGCGCAAAGCTAAAGCGGAAGTGCGGGTTGTTATGACCGCCGCCGCCCAAGAGTTTATTACCCCCCTCACCCTGCAAGCCCTATCGGGAAATCCCGTCCACTATTCTATGTTAGACCCTGAAGCAGAAGCTGGCATGGGACACATCGAATTAGCACGCTGGGCTGATATTATTTTAGTAGCTCCTGCCACCGCCGACTTTATCGCACGCCTTACTCACGGCATGGGCAATGACTTATTAACCACCTTATGTCTTGCTAGTAATGCACCCTTAGCAATTTGCCCAGCGATGAATCAAGCTATGTGGCGCGATGAAATGACCCAAGCGAACATTCAGCGCTTGATCGAGCTTAAAGGTAAAAAGTTTCATAACTTTGGTACCGCCGATGGTGAACAAGCCTGTGGTGACATTGGTCCTGGCCGTATGCTAGAACCTCGTTTAATTGCGGAGCATTGCGCTAAACTATTCACCTCTAATTCCCTATCGGGCTTGGATGTTGTAATTACGGCGGGGCCAACCCGAGAAGCCATCGATCCCGTGCGCTTCATCAGCAACCACAGTTCAGGGAAAATGGGATATGCCCTAGCAGAAGCCGCCCGGGATGCGGGCGCTAGAGTGACCATCATCAGTGGCCCTGTTCGTTTAACTGCGCCAGATAAGGTCACGATAATTCAAGTAGAAAGTACTAGTGAAATGCTAGCAGCCAGTTTGGAGCAGCAAATAAATTGCGCAATCTTTATTGCCGCTGCCGCGGTTGCTGACTATCGGCCGCTGCATGTTGCCCAACAAAAGATCAAGAAAACCGGTGAGCAAATGCAAATGACACTGGTGAAGAACCCAGATATTGTGGCAACGATTGCAAAATTAGAAGACAAGCCTTTCGTGGTTGGGTTTGCCGCAGAAACTGAAGATGTTGAGACTTACGCGCGCGGAAAACTGGCAAGTAAAAATCTCAATATGATCATCGCTAACGATGTTTCTAATACTGATATTGGTTTCAATAGCGATAGTAATTCGGTCACGGTATTCTGGGACGAAAGCCAACAAGACTTTCCCTGTATGTCAAAGTCCACTTTGTCGCACCAATTAATTGAGCTAATCGCTCATCAATATACTGACAATACAAACCCTGAGAAGAAATAGAGCAATGAAACAACTGCAAATAAAAGTACTCGACCCACGCATCGGCAATGAAATTGCTATGCCTAAATATGCGACCACAGGTTCTGCTGGTCTAGACCTGCGTGCCTGCTTAGATTCTCCACTCACCCTGCATCCGGGTGAAACACAATTAATTCCAACGGGGCTTTCTATCTATTTAGAAGACCCTTCAATTGCTGCGATGATTTTACCACGCTCAGGTCTAGGCCATAAACATGGCATCGTACTCGGTAACCTTGTAGGCTTAATCGATTCCGATTATCAAGGTGAACTCATGATTTCATGCTGGAATCGTGGCCAGCAAGCTTTTACCATCGAAATCGGTGAACGATTAGCTCAGTTGATTATTGTTCCTGTGGTGCAAGCCGAGTTTAATATCGTTGAAGAGTTTAAAGCCACTGACCGTGGTGAAGGAGGGTTTGGTCACTCAGGCAGGGGCTAAGTCCGAAAAGCAGGAGACCCGAAAAAAAGGTCCAGAAGAGCACTCGTATTACGACCTCCTGCTACGCTATAATAATTATCAGTGAATAAGTGACCGTGGAAATGAAAGCACCCAAACGTACGTTAACGTTTTATAATAGACTCGGAATTTGGGTCGCTTTGTTATTTATTTCCTTTGGTCTTTCAATGCAAAGCTTGCAAGTGAATCTATTTGAACAAGCTAGCCTAGACAAAGAATACGCACATGCTATGGCTCAACAAATGGCTCATAGCCTAAGAACTAAGCTAGCTGAAACTCAGGTGCAGCAAAAAAATGCGGCTCGCAATGAACAAACGATAGCCTATATAGAACAAGAAAATCTCAGCTGGAAACGTACGCTTAAATCCCTAATCACTGGCGCCGAACAAATATTCATCTTAGATAATATAAGCGCATTAGGCCTGCAAGATAAACTGGGATATGCAGTGCAAGAGCTTGCCACCAGCACATTGAAAGGCACAGAATCGCCGTTAGAAGCCGTTCAACTGAACGGGAAAATTCACTTCTATCTTGCCACCCCCATCAGAGATAGCTCACAAACCATTAAAGGTATTCTATTAATTGAGTATGGCACTGATTGGCTAGACCAATTACGACAGGGTGCGGCCGCAAAACATGGATTTATTTCAACCCGTCAGGTTTTAAAAGATGACCCAAGCAAGGGCCTTCAGGTTTTTGAAATTGGTACAAAAAGCCCATCCCGCCTAACTATAGTGACCGAATCCATTAATGATTTTTGGTTTTTAACCTTTATTCCCGCTGATACCCGGCCAAAGCTAACCACATCTTCCATCGTCACGCCGTGGTTGATTGCTCTATTAGGGACATTTATCAGCCTATTAATAATTACCTGGCTGCAAAAGCGTGAAATCGAATATAATCAGTTGCTGCTCATCAATTATGTTCGCCAACTTTTGCGCAAAGACGAAAATGAATGGCCTAAATTCAATATCAAAGTTTTTCATGACATTGGTAAAGCGATGGAGCAGTTAGCAAATTCGAAAGGCCTCGGGCGCAATAGTGAAGTGACGATACCTAAAACTCAGCGAGAAAAACAGAACGTTGAGCTAACCCAATCCACCACCAAAAAAAACACGGTAACAAGCGCAGCCTCTAACCAGAGCCATGCCTCAATTCCACAAGTCTTGGTTGAGGAAGTCGATAACTCTAACGTTAACGTCGCCCAGTCCATTTTCCGCGCTTACGACATTCGTGGCATCGTAGCAGATAACTTGACCCCAGAAGTCGCTGAGCAAGTTGGTTTAGCGCTGGGGAGCGAGCTGTTGATTCGAGGAGAAAGTAAAATAGTACTCGGCTGGGATGGGCGTTTATCGAGTCCAGAACTGGCTTTGGCCTTGCAAAAAGGCCTTCTCGCGACCGGCTGTGATGTAATTAGCATAGGCTCCGTAGTAACCGGTATGGTGTATTACGCTTGCCATGAATTGGATAGCACGAACGGCATTGTTGTCACGGGCAGCCACAAGGCTGCTAATTACAACGGCTTTAAAATTGTCATCAATCGCCAATCACTATCGAAAGAATCACTCATGAGGCTTTATCATAGAATTCAGCGTCAAGACTTCCGCAGCGGCCAAGGCATAGTAGTAGAAAAGAACCTTTGCCATGATTACCTCGAACGTATTCAAAGTGATATTCAATTAAGTCGACCGTTAAAAATTGTGTTTGATGCCGGTAATGGAATTGCTGGCCCTATTGGCCTGCAGTTATTAAAAACTATGGGGCTAGACGTCGTGCCGTTGTTTTGTAATATCGATGGCAACTTCCCTAATCATCATCCAGACCCTAGCGACCCCAAAAACCTAGTCGCCCTTCAACAAGCCGTTGTTGAGCAGCACGCCGACTTAGGCATTGCCGTTGACGGTGATGGCGATCGCATCGGGCTTGTTGATGAACACGGTATGATCATTATGCCCGATCGCATTTTAATGCTTTTGGCAAAAGATGTTATCAGCCGACAGCCAGGCTGTGATGTGATTTACGACATCAAATCTTCGCGGCGCTTAAATCAAGTCATTTCAAAATTTGGCGGCCGTCCAACCATGTGGAAAACAGGCCATAGCCTTATGAAAGCGAAGATGACGGAGCTGCAAGCGACATTAGGTGGCGAACTGAGTGGCCACATTTATTTTCGTGATCGCTGGTATGGCTTTGATGACAGCCTTTATGTCAGCGCCCGCTTGTTAGAATTATTAAGCCATCAGATGAATTCTGTTTCACAAGTTTTCGCGGAATTTCCTGATGATGTTTCGACCGCTGAAATCACCATTAATACGGATAATGAAAGCAAGCTTGCCATCATGCAAAAACTGGCATCCGAACCCAGCTTGCAACAAGGGGCACGCGTATCGACGATTGATGGTATACGCTCCGATTTTCAAGACGGCTGGGGCTTGGTCAGAGCCTCTAATACCTCTCCGAAACTAACGTTGCGCTTTGCCGGTAATGATAGCGCCGCTTTGCAACGCATTCAGTTATTGTATAAAAGTGCCTTACAGCGTCACGCCCCTGAATTGAAAATTCCCTTCTAAAAATCCTCTTTTAAGCACCGCTTAACTAATGATCCTGCGATGAGAATAATCTCATTGCAGCCTTTTTGCCTATCATATTCATTCGATAGATGCTTCTACTAGGCGGCCAAGCTATAATGCGCCGCCGAAAGATTTTTATTTGCTCATCTATTCTTTATTTAGGAAATTAATCCATGCCATTGAGTCGCAAAGAAGCAGTGATCACCACCAAGGTGCTTAGTGAAGCCCTGCCTTATCTGCAAAAGTTCAGTGGCAAGACCATAGTCGTTAAATATGGCGGCAACGCCATGACCGATGAAACACTCAAAAATAGCTTTGCCCGTGATATGGTAATGCTAAAACTTATTGGTATTAACCCTATTGTTGTCCACGGTGGTGGCCCACAGATTGGCGAAGTACTCGAAAAGTTAAACATCAAAAGCGAGTTTGTTGATGGCATGCGTGTTACTACCAGCGAGACCATGGATGTGGTCGAGATGGTATTAGGCGGCTTAGTTAACAAAGACATCGTCAATCTAATTAATCAGAATGGCGGTAAAGCCATTGGCTTAACGGGTAAAGATGGCCAGCTGTTGCAAGCAAAAAAATTGCATGTCACTAAACATTCTCCTGATATGCAACAACCTGAAATTATTGATATTGGCCATGTGGGTGAAGTAACCCGAGTAAATACTCAGGTATTAGACATGCTTTCTCAAAGTGATTTTATTCCCGTTATCGCCCCTATTGGAGTAGATGCTGAAGGTGCTTCTTACAACATAAATGCTGACCTAGTTGCAGGCAAGGTTGCGGAAGTATTACGCGCTGAAAAGTTGATATTACTTACCAATATTTCTGGTTTACAAGACAAAAATGGTGAAGTGCTAACCGGACTAACGACTCAAGAAGTTGACGAATTAATCGCTGACGGTACAATTTATGGTGGTATGCTACCTAAAATACAATGCGCGCTTGATGCTGTTCATGCTGGGGTGACCAGCGCTCATATTATTGATGGTCGCGTACCAAACGCGACTTTATTAGAATTATTCACTGATGAAGGTGTTGGCACCTTAATTACTAACCGTAAAGCGTGATTGGGAAAAAAAAATGAGCGAAACGGAAGTCAAAATATCCCGTCGCGAACAAATACTACAAGCGGTGGTCCACATGCTGGAAGCAAACCCTGGTGGTAAAATTACTACGGCTAATATTGCTAAAACTGTCGGCGTTTCTGAAGCGGCTTTGTATCGCCATTTCCCCAGTAAAGCTAAAATGTTTGAAGGCCTGATCGAGTTCATTGAAGACGCTATTTTTTCTCGCACTAGCCGTATTCTGCAAGATTTTGCGGATGCGGATGTGCGCTGCGAAAAAACCATGACGTTAGTTCTGACCTTCGCAGAAAAAAATCCTGGTATGTGTCGTCTATTAGCCGGGGATGCACTGGCAGGAGAAACGGATCGCTTACGTCAACGCATTCACCAGTTTTTTGAACGCCTAGAAACTCAGTTTAAGCAGATTTTACGGGAAGCAGAGTTGCGCGAACAGAAAGTAACTAGCATACCGCTTGCTGCCACAGCCAACATGCTCAATGCGCTGATTGAAGGCCGTATACGTCAATATGTACGCACCGAATTCAATGTGTCACCGACTCAGCACTGGACAGAACAATGGTCATTAATTAACCAACAGTTGCTGCGCAGTTCAGTCTAAAGCAGCTATTAGCTGCTTTTTTTATTTTTCAGTTTTAATCATTATTACTGCTAGGCGTATCGTCCACAGCTAGGATCTCACTTTCTAGTGTCCCCGGCGGATACTTTAATAAAATTAGCATCCGAGAGTAGTCATTGGTAAACATCTTAGTGCTTTCAATTTTTTGGGCTTGGCGAATTTCAATATTGGCATGAGTTTCACGAATTTGTTTCTGCAACTGAGCAATCGCAAATCGCATGTCCACAGGAACGTCTAAACCCGCACGTTCTTGATTCGCAGCTCGTCCCTGTGCTCGTTCAAGCTTATCCGTTAAATTAACAATACGACGTTGCTGTAAACCAATATAACCATCTATATCATCAACACTGCGCTGGCGAGCTCGTTCAACATCCGCAGGCTTAGAGTAGATACGCAACAAGGCTCTATCCGCTTGTCGACGAATGCGAATACGCTCAAGGCGCGCTTCTTTTAGCGCTTTTTTCGCCGCGATAGCCGCTAATTCAGAGGCTGTTGGTGCTCGCTCAACCTGTTTAATCATCAGACCTTGAGGGCTTAAAATTTGATAGCTCATCTGTGCATATTCAGGTGGCACATGATCTTTAAGAATCACTCGGCCTTCCACTTCAAAACGATAAAGTTGAGCTGCAAAAGCCACTGGACTTATTAGAACTAAAATCAAAGCGCCCGTTACGAGCCTCATACCTATACTCCGTATTTTTTGCGATATGCTTCAATCGATTCAGCATATTGTTTTAATTCTGGCTGATCAGCAACATAAGCCAATACTTGTTCTAGTGTAACAATACTAATCACTGGGATAGCATAATCACGCTCAACTTCTTGAATAGCAGACTCTTCTGCTTTACCTTTCTCTTGACGATCCAATGCAATGAGTGCAGCGGCTGGGATTGCACCTGGAGCTTCTTCTATCATTGACATGACTTCACGTATAGCGGTTCCCGCCGTAATCACGTCATCGACTATTAAAACTCGTCCTGATAACTCCGACCCGACTAATGTGCCGCCTTCGCCGTGAGCTTTTGCTTCTTTGCGATTAAAAACATACGGAACATCTTTTCCATATTGATCAAAAAGAGCTACGCTCAACGTAGTTGCTAAAGGAATACCTTTGTACGCTGGGCCAAATATAACATCATAATCAACCCCAGCGTTTTCAAGGGCAGCAGCATAGAAACGGCCAATTTCTGCTAAGGCTTTACCGGTATTAAATAAGCCAGCATTGAAGAAATAAGGGCTGACTCGACCCGATTTAAGAGTGAACTCACCAAACTTCAAAACACCTTGTTTAATGGCGAATTCAATGAAGTTATGTTGATAGTTTTGCATAATAAGCCTTATAAATATTGCTTTCTGGTTTTTGCAACAAAGAATCCTAACCAGAAGTTACCCTAGATCCCATAAGATCAGGTATTATACACTCTTCAGTATGCGGGAACCATGTATGAGGATCATCAGTCTACACGTTGACGGCTTAAAAAAAGCCGCAGAACAAGGGCTCTTCGAATGGCTAGATGAAGAGCAAGCGGATGTTGTGTGCATCCAAAATACCCTAGACAGAGAATACAAGCTGCCTGACAGCGTATTATACCCTGATGGTTATAATGGTTATTTTTTTGAAGGGGAAACCGACGACTATTCCGGTGTCGCTATCTATACCCGCGAATTGCCAAAAGCAATTATGACTGGGCTAGGCTTTCCTGGGTGCGATTTTCAAGGACGTTATATTCAAGCAGATTTTGAAAATGTCAGCATCGGTAGCATTCTTTTCCCCAAAGAAGATGCTTTCCATAGCTTAAAAGATAAACTCGCTTTTCAGCAAGAATTCTTAAGCCATTTGAAAAAGACACGGCGTAAACGTCGTGATTTTATTTTCTGTGGCAATTTTGAAGCAGCTCACAAGACGATTGATGTCGCTGACTGGCGTCAGCAACAAGATCAACCGGGTTTCTTACTAGAAGAACGCGCCTTCTTGGATCAGGTTTTTGGCCCAGTGGGTTTCGTTGACGCTTTCCGTGAAGCAAATTTTGGTGAAAACCAATTTACTTATTGGCCCAATGAAGAAGCTCGTCGTCGTAATAGTGAAGGCTTTCGCTTTGACTACCAAGTTTGCACCCCAGATCTACGCCAGTTTGTAGTAGATTCTAAAATCTTGAAAAACCAAATATTTAGCAGCCATGCACCGGTAATGGTTGAATATGAATTTGATGATGAATAATCGCTTTCTATCGAAAAAGGGCATGTCCTTTTGGTATCCGACACGCCCTTTTAAGATATGCGATTAAAAGTTTAGAGCTTGCTGCTGTTTTTCACACAACTCAGCAATACCATCTTTCGCTAACGCCAACATCGCCGCTAATTCTTCTGGCGAGAAAGCTTCTTGTTCTGCAGTACCTTGAATTTCAATAAAACCACCCGCGGCGGTCATGATGACATTCAAATCCGTTGCAGCCACAGAATCCTCCGCGTAATCCAGATCTAATATCGCGGTACCTTTATAAATGCCAACTGATACCGCTGCAATAGGGCTTTTAATCGGATTTTTCTTGATTTTACCACTTTCCAACAAGCCATTAAGTGCATCTTGCAACGCCACAAAAGCCCCTGTAATCGCCGCTGTGCGGGTTCCACCGTCTGCTTGAATAACATCACAATCCAATTGAATGGTATATTCGCCCAATACTTTCATATCAACCGCCGCACGAAGGCAACGGCCAATTAAGCGCGAAATTTCGACCGTACGACCACTTTGCTTGCCTTTTGCCGCTTCGCGAATCATGCGCTTTCCAGTAGCGCGAGGTAACATGCCATATTCACCGTTTACCCAGCCCTTTCCTTCCCCGCGCATAAAACGCGGCACACCTTTTTCAACGCTGGCAGTACAGATCACCTTGGTATCACCAAATTCAACCAATACTGACCCTTCTGCGTGTTTAGTGAAATTTCGGGTGAGGCGAACTTCACGTAATTCGTTTATTTGGCGGCCACTAGGTCTCATACAACGTTCTCCAATAAGAATCGATCATTCTAAATGCAATGAAAAGGCGCATATTATACCGACATCTCAATGATATAGTTGCGCTGATTACGGCTATTTCACCTCAATGTGTAACAACGTATTTGAGCATTGTCCGTTACAGGTTAAAATGCTGACAACTAATGATGTTCGAACACGATTTGAGATTTCTATGCAAAAAACGTCCACAGGTACCCTTTATGTTTTTTCCGCACCTTCAGGGGCAGGGAAAACAACATTGGTAAAAGCTCTATTAGAGCAAACAGACAAAATAGGTGTTTCGGTTTCTCATACCACTCGCGCACCTCGCGTAGGGGAGATTAATGGCAAAGACTATAATTTTGTTACCCAGGAAGGATTCAAAAATCTAATAAACCAGAAAGCTTTTTTAGAATACGCTCAAGTATTTGATAATTTTTACGGCACCTCGAAAATTTGGGTTGAGCAAGAATTAAACGCTGGTCGTGACGTCATTTTAGAAATCGATTGGCAAGGTGCTCAGCAAATTGGTCAGCAGATGCCTGACATGGTCAGTGTTTTTATTCTTCCTCCAAGTCGTGCAGAGTTGCTGAAGCGCTTAACCGGCCGCGGTACTGATGAACAAGATATTATTGACCGTCGTATGCAAGATGCAGTGGGTGAAATGAGTCATTATGGTGAATTCGACTATCTAATTATCAACGATAGTTTTGATACGGCATTACAAGAATTACGCGCGATTGTGCTCGCTCGCCGCCAAAGAACAGCCGTGCAAAGTCAAAAACAGCAGCAATTATTAAAAAACTTACTGAATTAGCCAAAAAATAACCAAATACTGTCTACTATTGCTTCAATCATGGCGCTGTATTCGCTAAACTATACGGTCATCATTGTCGATGGGGTAGATGCCCGGACAAAGAACCCAAATTTTGTAACCCTGCAGGAAGTTAATTCATGGCTCGCGTAACCGTTGAAGATTGTCTAGAAAACGTTGATAACCGTTTTGAATTGGTCATGTTGGCCACTAAGCGTGCTCGCCAGATTGCTGTGCAAGGCGCTGAACCATTGGTGCCTGTTGAAGGCGATAAGCCCACTGTAATCGCTTTGCGTGAAATCGCAGCGGGTCTAATATCGACTAAAGGCATGGCAGCGCAAGAAGCCGAAGACGTAGAGTAACTCTCGCCTTCACAAACCGAGACTAGGCCTAGCCTGCTCGGTTTGCAATTTCACCACTCTAGGGCTCAGCCGTGCCAACAATAGACGCCTTATCGGATCGACTTTCTACCTACCTCTCTAATGAACAAATTCAGCTGGTGCGCCGCGCCTACTTTTACGCTGAGCAAGCCCACACAGGCCAACGTCGTCGCAGTGGCGAACCCTATATCATCCACCCGTTAGCGGTTGCCAATATTTTGGCCAACATGCGTCTCGACCACCAAAGTCTCATGGCCTCCATGCTGCACGATGTGATTGAAGATACCGGTATTCCCAAAACTGCTTTAGCAGAACAATTTGGTGATGTCGTTACTGAGTTAGTGGATGGTGTAAGTAAGCTAACGCACATAAAGTTTGAGAGTAAAGAAGAACAGCAGGCCGAGAACTTTCAAAAAATGGTGTTGGCGATGGCCAAAGATATTCGCGTTATGCTGGTTAAATTGGCTGACCGTTTACATAACTTACGCACTTTAGGGGCCCTGCGCCCAGACAAGCGCCGCCGTATTGGCCGTGAAACTCTTGATATTTATGCCCCTGTCGCTCACCGACTCGGTTTAAACAGCGTTCGCGTCGAAATGGAAGAGCTTTGTTTTGATGCCATGTATCCGATGCGCTCTAGTTTAATCCGTAAAGCCGTTACCAACGCCCGTGGTAATCGTAAAGAGCTTGTAGATAAAATTGCGGCCTCATTGCGTAAACGTTTAAAAGAAGAAAATCTGCCCAGCCGTGTATTTGGTCGCGAAAAGCACATGTTCAGCATCTACACCAAAATGAAAGACCAACGTAAATCCTTGAACGATATTCTCGATGTGTATGGTTTTCGTATTGTCGTAGAATCGGTTGATATGTGTTATCGCATATTAGGCGCCGTTCACAATCTCTACAAACCCATTCCAGGGCGCTTTAAAGACTACATTGCGATTCCAAAAACTAATGGCTATCAGTCGCTACATACGTCGTTAATTGGCATCAGTGGTGTTCCCATTGAGATTCAGATACGTACAGAAGAAATGGATGCTATGGCAAAGCATGGTATTGCTTCTCATTGGTTGTATAAATCGGATACCAGTACTTCGACCAATACCAGTGGCAGTCAGCGCGCGCAACAATGGGTACAAAATTTATTAGAGTTACAGAAGAGCGCCGGTAGCCCGATAGAGTTTATCGAGCATGTAAAGGTTGATCTATTTCCCGATGAAATTTATGTCTTTTCTCCGAAAGGTCGCATCTTTGAATTACCGAAAGGCTCAACCCCAGTCGATTATGCCTATGCTATTCATACCGATGTGGGTAACTCCTGTATTGCCTGTCGAATTGATCGACAGCTCGCTCCGCTAAGCTCTAAATTACAAAATGGCCAAACGGTGCAAATCGTCACGGCTCCAGGTGCACAGCCTAATCCAGCTTGGCTAGGCTTTGTGGTCACTGGTAAAGCACGTTCTAATATTCGTCACTTCCTAAAGAGCCAGCGCCGCTCTGAATCCGTTTCTTTAGGTGAACGCCTACTGCATAAAGCTTTAGCATCGCTGGGTAAATCAATAGATGACATAGAACAAGAGTCTATTGATCGAGTTTTAGAAGAGACAGATCTCGAGTTACTAGAAGATATTATGGAAGATATTGGCTTAGGCAACCGTATGGCGTCCTTGGTGGCCCGCCGCTTATTGGTGGCTGACGATACTGACATTGACATCGATGAGATAAATAATGATACCCCTCTGGCGATTAAAGGTACCGAAGGTTTAGTAGTAAGTTTTGCTAAGTGCTGCAGCCCGATTCCTGGGGATCCCATCCTCGGCAACGTCAGTTCTGGCCGTGGTTTGGTGATTCATACTGAAACCTGCAAAAACGTACAGGATATTCGAGGTAACCCAGAGAAGTGTGTCACTCTCAGCTGGGATAAAGACATCGACAGTGAATTCTCTGTCGATTTACGCCTGTATTTAGAAAATCGTAAAGGCCTTGTTGCGGAACTGGCGGCGGCGATTACTCAAGCTGATGCCAACATCGAAAGTATTAGTATTGAAGATCGAGATGTGAAGCTAAGTGTCATGCAGATACAGCTTGGCGTTCAAGGTCGTAAGCACCTTTCACGCGTTATTCGTCGCTTACGTAACATTCGTGGTATTAACAAAATTGTACGCATTAAGAACTAAACACTGTATTCAGCTACGATGTCAGAAATTATTTTAGAGTCTATTAAGTAAGGAAATATTTATCATGGCCAAAATCATCATTAATACCGACAAAGCACCTCAAGCTATTGGCACTTATTCACAAGCCGTTAAAGTGAATAATACCGTTTATCTGTCTGGCCAAATTCCTTTGGTACCAGAAACAATGGAAATGGTCGATGGCGATATTGAAGCGCAGGTCCGTCGTGTATTTGACAACTTAAGCGCCGTCTGTGAAGCCGCCGGTGGCAGTTTGCAAGATATAGCTAAATTGAATATTTTCTTAACTGATTTAGCTAATTTCGCGACGGTTAATAAAGTAATGGCTGAATACTTTGAGCAGCCTTATCCCGCCCGTGCTGCGATTGGTATTTCTCAATTACCTAAAAACGCCGACGTTGAAATGGATGGTATTTTAGAATTAGAGGACCGCTAATGGCTGCTTAACAACCATCAGCGTTTTAGGACTGTAGTTTGTAACTTCTTCACTACAGTCCTAATTTTTGTAATACGAACTCATAACCTTCCTGATAATCATTAAATCTGAAGGGATATCCTGCTGCTATTAAACGCTTATTGCTGCAGCGCCGATTAGCCCGACGAGTCGCCTCAGGTAATTCGTAATCTGGTTCAACCTCACCAATCCTATCTTTCATCCACTCCAATATGTCGAATAACGTTACTGGCTGAGAATCACACGCAAGATAAATGTCATCAATGGTCTCTCCTGCGAGGACCTTTTCAATTAAAAACTGCAATATGCCGATACAATCATCACGATGTATTCGGTTGGTCCAAACTTCTGGGCTGGGGTCACAGTGTCCACCTTGGCGGGCTTGTTCAATCATACGATTTCGACCTGGGCCATAAATACCGGGAAAGCGTACCGACGTTGCAGGAATATAGCCTTTCGCTAATGCGCCTTCTGCTCGCAATAATTCTTTACCTGAAAAGCTAGTCGGCTCAGTAGGACTTTCTTCATCAACCCAAGAAGCATCCATCTGATGATAGACACTCGAGCTTGAAGTGAAGAAGGCGTGTTTAGGTGTCTGCCCTTGGGCTTTTAACGCGTGTAATACATGGCGAATGCCGTTGTAATAATACTTATGATAACCCTCCCGAGAAAATTCCGGTGAGGCAACGCTGTAGACTAAGATATCGATACCACTGGGAATATCTAACAAGGTTTCGGGTTCAGAAACATCACCCACCACAATTTCAACACCCTGACCTATTGGCTTATCAGATCGGCGCAGCCCCCAGACTTGGTGCCCTGCTTGCACCAAATTAATGGCCAGCTGACCGCCTATATCGCCTGCACCAACAACTAAAATGCGCGCCATTTTCTACTCCTCGAATTGCATCGGTCAATTACACGACTTAATTGCACGACTTAATTACACTGCTTAGGTTAATTTTAGTTAAAAGTAGCCTTTCCATTCTTTATTGCAATAGTTAATATAAATCAAAACAGCAAACTTAATTAATAGTGTCTGATTAAAGCACTTAATTAACAGACTGCTTATTATCATTAACGAGGCATCATGACTCTAACTGAATTGCGCTACATAGTAACCCTGGCCCAAGAGTGTCACTTTGGCCGTGCGGCAGAAAAGTGCTTTGTCAGCCAACCTACCTTGAGCGTAGCGGTAAAGAAGTTAGAAGGCGAATTGAATATCGCCCTCTTCGAGCGCAGAAAAAGCGCTGTTAGCCCAACGCCTTTAGGAGTGAAGATTATTCAGCAAGCTCAGAAGATACTAGCTGAAACCCGAATACTAAAAGAGCTGGCCGAAACGGGCAAAGATCAATTGAGCAGTCCTTTAAGAATAGGCGCTATCTTCACCATCGGACCTTATCTTTTTCCTCACCTTGTGCCACAGATTCATCAACAAGCACCACAGATGTCGCTATTTATCGAAGAGAGCTATACTTCAGTATTGCGCCGTCAGTTAAATGAGGGGGAATTAGATGCCATTATTGTGGCTCTGCCATTCAATGAGCCCGACGTCATCACCCGCTCACTTTATGACGAACCCTTCGTCGTCGTGATGAGAAGAGATCACGAACTGGCTAAGCTAGACCATATTCAAGCCGATATGCTGCCTGACCAAAAGCTGTTACTACTCGGAGAAGGGCACTGCTTTCGCGATCAAGTATTGGAACTTTGCCCGGCGTTAAGTCAACAGAATAACAACCGAGTTGGCAGCGTAACTCAAGGCAGTTCATTAGAAACTTTAAAGTACATGGTCGCCACAGGATTGGGCATTACCGTATTGCCCGTATCAGCTGTGGGTAATTTAGATTCAAACTTAATTACTACTAGACCTTTCGCTAGTCCAGCACCCTCTCGAACTGTCGCATTAGCATGGCGCGCCACCTTCCCACGTGGAAAAGCCATCGATCTATTATTGGATACCGCCGGCACATGCCTCATCAATCCTTAATCGAAAAGCACTTAGCGCTAACACAATTAAAAGGTATCGGCCCGAAGCTAGCGCAGCAATTTGCTGATTGGGGGATTCATGATTTGGTGAACTTGCTCTTTCATTTGCCGTTTCGTTACGAAGACAGAACCCGAGTCACGCCCATCGGTACAATGCACCCTCAGCAAACCTATGTAGTACAAGGGTTTGTGCGCAGCAGCCAAATTCTGTTTGGTAAACGACGCAGCCTGAGTGTTCGCATTCAAGACCAAAGTGGCAGTATTGGCCTGCGTTTTTTTCACTTTACCGCCGCTCAGAAAAATCAATTTTCAGACGGTACCGAAATTCGTTGTTACGGTGAAGCCCGTCGTGGCGCAAGTGGCTTAGAAATTTATCATCCGGAATATCAAGTCGTCTCGACTAGCGAAGATACCTTAGAGCAAACCCTAACCCCCGTCTATCCGGCCACCGAAGGCATTAGCCAAAGCCGCTTGCGCACTATGATTAGCCAAGCATTAGAAATGCTGGCCGCGGATAAATTTCAATTACGTGAATTATTACCTGCTAGCTGGTTACAGCAGTGGCAACTGCCTTCACTGGCCGAAGCTCTGCAATATTTACATCAGCCACCCATAGAAGCCAACCTAGAACAGCTAGAAGCCGGTCAACATCCTTGCCAACGGCGGCTGATTTTAGAAGAATTACTCGCCCATCAATTATCAATGCACCGCGCACGGTTAAAAGTGAAAGATGAACATGCAGCTCACATTCAGTTTATGGGACCAAGCCAACAGCGCATAATAGAGGCTTTACCCTTTACTCTCACCGCTGCGCAAAAGCGCGTGGTAGAAGAAATTCAATTCGATCTTAGTCAACCTCATCCTATGCTACGTCTGGTACAAGGGGATGTCGGTTCTGGTAAAACCTTAGTCGCCGCCTTAACCGCCGCCCCGATGGTGGATGAAGGCTATCAAGTTGCGATTATGGCACCAACCGAAATATTAGCAGAACAGCACCTAGTGAATTTCACACAATGGTTTGGTCCCATCTTTGAGCAACAAGATGTAGGTCAAGGCAAGAAAAAAATCGCTTGGTTAACTGGCAAGGTAAAAGGCAAAGCGCGCGAAAAGGTATTAACAGAAATCGCCAATGGCGAGGCCAAGCTGATCATCGGCACTCATGCGCTGTTTCAAGATGAAGTCGATTTCCATCAGCTAGGTTTAGCCATTATTGATGAGCAGCATCGATTTGGCGTTCGCCAGCGCCTTGCGTTACGGGGCAAAGGTAAAGCACTAGCACCGCACCAGTTAATTATGACTGCGACCCCTATTCCACGAACACTCGCGATGAGCGCCTATGCCGACCTCGATGTATCAGTGATTGATGAACTGCCCAAAGGCCGGATACCAATTAATACGTCAGTTATCAGTAACCAAAGGCGACATGAAATTGTGCAACGCATTAATGAGGTATGTCAGGGCGGCACTCAGGCTTATTGGGTCTGCACCTTAATCGAAGAAAGCGAAAGCCTGCAATGTCAGGCCGCTGAAGTCACCGCCCAACAGCTCACCGAAGCTTTGCCCAAATTACGCATTGGTTTAATTCATGGGCGTATGAAGGGACAAGAAAAAGTCGATATTATGCAGCGTTTCAAAAGTCATGAGCTGGATTTATTGGTCGCAACCACAGTGATTGAAGTAGGCGTTGATGTACCTAACTCAAATCTAATTATTATTGAAAATCCAGAGCGCCTTGGTTTGGCCCAGCTGCACCAATTACGAGGCCGTGTCGGTCGGGGCAATCAACAGTCGCATTGCGTTTTGCTTTATCAATCGCCTTTAGGGGATGTCAGCAAGCAACGCTTAGGGGTCATGCGCGCAAGTACAGATGGTTTTTATATCGCCGAGCAAGATCTACTCATTCGCGGCCCGGGTGAACTGCTGGGTAGCCGTCAAACGGGATTGCAACAGCTAACAGTCGCCGACCTTGAGCGCGATGGTCACTTATTGCCTCAAGTTAAAACCATGGCAGAACAATTAATTAATCTGCATCCGCAACACGTCGATGCCATTATTAAACGCTGGGTAGGCAACGCAGAGCAATTTGCTCAGGCCTAATCCATATTTTTAACAGCAAAAGTTCAATTTTGATCTATGATTTATAGATGAGTTTTAATTATGAAGGCGCAGTAATGACCATTCCGGCCACCGTTTTAAAAGTATTAGATGATTGGCATATTGACTATCAAGTGACCGACGATAAGGATGCCCTTCAGCTTATGCAGGGCAATCCAATGACCAGTTATTCGAGTAAACTCGCTAAAGTCATCTTCCTGAAAGACAGTATTGGTAAAGTTCAAGTGGTCATCCCAAGCAACCGAATTTTAGATTTAAATCGTCTATCACAGCAATGTGGTCGCCAATTTAATGCTTTAAAGCCCAATGAACTAATGCAACTGAAAGCCAAATTTGGGATTGAAGACTTTCCTGCTCTGCCACAAGTAACGCAAATTGATAGTATGGTTGATGAACGCCTGCTGGCAGAAACTGAGTTATTTATAACCTCGGGGGATAATAATGAGTGGATCACTCTTCCAGTAAACTGCTTTAAGTCACTAACCAGCAGCTCAACGATTGGCAATTTCACCGTACCTTTGCCCAATCCTAGCGACCAACAAAGCCCCAGCCAAGATTTAGATGATGTGTATACCGCCATTAAACAATTTACCCCTTTACGCATCAAACAGCGCTTAGAAGAAACCTTAGATTTACCGCCACTGCCTGAAACAGCCCGTAATATTATAGAGCTGCGCGTCAACCCTAACGCCAATACTGCGGACTTAACCAAGGTCGTTGAAATGGACCCCGGCATGGCCGCACAGGTCGTTAGTTGGGCTCGCTCTCCTTACTATGGCGTAAAAGGCGAAATCAAATCTGTCGAAGATGCCGTCATACGGGTATTAGGCTTTGACCTAGTCATTAATCTAGCGCTAGGTTTAGCTCTAGGTCGAACTTTGACAGTACCTAAAGAAGGCCCGCACGGCTACACCCCTTTTTGGCAACAAGCGGTTATGACCGCGGCTTTAATGGGAGAGCTAGCGCGTTTAATGCCAGCAATAGAACGCCCCCACAGAGGTACAGCTTATTTGTGTGGCTTACTGCATAATTTTGGCTACTTAATTTTAGGCCATGTTTTCCCTCCACAATTTGCCTTGATCAACCGCTACATAGAAGCGAATCCTCATATCAATCGCAGTCTGCTGGAAAAGTATTTAATGGGCTTGAACCGTGAGCAAATTAGTAGTTTATTGATGCAGCAGTGGCGGATGCCAGAAGAAGTCGTTATTGCCCTGCGCAGTCAGCACAACCCTAGCTATAAAGATGAATTCAATACTTGTGCAAATTTACTCTACGTTGCAACGCGCTCATTACGTAGCTACGGTTTTGGTGATGGCGCCAACGAAAAACCCCATGCTGAGGTTTATAAACGCTTGGGCATAAGTGCTGATGATGTGCACAACATCACGGAGAATCTGTTAGAGAAAGCGGATGATCTAGATGAACTCGTGGGAATGTTAAATAAATAACTCAAGGGCTAGTAGCATTAATTAGATACGTTATTTAATTAATGCTACTAAGCACCTCTTTATAAAATCGCTTCAATTCAGGCTGATTAAAGCTGTCGGCAATATATTTCAATTCGCTATTGGGAGTTTTACGATAAGCGTAAAATAGAAACTCTAAAACGTCTTGTCTAGCTTGTTCTTCCCATAGTTCTCCTGGCTGCCAACCTATAACTTGCTGTTGTATCTCTTTAATGACGGCTGTTCGAGCTTGAATAATGATTTCTGAGAAGGCTGACTGCTGATCTAAATTTTCGACCAACTTCCAGCGTGATACCGCAGGAGGACGCTGCCTTAGTTTATTCATGTAACGTTGGTACTCTGGTTCACTTTGCACGCTGATCGCGGCACGCTCTTTATCCTGCGCAGCCTTTACCAAGGGGTGGACGAGCTGCTGCTGGATTAATTCTTGCGTCTTTAGGGGCATTGCATCGATGAGAACCAATAGACGTTGCTGCCACTGATCCTCGGTCCAACGCTTAGCAAGCTGCTTAGCGATGGCAAAATGTTGAGCGTGATTAATAACAACCGCATTGGCCATTGACTCAGCATCAGCCGAACTTGTCTCCGGCCTCTCTATTGAGCCTGCGATTAAGCGCTGGGCACTGAATTTAACCTGTTGCGATAAACTCAATAAGCCAGAGTCTTCTATTAGCTGATACTCCAGCTCAGTAAACCCATCGACGGAGGTCGCATTCTGCTCTAAGCCTGCGCCGACCAGCGGCTGATTCCCAGAGTCGTTATCCAGTGCTTGAGCATTGGAGATAAAAGCAATGGTACTCGCGAGTATAAGAAGAAATAAACGTAACATTAAGATTGAGTTTCCACTTTGCTCGCCTGAAGATCTAAGAGACCTGCATCGCGATCATTAAAAATTGTTTCATCCATGGCATTTTCTGATTTAGCAACAATACAAGAAACGCTGGCATCACCCGTAACATTCACCGCGGTGCGCACCATATCTAAAATTCTATCCACACCGATAATCAAAGCAATACCCTCAACAGGTAAGCCTACTTGTTGCAGAACCATCGCGAGAGTCACCAAGCCGACACCGGGAACACCGGCGGTTCCGACTGACGCTAATGTCGCCGTCATGATCACTAAAAGATAATCCATTAGTCCCAAATCTAAACCAAAAGCTTGAGCAATAAAAACGGTCGCCACTCCTTGCATAATCGCCGTACCATCCATGTTGATGGTTGCACCTAGAGGAATGGTGAAAGAGGCAACTCGATTGCTCACCCCTAGACGCTGTTCAACCGCGCGTAAAGTCACAGGAATGGTTGCTGAACTGGAGGCGGTGCTAAAGGCAAATAATTGAGTATTACGCATCTTGCGTAAAAACATGATGGGATCTAGCCCAGAAAAGGTCTTCAGTAATAATGGGTAGACGCCCAGAGCGTGTATTGCCAATACCAATAAAACCGTTACCATATACAAAGCGAGGTCACCAATAACGCCTAAGCCTTGTTTCGCGAATAAGCTGAATAATAAGCAGAAAACCCCATAAGGCGCTAGCTTCATCAGCAATGTCACTAAAGTCATCATGACCTCATTCCAGTCATTAAAATGCTGAGAGAGTCTTTCACCCCTTACACCGCTGCGACCAATCGCCAAGCCAATCAATATGGCAAATACAATCACCTGCAGCATATTGCCTTCAGCCATCGCTTTCACCGGGTTGTTGGGAAATATATTAATAAATACCTGACTTAAGGGCTGCGATGCGGGTGCCGTGAAATCCGCCGCGGTGGTCATTTCAATTCCGATACCCGGTTGTAATAATTCTGCCATGAAGATGGCAATAGAGATGGCAATAGCGGTGGTAAGAAGATACAAGCCAATCGCTTTTAAACTTAAACGGCCAAGAGAGCTTTGCCCTTGCAACTGACAGGTTCCACACACTAGAGAAATAAATACCAGAGGAACAACCAGAACCTTTAAACTAGAGACAAAGATTTGGCCGCCCACATAAAATAGACCACCGGCTAAACCTTCACTTAATGTTGTGGCTAACCAGGATGGGATTTCAGGCCATAATAATAACTGCTGCGTCGCACTGCCTAACAAGATGGCGGTTGCCATCGCCAATACAATCCGTTGGGTAAGATTCATCTGGCTATCCTTTACGTTGTGAGTCTAGCGGGTATTATTATCGCCTAACAAAAGCTTAGTTAAAAAAACACTATTGATGACTTTTACTGCTTCTTTTTACTTTTAGGCTTTACGTGTTTCACAATGCTTTGGAACCACATAACCAATGACAAATCGCCATCGATCTTAATATCTTTTTCTTGAATGCCTTTCATGAAAGCGTTTTTGTCTTTCGCCGTCATAATGAACATACCTGTTTCTGCGTCTTTAAAAGAGATGCTGAAGGCAGGGTCTTTTGCTGCGCCGCCTTTCGACTTAATACGTTCATCTTTCACAATGAAGTGACGCACTTGCTTTCCGTCTTGAGTCTGAATCTGGAAAGTGAAGTCTTTACCCACTAGCTGCTTTATAAACTCTGGGTTGTTCTTGCTGGCTTTTTTCATCATTAGGCCAAGAGCCCAAAGTAACATCCGGAATTTCATAACATCTCTACCTTTATCAAGTCAGTATCTAATAATCAGCAAGCTTTTGAGTCTAACTTGCTTACTTTTTTAAAAAAATTGCACTGCCTGCTAATTCAGGCATCAACTGCAATAACCCTTCCTTACCCAAACGCTGCATGTGGCGTTTATTGCGCTCAGGAATAGCTTCCGGCTTGGTCACCGTTTTTAACGCTTCGCTAATGTGATTTTCCCGAATGAAATGAATCATAGGAAACGGGGAGCGATTCGAATAATTTGTCATAGATTCAGCTTCTTCACCTTCAAACTCATAATGAGGATGAAAACTGGCTAACTGAATATCACCTTCCAGACCCGCTTGCTCGAGCAAATCTTCGCACAAGAATAACCAATCAAGATAGTCATCAAAATCCGCCAACGCTTGGGTCACAATAAATAATGCGGTGGGTAAATCATCATCATCCGCTAGTTGCATTTCGTTTAATAACGATAAAAATGCCCGGGTAATGTGTTCTAAGTCTTGGCTTTTACATTCTTCGATATGGAGTTTATCCATAATCGGGAGGGCGAAAGGACAGAGTCCTTCTCCCACCACCAGCTTTTCTACCCATAGTCGGGTTAAAGCTTCATTCGATAAGGAATCATTCACAATTATTGAACTTTTTCCTTTAAGCCTTTGCCTGGCTTGAATGCGGCTGTATTACTCGCAGGAATAATCAACTCAGCCCCTGTTTGCGGATTTTTACCTTTGCGTTCAGCACGTGAACGACGGCTAAAAGTACCGAAACCAATCAGGCTAACGGTATCGTCTGCACTTAACGTTTTAGCAATTTGATCAGTAATTACAGTAATTACTTCATTTGATTTTTCTTTCGTTAGGCCCGTTTCTTCTGCAATTGCAGCGGCCAATTCAGGTTTATGCATGTTTTGATCCTTGATTTTTTTCTTTATAAACTACTTAAATATAGCGGGAAGCTGTTTGTTAAGCGCTAATTTATCAGCAACACAAGTCCCAGTGAGAGCATACCCTAATAACGCACCAGCATCATCACGACAAAGGGCTTTTACATTAACACCACTGCTCTCAATGTCCCATACACCCTCTAATGTAGGAGGGGATACAACAACTGGCACCACTGGAGTTTTAATCATTACTGGCATCGCACCATAGATTACGTCCGTTGGCTGACCTGCTAACGTTTTAGCCAAAGCGCGCGCGCTGGCCATCAAAGGCATTACGTATAACAGGACCTTGCCATCTACTTCGGCGCAGTCTCCTAACGCGAAAATATCAGCTTCGGTAGTCTGCAACGAGCGATCAACACAAATCCCTTGATTAACTTGCAGACCCGCTTTAACCGCTAAGTCCAAGCGCGGACGCAGACCAATGGCCGATACGATAATATCCGTTTCAATCTGCTCGCCATTCGATAGATCGGCGACTAAGCCTTTGTCGGTTTTAGTCACTAGTCTAACCAGAGGACCCAGATGAAATTTCACCCCTAAACCTTCTAGACCATGCTGCACAGCGCTTGCAGCTTGTTCAGGTAATAGGTTAGGTAAAACCTGGCTACTGGGCGCAACGACTTCAACTTCATAACCGCCATTGGTTAAATCATTGGCGTATTCGCAGCCAATAAGGCCAGCACCCATTATCAATATGCGCTTCTTACCCTCTAACTCAGCACGGAAATTAGCATAATCTTGTAGATCGTTGATGGTAAAAATATGCTCACTCGCATCCCCCCCAATACGCACAGCAACAGGTTCAGCACCCCAGGCTAATACCAACTTGCAATATTCAATCGGTTCTTCGCCAACGAAGACCGTATGCCGCGCAGCATCAATTCCCGTGACGCGAGTATTTGTGCGAATAGTAACGTTCAACTGCTCTGCCATTTTACCCGCATCACCCATGGCCAGATCATTAGCACTCTTACCTTTGGTAAAACCAGTTGATAGCATTGGCTTAGAATAGTTACGGCCATCATCGGCGGTAATCATTAATACCGGTGTTTCCACATCTTGCTTGCGAAATTCTTTAACGAGATTATAACCCGCTAAGCCGGTTCCAATGACAATAACAGGGGCTTTGACTTGAGACATATTTTATTATCTTCGTATCGATGGAATAAACTTGTGGTAATTGCTGATGGTTAAATCTCAACCATTTCAAAATCTTCTTTACCTACACCACAGTCAGGGCAAATAAAATCATCAGGTACATCAGCCCAAGCAGTGCCAGGTGCTAAACCTTCTTCTGGGCAACCTTCTTCTTCATCGTAAACCCATCCACATACTACGCATTCCCATTTCTTCATGAGCTCAACTCTCTTCAGTTTATATAATGACTATTAAAGCAGCCGTAACCTACTGTTCATCGCTTAAAAAATCAACACAAATGATTAGTCATCTTGCCTTTAACTCAAATTTCATCCATGATCCGCGCCATGAAACATCAGTCCATTATCAGCCAATATTTATCTCAATCTTTCCCGTCTTGGTCGGCGCGGAATGAGCGAGCATACTTCAGTGTGCCCTTATATTGGCGTAAAACATTATTTGATACCGGCTCTTTAACAGCGCAGCTCATCGCCATAAGTGACGGGGACTTCGCAGTTAAAGTTCTGTGGCAAGGCTGGCGCAAGCTGACCCAACAAGAGGCCCTATTATTAGGTTGTTGTGGCAATCAGACAACTGCTTGGTGTCGTGACGTTGTATTAAGTGTGCAAGGTAAACCCAAAGTGTATGCACGCACCTGTATGCCTAAAAGTACGTTAACAGGCGATGAATGTCAGTTGAAAAACTGGGGTAGCAAGTCCATTGGCGCTTATTTATTTAACCATCCTCAGATGCGCAGGGGTAAAATGAGTGCTTATCGTATTCCTAATAATGAACTATCTTTGTCATGGGCGCGACGTTCCGTATTCTATTTACAACACAAGCCCATACTCGTAACGGAAGCTTTTACTCAGGCACTTCCCCAAGAGCCAACCCACTGAATAACTAAAAGATATGCTATGACACCTATTCAGAGCTTGCTGCAACAACCTGTTATCAACAAATATTGTACGAAATCAAAACCTTTTCTTGAATTGATGCGCCTTAATAAACCTGTCGGCATCTACTTGTTATTATGGCCAACATTATGGGCCCTGTGGATCGCAGCGAAAGGCATTCCAGACTTCTCTGTACTGATCATTTTTACGCTCGGGGTCATTTTTATGCGCTCCGCGGGCTGTGTTATTAACGATTATGCCGATCGCAACGTCGATGGCCATGTGTCACGCACCGTTGGTAGGCCTCTGGTAACCGGTGCCGTTAGCAGTAAACAAGCCCTTATTTTATTTTTCGGCTTATTAACCGCTTCTTTTGTATTAGTGCTATTTACCAACACTTTAACCATTCAATTATCTTTTGCGGGGGCAGCGCTAGCGGCTATTTACCCGTTTATGAAACGCCATACTCATCTTCCTCAAATTTTCTTGGGGGCCGCTTTTTCTTGGGCTATTCCCATGGCTTTTGCGGCTCAAGCCGACGAACTGCCTAAATACGTCTGGCTGATTTATATGGCTAATTTAAGCTGGACGGTGGCTTACGATACTATGTACGCAATGGTCGACCGAGATGATGATATTAAAATTGGCATTAAGTCGACGGCTATTTTATTTGCTGATGCTGACAAAGTGATGATTGCGATTTTGCAAGGCATCACTATTTTTTGTTTATTCTTACTCGGCTCAGAGCTGAGTTTAAATGTCTTTTATTATTTAGGCCTTATAGCTGCCATTGGCTTGATGACATACCAGCAGTGGCTTATCCGTGCCCGCGATAAAGCGGGTTGTTTTGCAGGTTTTATTAATAGCCACTGGGTGGGTGTCGCCGTTTGGCTTGGTCTAGTCCTCGCTTATCTATAAGTAGTATAGATAAACAGGTAAGCAAAAATATAAATATAATTTCGCCCAGTACTGTCATATCAATGTAACAAAGATGAGCTGTAATAGAACTTCAATTTTTATGACAGTAATATGACGAAAAGCCTATGACCATACCTGGCAAGACAGTTTTAATCGTTGATGATGAAGCCGCAATTCGTGAAATGATCGCTGTTGCCCTAGAGATGGCAGGGTATCACTACTTAGAAGCGAGTAATTGCCAAGAGGCTCACGCTAGCGTAATTGACTGCAAACCGGACTTAATTTTACTTGACTGGATGCTGCCCGGCACCAGTGGACTAGAATTCACCCGGCGCTTAAAGCGCGATGATCTAACCAAATCAGTGCCAATTATTTTATTAACCGCTAAAGGTGAAGAAGATAATAAGGTTCAAGGGCTTGAGTCAGGTGCAGACGATTACATTACCAAACCTTTTTCCCCACGCGAACTCGTTGCCCGTTTAAAAGCAGTATTGCGCAGAACAACGCCTTTGGGCATTGAAGAATGTATCGAAGTCGAGGGCCTGATATTAGATCCTGCCTGCCATCGCGTAACCGCCAGTCAAAACCCCGTTGACATAGGCCCCACTGAATATCGTTTGTTACAATTTTTTATGACGCATCAAGAACGAGCTTATTCGAGGACTCAGCTATTAGATCAAGTTTGGGGTGGGAATGTTTATGTTGAAGAAAGAACTGTTGATGTGCATATTCGTCGTTTACGCAAGGCGTTAGGCAGTGCCCACGAACATCTAATTCAAACAGTTCGTGGCACTGGCTATCGTTTTTCTACCCAAACACCCTAAGCTCGGCTTAACGTATTTAACGAGACAAAACTAGCGTACTTTGGCGATAAAACGCGAAAGGGTATCGAGCTTTACAGGGTCGTCGTCGACATAACGAATGACGATTTTGATTGTCGCCGCATTGGCATTATTTTCGACCGCTTGTAACATTCGAACATAACAGTTTATGCGGGCAACTTGACCTGCATCCTGATCGACAATGTCCAATACCGCTTGCTCCAAGAGTTTCGGGATATCGCCATCACGTTTAAACACCCCGGACATTTCTTGCAGATTAATGTCTTTAATCACGCACTTAGCACTGCCACCTGAACCAAAGCGTAATTCTGCAATACCTTTCGCTTTTGCCCCGCTCTTAACCCCATTATTAATCGAAGCTTTTGCTACGGGCTTAGACGCCTGATCGACTAAAGCATTACTCATGAGAGCTGTGACCGAGCCTTGACTTGCAGAGCTTTGACTTGCTGGTTTGGGACTGGATCTTGCTGGCGTCGGCACTGAACCTCCTGTCAATGCAGTGACACTGGCATCTTGAGATGGCACGGACGTTTGCCGAATATCGTCAGCCGAAAAATTAAGATATTTAGTTAATAATTTATTCACCTTGCCTAAGAAATTTTCCCGAGTGAAAGGCTTACCAATATAATCACTCACCCCCGCAGTCACTGCTTTGATCACATGATCGCGCTCACCGCGACTAGTAATCATCATAAAGGGTGTTTTGGCATAGCGCTCTTCTGTGCGCATCCAGGTAATCAATTCAAGGCCCGACATCTCAGGCATCTCCCAATCACACAACACCAGATCAATAGAATTACTTTTCAGAATACTTTGAGCTTTTCGACCATCGACGGCTTCATGGACCTTAAAATCTGGATAACTATCCCTCATGGCCTTTTTGATCAGGTCGCGAATAAACGCGGCATCATCTACAACTAATACATTGAGCGCCTTCATCGCCCCCCCTATTTTATCTAATATTCCTTTTAGCATAGCCTAAAGTAATATTTAGGTAAGCTTGAATTCCGCTTTTATTTGCTCACTCCAATAGAGCGTTGCACCACACACAGCAGCCGGCATGACGAACAAGTTAACCACAGGAATCATAAATCCAACGGCCACTACAAAACCAAAACCCAACGTTGTTAAGGGTTGCATTTTCAACGCTTTGTGAAGATCAGCAAAGTTATGACCATTATTATCAAGAGCGTAATCGAGATATTGCAAGGTTAATACCCAGGCACCAAATATAAACCAAAGCAGCGGGCTCACAATATTAATCACAGGGATAAAACTAATAACTAGTAAGCCTAAATAACGCGGAATGAAATAGGCTAGTTTTTTGAATTCGCGCTGTAAAGTACGAGAGATTTGTTTGGCGATCGGCTCATCTGGAATTGTCGCTCCCGTTATTTTTATTTCAACTGCCTCGCTCAATAGACCATTAAACGGACCTGCCACTAGGTTTAATACCGCTGTAAAAAAATACAAGGTAATAGAAATCAACGTCAAAGCTGCAACAGGAGTAATTATCCAAGTTAACCAAGATAGCCAGCTAGGAAACCAGTTGACCAGCCACTGAATTTTATCCAGCAACCAACCTCCACCAAAATATATAAGAGCTGTCATTAGCAATGCATTAATCAAAATAGGTAAAGCAACAAAGCGTTTTAAGCCTTTATTGGTTAATAATGAAAACCCTCGACCAAAATACCGAATGCCAAGTAATGGGTTACCGCGCATATTTATTTCCTTTTTATGGCTCTAATCGCTAAAATCGCGCTCATTTATACAATACCTGCCGTAATGATGGCTAGCGAAAAGGCTTATTTCATGACTCCAGAACGCTATGCGCGCCTTAAAGATACTTTAAACCGTCGTCAGCCAGACTTAACAGTGGTGACCGATGAAGTCCATAAAGCCCATAATCTATCGGCCATCATTCGTACTTGTGATGCCTTTGCCGTACCCAAAGTTCATGCTATTTGGCCTTATGATGATTATCGCACCTTTCGTGGCAAAGCGAAGGGCAGCCAGCAATGGGTTGATGTTGAAACTTACCGCACCACAGAAGATGCCATTAGCCGACTTCAGGGGCAGGGATTTAAAGTATGTATCGCTAACTTCAGTGAGCGCGCGATTGATTTTCGAGCGTACGATTTCACCCAGCCGACGGCCATTATGATGGGTAATGAATTGACGGGAGTGACTGATATTGCAGCCGATATGGCTGATGAACACTTGACGATTCCAATGCTTGGAATGGTGCAATCTTTTAATGTATCTGTCGCGGCGGCTTTATTATTGAGCGAAGCAGAGCGTCAACGCTCACTTAAAGGAATGTTTGATCAATGCCGCATCTCAGACAAAGAATATGAACGCTTATTGTTTAAATGGAGCCATCCTTTTTATGCGCGCATCTGTAAAGAGCAGGGCTGGGAGTATCCAGCAACTCGGGAAGATGGAGAACTAGCCGATCCACAAGGATTTTCGGTTAGAGTCAATGCCTCTGGGCAACGGTTTCGTTAGTCTTTAATAGCCCAGCGGCAAGATACTGAGCTTATGGGTTAAATACAATTAATTGACTTAATAAAACTGCAGGTGCATTAAATTAGTCAAATTTTTCTAATTACTGATAAAAGTCACTTTTTATTTGTGAGATATCGACCTATCGCTACGTAAGACTTATCTCGCACGATAAGTAAGATTATGTCGTCAACAATCTATTACTATTGGCTGTTAATTGTTGTATTAAACACTAAGCTATTGATATATAACAATATTTATATTTATAAAAAATAAACTTCAAATAAATTATTCACAGGGACTCTTTTTACTTTTTCACATTCTGCTAACTTTAGTTGCACAAGGACGGCAGCGTTACTGGATGTAACGGTTAAGGATAACAACATTGCCACGGACTGCTTCAAGGATGACTGTTAGCCATTGGATGGCTGCTAGGGTGCTGAGACGAGATGAACAGGATGTTCTCTCGTCTCATTTTCTAAAGGACTAGAAAAAGCCTTATTTCTTCTTCTATCTCGATTTTTGAAAACGCTCTGCCAATACACCTACCGTTAAAAAACTACCAATAACAGTCACAACATAAACCACCGAACTCTGATGTTGTAAAAAATTAGACAGTATAGGAGTTAACCAAATAGACAGCGCACCATACCCAATACTGCACAGACCAATAAACGCAATCACTCGCAACCAAATTGGCTGTTTACGCACTAAATGTTTTAATCCGCGATTAATATGATCTCCAAAAATAACCAACAAAGTTGCCACCATAGCCAAAGCAATTTCTGAGTTATGCGGCCGCATAACTTCTGCTAACCAAACAATCGGTTGCTGCCAATTCATCATCTCTTCACCCAGCTAATCGCTGTCTATTAATAACGTTCTGTTAACAGCTCTTTATAGAGTAGTTCACTGTTAATTATTCTAGTCAGATAACCGAATTTCACTTAATCAAACATCACTTAAAATAGGTTAGCGCTTATTAATTTAGTTACTATTGCACTTAGTAACTAAATGTTAAGTCACAAAATGTTAAGTGAATAAATGTTAAGTAAAGCTACTGGTTAAATTCCAGTCTTATGCCAATGTATATGTAGAAGAATTATTTATTAACTTAACAAAAAAAGGGGGTTCTCATGTCAGATATACCCGCACGCTTAGGCCAAATATTATTAGCCAAGCAAGTAATAACAGAACAGCAACTAGAACTCGCCCTACAATACCAAGCGCGCCACAATAAGCCAGTAGGGCATTGTTTAATGGCCTTGGGGTTTATTGAGGAAAAAGATCTAAGCCGAGCTTTACGTCGTCAATCGTGGATGAAACCATGTGCCGCTTGTCTTACATGCTTGTGTGCTCCGTTCACCTTCGCGCCTTGCTTTGCCGACAACAGCTCAACGGATATTTTTCAGCAACAATGGACTGAACAACATGAAGCCCACAGTCATTGGTCTGATACTACCCATTTAAGCGCCAATAAACTGAACGGTCTTGATGTGCTTAAAGTTGCTGCAGAAGCAGCTTGGGCGATTTATCAAGGTGAGCCCAAGGCGGGAGAGTGGCAATTCGCGCTATCAAAGCAAAGCTCAAATAATGGCTACTCAATTAACATGCAAATGCATTTTTAATAAGTAATTCCAAACAGAAAAACTATCTTTCAGCATCCCTGTCCTGCTTTTATGCAGGACATAAAACTCCCACCCAAACAATCTAGCATATTGTCTTCAACCCCGCTGCGAGAGTATATTCGTTATTTTTTATAAAAGAGTCAAAGTGAATCCATAAAAGGATGATTATGGCTCAGCCGCGCTGTTTTTATTCGGCGCGGCGATACACTTGTTTGCGACAACATCTCTCGGCATCTTATTAGGCACTCAAGCACGCACTATGTCTCAGCTAGGGTTATCGATGATACTGATCATACTGCCGTTAAAAATGCTCTCAGGCGATGCCACACCTCATGAAAGCATACCAGAGATAGTGCAGAACATTATACTGATCCGCACCCACCACTCACTTCGTCAAATTCGCCCAAGCTATTTTATATCGAGGCGCGGGATGGGAAGTTGTTTGGCCGTATTTTCTATTAGCCTTGTCACGCTTTCGAAAATCAGTGGCGCTTTCTTAAGGCCGCTCTAGCAGCAAAGGTTGCTGCATGGACGCAGCACTCTAAATTACAGACATAAAAAAACCCCGTTATCTTACGATAACGAGGTTTTAGTATTTGGTGCCGACACCAAGAGTCGAACTCGGGACCTACTGATTACAAGTCAGTTGCTCTACCAACTGAGCTATGTCGGCTAACTGGGGCGAGATAGTATAGCGCATCTTCTATTTCGTCAACGCCTTTTTAAATTATTTTCTCTTATTTATTATATTGATCCAAATCGCTAAGCTATTGATTCCATTATTGTTATCTGCGATGTACAAAAGATATCAGAAAATTTGGCGTTATTACTGGGATACAAGGCCAGCTTAGGTATAATTCCGCTCATTCAATAATAAAATTTAATTAGTATTCCATGCCCTTGTCTTTACATTCTTTTATTTCAGCCCTACAAGCTTTCACTCGGCTTATTGGTATGACTTGCCGTTGGTTTTCACTGGCTATGGTTGTCGTCACCTGCATGGTGGTGATTCTGCGCTATGCCTTTGACTACTCCTCCATCGCAATGCAAGAAACAGTCATGTACTTACACGCATCTCTGTTTATGTTTGGCGCCGCTTATACTTGGCAGCAACACGGGCACGTTCGTGTAGATGTACTTTACCACAAGTGGCCAGCAGCGATTCAGCAGCGTATTGACCTATTCGGCACATTGTTTTTATTATTACCCACCTGCTTATTTTTAATCTATATCAGTTGGGATTACGTGTTGATCGCTTGGGCTAATGGTGAGAAATCACATGAGGCTGGGGGCCTGCCTTTCGTCTACCTGCTGAAGACGCTAATTGTCGTCTTGCCAATATTATTGCTCGTGCAAGCCACGACCAATGTACTGGCTAGCCTGTTTAATATTCCATTGTCGATTCCTAAAGACTCTAATCCGCAAGACTCAAACCCTGAGCAAGGGGGAGATTCCTAATGGAATGGATGCCACTGGTTTTATTCGTCGCTGTTTGTCTTGTTTTAATGCTGGGCTTTCCCGTTGCTTTCTCTTTAGCGGGCACTTCTTTGATTATTGCCGGGTTTGGTTACCTAGCCGGTAATTTTGATGGCGCCTTCCTGAGTGCTTTGCCCAATCGTATTTTTGGCATTTTGGGTAATCAGATTTTAATCGCTGTGCCGCTGTTTGTCTTTATGGGCATCATGTTAGAAAAATCGCGCATTGCTGAGCGTCTTCTGCACAATATGGCACTATTATTTGGCCCTTTGCGGGGGGGGCTGGGTATTTCGGTAATTCTGGTAGGTATGCTTATGGCCGCCAGTACTGGGATCATTGGTGCAACGGTAGTAACGATGGGGCTTATTTCTTTACCTGCCATGCTAAAGAATGGTTATAGTCCTTCTTTGGCGGCGGGTAATATTTGTGCGACAGGTACCTTAGGCCAGATTATTCCGCCATCAACGGCGCTGATTCTTCTCGGTGACGTGCTCTCAAATGCCTATCAGCAAGCACAACTCAGTATGGGTATTTTCAGTCCTAAGACTATTTCAGTCGCTGATTTATTTGTTGGGGCATTAATTCCCGGCTTGTTACTGGTTCTGCTGTATATGACTTACATGGGATTTACTGCTTGGTTAAAACCTCACGCAGCCCCAGCGATGATTGATCGTCCAAAACTCGACTTTAACTTTGCTAAACAGTTAATTGGAGGTTTACTCCCTCCTCTGGCATTGATGCTAGCCGTTTTAGGCTCTATATTATCGGGTATCGCAACGCCGACTGAAGCAGCCGCTGTTGGAGCTGCTGGTGCGACACTGCTCGCCTTGATCTATGGTCAGCTTTCTTGGTCACGTTTGAAAGAAGTGATGGATGGCACGTTGAAAGTCACTAGCATGATTTTTATGATTTTTATCGGCGCCGCTGTCTTCTCTTTGGTTTTCCGTGGCTTTGGAGGGGACGAACAAGTTCAAGCATTATTCGAAGCAATGCCTGGTGGTAAAGTAGGTGCAATGCTCGTCGTAATGCTGGTGATATTCTTACTAGGTTTCATTCTCGACTTTATTGAAATAACCTTCGTTGTAGTACCGATCGTTGCCCCTATTTTACTTGCAATGGGTATTGACCCTGTCTGGTTAGGCATTATGATTGCAATCAACTTGCAGACATCGTTCCTGACGCCACCCTTTGGTTTTGCCCTGTTTTACTTGCGCGGTGTTGCACCCAAAGAGCTGCCAACCAGCGCGATTTATCGCGGAGTCATTCCGTTTATTGCCATTCAAGTGGGCATGCTGGTGTTATTAAGTTTCATACCAGAATTGGCCACCTGGCTGCCCGATAAAATTTACGGTTAACATTTAAATAGAATCTTCTACGAAAACGTTCTAGGAATAATAAAAACAATGACTCTTTTTGAAAGTAATAGCAGTAATAGACAAGATACGACCTCTTCGGACATCGAAGATCAAGAGCCTACTCCGAGAGGAGAGCTTAGCTTACGTTTAATTCCTGGGCGCCAAGATACCAATATTCATGGTGGCATCTCAGGAGGCTGGGTAACCGCTCGCATGGATGAAGCCGCTGAAAGTGTTGCTAGCAAGATCGCCCACGGTCGTGTCGCCAATGTTTCGATGGATTCTATGGTATTCATGTCACCTATTCGCGTTGGCGCCGCGGTGTGTGTTTACACAAAGTTAGAAAATATCGGTATGTCGTCGATTAAGATCAATGTAGAAATATGGACGCACAATTTAGGCACAGAAGAAGAAAGGCGTAAGGTAGTTGATGCAACATTCGTTTATGTTGCGGTCGACGAGCATGGCCGTATCAGAAACGTGCCACGCTAACACCGTTGCTTGGATTCACGATATTGGACTAGCACGAAGGCTTGTTAGACTTAGATAAGTAAAGCTGACCAAGGCGAATTGCATAATAAATCAGTGCAGCGACCGCCAATATGGCACACAGCAGGCGCACATCAGCAATGGTCGTAATTTCAGGAAAATCAGCGGGTGCAGTGAGGATACCAATTAATGCGGCCAGGGCTAAGAAAGCCGCGGCGAAATAACTCCCCATCAGCGAAAAAGGTTTCAAGCTCAAGAGGCAACCCGCATAAGCAATCAGCAAACCCAATGCGGCCCCCGCTAAAATATCTTCTGGCCAATGAGCGCCAACAGAAATACGAGACAGTCCTGCAAGAACGGCCAGCACCAAAACAGATATTCTTAACGACACGCTAGCAAAGGTCAGCATAATAAACCCAGCCATAGCGAAGGCTGTGGTGGTATGACCGGAAGGAAAGCTGTATTGCTTCAGCACATCCCCAATAATATGAAAATCGGTTAGCGCTAAGACACCTGCCGGCCTTGGATCAGCAAAAAACTGCTTAAAGACTGAAATCAAGATACCCGCCATGAGTGTAATAAACAAAAAACGTTTAGCGATCATTGGATATTTCAGCGTTAAACCCAAAGCTAACATCCCGACAATAGAACCATTACCCAACTCGGTTAAATGAGCGGCTATCACGTCAGGAATAAGATCTTTAGAAGCCTCATTGATAGCAAAAAATAACGATGAGTTGAGATCAAATACTTGCAGAAGAATGAAGGTAATCAAGATCACAACGATTACAATCAAATAGAAACGTAGCGCGATCAATTTGTCTGTTTGGATGGGCTGTTCAGTAATAGATAACATGATATGAATACTTAGCTGCTTTAACGAATAAGTGAAAAAATAAGCTAAGAATCATACCATCTATTTGTGCAACCGCTATCACTTAAGCGGCTTCGGAGTTTCATAAGGTTAACTAAAGGCTATTCGCGGGCGTTAATAAAAGACTGCTCGCTGATCGAGTGATACTTCACTACACCCTCACGGAATTTTTTATATGAATCATAAATTTTCTGCGATGCTGGATCTTCGGCGGCAATCTCTGCAACGACTTCCTCAGACAACTCGCGTAGCTTAGTTAATACATCGGTGGGTAATGCACGAAGATCGACGCCGTGTTCCTCTACCAACTCAGTTAATGCGGCATTATTACGAGCGGTATATTCTGCTAACATATCTGCATTAATCGCTTTAGCGGCCACAGTGACGATCGCTTGTAAATCTTTAGGTAACGCTTCAAACGCAGGTTTATTAACGGTGAATTCCATCATAGAACCCGGCTCATGCCAGCCTGGATAGTAATAATATTTAGCGGCTTTATAAAGACCGAACGCGAGATCGTTGTATGGACCCACCCACTCCGTCGCATCAATAGTACCGGTCTGCAGCGAAGTAAATAACTCACCACCCGGAAGCGTTACAGGTGTGCCGCCTGCGCGTTTTAGGACTTCTCCACCCAAGCCAGGGATACGCATTTTCAAACCTTTAAGGTCATCAACGGTATTGATTTCTTTATTAAACCAACCTGCCATCTGTACGCCAGTATTTCCACCTGCCAGTGGAATCAAGTTAAACGGCGCATAAAGTTCTTGCCACAACTCAAGGCCACCCCCGTAATAAATCCAGCCGTTCATTTCTTGCGCGGTTAAACCGAATGGAACTGAGGTGAAAAACTGCGCCGCTGGGGTTTTACCTTTCCAGTAATACGCACCGCTGTGGCCCATCTCAGCAGTACCTTGAGAGACCGCATCAAATACTTGTAACGCAGGTACTAGCTCACCCGCGCCATATACTTTAATCTCTAGGCGACCCGCTGACATATCATCAACCATCTCAGAGAAGCGCTCAGGCGCAGTTCCTAAACCGGGAAAATTCTTAGGCCAAGAGGTAACCATCTTCCACTTAAACGTCTGCTGAGGCTGACTATCGCTGCTGTTAGAGGCGGTTGAAGCCGCTGGCTTCTCAGGTCCACAAGCGATCAAAGTCATTGCCACCAAACTGATCAAACTCAGTTTAATGATTGCGAAGGCATTCTTTGCCGGCATAAGATTTTCCCTTTTTATTTTAATTTTAATTGTTAAAAGTCATCATTGTCATCCATTGACTGTAGTTTGGCATAAGCAACGACCAACCACTTGGTGCCTTCCCATTCAAAATTCACTTGAATACGTGCACTAGCACCACTGCCTTCAAACTGTAAAACTTGGCCTTCGCCAAACTTCGCATGAAAAACTCGCTCGCCTAACTTAAACGGCACGCCTTCGGGGGCGTCTTCAGCAAAACTCAAACTAGAAGATTTCGACGCTGTCAGTGGACGGCTAATAGTGTTTTTTAACCGTACTTCCTGCACATACTCATTAGGAATTTCGCGAATAAAACGCGACGGCGTACTGAAATTTTCTTGACCATGTAAGCGACGGTTTTCGGCATACGTGATTACCAAGCGCTCCATCGCACGAGTAATACCCACATACGCTAAGCGACGCTCTTCTTCTAAACCATCCGCACTGTCCATCGACATTTTATGCGGAAATAAACCTTCTTCCAAACCGGTTAAGAAAACCAGTGGAAATTCTAAGCCTTTGGCCGAGTGCAGCGTCATTAATTGCACCGCATCATCATGCTCACTGGCTTGAGTATCACCGGCATCTAATGCCGCAGTATCTAAGAAGACGGCCAAGTCATACAGACTATCGACCGCGCTTTCCAACAAGGCTTCTGGATCTTCACCGGTTTCTGCAGCCGCGTCTTCTGCCATCATCGCCAAATCGACACCGTCTTGAGTAACGAACTGGCGCGCAGCATTGATTAATTCATCGAGGTTATCCAAACGCGCTTGCGCTTTTTCGCCTTTTTCTTTTTTATGGTGTCCTATCAAGCCCGATTGGGTGATGACTTGATCCATAATTTCATGCAGCTCTAATTCGCCAGCACCATTGGCCATAGAATCGATTAAATCAACAAAACCTTGTGCGGCGGCACTTGCTCGCTTCGGTAAAATACCGAGAGTAGCTGACTCACACACCGCCTGCCACATAGAGCAGCCTTGCTCACGGGCATGGCCGCGAATGGTCGCAACGGTTTTATCACCTAAGGCGCGCGCAGGAACATTAATCACCCGCTCTATTGCGGCGTCGTCATGACGATTTAATAACAAACGTAAATACGCCAACGCATTTTTTATTTCTAAGCGATCATAAAATCGTTGGCCGCCATAAATTCGATAAGGAATACCTTGGCGAATTAATGATTCTTCCAACGAGCGCGACTGCGCATTAGAGCGATAAAGAATGGCAATATCTTTGCGCGCCCGACCCGTTTTAGAAAACGTTTCGATTTGATCGGCAATATAGCGTGCTTCATCTTGTTCGTTAAACGCCGAATAGAGAGAGATTTTCTCACCCAACTCGCCATCAGTTTTTAACTCTTTGCCCATTCTACCCGTATTATTTTCGATCACCGCATTAGCTGCAGCAAGAATGGTCGCGGTTGAACGATAATTTTGTTCAAGCTTGATCAGCTCAGCGCCGGGGTAATCGGTTTGAAAATTACGGATATTGGCAATCTTTGCCCCTCGCCAGCCATAGATAGACTGATCATCATCACCCACTGCCATTACCGACACTTGATCACCGGCTAACATCCGAATCCAAGCGTATTGAATGTCGTTAGTATCCTGGAACTCATCGACTAAAATATTGCGGAAACGGCCTTGGTAATGGGCTAATAAATCAGGATGGTGTAACCAAAGCTCGTGGGCACGTAATAGGATTTCACCAAAGTCGACCATGCCTCCTTGCTGACACGCGTCCTCGTAGGCTTGATACACTTGATGTTGAGTACGACTAAAAGGATCAGCAGAAGGAACTACATGAGCAGCCCGTCGACCTTCATCTTTTTGGCCGCTGATATACCACTGTAGCTGCTTGGGAGGGAATTTAGTTTCATCCACCCCCGTCGCCCTCAAGATTCGCTTAACCAGCCGTAACTGATCGTCGCTATCGAGAATCTGAAAATTCTGCGGTAGATTGGCTTCACGCCAATGCTGCTTTAACAAGCGATGTGCAAGGCCGTGAAAGGTTCCGACCCACATCCCGTTAACCGGAACTTGAATAAGATTTTCCAGGCGTGCACGCATTTCTTTCGCGGCTTTGTTAGTGAAAGTCACTGCCATAATTGAAAACGGCGAGATATTCTCCACTTGTAAAAGCCAAGCGATACGATGTACTAGCACTCGGGTTTTACCCGTTCCGGCTCCGGCTAAAACCATTTGATGCTTGCTATTAGCGGCAACGGCGTTGCGTTGCGGATCATTTAAATGATCTAAAATACTTGATACGTCCATGCACAGCAGTGTACCAGAATGCTGGCCTAGCTCCAGAGTATACTTATAAAATACTGGTTATTTATACAGACTCGTATTTAGCAGAGCCCTGTTATACTGGCTTTAACTCTAAAATGGACAACACAGTGTCAAACTCAGCCAGTAGCGATCACGGAATATTAGCCAATATTGAAAAATATCGCAGCAGTATGCGCAAATCAGAAGTTAAAGTAGCTGATTACGTTATTGCTAATTCTGCGTCTGTGATCCATATGCGTATTGTCGACTTGGCTCAAGAAGCTTTAGTCAGTGAGCCAACGATTGTTCGATTCTGCCGTGCGATTCACTGCAACGGCTTTCAAGAATTCAAAGTTAAACTGGCGCAAAATCTTGCCATCGCGAATAACATTGGCCAGTTCGCCATCGCTGAAGATGACTCAATTGAGGATATTTGCGAGAAAGTTGCTGATACCACCATTCAGCGCCTGCATGAAGTTAAAGACCAGTTACTGCCCGACCAAGTAGCACAAGCTTCTTCTGTTATTAGCAAAGCCAGACGCGTTGAATTTTATGGCTTTGGTGCATCCGCGGCTGTGGCAACCGATGCATTGCATAAATTTTTTCGCTTACAGATTGCTACCGCGACTTATAGTGACCCTCATATGCAATCTATGTCAGCCGTCACTCTCAATGAGCAAGATGTCGTCGTCGCTATTTCTCAAAGTGGTCGCACCAAAGATTTATTGCATTCTATTAAACTTGCTCAGACCTATAACGCCACCGTTATCTGCTTGGCGCCAGAAGGCACACCCATCAGTATAGCCGCTGACATTCCAATCTATATCAATATTGATGAAGATACCGACCAATTTACGCCAATGACGTCTCGAATTGCTCATCTAATGGTCATTGATATGCTCGCAATCGCTGTCACACAGCGCCGTGGACCCGATTTCATCGAACATTTGAATGCGATTAAAGAGAGTATTAAATCTCTAAGATTAGATAATTGACCTATTGCAATTAATTTTGAAAGTGGCATTATTTTGTCATTAATAAAAAAAACAATTATAGCTTAAAAAATATATTACGTATTTTTGACTATAAGCGAGTAAGACCAAGGGGAAGTATCATGGCTAAAACAGCGTTAAGTGCACATGAAAAATCTATTGAGCAGGTTGTTTCTTTCGATAAGGAAGGCAATGTGGTTGTTAATAAAAAATCTTCGGCATCCAATAAATTAATGGCACGGCGTGCCATTGAAGCGCATCTAGAGCGCAAATCATTAGAAAAACATCTACATGAATATTGTTTCGATGATATCTAATTGATACTCGCTAATGATTACATGATTCTTATTTTATAAGCACAGCGCTTTAAGTTGTTGCTTGATAAAAAACACAAAAAAGCCCAGTCACCGTACTGGGCTTTTGCGTTTCTGGAAATAAGAAAACCATTTGACCATTCAGTCAGACTTTACTAATTCACTCTACAGTCACGGACTTCGCTAAGTTACGTGGCTGATCGACATCAGTGCCTTTTAATACAGCAACGTGGTAAGACAACAACTGCAATGGCACGATATAGACGATCGGCTCGAGACAACTTGGCACGGTGGGTAAAGAGATAACATGGTGATCGTCCATGTCATATAAGTTTACTGACTCAGCAGCAAACACAAATAACTGGCCGCCACGTGCCTTTACTTCTTCGAGGTTAGAAATCAATTTTTCTAATAAATCATTGTTAGGCGCAACCGCAATAATTGGCATATTTTCATCAACTAAAGCTAATGGGCCATGCTTTAATTCGCCGGCGGGATATGCCTCGGCATGAATGTACGAAATTTCTTTCAGCTTCAAAGCACCTTCTTGTGCAATAGGAAACATTGGACCACGACCTAAGAATAGACTGTGTTGCTTATCAGCGAACAACTGACTCCTTTTTTCAATGATAGGATCAAGTGCTAAAGCGTCTTGTACTAAACTGGGTAGTTGATGCAGTGCAGACACAATTTCAGCTTCATCAGCGTCACCCATGCCATTGCGTTTTGCTAAGGCAACCGTAAGTAACAGCAAAGCAGTTAGCTGGGTTGTGAATGCTTTGGTTGATGCTACGCCAATTTCAGGTCCAGCATTGGTCATCAGGCAAAGATCGGACTCTCGCACCAAAGAAGACCCCGGCACATTGCAGACCGTCATACTGGCTAATATGCCTTTTTCTTTGGCTTTGCGTAACGCCGCCAACGTATCCGCAGTTTCCCCTGATTGGGAGATGGTAATCAATAAAGTATTTTTTGCGATAACGGTATGACGATAACGATATTCACTGGCGACTTCTACTTGGCAAGGAATCTGTGCGTATTTCTCAATCCAGTACTTAGCGACCATCCCAGAATGGTAGCTAGTGCCACAGGCAATAATTTGTACCACTTCTACTTTATCTAGAATGCCTGCTGCATTAACACCAAAAGCTTGATCGAGTACTTTGGTAGCCGAAATACGACCTGCTAAACACTGCTTAATGACCGTAGGCTGCTCAAAGGTTTCTTTCAGCATAAAATGCTTATACTCACCTTTATCTGCAGTACCAATTTTATGATCGAAAACACTAATATTGCGTTCAACAACGTGATTGTTTTTATCAAAAATCGTTAACTTTTGACGAGTAACATGGGCTAAATCGCCTTCATCAAGATAGATAAAGCGATCCGTTACTTGTAATAACGCCAATGGATCTGAGCCGACATAATATTCGCCCATACCAACACCGATCACTAAGGGTGAGCCTTGGCGCGCAACCCATAATTCGTCTTGATTGCCTTTTTGCATAATGGCTAAAGCATAAGCACCTTCTAAGTGCGTAATGGCATTTTTCACTGCTTGACCAAAATCATGCTGCTGTAATTCACGATGAATTAAATGCACCACAACTTCAGAATCCGTTTGGGAATTAAAAACATAACCTTGAGTTTTTAGCTCTGCTTTCAAATCTTGGTAATTTTCAATAATGCCGTTATGCACCAAAACAACATCGTCAGAAGACGTATGTGGGTGTGCATTAGCTTCACTTGGCACACCGTGGGTTGCCCAGCGAGTATGCGCAATGCCGATACTACCTTGCAGGCCTTCTTTACCCGCTTCAACTTCAATCGCTTTCTCTAATTCAATCACCTTACCTAATGCACGAGTACGCTGAACATCACCTGCTGCATTTAAAATCGCCAAACCCGCGGAGTCATAACCACGGTATTCAAGACGGCGTAGGCCTTCTAACAAAATTTCGTTCACATTACGCTGTGCAATAGCACCAACAATTCCGCACATTTTTATAATTCCTTTTAATTATTTTTCAGCTTTCGCTGGACGCTGCCAACCACTGATATTTCTTTGCTTGCCACGGGCGACGGCTAGTTCATTAGCAGCCACTTCTTTTGTCACTGTCGAACCGGCTGCGACGGTTGCATTAGCACCAATTTTTACCGGGGCAACTAACGAAGAATTGGAACCAATAAAGGCATTTTCACCAATTTCTGTCTTAAATTTATTCACCCCGTCGTAATTACAGGTAATGGTTCCTGCACCAATATTAGCATTAGCGCCAATAGCTGCATCACCGATATACGTCAGGTGATTCACTTTTGCGCCGACACCAATGTAGGATTTTTTGACTTCACAAAAATTACCGACTTTAGCGTCATCGGCAAGATCAGCACCGGGGCGCAAGCGCGCATAAGGGCCAATTATGCAAGACTGGGCAATGGTAGCACCTTCAATATGAGAGAAAGCTTCAACTTTAGTACCTGCGGCAAGGGTAGAGTTTTTAATAATACAATGAGGGCCAATTTCTACGCCATCACCTAAAGTAACATCCCCTTCTAGAATAACGTTTACATCGATAACAACATCGTGACCAACGCTCAATCCCGCTGTTGAATTTTTGCCTAAGCGAATATCTAAACGACTGGGGTCTAAAACGGTTACGCCGTTGGCCATAAGAGCCTTCACTTGCTGAGACTGATACCAACGTTCAAGCTCTGCTTGCTGCTGTCGGTTATTAACACCGTACGTTTCTTGCTCATTCTCTGGCTGCAGTGTCTCTACGTTTAGACCGTTGGCAACCGCCATAGCAATGATATCGGTCAAATAATATTCACCTTGGGCATTTTCATTACTTAACCTTGGTAGCCATTGATGAAGCTTAGCCGTGGGGACTGCTAGAATACCGGTATTTACTTCTTTGATTAATAATTGCTGCTCATTAGCATCTTTGTGCTCAACAATGGCGATCACTTTATCATCCCCATCACGAACGATACGGCCATAACCTGTACTATCGGCCATATCAACAGTTAACAAAGCCAATTGCTGATCGCTGACAAGTTCGATTAGCGCTTGTAATGTGGCGGGCTGAGTCAACGGCACATCACCGTATAAAATGAGTGTCGTTCCTTTTGCGGCTAAAGTCTCTAGAGCCATCATAACCGCATGACCCGTGCCTTTTTGTTCTGCCTGCAACGCCCATGTCAGGTTTTTTTCTGTGGTAAATGCAGCTTTTACCTTTTCTGCCCCATGACCAATAACCACATGCATAGCATCCGCCTGAACAGCTTTTGCGCTGTCTAATACATGGGCTAACATCGGTTTACCTGCGATTGGGTGAAGAACTTTGGGTAATTGAGATTTCATGCGCGAGCCTTGGCCGGCTGCGAGTACTACGACGTCGATAGTCATTATTATTATTTGCCTCAATGTGACGTGACGTGCTGGGTGTTTAACCTAATTAGGATTAGCCGAACTTTCACATAATTGTAATAAAGAAACTTATTTTATTGTGTTTGTGGATATTTACAATTGATTTTGTCATAAATTAAATGACAATAGACTGAGAAATAAATAAACCTCACAGAAGAAATGAAATGAATCTATCTTCCCTAAAGTCTCTCGACCTCAGTGATCGAGAAATTGCTATCTACATTGCCCTTTTAGAACTCGGCCCTGCTTCTATTAGAGATCTAGCGGCTAAAACTGATATTAATCGTGGCAGCAGCTATGAAACCCTAAAAGTTTTGGTTAAAAAAGGGATTGTGAATTATCTGCCCAAAGGTAAACGCAGGATTTTTCAAGCAGAAGATCCTTCACGCTTATTAGCCTTAGCTGAAGAAAAGCAGCAAGAACTTGAAGTGACTCTGAGTAGTTTAAAGACCGAAATCATTCCGACTTTACGCCACTTAAAGCCCGAGTTTGCCACCAGTAATGTCCGTTTTTACGAAGGAGATGAAGGCGTAGAATATGTATTAAAAGATATTCTCAGCTCTACCGACAAAGGCAATAAATCTTACTCCGTCATATCAACTCAAGCGTTACGTGAACACCTATATAGACCTTTTCCTAATTTTACTAAACAGCGTATTACGAAAGGCATCTTTGTTCGTGTATTGGCGATTGGTGCGGGCGGTGATGAGGCTGAGCTGGCTGAACGCAAGTGGATGAAAGGCGAGGGGGATGCCTCTTATATTGCCATATATCCGCCCAAAGTCGCTATGATAAGCTTGACCAAAAGTAACTTCCCAGTGGCCGTGGTAATCGATAGTGATGCGATCTCAGGCACTCATCAAATGATGTTCGACACTCTGTGGAAAGCTTTATAAGTTCCCCTCTAACTAGAGCTAAATATCTGCCTGTTAAAATAAATAGACTATGCTAAATGCAAAAGATGAGCGTTTTATAAACCCATAATTGGAGAGCGATGTGGCAGAGCAACAGTTTCGATTAGTAACACGCAGTGATTTTGATGGATTGGTGTGTGCTGTACTTTTTAAAGATTTAGGGATGATCAATGACATCCTCTTTGTTCATCCTAAAGATATGCAAGATGGCATAATTGACATTGGTATCAATGATATTACTACCAACTTGCCTTACGTTGCTGGCTGTCATTTAAGTTTTGACCACCACGCTTCTGAAATGAAACGTCGTGGAAATAGCGATCCCGACAATCATATTATCGATACTGAAGCGCCTTCGGCCGCCCGCGTTGTTTATGATTATTATGGTGGCCGCACACGCTTTCCAGAGATCTCTGTAGAAATGATGGAAGCCGTGGATAAAGCCGATTCTGCGCAATTTAGCCAAGATGAAATTCTTCATCCTAAAGATTGGGTATTACTCAACTTTTTGATGGATTCCCGTACCGGCCTGGGCCGCTTCCGAGAGTTCCGTGTCAGTAATTATCAACTGATGATGGAATTGATTGATTACTGTCGTGACCATAATATTCAGCAAATCTTACAATTAGAAGATGTTAAAGAAAGGGTCGAACTCTACAACAGCCATAGGCAGCAGTTCGAGGACCAACTAAAACGCTGCACTTCTGTGCATGATAATTTAGTGATGTTAGATTTGCGCGATGAAGAAATCATCTTTGCCGGCAATCGCTTTATGATTTATGCCCTTTTCCCTGAGCAAAATATCTCTATTCACGTGCTTTGGGGTTTGAAAAAACAAAACACCGTTTTTGCTATTGGCGGTTCCATTATTAATCGTAGCCATAAAACGCATATTGGTGAACTTTGTTTAGAGCATAAAGGAGGCGGTCATAGGAATGCAGGCACTTGTCAGATTGAAAATGACAAATACTCTGAAGTATTGAGCGTGCTAACAAAGCGAATTAACCAAGATGGTTAATACATTAAAAACTCGATACTCAAAAATCTAGACATAAAAAAACCGAATCCCAGAAATGAGATTCGGCTTTTTTAGAAGCAAGAACTCTAGTTAAACTAGATTATCTGCTCAACTTTTTACGAATCTGCTGGATCGTACGCAACTGAGCTGCGGCTTCTGCCAACTGAGACATAGCGCGAGAGTAGTCAAAGTCTGCACTCTGATTCTCTAACGCTTGCTGAGCATGTTTCTGTGCTTCAAGTGCTGCCGCCTCATCGAGGTCAGCAGCACGCAAGGCGGTATCAGCCAAAACAGAAATATTGTTTGGCTGAACTTCTAAATAACCGCCTGAAACGTAGATCACTTCTTCCTCACCACCTTGTTTAATGATGCGGATAGGACCTGGCTTCAACGCAGTAAGCAAAGGTGCGTGACCTCGAATAATACCTAGGTCACCCATTTCACCGGCTGCTACTACCATCTCTACCAGCCCAGAGAAAAGATTTTCCTCTGCGCTAACGATGTCGCAATGGACAGTCATCATGGTCATAGTATTCGCCTCTTTGATTAAAGGTTTTTAGCCTTCTCAACGGCTTCATCAATTCCGCCAACCATGTAGAACGCCTGTTCAGGCAGATCATCATAGTCACCGTTTAGAAGACCTTGGAAACCAGTGATGGTTTCTTTCAGAGAAACGTATTTACCAGGTGCGCCTGTGAAAATCTCGGCAACGTGGAAAGGCTGAGACAAGAAACGCTCAATCTTACGTGCACGGTTAACAGACAACTTGTCTTCTTCAGACAGCTCGTCCATACCAAGAATAGCGATGATGTCTTTCAGCTCTTTATAACGCTGAAGAACACCCTGAACGCCACGAGCAGTGTCGTAGTGCTCTTGTCCGATAATCAAAGGATCTAACTGACGAGAAGTACTGTCTAACGGATCAATCGCTGGGTAAATACCCTTAGAGGCGATATCACGAGAGAGTACAACCGTTGAATCCAAGTGAGCAAACGTTGTTGCTGGTGATGGATCCGTCAAATCATCTGCTGGTACGTATACTGCTTGAACGGAAGTAATAGAACCGTTCTTAGTAGAGGTAATACGTTCCTGTAGAACACCCATCTCTTCAGCAAGAGTTGGCTGGTAACCTACGGCAGAAGGCATTCGACCTAATAGAGCAGATACTTCAGTTCCGGCCAAAGTGTAACGATAAATATTGTCTACGAACAACAATACATCTTTGCCTTCATCTCGGAATTTCTCAGCCATGGTCAAACCTGTCAAAGCAACGCGTAAACGGTTACCTGGAGGCTCATTCATCTGGCCATATACCATCGCTACTTTCGACTTAACTTTATCATCTAGGTTTACAACACCTGACTCAGCCATTTCGTAGTAGAAATCGTTACCTTCACGAGTACGCTCACCAACACCTGCGAATACAGACAAACCGGAGTGTGCCTTTGCAATGTTGTTAATAAGTTCCATCATGTTTACGGTTTTACCAACACCAGCACCACCGAAAAGACCTACTTTACCACCCCTAGCGAATGGGCAGACCAAGTCAATTACTTTGATACCAGTCTCTAACAATTCGTCAGAGTTAGCTTGCTCATCGAATGAAGGAGCATCACGGTGGATAGAAGCAACTTCTTTCGCACCAATCTCGCCACACTCATCGATTGGACGGCCAAGCACGTCCATAATACGACCCAAAGTTTCAATACCAACCGGTACAGAAATTGGGAAGCCAGTATTAGTTACCGTAAGACCACGTTTAAGGCCTTCTGTAGAACCCATCGCAATAGTACGAACAATTCCGTCACCCAGCTGCTGCTGAACTTCTAGAGTCGTTTCTGTACCATTTACAGTAAGGGCATCATATACCTTCGGTACTGCGCTACGAGGGCATTCTACGTCGATAACGGCGCCAATGATCTGAACAATAGTTCCGCTCATATCCGTCTTCCTCTTAATTTATAAGCCTACGTTGCTCAGCGTTATACCGCTGCTGCACCGCTGACGATTTCTGAAATTTCTTGGGTAATTGCTGATTGACGTGCTTTGTTATAAAGCATGTTCAAATCATCAATGATGTCACCAGCGTTGTCGGTTGCGTTTTTCAT
>JBLGAF010000011.1:0-28247 GCA_047612075.1 Oleispira sp.
GACCTTATAACCTTTAGCCTATAAATGAATAAATAAACTCGAGTTTTATTATGCTGATCGTTTGCTCACACTGCCATGCCACCAATCGTATACCAGAAGGCCGTAAAGCCAGCGCAGGCCAATGTGGAAAATGTAAACAAACGATCTGGCAAGGTAAGCCTGTTGATCTAAGTGAAAGCCAGTTTGCCAAATATACCAGCAAAAACGATATGCCAGTGGTCGTTGATTTTTGGGCTAGCTGGTGCGGCCCTTGTAAGGCGATGGCGCCTGCTTATGAGCAAGTCGCAGAACAAATGAAAGACCAAGCTTTATTCGCCAAAGTGAATACTGAGCATGCTCAACAGCTCGGTTCCCAACTAAATATTCGCAGCATCCCTACTCTTGCGGTATTTCGTAATGGCAAAGAAGTCGATCGTATCGCAGGTGCATTACCGACCAATCAACTTCAGCAGTGGATTCAGCAAACGCTGTTAAAAATGCCTTAGTCAATCACGATGTCTCTTCAACTTCATCAAGTATTAAGATTTAGAAAAGCCTAGCTAAATCAAACCTCATTACTTTCAGGATCACCGAAATAATTGGAATGCTCCATTAAGTGGTAACCACAACTTATATCCAAAGTTAATTTTTTAAATATGATTCAACAGCATCATTTGCCCAGGGTGAGGATGCAGGTAAAAGCTGTTGTTTATGTAGTCTTTTGGATGGCGACGAAAATGATGTCGCAATAACGTAATCGGTACAATTAACGGCACTAAGCCTTGATGATAATTTTCAATGGTCGCGCGTAACTCTTCTTTGTCTCCCGTATCCAAATCGCTTTTTAAATACCCTTGGATGTGCTGTAAGGTATTCACGTGATTTTTCCGACTTGCGTTCGACTTTAACAAGGTCATCATCGACGCCAAATATTCGAAGGCTAACGCATCAATTCCCTGACGGCTGTTGGCTAGCGAGGCCCCTAGAGTTCGACCCAAGGTTTGGTTATGGCTCATAAAGATATACTTATGCTTGGCATGAAAAGCTTGCAACCCCGCCAAGGTGAAACCTTCTCGCGCCATCGTTTGCCAGCGAGAATAGATATAGACTCTTTGAATAAAATTTTCGCGGAGATGCGCATCTGATAATCGCCCCTCTTCCTCAACAGGAAGGTAAGGAAAGTTTTCCATTAAACGCTTTGCATACAAGCCAATCGCGATTTTTTCTGCCATTCCTCCCTTTTCAATCCCTTTATAAAGCTTAACCCGCTCCATGCCACAGGTGGGAGAGTCTTTTTTTAAGATATAACCACTTAACTCAGCGTGCCAGCTCTTTTGATCGTCAGCCGATTGATACAATTGTTCGGTTACATCCAAGTCAGCCGTCTTAGTGCCCACACAGCGGGTCTCATCATCAACGTTAACCAAACGAATCGTTTCTCGCGGAATACCCAAGCCAATACTGACTTCTGGGCAGAAAGGCAAGAAATCAAAATAATCACTTAATATACCTGTGACATAAGAATTCTTCTTATGTCCAGAATCAAAGCGAACATTTTCGCCCATCAAACAACTACTAATACCGATTTTTATGTTGTGGGGTTCTTCTGGATTCATGTTAATTGACCTTACGACAATGGATAAATTATACGTAATAAAAAAGGATAGATCATAAATGACCTATCCTTTTATAACGCGATCGTTACATGACTTTCAAGTTGTTATCTCAAGCTAGGCACGACTAACAAACTTACGCTCTTCAACATTCACTTTCACCTTTTCACCGGTTGAAATGTGTTCAGGTACCTGAACCGTCAAACCTGAAGAAAGCAACGCTGGCTTAGTACGAGCAGTAGCAGAACCGCCTTTTAAAGAAGGGTCGGTCTCGGTGATTTCAAGATCAACGGTCGCAGGAAGCTGAAGGCCCACAGGCGCATCATTCACGATCACCATCAACAAACCTTCTATTGAATCGCTGATGAAAAGTAACTCATCTTCGATGCTTTCTTTGTTTAAGCTATACGATGAATAGTCTTCACTATCCATGAATACGTATTCATCGCCATCGGCATAGGAGAAGGTAATTGGACGACGAACCAAGTCAGCAAAATTCAATATATCAGAGTCTTTAAACGCCTCATCAATCTTATTACCCGTGACTATATCGTACATACGCATACGATAAATACTGCCGCCAGAACGGCCTTGTGGCACAGAGCGCTCGATATCTCGGACCATATATACGTTACCGTTATATTCAACGGCTGCATTCTTTTTAATATCGCTAGCTTTAGGCATTTTTCAGTAACTCTAAAATCAAAAACAAAAGAGTACTATAATCCGCTGTTTAAGCACAGGAATTACCCCAGTAATCTCTGGTATGTAATAGATCTAGCTTTTCTAACGCTGTTTGTACTGAGTCGGACAGTAGCCTCTGCTCACTCCTGGCAATCTCAGCATTAAATGCTTTGTTTTTTGGCCACTTGCTCTCTTACGCCACAATTTGAAACTGTTGGCTTTTAAACTTTTACGCATGAGTTTAATAACCGCAGATTCATTTAATCCAAACTGATACTCAATGGCTTCAAAGGGCGTTCTATCTTCCCAAGCCATCTCTATTATCCTTGAATGATCCTCGTCACTGAACGGCATAGCGTGTCATCTCGATGTATTAAGTAAGTAGGGTTTACGCAAAGGAATCTCTTTCGGTTCAGATAAGAAGACAAAGATTGGAGATAAACATAAATCAAAGGCTATAACTGTAGTAATTATAAATATATCTATTTATTTATGACACCCACTAACATTGTCCATTATCTAGACCATAATAATAAGACACCCACAGCATTAACAGTCTGCTTATAATAGTTCGTGAGCGCGCAGCTTTAATAATAATAATAATAACGTGTGAGTCGAGCACTCACAAAGAGATGGCTAATGAAGTTTACTGTACAGAAAAAAATAATTTTAGGTTTTGGTACTGTTCTCGCGCTGGTGGTATTGGTAACCATTAGCAACTTAGTGAATATGGGCCATATTGAGGACGATCAACTACGCTTAATAGAAGTTGATCTCCCCAGCGTAACCGCAGGTGCAGAGCTCACCGATGGCATTCATTTAACACTGGCGGGGTTGCGAGGTTACATGATATTGGGTGATGACCCGGCATTAGCCAAAAAATTTAAAGATGAGCGTCAATCTGGCTGGGACCTAATTGATCAGTCATTACAGCACATGAATGAACTCTCCCAAAGATGGACCATCAATAGTAATGTTGAAAAACTGAGTGATCTAAAAAACTTAGTAGAAGAATTTCGCATTGCCCAACAAGAAGTAGAAGACATATCTCATACACCCGAGAATATTCCGGCGTTTAATCTTTTAATAACGGAAGCTGCGCCACGTGCAACTAAAATCATTAATGCAATAACGGCAATGATCGACGCCGAGTCAGTTCTGGAAGCCACACCCGAGCGTAAAGCGTTATTGAAACTGCTGGCCGATAGCCGCGGGTCTTTTGCGATAGGATTGGCGAGTATTCGTGCCTTTCTTCTAACGGGTGACGCGCAGTTCAGCCGTGAATTTAATGCTAAGTGGGCAATCAATGACGCGCGCTTTGCATCGCTTGCCAAGCCGGAAGTGCTTGAACTATTCGATACTCAGCAGTTACAAGCATGGAATTCCTACAAAACTCTGCGCAACGAATTTGCCCCCCTCCCCCCAAAAATGTTTAATATGCGTAAGGGTGAAGATTGGAACTTAGCAAACTATTGGTTAAGCAAAAAAGCGGCACCCAAAGCGACGGCTATTTTTGAAATTCTTGATGAAATGCGTGCCTTACAGGAACAGCTGACAAAAGAAGATCAAGAACTGCTGATTGATGATGCACAAAAGATGAAAATCATTATGATCATCGGCACCCTCGTGGCATTGGCTGGGGGTATTTTCACCTCTGTTTGGGTCAGCCGTATGATAAGCTTCCCACTGCGTAGAGTCGTGAGACGCGCTGAAGAAATCGGTAATGGTGACTTGTCTGGGGTACCCTTAAAAGTAACAGGCAGCGACGAATTAACCGATTTAATGGTATCAATTAATACTATGTCAACCAACCTAAAAGGCACGGTTCACCATATTATTGGTTCATCACAACAGCTAGGCAGCTCTGCCGAAGAACTTTCAGCTGTCACCCATCAAACCAGCTTGAACCTAGTGAAACAGCAGACACAAACCGACAGTGTCGCAACCGCCATGAATGAAATGACCATGACAGTGCAAGAAGTGGCTATGAATATTGCTAGTACGGTTTTAGCAGCGCAAGAGGCCAACACTCAAACTGCCGAAGGAAGTAAGTTAGTCGACGATGCCAAGAAAGCCATACAACAGCTTGCCATCAGAATCGAGAGCGCTTCAGGCATCATTACTAAACTAGAGCAAGACAGCAAAGAGATCAGTACCGTGATGGAAGTGATCCGCAGCATCGCTGATCAAACCAACCTATTGGCACTAAATGCCGCTATCGAGGCAGCCCGTGCGGGTGAGCAAGGCCGTGGCTTTGCGGTGGTAGCCGATGAGGTACGTGCGCTTGCAAGCCGAACTCAGGATTCAACAGAAAATATTAATCAGGTAATTGAAAAGTTACAGCAAGGCTCTCGTGACGCTGTTGATGTTATGAATAAAAGCCATGAAGAAGCTCAAATGGCCGTTACGCAAGCCAGTAAAGCGGGTGTTTCTTTATCGGCTATTTCATCGTCCGTAGAGCGAATCAATAGCATGAGCTTTCAGATAGGCAGTGCGGCTGAGCAACAGATATCGACTTCTGAAGAAATTAATCATAACGTCCTAAAAATCTCCCAAGTCGCTCAGGAAACTACCAGCGGAGCACAACAAACAGCGATCGCCAGTGAAGAATTAGCTAGACTGGCATCTGATTTACAAGAGGTATCTAAAAGTTTTAAGGTGTAAATTCGTTTAAGTAATTAGCCACCTTCACTTCAAACGAGGCGTCGGAATAAAATTCCTTAACCAGATTGAAAGAGGCAATATCAGTACGCTCCATCAAGGGGGCCGCACGACCCGTAGCGGTGACATACGCATGAACATCGCTATGACGTTCCAACATAGGCGCAATAATATCGTTATACATTTTATTCGCCAGTATTGTGGCATAACCTTTATTACGATAAAGGTCGAGTGTTCTGAAATGAACCACACCCAAATCTTGGTAAGTAACACCCTTATGCTGCACCACTTTATCTGTTCGGGCTTGGTAATTTTCAAGCAGACTATAGCCTACCAGTTTATCTTCAACATAAAGTTTAATTATTTCTGCCTGAGTGCCATATTGCAACTCATCATGGGTGGCCAACCAATTAAAGAGGTTCCACATTCTCGGGTTATTATTACCCAAAGCCAATAGCTCATGCACACACGTCTTAACATTGCAGCGTTCAAATCTAGACATTGATAATCTCTTGGAATCTTTGCCTGCAAGTGTAAGCTATTCCTATCATTTGATCATCCATGGGGCCATACTGATGTTGCTACATTCAAGGCTTTAGGTTAGCTCAAGCTAGCTTTAAGTTTAAGAGATACCCTAAAAGGAAAGCATCATGAGTAAGGGACAGGACAGTAAAAAAGCAACTAAAAAGCAGCCGCTTTTAACACCAAAAGAAAAGAAAGCAGCAAAAGCAGCCAAGAAGCCCACCAGCAAGTCTTTAGACATTTAGCTAGCAGGGTCATCGATTTATCTCGGTGACCTTTATGCTCCTCTAGGCTTTTTCAAAATAGAACTTTCAGAATCAGCGCCATCAAATAGAAGCCCTAAACTTTATCGCTTGCGCTTTAATATCAGTAATATCTTTTTCACTTTTACGCTCTAAGTTTTTTAACATAAAACCCATTCGTGGATTCTTTTTAAAACTATCTGCATGGGTATCTAAAAAGTCCCAAAATAGTGTCGTAAACGGGCAAGCATCTTCCCCTACCGCTACCCCAGGTTTGTATCGGCAATTCTTACAGTAATTACTCATTTTATTAATATAGTTGCCGCTGGCAACGTAGGGCTTTGATGCCATAATGCCGTTGTCAGCATACTGACTCATGCCTAAAGTATTAGGTAGCTCAACCCATTCAACCGCGTCTACATACACCGCTAAATACCATTGATGAATCTGCTTTGGATCAACCCCATACAACAGTGAGAATAAACCTGTCACCATTAAGCGCTGAATATGATGAGCATAACCGTACGTTAAGGTCTGTTTGATCGTTTGGCTCAAACAGGTCATATCAGTATCACCCGTCCAATAAAAATCAGGCAGATTCTGCTTGGCGTTTAACCCATTCATCTCTAACCAGTCTGGCATGTGCATCCAATATAATCCGCGCACATACTCACGCCAGCCCAGTATTTGACGAATAAAACCTTCTACCGCGGGCAAAGGGGCTCCTTTTTCGCGGTGATAACGTTCGGCTGTTTGGATGACCTGCAGTGGATTTAATAATTTCATATTCAACGAAGTTGAAATTAATGAATGATTTAAAAAAGGCTCGTCCATCCACATCGCATCTTGGTAGTCACCAAAGTTCTCTAAACAGTCGTCAAAAAATCGAGCTAGAGCCTGCTCTGCTTGCGCCGGAGTTACCGGCCAATGCAATTGATCGAGCGTGCCCGGGTGAGTGGAGAATCGTTGATTAACCAGATCAACCACAGTCTGAGTTATCTCATCTGCCGGCCATGACAAGGTTTTAGGAATATTCTGTGGGCCGTCTTTTTTAAATGACTTACGATTAGATTCATCATAATTCCACTTTCCACCTAAAGGTGTCTTGCTATCCTCCATTAGTATTTGGTATTTTTTACGCAGCTCTCTATACCAATATTCTAGGCGCAACTGCTTTTTACCTTCTGCCCACTGCTTAAAATCTTTAGGCGTTGACAGAAAATGCTGATCATTTAATTGCTTAAACGGCACATCATGTTGTTTGCAAGTATCAACCAATGATTCAAACACACGATAATCACCCGGTCTTACAAACCAAACCTCTTCTGGCTGATTTTTTTTTAAGGTGTGAGCCAAAGCTTCTGCCAAACTGCCAAACTGATCCTTACCCTCGACCTCTGCTAAGGAGTGATACTCCAACGGCAGCCCTTTCTCACGAAGCTCTTGCGCAAAGTGCCTCATACCCGATAGAAAAAGCGCAATACGCTGCTTATGAGACCAGACGTGGGTTGATTCTTGATTAACCTCTGCCATCCAGAAACAATCATTCTCACTGTCTACATCGTTAAAAATTAGAGAATCACGATCAAGCTGATCTCCCAAGATAAGATAGAGTCTACGCATGTTTAGTATCCGAACTGTTTTGGTTTGGTTTATGGCGCCGACAACGCTCAGAGCAATATTTAACCTCAGCCCAACAGCTTTGCCATTTCTTACGCCAATTGAAGGGTTTGTTGCATACCTGGCATATTTTGCTTTCTAAGTTTATTTTTTTATGAGCCATTGTCTGCAGTGCCTAGCCGTTGAAGCGCCTGAATTGCTGATTTATAAAATTCTTAGTTTTAATACGTTAAAACAACGATAGTTGATCAGTTTCAGTTTTGGTTTTGATTTTTACCTTTGTCGCCTTTTTATTACTGCTTTTGGCTTTACGTTTACGACTGCCATGTTTAGCGTTTAATGCTTGAGCTTGTTGCCAGAAATTAGGATGATGCTTTTTAAAGTCAATGAATTTTGCCCTCGCTTCACGCAAAGCAGCAATGTGTTCAACGATGGGTTGCGGGTAATGTTCACCAATGACACAACCTTGTTGCTGTTGCATTGACAACGGCATCGTCCAAGGTTCATGAATATAATTGTCATTATATTCAGCTAGCTCAGGTACCCAGCGTTTAATAAAATCACCTTTAGGATCTTGATCTTGAGATTGCTTTACCGGATTGTAAATACGCATGGTATTAATGCCTGTCGTACCCGACTGCATTTGTATTTGGCTATAGTGAATACCCGGTTCGTAATCGGCAAAACATTGTGCTAAATGCCAAGCGGGTCGCTGCCAGTGCAGCCATAATTGATAAGAGGAAAAAGAGACCAACATGGCGCGCATTCTAAAATTTAACCAACCGGTATGGCGTAAACAGCGCATGCAAGCATCAATGAAGGGATAACCCGTTTTACCCAACTTCCATGCTTCAAAATAGTCTTCGTTAAATTCGGTTTCGCGCAAACCCGAGAATACTGGCAACATGTTATGTGTTTCAAATAAAGGCTCTGTTTCAAGCTTTTGCATAAAATGGCAATGCCAATGTAAGCGGCTATCAAAAGAGCGTAAAGAGCGTTTCCAAGAGGCTGCCAGCTCAGGTGTTTTCGCTTGTTTACGCAACTTTTGTACAATTTCTCTTAACGACAGTGTACCAAAAGTGATATGGGGGCTGAGTCGAGAACAACTACGAAATGCGGTTAATGGCGACGACATATTATAGGAATATTGTTTTCCGCGTTCATTAAGAAAACTCTTAAAACAATCCACCCCATGGCTACGACCACCAGTTTGTAGGTGCTGGTCTTCATCGCTTTCAAGTAAAGGTAGATCGAGCACCGGTAATTCGAAGGAAGCCGTTAATGATTCTATTTTAGTTAAAAATGTTGGCGCGACAGACTTTTTACGCACCATATATTTTTCCCAGTAATGGGACCAATAATCACGATCATTGAAACGCCTAAATACCCCATAAGCTTCAGATTCATGCCATTTTAATTTATTTTTAATACACCATATCGTGACATCTTTATCACGCTGATAAGTCCATAAATTACCACTTTCTTGATGCGAATAAAGTCCCACAATATTAAAGCGCTGTGACAGCTTTTCTAATACTGAGATGACAGTGTTATGCTCAATTATGAGTCCCTGCCCAAGATTTAGCAGCGCTTGATTCAATTCTGTGAGAGAGCGGCCAATAAAACGCCAATGACGCGCTGAACTGTCAGGCAACTGCCAATAATCGGGTTCGACCACATAAATCGGCAGTACTTTGATACCCTTACTTTGTAAAGTGGCCGCTATCGTAAGGGGCTCATGATCATGGATTCTAAGATCGCGTTTAAACCACACAATCGCAATGGACTCTTTTGGCATAGGCTCAGTGGGTACAAATTTAATGAATTTACCATATAGTTATTATATGCCTAATATATAACTGTTATACAAAACCATATTACATATTTTATACGTATGAGTAGTGTACTCAAAATTTATAGATAAAAAAAAGCGATATAATGAAACTAAAACAACAAGATATCACTGCCCTGGAAAACCATGAAAGAGTATTTTTCATCAATTCACTTTCCGGTTTTAAGAGCGCCAATCTAGTCGGAACCGCTAGTGCTGAGGGACATACCAACCTAGCCATTGTATCTTCGGTAGTACATTTAGGAGCAAACCCGCCGCTATTGGGTATGGTAATGCGGCCCACCAGTGCTGAGCGTGGTACCTTAAAAAATATTATCAATACCGGCGTGTATACGCTGAATCATGTCAACGCTGATATTTATCAACAAGCTCATCAAACTTCCGCCCGCTACCCTGAGGATGTATCTGAGTTCAATCAGGTCGGGTTATCGGAGCAGTGGGATGACGACTTTATTGCGCCCTTCGTACAAGAAAGTAATATTAAAATTGGCATGAAATTTAGCCAACGACACACTTTAGATATCAATGGCACTGAGTTTGTTATCGGCGAAATCGTAAGTATTGAAATGCCCGATGACGTTGTTGCAGAAGATGGTTTCGTGTCACTGGAAAAAGCAGGCACGGTGGCTATTAGCAGTTTGGATACTTACCATTCAACGCAAACGTTAGCCAGCCTGAGCTACGCAAAAATTGATAAAGAAATCTCAATTTTAGAGCGTAATACGACAACGTCTTTATCTATTTTTGATCACCGCGAAGCACCTAGTGAACAACCAGAATGCGTATTGGTGCTCGCCGCTAGTGGTGGTATCGGCCAAGCCTATTGCGAAAATATTCTTGCCGAATATCCCGATATACAACTCATTAGAATGGCTCGCAATATAGACAACTTAATACCACTCACTGGCGATGTTGTTGATATTGAAGTAGATATTATTGACGACGACAGTATCGACAATGCGATTTTATCTTTAGCTGATCATAAACAGATCGACTGGGTTTTTATTGCGTCTGGTTGGTTGCATGATGAGACAACGAAACCTGAAAAAACGTACCGCAGTTTGCAACGTGAGCATATGCTACGTTCTTACAATATAAATGCCGTTGGCCCAGCATTGTTTGTTAGTCGCTTGTTGGCAACCGTAGCGAAGAAAAATCCTCTCAAAATAGGCGTTTTATCTGCAAGAGTGGGTAGTACCAGCGATAATACTATAGGCGGTTGGCATTCGTATCGCGCGAGCAAGTCAGCACTGCATATGTTGATTAAAAATATATCAATTGAATGTAAAAATTCCCGCAAACCATTCACTATCATCGGTCTGCAACCAGGCACTACCGATACTGCACTCTCTGCACCTTTTCAGAGAGGCGTACCAGAAGCTCGATTGCAGACACCGGGGTTCACCGCAAAGCATTTGATTAAGGTGATGGCTGCTATGGAAATGAAAGATTCAGGGAAATTGTTTGATTTTAAAGGTATGCCGTTTGAGCCTTGATCATCAGGTTAAACCTGGAAAAACATAAGCCCATGTGCAACGACCACTAGCGCAGTTACTCTTAACCTTAAACCCAGATAATAATCTGGTCGTTTTATATGAGTCATTACCAAGGCCTCTAACATATAAAGCGTTACAAACCCCAACGTCATTATAGTTAATACGATCGTTGGGCTGGCCAATAACAACGCAAACCAAGCGCTCAATGTTATTGCATTAGAAAATAATGCAATACGTTTGGTATTAGCACTCTCGTTCACCATTTGGCCCCATAAAGTACCGGCCATAAAACTTAAAATCACTAGACCATAAGTCAAAAACCATTGAGTACCCTCTATGCCTAAAAAGGTATAGTCGAAAAGACTTAAACAAATGGCTAAAAAGAATGGCAGTGCACCAAGGTAGGTTAATAATTTAATTAATTTTGAATGGTTCATAACACTTCATCTAAAAGGCATGCATCTATAAGGCGTAATCTAATACATACAATGGGGGCCACCTTGTTCAGGCTTGCGCAGAAACTTTAACAACCCGTTAGTTGCTAAAGTTTACAACATTAATAATCAAAGTTTAACGATTAGCTTTCCTTTATTGGCACCCGTGAAGAATAAATTCAAACCATCAATGGCAGATTCTAAACCGTCTAAAATATGCGAACGATGCTTAACTTTACCTGCCATAACATAAGGCGTTAGCTGGCCAATCAATTCAGGCACTTGGCCATAATGATCAGGCATAGTGAAACCCTGAATAGTTAAACGACGCTTCAGTACACTTACCCAACTTGGACCCGGCGCAGGAATTTCTTTCGCATAATCAGCAATCAAACCACAAACCATGACGCGACCATGAGCATTCATACGCTCAACAATGATACTTTGAATCGGACCCGCGGTGTTTTCAAAAAATAAATCAATACCGTTAGGGGCCGCTTTAGCCAGCTGCGCGTCTAGGTTGTCAGACTTATAATTAATGGCCGCATCAAATCCTAGCGTATTTACAATCCAATCAGCTTTTTCGTCGTTACCCACTACACCAATGACATGCAAACCGTCTGCTTTAGCCAATTGCCCCACAATAGAACCAACCGAGCCAGCGGCGCCAGTAACAATAATAGTTTCACCTTTTTTCGGTTTACCGACGTTAAAGTAACCTTGTGACGCGGTAATTCCTGGTAAAGCAAAAACAGATAAAATGGCTTCGTCTGGCAGCGGCGCAGCGACTTTATTTAAGCCTTGGCCATCTGTTAAAAAGAATTCCTGCCAGCCCATCATACCCATTACGCGCTCACCTACTTTAAAGTCAGGGTGATTGCTTTCCACGATTTCACCGATGCCAGAGCTGCGCATCACCGTATTCAATTCAACAGGGGGAATATAGCTGTTGGTATCAGGGCTCATCCAACCGAACATAGCAGGATCTAGAGACATATGATTTTGCTTTACTAGAAACTGGCCATCCCCAACGTTAGGCATTTCTTTTTCAACTACTTCAAATAAGTCTTTAGTAATCGGGCCGCCAGATGGGCGTTTAACAAGGTTGATCGCGGTGAAAGTTGTCATTATTTGATTTCCTCTAATCTATTTAACTGCTGAGATATTCGCTGTGTATTGATCTGACCTAGAGAATGGCAGCTTTTTTTATGTATAAATAGAGCCTAAATCGCCATTTTTAAAGCACGTTAAACGATCAATTTAACCAAAATGCGCAAAAGCAATCTTGTTGCCATCGGGATCACGAAAGTAAGCCCCGTAAAACACATCGGGGATACGCTGCCCTGGCTCACCGTCACAAGTGGCGCCCAACTCAAGCGCTTTTTTATACAGACGATCAACAGCCTCTTTAGATCCTGGCGTCAGAGCAACCATATTGCCATTGCCAGGCTGCGGCGACTCTCCATCGTAGGGAATACAAATACTAAGCATAGTAGAGCCATTCTTAGTGCCAAGAAACGCAATACGATCCATATCAATTTTTAGTTTGACGCCCATGTCTGCTAAAAGATCTAAATAAAAAGCCTTGGCTTTTTCCATGTTACTGACACCGATGGTGATATATCCAATCATGATATTTACCTATTATTAAATTTTGAACCACATTTTAGTCGATAAAGACGTTATATTTACTGAGCCCTAAATGCGGTACAAGAGAATCACATTGATCGGATACGGTCAATTAACCCGCATTTGAGGATCACTCGCGGGATAATTTTAGGTGTCGCCCGGCTATTGAATACGTGTCATACCTCAATCAATGTGCTGGGAGATGTGGTGACATGCTCTACTGTTTAATATTTTAAAGCGGGTGCTAAGGCAGACAATAAGTGTCTGAATTAGATAAGTCTAAAAGTAGACATAAAAAGACAATACTACGTGTATAGTAAGCAACGATAAGACATGAACTATAAATAAATCTATTATTTGTTATATTGCTACTTTACTCTGAGAGATCCCGTTATATGAACCTGCTATGGGTCGTACTATTACCGCTAATTGGCACATTAGTACCTTTATTAACAGAGCGTTTCGGTCGTAACATTTGTACTCTTTGCGTTTCAATATTGCCCGCTTGGTCGCTAATTCTGGTGATTATGTATGCTGGGGATATATTTGATGGTCAAACTGTTCGGCAATCCATTGAGTGGATCCCCGCGATGGGGCTGGATCTTTCATTTCGCCTCGACGGGCTTTCACTGCTATTTTTATTACTGATTATTGGCATTGGACTGCTGGTTATTCTGTATGCTCGATATTATCTATCGTCACAGGATTCAATGGGGAAATTCTATGCCTACCTAATGCTATTTATGAGCTCAATGGTCGGCATTGTCATATCGAATAATTTGATTCAGTTATGGATGTTCTGGGAACTGACCAGCATTAGCTCGTTTCTATTGATTAGCTTTTGGTCCCATAAATCAGATGCTCGCAAAGGTGCCAGAATGGCACTGACAGTAACAGGCGCTGGCGGACTTGCCCTGCTTGGGGGACTATTACTGCTCGGCAATATAGTGGGTAGTTATGACCTCGATACAGTATTAGCCAGTGGTGACCTGATTCGAGCCCACGCTCATTACCCAATAGCCTTAATCTTAGTGCTGTTGGGCGCCTTTACAAAATCGGCTCAATTCCCGTTTCATTTTTGGTTGCCCCATGCCATGTCGGCGCCGACACCGGTAAGTGCTTACTTACATTCTGCTACCATGGTCAAGGCCGGTATTTTCCTTATGGCCCGTTTTTACCCCGCGTTAGCGGGTACCGATCTTTGGTTTATGATTGTCAGCTTAACCGGTCTAATAACGCTGCTGTTAGGTGCTTATATCGCGCTGTTTAAACATGATTTGAAAGGGCTGCTGGCGTATTCAACGATCAGTCATCTAGGACTCATTACTCTTCTGCTCGGCCTAAACTCTGATTTGGCCGCCGTCGCTGCTGTATTTCATGTTATCAACCACGCCATTTTTAAAGCTTCATTGTTTATGGCGGCGGGTATCATTGATCATGAGTCTGGCTCACGGGATATGCGTAAGCTTAATGGCCTGTGGAAATACATGCCTCATACTGCGACGTTAGCCATAGTCGCTGCACTATCGATGGCGGGTGTGCCCTTATTGAATGGTTTTCTATCAAAAGAGATGTTTTTTACCGAAACCCTTAATCAAAGTATGCTCGGATCACTGTCTTGGTTAATTCCACTGCTAGCGACTGTCGGTGCTGCTTTCTCTGTCGCTTACTCGTTGCGTTTTATTCATGATGTGTTCTTTAACGGTGAACCAGTAGACCTCCCTAAAATTCCCAAAGAGCCCCCTCGTTATATGAAGGTGCCCGTCGAAATACTGGTTGCTCTCTGTTTATTGGTGGGTATATTCCCTGTTTATATTGTCGGCGACTTGTTATATGTCGCCTCTTTTGCCGTGCTCGCTCATGACGTTCCCACTTACAGTTTAGCAATTTGGCACGGATTGAACATTCCATTACTTATGAGCTTTTTAGCGATGGTGGGTGGTATAACGATTTATTACAACCGCCGACACTTGTTTCAGTTTCAATCACAATTCGAAGAGCAAGATGCGAAGCATGTCTTCGAAGGTGTCATTCAGTGGATCGTCAACGCCTCACAACGCATTATAAACACCCTTGAAAACGGATCTTTGCAACGGTATATCTTCATACTGCTGCTACTAACACTGGTGATGGCGGCATTGCCGCTACTTAGTCTGGCTCAGAACTCAGGCTCACGCCCTCAAATTCCCATTGATGGCGTCGCGATAACCGGTGCCTTGATAATGATATTCAGTGCTATCGCCACCGTAATTTGGCATCGCAGACGATTTCTTGCGCTGATATTTTTATCGGTGGTAGGGTTAATTGTATCCTTGGTATTTGCTCAATTTTCAGCACCTGATTTAGCTTTAACACAGCTATCCGTTGAAATTGTAACCATTATATTGTTACTTCTGGCGCTCTTCTTTTTACCGCAGAGTACAAAGAAAGAGTCGAGCAACAGGCGTTTGAGCCTAGATTTATTAGTGTCAGCCCTCATAGGTTGCGTTATTGGCACCATCTGTTTTGCCATGCTCACAACCCCTTTAGACACTATTTCAGACTTTTTCTTAGCTAATAGTAAAACCGGTGGCGGCGGCACCAATGTGGTCAATGTTATCTTGGTCGATTTCAGAGGGTTCGATACACTTGGCGAAATCACCGTACTCGGCATTGCCGCGTTAGGTATTTTTAAATTGATCGCCAAAATGCGAATCTACATGCCAACACGTGATGACAAAGGACTTGCCTGGAGTAATGACTCTCATCCTATGATGTTTTCAGTAGTGTCACAGAGCCTTCTTCCTTTAGCACTAATGGTATCAGTTTATATTTTCTTGCGCGGGCATAATGTACCTGGTGGCGGGTTTATTGCGGGGTTGATTACTTCGGTAGCAATGATTCAGCAATACATCGCGCACGGTGTCCACTGGATAAAACCCCGAATAAAAATTGACTACCAATGGGTCATTGCCGGCGGCATATTAATTGCGACAATGACAGGCTTGGGCAGCTGGATTTTTGACAAACCCTTCCTGAGTTCCTGGTTCGGCTACTTCCACTTACCTTGGATTGGCGAATTCGAACTCGCCAGTGCTATGTTGTTCGATTTAGGAGTCTACCTCACGGTAGTGGGTTCTGTGATGCTAATACTAGCAAATTTAGGCAAGTTAACGACCAGCGAACGCGTTGATCTTAAGGAGAATGATTAATGGAGGCTATTTATGCTTTCTGTGTCGGCATACTGACCACCTGCGGATTTTTTCTGGTGTTAAGAGGACGAACTTTTACTGTGGTCATTGGCCTTACTTTGCTGTCTTATGCGGTAAACCTGTTTCTTTTCGCCAGCGGTCGCCTAACTCTCAATGGCGCTGCAGTACTGGGACAATCAGAGCAATACAGTGACCCCTTGCCGCAAGCATTGGTTCTAACCGCTATTGTCATCGGCTTTGCCATGACAGCTTTTGCGGTGATATTGGCCATGCGCTCTAGGGCGGATCAGGGGAATGATCATGTAGATGGTCGAATTCCCGATAAATCCAAAAAACTCAGCGCTTCAGCTAAGAGGAATAGTTAATGCAACATCTGGCTATTTTCCCTATTTTAATACCGATGCTGGCGGCGGTATTAATGTTACTGCCGCCGTTAGGCAATGCTGTCACTCGCCACCGTATTTTTGCCGTTTCGATGATGATTATTTTGGTCATCGCGTCTGCTATTCTTCTGCTAACAAGTCATCAGCAAGGAACCCAAGTCTATGTATTGGGTGGCTGGCAACCGCCTTTCGGCATCACCTTAGTCGCCGACAGACTATCAACCATGATGGTCTTGTTAACCTCGGTGCTTGGATTAGGCGCACAGCTCTATGCCTGTGCCGGTGATGATAGCGAGGGTATGTTTTTTCACCCACTCTTCATGTTTCAGATTATGGGGGTTAATGGCGCGTTTCTAACAGGGGATATTTTCAATCTGTTTGTATTCTTTGAAGTGCTGCTGATAGCTTCTTATGCGTTATTGATCCACGGTGGCGGTAAACAAAAAACCAAAGCCAATGTGCATTATGTCATTCTGAACTTAGTCGGTTCGAGTATTTTCCTGTTTGCACTGGGTATTTTGTACGGCACTCTCGGCTCCCTTAATATAGAAGATATGGCCCAAAAAGTGCCTTTATTAGACGGCAACCAACAAGCCTTAGTGAAAACCGGTGGCCTATTATTACTGGTAGTATTTGGACTGAAAGCGGCCTTACTGCCCTTGCATTTTTGGCTCCCAAAAACCTATGCAGCCGCCAGTGCCCCGGTGGCTGCGCTATTCGCTATCATGACCAAGGTCGGTGTTTACAGTATTTTAAGAGTCCATACGACTCTATTTGGCGAAGATGCCGGAGCCCTCGCCAGTATTGCAGCGCCCTGGTTATGGCCATTAGCGCTATTAACCTTAATTATGGGAGCCATTGGAGTGCTGGCCAGCCCGAGTTTAAGGTTGACCGCGGCTAATTTAGTCATTGTCTCGGTGGGAACGATCATGCTGGCAATTTCTATGCAACGTGAAGCCGCCACCGCTGCCGCGCTTTATTACATTATTCATTCTACCTTAGTGACTGGCGCGCTATTTTTGATCGCTGACCTCATTGGTAAACAACGTGGCAAAGCTGAAGATCGCTATGTGATCGCGCGTAATATGAATAACCCAACGATCATTGGTATTTTCTTCTTCATTGCCGCACTGACGGTAGTCGGTATGCCACCCTTATCAGGTTTCGCGGGTAAAATACTCATTTTACAAGCTGCGCAAGGCATGACAGAAATCGCTTGGGTATGGCCAGCTGTTTTATTGGCAGGTTTAGCCTCTTTGGTGGCAATATCCCGTGCGGGCACCACTCTTTTCTGGCGATCCACAGGAGATGCCAACAGTGATGAACCGATCTCTAGGCTGAAACTTATTGCCATTGGTTTGTTACTCTGTGCATCACCGGTGTTAGTCTTATTTGGTGGGGCTGTTACCGATTATACAAGTCTTGCCGCGGCGCAATTGCATGATAGTACTGCTTTGATTGACACCGTGCCTTTAACAGGGGATCAGTAATGAATACTAAACCGCGTTTTCGCTTATTCCCCATGCCACTGCACTCTTTTATGCTATTGCTGGTTTGGTTACTGCTCAACAATACAGTCGCACCAGGTCACCTAGTATTAGGTGCGTTTGTAGCGATCGTCATTCCTTTGCTAACATCAAACATGCAAGACCCCCAACCTAGCCTGCATAAACCATTAACAACTCTTCGCTATATATTAATGGTGGTCGGTGACATTATTACCGCTAATTTTGAAGTAGCACTGTTAGTGATCGGCCCATCTTCAAGATTGAAGCCAGCATTTATCGCTGTTCCCTTAGATATTGAACATGATCTTCCCATCACCATTTTGGCAAGTACCGTATCTTTAACCCCCGGCACGGTTAGTACAGAAATCTCTGAAGACAAAAAATGGCTCTATGTACATGTGCTTGATCTAAACGGTGAAGATGAGCTTATTGCCTTAATTAAACACCGTTATGAGCGACCTCTAATGGAGATTTTCAATGCTAAATAACGCAATAATAATTGCCACTGTACTGGTTTGTATAGCTTTGCTCCTAAATCTGTGGCGGCTGTTTAAAGGGCCAAGCAGACCTGATCGCATTCTGGCACTGGACACCATGTACATTAATAGCATTGCATTGATCATATTGTTTGGCATTTCTTCAGGCACCACTCTTTATTTTGAAGCCGCATTATTAATTGCCATGCTGGGGTTTGTCAGTACTGCAGCAATGTGCAAATACATTTTACGTGGCGATCTGATCGAATAAAAAATCAGATAAATAGCCGAGTAAACGCACACATAAAGCCTAGTAAGCAAAGTAGTTAGGATGAAATAATGGAATTTTGGATTGAGTTAGTGGTTTCAGTATTGTTAGTGGTGGGAGCCGTTTTTGTTTTTATTGGCTCTTTGGGTCTGGCAAAGCTACCTGACTTTTATACCCGCCTTCACGGCCCGACCAAGGCTACAACATTAGGTATGGGCTGCCTGCTTATTGCCTCGATGATACTGGTCACCTATCAGAAAGGTTATCTAAGCATGCATGAATTGCTTATTACACTATTCTTGATCATTACTGCCCCCGTTACCGCCCATATGCTGGCGAAGACAGCCATGCATCATGGGCTCAGAATACTCGATCAAACGTCAAAGAAAAAACTAGCAGAACGTGCCCGTGAGAGACTGGAACCCTAGTTAAAGGTGTTTATTGTTGGGACTTAAATTCTTTTTCTGACTTCCCCCAGGAATCTTCAAGTGCCTTATAAGCATCAGAGTATCCTTTTTTCATGTGGTCCCAAGCATCCCCTGAACTGGTTTTCATACTGCTATACCATTCACCCACTTGATTGCGCTGCTGGCGAAGAGCCATAAGGTTGTCATCCGCTTTTTTGCGCGCTACCTGACTCATTTCGTGCCAGTTTTTGTCTAGCTTCTCCTGCTGCGTGTCGATCAGTTTATCCAGTTTACTTAGGCCTTCTTTTGCTTTTTGAACGGCCTCATCTTTTTTCTCGGCCGTATATGAATTGATGGTTTGGAGTAATTCCTGAGTTTCTTTTTTTACCTCTTCAATTGAAGTTTTGGTATTTTCCACTTGAGCGTAGCAAAGTGGATTAATACCCAACATGCCGATCAACATCAATGTACCTATCTGTAATTTCATTTATAGCCTCTCCTGATAACGCACAGGTCGTTGTTTTAATCTGCTTGTTGAATAATATGCTTGTTGAATAATATGCTTGTTAAATAATACGCTCAACAATATCGTATTTCTTCATTTATTCTCTTCTCATCAAACCTTCATAGCAAAATAACTGCAGCGAGATTGATTTAAATCAAAGCGTCATCCCTTCAATAGGTTCGATATTAGGATGGTAATATTAGTGATAGCAATAATATAGCACTTTTTGGTTTCCTTTATCTTTCAGAGTTTTTTTAAATAATTATTTCAACAATATCTGTCGAACCTCAATCACCTAAAAATGCCCTGGTCATAAAAATCCATACCAGTGACATCAGAATGATGGTTAGCTGAAATATAAAAAAGAAACAACCAACGGTTTCTGTCCTTCTTTATTTACTTGCTAGTTACTGCTAGTTACTGCTAGTTACTATTGATTAAAAATAGTCTACATTGTACTAAACGAAAATACTGCATCAACCTTCTTAGATTTTATTTCAGGGATGTTAAAATCAATTCCTTCGTAAAAGTCACCAGTATCTCCCGATAATACAGTAACGGTAAGAATGTCTTTTTCAAGTGTAATCTTTTCACTGCCTAAGTAATTTATCCTCAGCTCATATTTTCCTGGCTTTAAGTCTTGAACAACAAAGAAACCGTCATATTCAGGATTTATACTCGTGTAGTAATTTCCATTTTTTTTCACGACTATTTCAACATAACTAAAAAACTTATTTTTTATATTAGCTTCTATTTCAGGCAGATAGATAGATCCCATAATCAAAGATAAGGGCACAAGTCCTACAGATACTTTTTTTCCAGATGCAGGTATTAGCTGAACCTCTTTAATACTATCTGCTCTCAATGTCGGGTCAACCATGACACCGGAATAATCGTAAGACAGTTTATTACTTCTATAAGGCGATATATTACCAAGATAAAAAGCACCTACGCTGTTGGTCTTTGCTTTATTTTTACCGATACCAACACCGACTCCCACGAGAGGATCTTCGTCTGCGTCTTTTTTGCCGTTAGCATTTTTATCAATAAAAACAGTTCCCTCTACATAACCGTTATCAGAGTATTTAGCATTATTTTTTATGAATGGTTTTTTCGTATTAATAACTGTTTCATAGCTAGCACCAACCTTGTACTGCTTATCTTTATTGCTATCATAGCGGGCGTCTGTCTTTAAAAAATCATTAAATTTGTATTCAAAAGTTATTCCCAGAATAAAATCATCGTTTTTATTGTAACTCAGATCAAATCTGTAAGAGTAATTAGTATCCTGACGAAGCCTTTTCCTTATCCTGGCGGTATACTGCCAGCTGGCATCACGCTCCTGATAGTAGTTGGCGTTTAGATTATAAGTGAAATCCCCCAAGTTATAGTCAAGACCTATTTTTCCAGTATGATTGGGCGGTCTATCAGTCTGTTTTTGCACGGTCTTACTAAGATCTACATTCATCCGTAGGGCTTTGGTAAAATCATAGCTTAGTCCGCTGTCATAGTTAATTTCTGTTTTGTCTTGATAGTTTTTATCTGAATATCTTAAAAAATAATCACTGCGCCCATAATTACCGCTTATCTCCAGTTCCTGATAACTGTCTTTGTTTTCATCTTTGGCCAATGTGTGGCTGTAACGTTCGTGACGGTAGGATAATTTATGAGAATAGATTTCGCTTTTGAACGCACCAATATAACCCTGACTTTGATCTGCCAGTGAATCGTAGTAAGACAATTGGGCCACTAGAGGAATAATCAGATTAGAAAAACGATATCCTAATCGATGCTTGGCATAGTGATAAAGCTTGTCTTCGTTACGGGTATCATAATAGTCAAAAGAGTAACTTAAATTGTTGGTCAGTCCATAGGCGATACCGTATTTTCTGTCGTCCCAATATTTATTAACTCCTGCTGAGTTTTGTCCATAGAAGAAGTTGTAATCCCACTCTCCTTTACTTAGGAAATCGTTACCCTGCATAACATTGATATTTCTCTCTTCTAGTAATACGCCATTACGATCAAATATAACGATCATAAAAGCGTCATTTTGACTTCTCATATCAAGAGTGAACTCATAGTCACTGCCTTCGATACGTTGATAATCAACGACTTTACCATTTTGATAGATTTCAACCATCGCGTTTGTCGGTGCTTGTCCTCGGATGGTAACCTCTTTGCCCGAACGCTTGACCGTGTAATCATTGTCACTGACTGAAATGCCACGAATTTTACTGTTGTATCCCAAGATATCATTGCTCTGTATAAAATTATCACCGACAGTGACTGTTTTATCCTTGAAGATGTAAGGGTACTTCAGACTGATATCTTGTAACTTTTCGGTGGGGTAAAGACTGTGCCTGATATTAAAATCACCATAGAGAAACTGTGAACTGTACTCTAGCCCCGCATACCCCTTGTTGTTGTTTTCTTTTATAAAAGAACTTTCAATATCATCTATGTCATAACGGATTTTAAGCATACCGAAATCTATTAGCCGCCTATCCTCCTGCATAAAAAAATCTTTCTGATCAGATTCTAGCTGGCTATTTTTGTCATCTTCTACTTTACGATTTCTTCTCTGTGCAGCAATTCGATAATCTAGCGGTAAACTAAAATCAGGTAGTATTTCTAAGGTGTAGCTTTCTGCGCGCCAGTTTACCGACTTTACCGGAAGCAGTTCGCTTATTCCTTCCTTATTAAGATAAAGCTGGCCATCTATCCAGATAGCTTTCAGACTGCTCAGTTCTTTTTTTATATGTCTTGTTTTTTTATCGGTAAAGAGACTGGCAGCCATAGACAAATTAATATTTCCATCTTCAATGGATAACTGACTGTATTCACTGAGTTCAGTGAACACCATAAAGTTTTTGATATTTATATAAATTGTACCATCGAAATCACTCTTTACTTTGTAAAAATCTTGTGTGAGGTAGCGACCTACCTTGAGGGTGATCATATCGTCAAAGTATTCATCATGCAGATCAGCAAGTGTGGCATTAACAAAAAGTAAACTGAATAAAAAAGATAATGCAAATTTAGTTAAGGTCATTGCAGCTTTTTTAATAACAGATAAAATTAGAATAAGGCAGTATGAAAACTTAATCATGTTTTTTGACTAAGATGGATCATACATAATATGTGGAAGGGGATAGAAATCATGCATTGACTCGGTTGACTCAATCAACGTAGTTAACCTTGTAACTGATGGGTTTTGTATATTTACCACTGACATGCTTCTCTCCTAATAACGAGAAACCTATGGCAAACTCTCCCTCACCGTATTTATTTAGAGTAATAATAGAATTTTTAGCACGAAAATCTGCAATCCTTACTCCAGGGGTAAGATATAGAGTATTACTATTTTTAATGTCCAGCTTAACCCGTTTATGCGCTTTACCTTTAACAGAAACCAGCGCTCCCTCTTCTGGGTAAACAATTAGCCTGCTGCCGTTATAAAGGTAGGTATCTTGCAATTGGGCATTCTTCACCCCGATAATCTCCAACGAAAAAACGAATTCTGAATACATAAGTATGAATAAAAATGCAAACTTGTTCATTGTTCTACAACCAAAATAAAAAGGACAGCCCTTAGGCTGCCCATGAGTTTTTAAGAAGCTTTATTAGTTTCTGTATCTGCAATAGCATCATAGTTTACAGAGAAAGTAACAATCTCATTGACAAGTGTACCCGTGGTAGCTGCGTCTGGGTTTAGACCAACATTAAAAGTAAGCGCTTGCGTTGTTGTTGTATCAACAAAACTCACTCCTGCACCGCCAGTGCTACCGGTTAGTAATACCATTGCATCAGCTGAGACACTGTAGGTAAATGTTTCGCCAGCTTCACCCGTCACTGTAGCGATTACAGGCTCAGTCGATATAACTGAATCGCTCCAAACATCGCCGAAGTTGATTGTTGATGTATCTAAACCGAGTGCAATGGGTGTTACATACTTAGCAGTAACCGTTAAGGTATCCGTTACTGCAGTATCCAATAATGGCGATGTATTTGCAGCCAATGCCGTTGATGACATCGCAACCATAGACGTTGCTAACAATAACTTTTTCATAGGTACTGCTGTAAATAATTTTTTCATTTCATCTCTCTCTTCTTTTGCTGCAAAATGAATAATCTTCCAATCTATGAAAAGAATTTTATTCGGGGATATCGTTGTAGGCTACCATCACAGTAATAGTTGCAGACAAATCGCTGCTCATGTTTGCTGTGTTGAGATCTACATAAAATTCATGCATTTGATCAGCCCCAGTGGCCGTCTCTATATAAATAATGCTATTCGGGGTATACGCGCCGTTAACAGTACGGGATAGTTGAACCACATTCGTATTGTCGTCATTGCTTATCTCTACCGTGTAGTCGTAGCTATTTTCAGCATTAACCGTAAAATCGACCATTTCACTGTCTACTTCGCTATCGCTGAAAACATCTCCAAAATCAATACTACTAATACCCAGTGACAGAGATATTGCTTTTACTGCATTACCATTGATATAAAAGTCACCCTCTGCAGCCCACAAAAAACTTGAGAAAAGCAGCAGACTAAAGAAAAATTTATTCACTAGTAAGGTTTCCTAATGCAAAACTAAATCCCTTTAAAAACTTAAGTTTTTCGTTAGCGAAGACAATCTCTACATAGTCAGCATCTAAATTTGAATTCATCACCATGGATTTATTAAGCTCAACCGGGTGTTCGCGATAGAAGCCCTGTTTAAAATTTTCTTCTTGAATCAATTTCTGATCTTGATAAAACTTAACACTAATATTGAGAGAGTAAGAAAAATTACCATTATTTAATAATTCACCCTTTAATTGATACCCTTCTCCTTCTTCTTCTCCTTCTTCTTCTCCTTCTACCTTTACCATACGCAAGTTTTCAAAGTTCATGGCGGTTTCGAGCTTACCTTTTCTTGCGTAGTAAGGGATTCCTATGTTCATTAACATAGTCACTTGGCCACTGCTCTTTCTCGGAGGCAGTTCTTTAAATACCAGTAGCGCAACATACTCACCGTCTTGTAACTCTTTTTTTATCCTAGGGGCTATCTTCACATTTATCTTGCCCTTCGGTGGAATGAGTACTATTTTGGGATAGGCGACTAATTGATCACCTAGATAGTATTCATCTTTAGCCCATGCTGGTTTGGCAAAATCCACTCTGACTCTGACAGGTTTATTACCCTGATTGATCAAGGTCGTATCTTGGGTGACTGGCTTCTCAAGATCAATCCCAAAACTTGTCTGTGTCACCATGAAGGCGCTGTGGCTGCTGATAGAATAAGTACACAACAATGTGACCATAAATAATTGTAAGTAGTTTTTCATTTTAACAACGAGTCTCTTCATCCGTTCTTTTATCACTTTCTATATTTTTAACATGCAACATAAATTTTAGGCAAAAAAAAGGTCTTCAAAAAGAAGACCAGATGTAAAAATAGCTCAAAACAAAAAGTGAAAATTCACTTTTGGCAACTGGCTACCATTTTACAGGCCCTTTAGCTTTGCGTCCCTAAATTTCTTTAGGTTTGCGGATCAATAATCTTATCGACATAATAAATAAATTATTTACTATCAATACTTTACATTTACTATAAGTACTTTACATTAATTTTCATTTTAACTTTTACGCCGTGCAACATTAGCATTTTGCAAATCATTTGTAAAAGATATAGTAAAAATTTAATAAGTTAATAAGTTAATATTATTCTAATGATTATTAATATATCTATTCAATCAGGTAAAGTTTATCAATGATCATTCTATCATTCAATATTTATCATGTACGTGTATATTAGATCCTACTCTCACTTTCATTGAACATTGTGTATTGTATGAAATCGATTTCTTCTTTATCTAGCGTTTTGACAACGTAGTCCAATTCAAAAGCTTTGGCTTTTTTTTCATAACCTCTGATGTAATTGCTTCGACAGCATCTGAGCAAAACTCCAGTTTTTCTTTTGTACTTGATTCACCACTGTCCATCAGTTCGAGTAATTTAGAAGATTCTGCGACATACTTTATCTTTTCATTGTTATTACTAATTCGACGATAAAAATATATCAGCGATATCAAATTCGACGTAACTTCATTCAACTGATCATTCATGGATAAAATATTACCTTACTTCGATTAATTTTTCTTAAACATCATTTATTGATGTTTAAGACTAGATTTCAATATATTGAGATGATCACAACCTAATCTAGGCAAATGACTTACTAATCAGTTAATCGACGATGAATATTGACATAATTTTTGTTGTCACCCAAAAAATCTTTATTTTCATTGATCATTTTATACCCTTTTCCATGAACAGTGATTATTTCCAAATTAGATCCATGTTTGAGTAAGGCTCTTAATTCAGATATTGCAACCGTCACATTATTGTTACCTTTATTGCTCACACCCCAACCACTTACTAACAAAAAGTCTCTACTGACTACCTCTCCTTTATACTCGTTAATTGCACAAAGAACTCTACACATAGCCTTAGAAATTTTATACCTCGCCCCCGCTATTGACAGATAATACTTTCCTACAAACACGCCCTTGTCGATGTAGATAACCTGAGGATGATTTGCATATAAATCAGAACTATCAGGACAAGAATTCATTGTAGATAAATCAGGAGACAGACTGATTTTTTTGAATTGCTTTTGATAATATTTATTTATTTTGGAGTTTTTTAACATGGCTATTGCCCCCCAGCTGTATTTCTATTGATCTCTTAACCTTCACATTGCTTTAAATCTAGTCAATTATTAGCGAGTGCGAATATACTTTAGTTAAAATAAAATTCAATAAATATAAAAAATATAAAAAATATAAATTTGCTAATTTGCTAATTTGCTAATCGACTAAAGTCAAGTAACAGAAAGCCAGCAAAAAGTAACAAATTGACAGTCTGAAGTAACGAATGGTAAATCAGGATTTAAAGCCTAAAACATCAATCAATTTCTTTAGTCATATAACCTCACCGAATCGCCGGTGGATTATAATGCTCAAGTGTATTAATCAAAACAATTTAGATTGATTAGAAGAATTTAGATTAATTAGAAGAATTTAGATTAATTAGAAGAATTTAGATTAATTAGAAGAATTTAGATTAATTAGAAGAATTTAGATTAATTAGAAGAATTTACTTAGCAGATACGCTTAACTCAATGCTCTTTTCCCTTTTTAAAACCCATGAAAATTTCTCATTGAGACCGATAGCAAAAGAAGTAGCCTTTGTTTTAAACTAGCGACTCAAACTCTGAATGGAATTCAGATTTGAAATAGGATTTTCTCATCATGTCACTTTAATATTTATGAGATGATTATCTCATGTCTAATTAAATGTGCTTTCCACTGTAACAAGCCACTACCGTCACTACAACCACCAGACCATACAATGTCGTACCCAGCCTAACTTGTTTGATCGCTTACGCGTTGAGAGTAATTATTTTGGAGAATGTGGATTATTAGTAGGATCGGGGTAGAATAAATTTCAGCCATCCTTGGCTGATTAGAAAAATAAAGGGTATTCCTAAACGATTTACTTTTTACCAAATTCCCCATGAGCTTGCTGGTCGGCATGGTAAGAAGATCGAACCATTGGGCCGCTGGCAACATGGGTAAAACCTAATTCTTTGGCAATTCTACCAAGTTCATCAAAGGCTGCTGGAGTTACAAAGCGGTGAACTGGCAAGTGATTTTTACTCGGCTGTAGGTATTGTCCTAGAGTAATCATGTCGACGTTATGTTTGCGCAGGTCTTTCATTACCTCAATAACTTCTTCGTCGGTTTCACCCAAGCCCAGCATGATTCCAGATTTAGTTTTAACCTGTGGGCAGCGCTCTTTATATTTTTCTAATAGATCTAACGACCAATTGTAGTCAGAACCTGGACGCGATTCTTTATACAAGCGTGGCACGGTTTCTAGGTTGTGATTGAATACATCAGGAACGTTGTTTTCCATAATGGCAACAGCAACATCCATACGACCACGAAAATCAGGCACCAATACTTCTATTTCGATCTTTGGGCTGAGCGCGCGAGTTTCACGAATACAATCAACAAAATGCTGGGCACCACCATCGCGTAAATCGTCACGGTCTACCGAGGTAATCACAACGTAATTTAACTTCATATCGGCAATGGCGATGGCTAAGTTTTTAGGTTCATCTTTATTCAGTTCGTTGGGACGGCCATGAGCTACGTCACAGAATGGGCAGCGACGAGTACAAATGTCACCCATGATCATAAACGTTGCCGTACCACCACCAAAGCATTCGCCGAGGTTGGGACAGTTAGCTTCTTCACACACTGTGTGTAACCCGTGCTTGCGAAGTTTTTGCTTAATTTCACTGATTTTTGGTGACGCTGGAATACGCACACGAATCCAATCAGGCTTACGAGGCATGGTTTCGGTTGGGATAACTTTTATGGGAATTCGAGCTACTTTTTCAGCGCCTCGAAGTTTTTCACCCTGTACCGCGCGTTGTACTTTTGGCTTGACGGCGGTTTGCTCTAAATTAATCATAAATACCTAGTACGGCTAGTAGCTCTTGAATGAGCGTTTTATGCGGGAAGTTCGATGTAGTTAGTATACTGTAGGCATTGTGTTAAGTGGTGCTTTAACTGCGTGCTTACGTTTTCAAAAAGTGTTTTTTGAGTTTCTACAGTTAACAATTTACTGGCGAACAGTTCTGTTTTCATTTGTGTCATGGCCATTCCCGCATAACCGCAGGGGTTAATACGCTGGAAGGGTTCCATGTCCA
>JBLGAF010000012.1:0-21793 GCA_047612075.1 Oleispira sp.
TACCCCCACCCCGGTAAAACATTTTACTATTGGTCGTTACGAACATGAGAATTCGGTAGTGATGCCTGACCGTAAAACTGTTTATTCATCGCAAGATGATACTGGAGGCGTATTATTTAAGTTTGTTGCAGATAACGTGGATGATTTATCAGCTGGCACTTTGTACGGAGCTAAGCTTCAGCAAGACGCCGGTCTAAACGATCCAGCTGTAACCGGTTTTGGTGTTACTTGGGTTGAATTAGCGTCAGGCAATAATGCTGCAATCGGTAGTTGGATTAACGAGTTCGATGACATTGGTACAGATCAATTTGTTGATGGCGAATCAAGCTACATGACATTGGCCGACGTAGAAGCTTGGGCAGGATGGGTTACAGGCGGTCGTCTAGCAGGTGTTAACTATCCCACATTGGAGAATGGTGGCGGTAAAGTTACCGCAGGTCAGCCAATGGATGATCGCTCAGCCTTCCTAGAATCTCGTCAAGCGGCTCGTCAACTAGGCGCTACCGCTGAATGGCGTAAACTTGAAGGCATATCAATTCATCAAGATCGTGTCATAGAGGCCGTAACAGGTGTTGATACAGTGGCAGACGAAGTAGTAACGACTGCTTATATGTATTTGGCTATTGCTGATTTAGATAACACCATGATTGACGATGAGGGAGATATACAGTTATCTAGTCGCGTAAAAGATTGCGGTGGAGTATATCGCGCTAAGATCGAAAGTGATTATAGCCTTACTCGTATTGAACCCGTCATTATGGGAGCCACTTACCGTAGCTCTCTGGATGGTGCAGAGCGTTGTGATGTAAATAATTTATCACAACCAGATAACGTTGTGGTTATGAAAGATGGTCGTATTCTTTTGGGTGAAGATGGTTTTCAAGAAAACAATACATTATGGATGTACGATCCTCGTTAACACTAAGTTCGCATTAGTGGCTAGGTGATCATTAAAGAGAAAAAGGTTTACCTTTTTCTCTTTTTTTATGACATAAAAACTTGATTGATACATTTCTGTCACATAAATGCTTTATACCTTTAGTAACTAAAAAAACATAGTTAGGTAGAGGTATGAAAGCTGTGAAGAACAACTTATTTTCTGTTAGTTTACTATTTATATGTGTCACTGCTGTATCTTTTCTCAGTGCTTGTTCTGACTCTAATGGTCAAGAGCAAGCGTCTACAGAAGGCTCTATATCTCGAGATTCAATCCCTGCATTAGCTTACTTAGAGCATGATGAAATTTACAATCCAGAATCCGTTATACCACCACAATGCTATACACAAACGGACGGTAATAAAAACCCCTGTTATGTTTGTCATCAAAGTTATACCGATGCTTTAAGACCTAACTTTGTTAAAGATGGAAGCCTGCAAGGTAACTATGAATTCTCTGATGAAGGGATGAAAAATAGTTGGAAAAATTTATTTAAAGACCGCAGTAAAGAAATTGAGGCAATGGGTGATAAAGAAATAATGACCTGGGTTTCTCAAGATAATTACGCCCCTTTTATTCAGCGTTTAAGTAATGATGCGCAATGGAAAGGAGAGATGCCTGAAATAACCAATCTGGCTTACCCTGATAAAGCTTTTCATCTTAACGGTATCGCTAAAGATGCCTCACACTGGCTTGCTTATAATTACAAACCACTTCCTAGCAGTTTTTGGCCAACCAATGGTTCTACTGGCGACGCGATGGTACGTCTGCCGAAAGAATTTAGAGAGCTAAATAATGAATATTCAGAAACCGTATATTTAAAAAATTTGGCTTTATTAGAACAAACGATAAAACAATCTGCAAAAAAAGATATAAATAAGCAGCAAGATTTTTACGTGGGTGATGCCAGCGCGGTTCGTATAGAGTACATGCTATATCCACAAGGTACTGAGTTTTTACATACCGTACGTTATTTAGGTATTAATGATGATGGCAGTATATTTAACGCACCAAGAATGAAAGAAGTTCGTTACATGAAAAAAGTGAAATTTAAATCAATAGCGGCAATAAAAAGTTCGTATTTTATCGAAGCAAAAGAAAAGATGCTGGGGCAACTTCCACAAACAACAAATATTGGCGATCGTGGTATTGATAACGGCTTTGGTTGGATTATTAATGGTTATATAGAAAATAAAAAAGGTGAATTGCGTCAGCAAAATACACAGGAACTGGCGTCTTGCAATGGTTGTCATAAAACGTTGGGCAGCACCATTGATCAAGTTTTCTCATTTGCACGTAAAGTCGAAGGTAGTCAAGGCTGGGGTTATATTGATTTAAAAAAGATTACCGACGTTACTAATATAGATACTTCAACTGAGAAAAATCTTACAGGAGAATACCTGACATACTTTCAGCGTGCAGGAGGTGGTGATGAATTTAGACAAAATAGCGAAATGTTAACTCGCTGGTTTCATGATGATGGCCAAGTTAATAAAGAAGCCGTTGAAGCATTGGCATCCATTTATCCTTTGATTACACCTTCCAAAGAGAGAGCGCTTGCATTAAATAAAGCTTATAAATTAATAGTGGCTGAACAAAGTTATATCTTTGGACGTGATGCTGTATTGAAACCTGCCAAAAATGTATTGAAACAAGTCGAAAATACGATACCTCTTGAAGAGCAGCATCGTTTCTCCTGGGACATACGACTTAACTGGAATTCACAATGATTGACATACTCTTTGCTTGCTTACTAATGGGGCTCGGCATCGGTATAGACGTTGCTCTAGCAACCTTTGTGCGTGCCTCTAGTATGAAAGATATAAGAACAATCAGCTTGTGGTTGTTAGGCGTGACTTTAACTCATACGTTATTTCCCATGGCAGGATATTTGATTGCGTATTTTAGCATTAGTGTGTTGCCACTTATTACGCCCTTGGTGGGCATTCTCGCTTTTTTATTCATTGCTTATTTTGTGAAAGAAGAACTTCTTAATATGCAGGATAATTCTACTCCCAGTTTAATGGTCAATGTTGCTTTAATTTTAGCCGTAAGTTGGGACGCACTTTGGTCGGGTCCAGCAAAGTCTGCTCAGGTAGTTAACTGGCCGGAATACTGGGTATGGGTGTCATTTTTAATCGTCGGTTTGGTCGTGTTCTTATTTGCAAGTCTAAGCTTGTGGTTAGCTAAAAGAGTAAGAATAAATTATATAAAGTTTGGCTGGTTACCTTTTGAATTAGGGCCATGGTTACAGCTATCAGTCGTGAGTTATTTTGGTTTACTGGCTCTGTTGCGTTATACCTTCCAATTTGAGGTTACTGAATGGCAAGTTCTTATAGCATCCAGTGTCATCATTGCTATATGTTTAATGAGTATAAAAATACCAAAAGTAGACAGACCCAAAGTAGACAGACCCAAAATTAAGCTGTCTACCTAGGGTGCTTATTTTACAATTTCATAACAGGGTATGTAATCGCCATTAATTTTCATTCGCCCCTGATGAGCCATTTTCGTTAATAAATTATCCATGGCATGCATAATATCAGGGTCGCCATTAATTTGAAAAACGCCATGCTCTTTAACAGCCATTACGCCTTCCTCTTTTACATTACCTGCAACGATTCCTGAGAATGCTCGACGTAAGTTAGCGGCTAATTCGTGAGTGGGCATCGATTTAGAAATTTCTAGTGACGCCATATTTTTATGATTAGGAGCAAAAGGTTGCTGAAAGCTTTTTGCAATGGTGATCCCCCAGTTGAAAAAGAAAGCATCGTTAGTGGATTTTCGATATTCTAAAACATCTACTAAACCAGATTTCATTTTCTTAGCAACCTTTACTGGGTCATCAATCACTATATCGTATCGTTGCTGAGCTTTTTTACCCAAGGTTAAACCAATAAAATCATTTACCTGCTCAAAATATTCTGCGCTGTCCGCCGGGCCTGTCAGTATAACGGGAAAGGGGATTTCTATATTGTCAGGGTGCAATAAAATACCCAATAAATAGAGTATTTCTTCCAATGTACCAGGGCCACCAGGAAAAACGATAATACCGTGTGATAAACGAATAAAGCTTTCAAGGCGTTTCTCAATATCCGGTAAAATAACTAATTCATTAACGATAGGGTTGGGGGCTTCTGCTGCAATAATGCCTGGCTCAGTGATGCCAATGTATCGGCCCGTTTTTATATGTTGTTTCGCATGGCCAATCGTTGCTCCTTTCATTGGGCCTTTCATAGCGCCTGGACCACAGCCAGTGCCAACGTCTAAGCCGCGTAAACCTAATTCATAGCCGACTTTTTTGCTGTAGTTATATTCTTCGCGCGGAATTGAGTGGCCGCCCCAGCAGACGACTAAACGGGGTAAATAATCTGGTTGTAAAATATTAGCATTTCTTAAAATATGGAAAGTAGCATTGGTAATGTCTTCGCCATCAGTTAAATCAAAACGTTGGCTTTGGTTGACTGAACCTTCAGTATAAAGAATATCTCGCAGAACAGAAAATAAATGTTCTCTGATACCTTTTATAATGACGCCATCGACAAAGGCATGAAATGGCGCGCCTTTTAAGTCGAGAGTAATACCTCTGTCTTCTTGATTGACGCGAATATCAAAATCATGAAATTGCTTAATAGATGATAAGTAATCGTCAGAGTTGTTACCGCAATTTAATACCGCAAAAGCACAACGACGAAAAAGCTCATGGGTTCGACTGTTGATATCGCATATCTGTGCAACTTCATGTTTAGATAAAACTCGTAAATTCTTTTTTGGGGTAATGTGTGCATTAATCGTGTGCATGTAAAATCCTTATTGTGTGCTTTGTCTTCGATGGTGACTGTATCTTGATAGAGCTATGCCCAGAGTTCTATTGAGCCGTAATGACTGACTATTCTTATGATGTCTGTACGAGTGACAATGCCTAATAGTTTATGTTGATCTGAAATGATGGGTAATGCCCCAAGGTCATATTTATACAGAATGTGAGTCGCTTGTCGAATATCGGTATCTGGCGAAAAGCAAAATACCCGTTGAGTTGCAAACAACATGATATTTTTCAAATTAATATTTTTTTGGGTGCCAGGCCCTTGTAGAATGTCGCGGTCAGAAAGCATCGCCAAAACGGTATTGTCTTCATCGATAATAGGAATGTGACGGAAACTATGACGCTGAAAAAGTTGCCAAGCATCGGCGACGCTGGCTTCTGGTCTTAAACTCACGACGTTTGTGGACATGATATCGTCGAGTAGAAAAACTTGACTAGGTTCCCTCTCAGTTTGGCGTTGTTTTTGAGCAGTGTAAGGATCCGTTCGTTTGCTTTCTTTTCGCTCAGAGTCTTGTTGTGCATTTTTGCGTAAGACGGGTTCTGTATGGGGGTTATGCTGTGGTGTAGTATTATTCCCCGAGAAGTGATGTTGATCAATCTCAGAGCTATTTTTCGTTGCTTCAACTTTAACGGGATCTCGGCTGTCTGCTTTTAGCGGCGTAATCACACGCCTGCCCATCTCTACAACGATTAATGCCAAATTCAATTCCTATTTTTTAAGATATACCAATCACTGCTTTATTCATAAGACCACTATCTATATTCTAGTGCAAGTTTAATGGTCTCATGTAAGTGACAGTACTTAGAGTGTATCGAGTAATTAATGGAACAAGTGTATAGATTAACCATATCTTGCCCTGATCGGGTAGGAATCGTTGCAAAAGTGGGTGAGTTTGTCTCCTCTCATGGTGGCTGGATTGTTGAAGCCAATCATTACGCAGATACTTCCGTCGAGCGAGGTGGCAGTGGCTGCTTCTTCATGCGTCATTGCATTAAGGCTCATTCTTTGCCGTTTGGCTTAGCAGAGTTTAGAGAGAAATTTGCTACCATTGCCGAAGAGTTCGAGATGGATTGGCAAATTAACGACAGTGAGCAAGCAAAGAAAATTATTCTTATGGCGAGTAAAGAAAGCCATTGTTTAAGTGATTTATTACACCGCGTGCACAGTAAAGAATTATTTTGTGATATCCCCTGTGTGATTTCCAATCATGACGACCTTCGTTCAATGGTTGAGTGGCACGGTATTCCATTTTTTCATGTACCCGTCGACAAAGAAAATAAGCAAGAGCATTTTGATCGGGTTAATAGCATCATTGCTGAGCATAAAGCCGATACCATTGTGTTAGCACGTTATATGCAAATTCTGCCGGCTGAAATATGCCAACAATACGCTGGGCAAGTGATTAATATTCATCACAGTTTCTTGCCTTCCTTTGCTGGTGCCAGGCCTTATCACCAAGCTGCTGAGCGTGGTGTTAAGTTAATCGGTGCAACGTGTCACTACGTAACGGAAGAACTCGATGCTGGACCTATTATTGACCAAGACGTGATGCGCATTAGCCATCGTGACAGTATTGAAGATACCGTGCGTTTAGGCAAAGACGTAGAAAAGCAAGTATTGGCGCGTGGGGTAAGAAGTCATGTGGAAGACAGAGTATTATTACACGGCAATAAGACGGTTGTTTTTTAGTAATAGACTAACAAGCTAAAATTAAGACATAAAAAAAACGGAACTTATTAGTTCCGTTTTTTTTATTGCTGAATCATCTACATAATTTATTTATTATGATAAGACAGTGCCGTATCAACTTCATCCGTAGATCCCATCACCACAGAAACACGCTGATGAATATCAGTAGGGGTTACTGCCATAATTGGCGCGTACGCTGTACTGGCTTTACCGCCAGCTTGTTCGATCAACATACTCATTGGATTGCCTTCATACATCAAACGCAGCTTACCCGGCTTAGAAGGATCACGGTTATCGTATGGGTACATAAAGATACCACCACGAGTCAGTATACGGTGAACTTCAGCAACCATGGCTGCAACCCAGCGCATGTTGTAACGCTTACCTAACGGCCCCTCTTCACCTTGCAGCAAATCGGCCACGTAGTTCTGCATTTCTGGCAACCAAAAACGCTGGTTAGACATGTTAATTGCGAACTCTTGAGTTTGCGCAGGAATTTGCACGTTCTCACGCATTAAAACAAACTCACCACTGGCAGGATCCATCGTAAAAGAATGAACGCCTTCACCTGTGGTTAGCATCAAAATAGTAGAAGGGCCATACAGTACATAACCCGCAGAAATTTGCTCAGTTCCGGCTTGTAAGTAAGCATTAGCTGATGAAGCATCAGCGTCTTTGGTAGTTTTTAAAATAGAGAAGATAGTACCGACGGTAACATTTACATCAATGTTAGAAGAGCCGTCTAAAGGATCGAACAATACCAGATATTCACCGTCAGCATTACAGGCAACCGGGAAGTCTTCTTCTTCGCTGGCCATACCTTTAACCATACTCATGCTCGCGAGCTGGTCTTTGATGATGTCGTTAGAGATAACGTCTAACTTCTTCTGAGTCTCACCCTGAACATTCTCCTGTTCAGCGCTGCCTAAAATACCTGCTAATGCGCCCTGTTGTAGTTTGCTAGAAATCTCTACACAAGAGATCATAAGACCATTAAGGATGGCAGCAATATCACTTGGAGTATTGTGTGCTTGCAGGAATGAAGGCAAAGATTGCATATCTGTTTCTCAAAAGTGATTAGGCGAAGGGTGGGGAACATAAAAAATTATTGCATCTTACCTGAAATCTGCTTCAGTTTGAATGCCTAAAATTTGAACAATGATCGAAGGCAATAACTTGATGATTGAGTGACCTTGAGCAAATGGATACTTGCTCAGTCACTAGCGAGTAAAGACAAGAGCAAGTACACTAGCCAAATTCGAATTCTGTGGTAGTCGGCATGCATCTTCATATTTTGGGTATTTGTGGCACCTTTATGGGCAGCCTTGCTCAGTTAGCGAAAGCCCAAGGGCATAGAGTTACCGGTTCAGATCAAGGCATTTACCCGCCAATGAGCGATCAGCTCGAACAGGCAGGGATTGAAGTTATTGCCGGTTTTGATCCTAGGCAACTCGATCCAGCACCGGATTATGTGATTATTGGTAATGCCATGAGTCGAGGCAATCCTGCGGTTGAGTTCGTCCTCGATCGTGGCCTTCCTTATATTTCCGGTCCTGACTGGATAGGTAAGTACTTACTAGCAGACAAGTGGGTGATGGCGGTTGCCGGCACTCATGGCAAAACCACCACCTCTAGTATGCTAGCTTGGTTGTTGGAATATGCCGGTATGAATCCCGGCTACTTGATTGGCGGTGTACCGGAAAACTTCTCTACTTCTGCCCGTCTCACCGACTCTAACTTTTTCATTATAGAGGCGGATGAATACGATACGGCCTTCTTCGATAAACGTTCTAAGTTTGTTCATTACCATCCAAGAACCTTGGTGATGAATAATCTTGAATTTGATCACGCCGATATTTTTGATAATCTCGCCGCCATTGAACGTCAGTTTCATCATCTTGTACGCACAGTGCCTGCTACTGGGCAAATCATCTACCCCACTGAGAATGAAGCACTGCAGCGTGTTATCGCCCAAGGTTGTTGGAGCGAACAAGCTCATATTCGTGTTGATAAGAATCAGCCAGAAGGCTGGGCGGTGGCAGCGGTTTTGGCCGATTTTAGTCAGTTTAATGTGTATCACCAAGGACAGCTAGCGTGCGAAGTAAGCTGGGCACTCAACGGTGAACACAATATGTATAACGCTTTGGCTGCGATTATTGCCGCGCGCCATGTCGGTATTGAACCACGCACTTCGGCTGCAGCATTAGCAGAATTTCAATCGGTGAAGCGTCGGATGGAATTAGTGGGAGAGGTCGGTATTGCAGGTGAGATCAATAGTACTCGTATTTTTGACGACTTTGCTCACCATCCCACTGCGATCAAGCTAACGCTATCAGGAGCGAAAGCCGCGCAGCATGTGCAGGGGCGCAGTGGGCGTTTAATAGCAGTGTTAGAACCACGCTCGAACACCATGAAATTGGGTCAGCATAAAGCCAAGTTGGCCGCCAGTGTGGAAGACGCAGATTTTACTTATTGGCTAGAACCAGAGGGTTTATCTTGGTCGCTTATCGATGCTCTATCTGGCATGAAAAATCAGTACGTTTTCAATACAGTGGCAGCACTAGAACAGCAACTATTACGTAATATTCAATGTGGCGATGATGTGGTTATTATGTCGAACGGCAGCTTCTCGGGCTTGCCTCGATCTTTGTTATCAAAGCTGACTGAAAATCGGTTAGCAGCCAATGCAAAAGAAGCAGTGCCATTATGAGTACCGATAGGTTTAATTGACTGACGGGTAAAACCAATAACCTTTAAAACTAATTATTTTTTGGAAGAAATAGCATGGGCAAAGTAGAAAAACGCGTATCAAAAGATGGCGATAAAGTTAAACACCTAGTTATGGGTTTACTCGCAGGTATTATTATATCGGTCATATCATTGGAATATTATGGTTATTTACGCCATTCTAACGAGTCGGATTCGGCCATGATTGAAGATTTTAAATTATTAACGCTAAAGCCTGGATATGATGTTAAAACATCGTCCAAGCCTTCAGGGAAAACCGCTTTTTGCTCGGGCGGAAGTCTATTAATGAGAGCTGATAAAACCCCAACTGCTTCCGGTATTCTTGTCGATAAGAAAGGTCGTATTATCAACTGTGATAATAAAAAGATGTAGGTGATTTTTTTAAAGCGCTGCTAACATCACTGCTCAGAAAACGCCGCCAATTGTAGGGTCGTTTTCTGCTGTTTGGTTAAGCTCTGCAACAAACGTTTCTGTAATTCTTGTGACGTTTCCCCTCTTGACCAACTCGCGGCACTGGTTGATAAGTTGAGCTCAGTAATAGGTTCCCAAGATTGCTGCTGCAGATTACGTTTAATCCGTTCCATTAAAACAATCGCACCATCGTTGGGACAGTGGGGTAAAATTAAAATAAATAAATCCTCTTCTAAACGAAAAACCTCATCCCCTGCCCGAATAATATCTCGCGCTTGCTCTGTGAAAAAAGATAAAAAGTTATTGCTTGAACGGCGACCGTGAATATCCATCATTTGATGATAATCATCAATTGTAAGTGCAATTACACTAATAGGATCATTAGAATTTTCACTGCGGCTAATTTCACGATCCAGAGTATGGTAAAAATGACGTTTATTATAAGCACCGCTAATCTGATCGGTTAGCGCTAGAAGACGGAGCGAATCTTGTTTAATCTGAGTTAAATATGCGTAACACCAAGCAGACCCCAAAAATAAACAATAATTAGTGCCTGAGCGCAAACCTTCCTGCCATCCGAGTTGCTTCCACAATATAAACGAAGCTATTGCTGTAATAATTATATTAATAATGGTGGCATTCAAAATAGGCAAACAAAAGAAGCTGAATAACGGTAAAGCATACAAGTAGTGTGTCATTAACTCAGGGTAATGAACTAGCTGATAGAGTGCCAAAGATGCGAGCAAAATAATTAATACATGATGTACCCAAAGGGGTGGGCTACGATCGCGATTAATATATAGAAAAATAGCGCTGAATAAAAAAGCGGGAACACCGATAGCATTCGATAAAATTAAAGAATAAAAACCTTGACGATATTGGTCGATCATTAAAATACAAATAGCAAAAGCTGCTAGAGTATATAAAATAATTTGAATGCGAAGCGTTAATTGTTGTTGTTCCATTAGTTCGACTCCTTGAATTGAGAGGTCGCACGTTTTAAGAAGCTGTAGCTGTCATCCTCGGGGCGATAGGTTGCCATTTTTATTAAAAAATCATTGTATATCGCGTGGCGAGTCTCGCTAATATACGCCAATAAATCCTCACACATTTTTTCACTATCTTCGTGGTCACTGTTTGGCAGCATAATGACAAAATCATCGTTATTTAAGCGATAACAGGTATCGAACTCACGAATGAGAGAGTGTAAACGATGACCTACTTTAGCCATTCTATTTTCATACTCTCCCGCTTTTAGCTGCTGCCAAGTAGCTGGTAAGCGAATAATAATTAATGCTAAATCGGTACGTTGGCGATCGGCTCGAGTAATTTCTTTACTCATATTGTGATGAAGTTGATGCTCGTTATAGACTTGGGTCAGTGGGTCAGTATTAATCAGGTTTGATAGCATCATATTATTGCGATCATTCACTAATGCGTACACCATCGAAAACGCATAACACGCGGTGTAAGTAAACAATAGTTGTAAGCGAATATAGCTATCGAAATTATTCAGCACCACTACAAATATAACGGCGCTGTAAGTCAGGGTAATATAGTTGGCTAGGGTGAATGGAAATAGAAAGAATACATAAATAGGAAAAAAGTACACCCACTGCACGACATTACTTTCTTGCTGCATACCAAAGATAGTAAAGGCTCCAAGTAAAATGGTCAGCGTCCATTCCACATAAGGAGCGATACGTTTTTTTCTTCTCAGCAGCAAGTAGCTGGCATAAATAACTAACAATGCACTGAAGCTGGCGGCGATCAGTGCAAACACCTGCGCCTGCTTTAAATAGTCTAAAAGGGCAATAATACTAAGAGCAAAAGCCGCTAATAAACAATAAACAATTTTCACTTGCAAAATGATAACTTGCTGAAGGGCAGGCTTTTCCATAAACGACGCGACAACTTGTAAAATTCAGTTGCCTTAATTGTAGTGGCAATCGCAGGATAGTTGCAAATAGAGTGGATGAACAAAGCTTTTCTACCCTGTATACTCGAGCCAATAAAGAGCACAATAAAATCAGTTAATAGGCAAAGAGAGCGATGATGGAAATCCAGCAATATATGCACACCCTAGGTCAGCAAGCGCGCCAAGCGTCTCGAGCGATGGCTCGTGCGACCACTGGAATTAAAAACCAAGCATTGTTGAGCATCGCTGCACACATTGAAGCCAGCCGCGAAGTATTAAAACTGGCCAATGCCGCAGACATGGCCCGTGGTGAAGAAAACGGCCTAGACGCTGCATTACTTGACCGCCTTGAACTCACTGATGGCCGTATCGATACTATGTTAGAAGGCCTAAAACAGGTCGCAGGCTTAGCCGATCCGGTGGGTGGCATTACGGACTTGAACTACCGTCCAAGTGGTATTCAAGTGGGTAAAATGCGTGTGCCGCTGGGCGTTATTGGCATCATCTACGAATCGCGTCCCAATGTGACCATCGAAGCGGCTAGTTTATGCTTAAAATCCGGCAACGCGACTATTTTGCGAGGGGGTTCTGAAGCCATTGAATCCAACCAAGCGTTAGCCGTCTGTATTGCCCAAGGTCTGAAAGCAGCGGGCTTGCCAATAGAAGCCGTGCAAGTGATTGAAACCACAGACCGCGCAGCCGTTGGCGAAATGATCACAATGCCTGAATACATCGATGTCATCGTTCCACGGGGTGGTAAAGGCCTGATCGAGCGTATTAGCCGCGATGCCAAAGTTCCGGTAATCAAACACCTTGATGGCATTTGCCACGTTTATATTGACGAAGATGCCGATCTCGCAAAAGCGACGAATATCGCTATCAACTCAAAAACCCATCGCTATGGCACTTGTAATACGATGGAGACTTTATTGGTTCATCAAAATATTGCCGAGCAAGTTTTGCCTGACTTAGCCGAGGCTTATATTGCTCTGGGTGTTGAGTTACGCGGTTGTGAAAAAACTATGGCGATCTTGCCCGCTGCCATCGCGGCAAACGCAGAAGATTGGGATACCGAATACCTGGCGCCTATTTTAGCGATTAAAATTGTTGATAATCTAGACCGAGCGATCGATCATATCAATATCCACGGTTCGCATCATACCGATACAATCGTCAGTGAAAACTATACTCGGTCTCGTCGTTTCTTGGTGGAAGTCGACTCAAGCTCGGTAATGATTAACGCCTCAACTCGTTTTGCTGATGGCTTTGAATATGGTTTAGGTGCTGAAATCGGTATCTCAACTGACAAAATTCACGCTAGGGGCCCTGTAGGACTTGAGGGTCTCACATCGCAGAAGTATGTAGTCTTGGGCGATGGCGAAATACGTAAATAGTGATACGACTTAATGAAAAACATACATGAATCTATTTAAATGAAGCACATTGCCCTGTTAGGAGGTACTTTCGACCCGATTCATATTGGCCATTTACGCATGGCAATCGAATTGCGCTTGGCGGGTTTTGATGAAGTACGCTTAATTCCCAATAAAGTACCTCCGCATCGACCACAGCCCAAAGCCAGTGCGAAGCACCGACTGGCCATGGTACAGTTAGCCTGCCAACACCTTACCCAGCAATGTATAGGTGGTGAACCTTTAACCGGTATCGTTGCTGATGATATCGAATTGAAGCGTGATCAGCCTAGCTACAGTGTCGCGACGTTAGAACTATTAAGACAACAACTACCCAAAGACACCGCATTAAGTTGGGTGATGGGTGATGATGCTTGGGGTTCTATGCACCAGTGGCACAGAATCGATGAGTTTTTATCTCTCGCAAATCTAGCGATTATCAACCGAGGTCATGAAAATCAGTTCTCAGTTGATACATTACAAGGACAATGGCTGAAACAACACGCCACAGAGCTGGATAATTTGCTAGAATGCACGAACGGAAAGCTAATTCGCCTTAATTGGCGCTTATTAGATGTATCTGCAACGTATTTGCGCAGTTTATTAGCGCAAGGCCAAGGGGCTCAATTATTAACCCCGGATGCCGTGTTAAATTACATAGCAGAATACCAACTTTATCAACTTGACTGAAAGCGATAGCGAAAACTCAATGCAAACTGAAGAAATTAAAAAATTAGTTATTAATGCTCTAGAAGACCTGAAAGCTAAAGACATCACAGTAATTGATGTACGCGGCCGTACTTCGGTAACTGATTACATGATCTTAGCGACAGGCACGTCTAAAAAACACGCCCAAGCCGTGTGTGACAACGCGTCTACTGAAGCTAAAGCAAAAGGCTTAAAGCCACTGGGTGCTGAAGGTCGTGATTCATCTGATTGGATGTTATTGGACTTAGGCGATGTCATTGTGCACGTCATGACCGAACAAGCGCGTCACTTCTACGACTTAGAGCGCCTGTGGGGCGAGCCTAGCGAAACCCAAGAAGCTGTTGAATAATCGATAAGACGACTTGATAGAAGAATAATCTCTGATGAAACTCCGTCTATTGGCCGTCGGTCAAAAAATGCCGTCCTGGGTAGAGCAAGGTTATAAAGAATATGCCAAACGCCTACCTTCCGACTGTAATTTAGAGCTGGTGGAGTTAGCCAGTGGTCACCGAGGTAAAAGTACTTCAGTGGCCAAGGTCAAGCAGCAAGAAGGTGAAATGCTGCTAAAAGCCATCAAACCCCAAGAGTGGGTCGTTGCGTTGGATGTTAAAGGTAAGCCTTGGAGCACCGAGCAGTTGAGTGAGCAATTAACCAACTGGCGCATGGAGGGTAAGGATATTTGTTTGTTGATTGGTGGCCCTAACGGTATGAGCGATGACGTGATGGCTCGTGCCAACCAGCGCTGGTCATTATCAAACCTAACTTTGCCACATCCTCTTGTTCGCATTGTAATGGCAGAGCAGATCTATCGTGCATGGACGATACTGCAAGGTCATCCTTATCATAAATAAGACCAACTCAATCATTAGCGAATAATAAGACAGCGAGAAGTATGAATGTGGGGGAAATCGTTCAGAAATAAAATGGCAGAGCAAAAGCTGTTCCGCAGTCGTGCCATCTTCATGGCGATCGTTATCTTTTCTTTACTTTCAATATTGGCTGGACGCATTGCTTTCTTGCAAATCGTTGAACATCAAAAATACCAAGACCTATCCGAAAATAATCGCATCCAACTTAGGCCCGTCGCTCCTAACAGAGGCTTAATTTATGACCGTAATGGCATATTGCTGGCTGAAAATATACCGAGTTATAGCCTGACGTTAGTAAAAGAGCGGGTTAACGATGTCGATCAAACTTTAGATTATTTAAAAATATTAATCGATATCAGCGAACGCGATGAAGAACAATTTCGCAAGCGACTGAAGTATAGACGTCGCCCATATGAAGCGATTGTCGTTAAATATCAGCTCGACGAAGAAGAAATTGCTAAAGTTATGGTCAATCGCTTTTACTTGCCCGGTATCGATGTAGAGGCCCGTTTAATTCGCCACTATCCTGAGGGTAAAGTCTCAGTGCACGCTCTGGGGTACGTTGGCCGTATTAATGAAAAAGAAACAAAGCATCTCGATAAAAAGCAATACAGCGCCACTAAGCATATTGGCAAGTTAGGGATAGAAAAACGCTATGAAAATGAATTGCATGGACAGGTTGGCTATCAAAAAGTAGAAACCAATGCCCGCGGTCGAATCCTACAAGTGATCGAGCAAGTGGACCCCGTACCCGGCAAAGACCTAGTATTACACCTAGATCAGCGTCTGCAAAAAGCGGCGGCAAAAGCGATGGAAGGTTATCGTGGTGCAGTAGTGGCTATCGATGTGGCAACCGGTGGCATTTTAACTCAATACAGTAACCCCAGTTACGACCCCAACTCGTTTGTTACCGGTATCTCGCATACAGAATACTCTGGCTTGCGTAATAACCCCGACTTGCCTTTAGTTAATCGCGCAATACGTGGCCAATACCCCCCTGCTTCAACCTTAAAGCCCTTTCTAGGCTTATCTTTTTTAGAGGCTAATGCGGTGACTTGGCAAGATACTATTTACGATAATGGCTCGTACCAGCTAGAAAATGATGATCGTTTATACCGCGACTGGAAACGCACAGGGCACGGTTTCGTGGATCTTCACCGCGCCATTGTTGAATCTTGCGATACCTATTTCTATGATTCGGCTTTTAAAACCAGCGTTGATAATATTTCACCTTTCTTAGGAAAATTTGGTTTTGGTCGTAACATGACTTTTGATGTGCCTAATGCATTATCGGGTTTACTGCCAGATCGTAAATGGAAAAAGAAACAGCGTGGACGATCTTGGTATGCTGGTGATACATTGAACTTAGGTATTGGACAAGGGTTTATGTTAGCCACTCCACTGCAATTAGCGACAGCAACTGCAGTGCTTGCGGCTAAAGGTAAATGGCATACGCCGCGATTAATGGACACATTAGGGGGGGAATCAAACATCGATGATAGCCAAGCACTGGATGATATTATTTTAAAAGACCCAAAGAATTGGGACAAAATGTTTGACGCTATGGCTGATGTTATTACCGGGTCAAGGGGCACTGGGCGAGCATTAGGGTACAACCTTAAGTTCACTATGGCTGCAAAAACCGGAACATCACAGGTTGTCAGTATTGCCCAAAATGAAGAGTACGATTCAGAGACCCTGGCAGAACGAAACCGAGATCATGCCTTGTTTATCGCGTTTGCACCGATAGAAAGTCCCGCCATTGCTATCGCGGTTATCGTTGAAAACGGTGAATCAGCAGGACGCACCGCAGGGCCTGTTGCGAAAGCGGTTATGCAAGAATATCTGTTAGGAGCAGAAGGCTAATGGCAGCAACAGATTTTCGTCACCAAATGCATGTCTTGGGCGCTAACCAAGCAGGTTTTAAGCGCAGTAAGTTATTGTTTGCGCGTTTTCATATCGACTTACCATTATTGTTATTATTGGTCGTATTATGCACATCGGGTCTGCTAGTTCTTTATAGTGCTAGTGGCCAAGATTTAGTCATGGTACAAAAGCAGGCGATACATTATCTCATTGGTTTTATTTTGCTGCTGGTCGCTGCGCAGATTCCTCCTCGAGTCTATCAAATATTAGCTCCTTGGGCTTATGTAATAGGTGTGTTGGCATTGATTGGCGTGCTAGTGCTCGGGGTTTCTGGCAAGGGCGCGCAGCGTTGGTTAGCAATTCCAGGATTACCGCGGTTTCAGCCGTCAGAATTAATGAAGTTAGCCTTACCGTTATCAATCGCTTGGTATATGACCACAAAGGGTTCACCGCCTAAACTATTCACTTTGGCAAAAGCTGTGGTATTAATTGCCATTCCTTTGGTATTAATTTTAAAGCAGCCTGATTTAGGTACGTCTATTTTAATCGGTGCATCTGGATTGCTGGTGTTATTTTTCGCTGGCATACCTTGGTGGTTAATCTTTTCCATGATCAGCATTGTTGCGGCCTGCGCGCCTCTAATGTGGTTCTTTGTCATGCACAGCTATCAGAAGCAGCGCGTACTGACTTTTTTAAATCCTGAAAGCGACCCACTCGGTTCTGGTTGGAATATTATTCAGTCAAAAACAGCCATTGGTTCTGGTGGAATTGAAGGAAAAGGTTGGATGCAGGGCACGCAATCCCAATTAGAGTTTCTACCCGAGAGTCATACTGATTTTATTATTGCGGTACTCGCAGAAGAATTAGGTCTGATTGGCGTATTATTATTATTAACTTTATATTTTTTAATAATAATACGGGGCTTATATATGGCGGCTCGATGCACATTAATATTTAATCGCCTATTATCCGGCAGTTTAATTATAACGTTTTTTATTTATGTTTTTGTAAATATTGGTATGGTTAGCGGATTGCTTCCCGTAGTCGGAGTACCTTTACCTCTGGTAAGCTGGGGCGGTACATCGGTAGTCAGTTTATTAGCCGCTTTTGGCGTTATGATGTCGATGTATACTCATGATGTTAAATAGAGCAGTATGAACAGGACTAGATAAATAAAATGTGAAAAGAAAAGTAAAGCGTATAGGGTGTGATGCATTTATCGTGCAGTATAATTTTAGCGCAGTATTTATATAGCAGTTATATATAGATTAATAGTTACATAGAGTAATAGTTACATAAATTATTGTTCAATAATTATTTTATCAAGTTACATCAGTCTTAGGGAAGCCACTGTGAAGAAAATTGTATTACTTATTAGCACATGCGCACTATTAATAGGCGCGAACGTCGCCAGTGCAGGTTACGATCAACATGAAAGATTTAACGAGTTTGCCAAAGAACTAGAAGCTGAACACGGTATCAAGCCCGCACAAACAAAAATCTGGTTAGCTCAAGCTGAGCGTTTAGAGTCAGTATTAAATGCTATTTCACGCCCAGCAGAAAAAACCAAAACCTGGGCTGACTATCGTAAGATTTTTTTAACGGAAAAACGCATTGAGCAAGGCAAGCAGTTCTTAACGGATAATGCTGAATTATTAAATAAAGCTGAGCAAGAGTTTGGCGTACCGAAAGAAATAATCGGTGCGATCATCGGCGTAGAAACTTATTATGGTAAGCGCCAAGGTAACTATCGTGTATTAGACTCATTATCGACGCTGGCGTTTGATTATCCAAAGCGCTCATTGTTCTGGCGAGAGCTAAAAGAATTCTTTGTGCTGAGCCAAGAACAGGGGGTAGAACCTTATGAAATCAAAGGGTCTTATGCCGGAGCGATGGGTTACGGACAGTTTATTCCAAGCAGTTATCGTTACTATGCCATTGACTATGACGGCGATGGTAAAAAAGATTTATGGACCAATAAAGCCGATGCTATTGGCAGCGTTGCAAACTACTTTAAACGTCATAGCTGGAAGCAAGGTGAAGCGGTTACCCAGCGGGTTCGGGTTAGTGGAAGCGAATATGAAGAAGCGGTTAACGATCGCTTAAAGCCCAAATGGAAAGTGAGCGAATTAAAAGCACTTGGCGTAACCCCAACCGAAGCTGTTGCCGACGATGCCAGTGCAACTTTAGTGAAACTCATGGGTGAAAATGGCGCTGAGTTTTGGCTAGGTAACCACAACTTTTACGTTATTACACGCTACAACCATAGCCGAATGTATGCCATGGCCGTCTATCAATTAAGCCAAGCAATTAAGTAAGCAAATAAATACACCATGATGAACACAAATCCTTCTCTAAGGCTGGTCGTACTGATCAGCCTTTTTACGAGTTTATTGCAATTAAGCGCCTGTAGTACGGGGCGCTATCAGCACTCCCAAGACTTCATTCCTAATCCGATATTAGATCCCACATTATTAAAAGATGCGAAAGTTAAGGCGGAGCCTTTAAGCTCAATGGGAAATCCAAAGCGTTATACTGTATTCGGACAAGAATACGCAGTGATGGCAGAGGGAGCCGGGTTTAAACAACAAGGTTTTGCTTCTTGGTATGGTATGAAATTCCATGGCCATAAAACGTCTAATGGTGAAGTCTACGATGTTTATCAAATGACTGCCGCGCATAAAACGTTGCCAATACCGAGCTATGTAAAAGTGACTCGTTTAGATACTCAAGATTCTGTGATTGTGCGAGTCAACGATCGTGGCCCCTTTCATGAAGGCCGCATTGTTGATTTATCGTATGCCGCTGCAGTGAAATTGGGTATTCATAAAATGGGCACTGCCGCCGTTAGTCTAGAGGTCATCTCAGCACCGATAGAAGGTCCTAGAAAATGGCTACAAGTGAGTGCGTTAAGGAACGAGCAATCAGCTAAAGCATTGCAAAAAAAGTTACAGTCTCTGCAGCAATGGCCAGTCATTATTACCACCAACAAAAACCGCAGTTTGCATAAAGTGCGCATTGGCCCTGTTCCAGAAGGGCAAGCGATTGAACAAGTGCTTAACCTTTTAAGTCGCCATCAGCTTCCTAAATCATTGGTTTTGGCTGCACATCAACTTTGATATAATGATAGTCATTACGGCTGATCAGATTTAGCACAATGGCTTATGAGCTGTTACAATGCGTTTATTATTTTCTATGAAATTCACCGATACATTATTAAATTATACTCTTATGAACATTCGCCAAGTTTTTACCGCCAGTATAATCGCTCTTGTCAGCGTTACCTGCACATTATCAACCGCTCAAGCCCAGTCGGTTATTATACCTAAACCTCCTGTTATAAACGCTACAGCTTACGTCCTTATGGATGCTGCGAGTGGTGAAATTCTGGTGCAGAAAAATGCTGACAAGCAATTACCGCCAGCCAGTATGACCAAAATGATGACCAGTTATCTGGCAACTCATGAGTTGGCCCTAGGTAATCTAAGCGAGCAGGACCAAGTTCCAATTAGTATAAAAGCTTGGAAGATGGGTGGTTCAAAAATGTTCATCCGCGAAGGTCGTGATGTTGCACTGATTGATCTGATTAGAGGTATTGTTATTCAATCGGGTAATGACGCCAGTATTGCTGTATCAGAATACGTCGCTGGTTCAGAAGATGCTTTCGTCGATCTTATGAATCAGCATGCTCAGCGTATGGGCATGGCAAATACTCAATTTAAAAATGCGACAGGTTGGCCTGCTAAAGGTCACGTCTCAAGTGCTCTGGATATGGCGATGTTAGCCCAAGCTATTATCAACGATCATCCTGAATACTATGCACTGTATAAAGAAAAGTATTTCGAATTTAATAAAATTCGTCAGCCAAACCGCAACAAGCTTTTATGGCGTGACCCCAGTGTCGACGGCTTAAAAACAGGCCATACCGAAGAAGCAGGATATTGCTTAACCGCTTCTGCACAGCGTGACGGTATGCGTTTAATTGCCGTAGTGATGGGCACCAATAGCGAGAATGCGCGTGCGACAGAAACACAAAAATTATTGACTTACGGCTTCCGTTACTTCGAAACCTATCGTCTATACGAAGCGGGTGCCACTATTAAAACCTTACCAGTATGGTACGGCGAAGAAACGGAGTTCGAAATTGGTCTAAACAAAGACCTGCATATTACTATCGCTCGCGGTTCTAAAGAGCATTTGCAGGTAGAAACCTTAACCAATGAATTTATTGAAGGACCGCTTAATACTGGTGAAATCCAAGGCACTTTGACTATTCGATTAGAAGATAAAGTCTTAGCTGAACGTTCCCTTGTTGCGTTAAATGATGTGACAGAAGCAGGCTTCTTTAGCCGTCTTTGGGATGGTATTAAGCTATTCTTTATTAAGTTGAGTGGTAGTGAAGGTTAGCATTAAGGGTTAAGAACAGGTAATTGCAATGAAAATGCCCATCAAAAGTACCCTGCCAAAGGGTACTAGAGCTCCGCAAGACGCGCCAAAAATTGAGTTCCCTTGCGCCAACTATCCCATTAAAGTGGTTGGGCAATGCATCGCGGGCTACGATACTATTATTATAGAAGTGATGCGTCGACATGATCCTAGCTTGGATATCGGTAAAGTTCACTCCAAGGACAGTGCAAAAGGTACGTTCCGTTCTATTACCCTCTACATTACGGCCACAGGCAAAGATCAATTAGAACAATTGCACATTGAACTTACGTCGCTTGAATGCGTTAAAATGGTGATGTGATGATTGATTCAGTGGCTGATTTTAATATCGATAAAAATCTAACGCTTTTTGTGCGCGATTTTCAGGATCAAGATATTAATAAAAGCCTACTGGACTATAATCAAACTCACGAAAAAATGCTTCACTTTACTAAAAATAGACGTGACGACACCCCTGATGAAATCTGGCTACTGCAACACCACAAAGTTTTTACTCAAGGCCAAGCAGGTAAGTCAGAGCATATTTTATTTGCCGGCGACATTCCCGTTGTTCAAAGTGACCGAGGGGGCCAAGTTACCTACCATGGTCCAGGTCAACTGGTCGTTTATTTGATGATAGACATTAAGCGCAAAGGCTGGGGGCCAAGGCAACTGGTCAGCACGATTGAGGATGCAATCGTCGCAACCTTAAACGATTTTAAGATAGAGGGTGCACCAAAAAAAGAGGCCCCAGGGGTCTATGTTAAGCAGGCCATTGGCGACGCAAAAATAGCTTCTTTAGGCTTACGCATTAAACAAGGCCGGTCGTTTCATGGTCTAGCCCTTAATATTGATATGGACATGGAACCCTTCCAGCGTATTAACCCCTGCGGTTATGCGGGAATGGCCATGACACAAATGAAAACAGAACTGTTCGCCAGTAAATTGTTAACTGTAGAAACTCAAAAAACACTTTTTGAAAA